>NZ_JAFLXF010000001.1:0-803054 GCF_019891575.1 Pseudomonas sp. MIS38
CTCCGCTTTCGACCGAGAAGATCGAACCGTCAAAAGAGCCAAACATCACCGCTCTTTCAACTCCTTCCAGGCTTCGATGAACTGAAGCAAGTCGCTGTCGAAAACTGCGTAACTCATTGAATCTCAAGGAGTTTTCCGTTTCGACTGCGCCGGAAGTGGGGCGAATTATAGACTTCTAAAATTCGCCGTCAACCCCTAAATCCAACTTTATTCAGATTTCAACGTGATGCGTGCAAATGCCTTCTTGCCCGCCTGGCAAACGTGGGTCGCGCCCAGCACATATATAAAGGAGCGATCAACCACCTCACCATCCACACGCACACCACCGGAAGCCAACAAATCACGCGCAGCCGCCGAGTTCTTCACCAGCCCTGCCTTATTAAGGACGGCCGCAATCGGCATATCTTCAGCAGAGACCAGTTCGATCTCCGGCAGATCATCCGGCAGCTCACCATCCTTCATACGGTTACCAGCAGCGCGATGCGCATTGGCGGCAGCCTCCTCACCGTGGAAGCGAGCGACAATCTCTTCTGCCAGCTTGATCTTGATATCGCGCGGGTTAGCCCCTGCCTCTACATCCGCACGGAAGGCATCGATCTCATCCATCGAACGGAAGCTGAGCAGCTCAAAGTAACGCCACATCAGCGCATCCGGAATCGAAACCAGCTTGCCGTACATCACACCTGGCGCTTCCTGGATACCCACGTAGTTGCCCAACGACTTGGACATCTTCTTCACGCCATCCAGGCCCTCGAGCAACGGCATGGTCAGAATGCACTGAGCTTCCTGACCATAACCACGCTGCAGCTCACGCCCCATCAGCAAGTTGAACTTCTGATCGGTACCGCCCAGTTCGACATCCGCGCGCAGAGCAACCGAGTCATAACCCTGAACCAGCGGATAGAGGAACTCATGAATAGCGATCGGCTGATTGGTGGTGTAACGCTTATCGAAGTCATCACGCTCAAGCATACGCGCGACAGTGTATTGCGAAGTCAGACGAATAAAGTCCGCCGGCCCCATCTGATCCATCCAGGTGGAGTTGAACGCAACTTCGGTTTTCGCCGGATCCAGAATCTTGAACACCTGAGACTTGTAGGTCTCGGCGTTTTCCAAAACCTGCTCGCGAGTCAAAGGAGGACGCGTAGCGCTCTTGCCGCTTGGATCACCGATCATCCCGGTGAAGTCACCAATCAGGAAGATCACCTGATGCCCCAATTCCTGGAACTGGCGCAGCTTATTAATAAGCACGGTGTGACCCAAGTGCAGATCCGGGGCGGTTGGATCGAAACCAGCCTTGATACGCAGCGGCTGGCCGCGCTTGAGCTTCTCGATCAGCTCGGACTCGACCAATAGTTCTTCCGCACCACGTTTAATCAGCGCTAGCTGCTCTTCAACCGACTTCATAACAGACCCGCAAGGCTCAGATTCAAAGGGAACCAACCATACAAGATCGTGCACCAATTACAAGTTTTGCCCGGCGCACGGACACCAATCTGCAGACAGGGTGTCTGTAGACTTGCTTCGGGGATGATTTGGTTATATTTTATACAGTTATTTCATCTTCATCATGTCATGCATCTTTTCCAATTCATCTTTTTTCAAAGTCAAAATTACTTATGACCACTGAACCGTCTAAAGCGCCACCGCTTTACCCGAAGACCCACCTGCTTGCCGCAAGTGGAATCGCCGCCCTTCTCAGCCTGGCGCTCCTGGTATTTCCTTCCAGTGATGTTGAAGCAAAAAAGACGACCCTGAGCCTGGAACTGGAAAGTCCTGCTGAACAACTGACACAAGATCAAGACGCTGCTGACGCGATTCAAGCCACAAATGAGCCAGCAGCCTCACCTTTCGCCCAGATCGAAAACAGCACCGAAGAAACCCCGAAAACCGCTGAAGCCGCACCTGCCCCAGCTCCGGCTGCAGAGAAATCAAAAGCCCCGGGGCACCGCGAAGTCGTCGTCTCCAAAGGCGATACGCTCTCTACATTGTTCGAGAAAGTCGGTCTGCCAGCCGCTGCTGTGCACGAAGTGCTGGCCAGCGACAAACAAGCCAAACAGTTCAGCCAGCTCAAGCACGGCCAGAAGCTGGAGTTCGAATTGAACCCGGAAGGCCAACTGACCAGCCTGCACAGCAAGGTAAGCGACGTCGAAACCATTACCCTGACCAAGAATGACAAGGGCTACGCATTCAACCGCGTAACAGCCAAGCCGACCGTTCGCACGGCTTACGTGCACGGCGTGATCAATAGCTCCCTGTCACAATCCGCTGCCCGTGCAGGCCTGTCCCATAGCCTGACCATGGATATGGCCAGCGTCTTCGGCTACGACGTCGACTTCGCTCAGGACATCCGTCAAGGTGACGAATTCGACGTGATCTACGAGCAGAAAGTGGTCAACGGCAAGGCAGTGGGCACCGGCCCGATTCTGTCTGCACGCTTCACCAACCGCGGCAAGACCTACACCGCCGTGCGTTACACCAACAAACAAGGCAACAGCAGCTATTACACCGCTGATGGCAACAGCATGCGTAAGGCGTTCATCCGTACCCCGGTGGACTTCGCCCGCATCAGTTCGAAATTCTCCATGGGCCGCAAACACCCGATCCTCAACAAGATCCGCGCCCACAAAGGCGTCGATTACGCAGCGCCACGCGGTACGCCAATCAAGGCTGCCGGTGACGGTAAAGTGCTGTTGGCTGGTCGCCGCGGTGGCTACGGCAACACGGTGATCATCCAGCACGGCAACACCTACCGCACGCTGTATGGCCACATGCAAGGCTTCGCCAAAGGCGTGAAAACCGGCGGCAGCGTCAAGCAGGGCCAAGTGATCGGTTACATTGGTACCACCGGCCTGTCCACTGGACCGCACTTGCACTATGAGTTCCAGGTCAACGGTGTTCACGTCGACCCACTGGGCCAGAAGCTGCCGATGGCAGATCCGATCGCCAAGTCCGAGCGCGCACGTTTCCTTGCGCAGAGCCAGCCGCTGATGGCGCGCATGGATCAAGAGAAGGCCACCATGCTGGCTTCGAGCAAGCGCTAAGCCATGGCTCTTTATATCGGCGTGATGTCCGGCACCAGTCTCGATGGGCTGGACATCGCCCTGATCGAGCAGACCTCGGCGATCAAACTGATCGCCACGCTTTACATCCCCATGCCTGAAACCCTGCGCGCCGAGCTGCTTGGCTTGTGCGCCAGCGGCCCCGACGAGATTGCCCGCTCGGCGATCGCCCAGCAGCACTGGGTCAAACTCGCTGCACAGGGCATCCATACCCTCCTCGATCAGCAGCAACTGAAGCCTGAGGCCATTCGTGCAATCGGCAGCCATGGCCAGACCATTCGCCATGAGCCCGCTCGTGGCTTCACAGTGCAGATCGGCAATCCCGCACTACTGACCGAGCTGACCGGCATCACCGTGGTTAGCGACTTCCGCAGCCGCGACGTGGCTGCTGGCGGTCAGGGTGCCCCACTGGTGCCAGCCTTCCATGAGGCTTTGTTCGAAGAGCGTAACGGCAACCGCGCAGTCCTGAATGTCGGCGGTTTCAGCAATCTCAGTCTGATAGAACCGACCAGGCCTGTAGCCGGTTTCGACTGCGGCCCTGGGAATGTGCTGATGGATGCCTGGATTCATCAGCAACGCGGCGAGAACTATGATCGCAACGGCCAGTGGGCAGCCACCGGCACGGTCGAGCCAGTCTTGCTGAAAGCTCTGCTCGGCGACCCGTTCTTCGTGACCAAAGGCCCGAAGAGCACTGGCCGGGAAGTGTTCAACCTGCCGTGGCTGGAGCACCACCTCTCAAGTTTGCCGAGCTTCGCTGCTGAAAACGTTCAGGCAACGCTGCTCGAACTGACGGCGCAGACCATCGTCGAGTCGCTGCAAAGCGCTCAATCCGATACGCGGGAAATGTTGGTCTGCGGCGGCGGCGCTCACAACGCTACGCTGATGAAACGTCTTGCCGACCTGCTGCCTAACGCCACCGTCGCCAGCACCGCCACTCACGGCGTCGATCCGGACTGGGTCGAGGCAATGGCCTTCGCCTGGCTGGCCCATTGCTGCCTCGAAGGCATTGCCGCCAATCGCCCGAGCGTCACCGGCGCCAAAGGCCTGCGGGTACTCGGCGCCATCTATCCCAACTGAATAAAACGCCAGCAACAAAAAACGCCGCAGAACCGTAAGGCTCTGCGGCGTTTTGTTGTGCGCAGCGAGGTGCGATCAGATCGAGAACGAAGAGCCGCAACCACAGGTCGTGGTGGCGTTCGGGTTCTTGATCACGAAGCGCGAACCTTCCAGACCTTCCTGATAGTCCACTTCGGCACCCGCCAGGTACTGGAAACTCATCGGATCGACCACCAGACTCACGCCTTCGCGCTCGACGATGGTGTCGTCCTCGGCCACATCTTCATCGAAGGTGAAGCCGTACTGAAACCCCGAACAACCGCCGCCCGTAACGAATACGCGCAGCTTCAAGCGATCATTCCCCTCTTCATCGACCAGGCTCTTCACCTTGTGCGCAGCACCTTGGGTGAATTGCAAAGCCGTGGGGGTGAAGGATTCGACGCTCATGCTGACTATCTCCCGGCGTTACGCCGCCATAATGCGTGATGACGCGCATTATCCGCTTGTCCTAGAAAATCGGTCAACTATTGTTACGGTATATCAATAAACCCGACCAACTGCCCAGAATGCAAAAAGGCCCGTTTAACGGGCCTTTTTGCTGTGTTACCGAACGTGTTACGGCAGCATGCCTGCGTGGGACAGGCCGAAGCGCTCATCCAGGCCGAACAGAATGTTCATGTTCTGCACCGCCTGACCCGACGCGCCTTTGACCAGGTTGTCTATCACCGACAGCACCACCACCAGATCACCATCCTGCGGACGATGTACAGCGATGCGGCAGACGTTTGCGCCACGCACGCTGCGGGTTTCCGGATGGCTGCCGGCCGGCATCACGTCGACGAACGGCTCGTTGGCATAACGCTTTTCGAACAGTGCCTGCAGATCCACCGAACGATCAACCACGGTCGCGTAGAGCGTGGAATGAATGCCACGAATCATCGGGGTCAGGTGCGGGACGAAGGTCAGACCGACATCCTTACCGGCAGCGCGACGCAGACCCTGGCGAATTTCCGGCAGATGACGGTGACCTTTCACCGCATAAGCCTTCATGCTTTCCGACGTCTCGGAATACAGCGAGCCTACAGAAGCACCGCGACCAGCACCGCTGACGCCGGATTTGCAGTCAGCGATCAGACGCGAAGTATCAGCCAGACCCGCTTCAAGCAGCGGCAGGAAACCCAACTGTGTGGCGGTTGGATAGCAACCCGGTACGGCGATCAGACGCGCCTTCTTGATCTGCTCGCGATTGACTTCCGGCAGGCCGTAGACCGCCTCGTCCAGCAACGCCGGCGCACCGTGTGGCTGTCCGTACCATTTGGCCCATTCTTCAGCGTCCTGCAACCGGAAGTCCGCTGACAGGTCGATGACCTTGGTGCCCACCGCCAACAGTTCACCGGCCAACGCATGGGCAACGCCGTGCGGGGTGGCGAAGAACACAACGTCGCACGCACCCAGGGTTTTGATGTCCGGCACGCTGAACGCCAGACCGTCGTAGTGACCGCGCAGGTTCGGGTACATGTCAGCCACGGCCAGACCGGCCTCGGATCGGGAAGTGATTACCACCACTTCTGCCTGCGGATGCTGTGCCAACAGACGTAGCAGTTCGACACCGGTGTAACCCGTGCCGCCGACGATACCGACCTTGACCATAAACCTGCCCTCAACGAACCCACTGGAAAGCCGTCGATAATAGGGGCCGCGCGCCCCTGCGACAACCATCAAGGTGACGTGCGGACGCTCAAGCCTCTACTATCCCGGCTACCGTGAACCTGGGAATAACCAAAAATGTTCTATCTGTGGATCAAAGCGTTTCACATCGTCAGTGTCGTGTGCTGGTTTGCCGGGCTGTTCTACTTGCCGCGGCTGTTCGTTTATCACGCGCAAAGTGAAGACGCGATCAGCAAGGAACGCTTCAGCCTCATGGAGCGCAAGCTGTATCGCGGCATCATGGGCCCGGCGATGATCGCCACGCTGATCTTCGGCGGCTGGCTGATCTACCTCAATCCGGGCATCTTCAGCATGGGCGGCTGGATTCACGCCAAGCTGACCCTGGTTGTCTTGCTGATCGGCTACCACCACATGTGCGGCGCGCAGGTAAAACGCTTCGCCCGTGGCGAGAACACCCGCAGCCATGTCTTTTATCGCTGGTTCAATGAAGTGCCGGTTCTGATATTGCTGGCTATCGTAATTCTGGTCGTGGTCAAGCCGTTCTAACTTCATAACAGCATCACACCTCGGGGGATTTCCAATGTCGTTGCCCGCTCTGCTCGAACAACGTCTGCGCTTGCCGGTAGTGGCGGCGCCGATGTTCCTGATCTCCAACCCGGAGCTGGTGCTCGCCTGCTGCCGTAACGGCGTGGTTGGCAGCTTCCCGGCGCTGAACCAGCGTGAAAGCAGCGGCTTCAAGGCCTGGCTGGAGCAGATTGAAGCGGGCCTGGCGACACTGGACAACCCGGCGCCGTATGCAGTGAACCTGATCGTGCACAACAGCAATCCACGCCTGCAGGCGGATCTGAACATCTGCGTCGAGCACAAGGTGCCGATTGTCATCACCAGCCTCGGCGCAGTGAAGGAACTGGTCGATGCCGTGCACAGCTATGGTGGACTGGTGTTCCACGACGTGACCACGCGCCGGCATGCCGAGAAAGCCGCCGAAGCCGGAGTCGACGGCTTGATCGCCGTCGCGGCGGGCGCCGGCGGCCATGCCGGCACCTGGAGTCCGTTTGCACTGATCGCCGAGATCCGTGAATTCTTCGATAAAACCCTGTTGCTTGCCGGATGTCTTAACCACGGCCATGAGATTTTGGCCGCACAGCTGCTCGGCGCGGATTTGGCCTACTTCGGTACGCGATTTATCGGCACCACCGAAAGTCATGCGCCTGATGCCTATAAGGACATGCTGCTGACGGCCAAGGCGGCGGACATCATTCATACTCCTGCAGTCTCCGGAGTACCGGCCAGCTTCATGCGCCAGAGCCTGGAGGCGGCGGGTTTCGACATGGCCGCGCTGCAAGGCAAGGGCGAAGTCAATTTCGGTGACAAGCTCAAACCGATCAACGATGAAGCCAAGGCCTGGAAGACCGTGTGGTCGGCCGGCCAGGGCGTAGGCCAGATCGACGACCTGCCGAGCGTCGACCAGTTGATCGCCCGGCTCGACGCGGAATATCGTCAGGCGCAGGAACGCGCGGCGCAATTGCCCAAACGCTGGCCGCGCTGAGAAAAATCAGGCCAGTGATCGACCGACTGGCCTTACACTTGCTGACTTTCAATTGATTCGCGACAAGGATGCCCCGACCATGAGCGAACCTCGTTACAAGATCGTTTTCGACGGTGCTCTGCAGCCCGGCGTCGATCTCACCACCGCCAAGCTCAATCTGGCGGCCCTGTTCAAAAGCGATGTTGCCGCCATCGAGCGCCTGTTCAACGGCAGCACCGTCGCCCTCAAACGCGACCTGACCCACAGCGATGCGCAGACTTATCTGCAAGCACTGAGCAAGACCGGGATCGATGCACGGATCGAAAGCGAAACGGCGATCGAACTGAGTCTGTCGGACGTGCATGAACAACCGGCGACTTTCAACGAACCCGCATCACCCTATGCGCCACCTCGGGCCAATGTCGGCGAAAACCTGCCAGCATTCGCAGTGCTCAAGCCCTTCAGCGTCGAAGGCCGGATCGGTCGCCTGCGGTTTCTGGCCTGGACGATGGTACTGAGCCTGGTGACCCTGCCGATCGTGGGCATATTCGCCCTGCTCGCTCTCGGACTGGTCAGTGGCGACTCCACCACCGGCCTGATCATTGGCGGGATATTCGCGTTCTTCCTGTTCCTCGGCTTCATCATTGTCAGCATTCTGTTCAGCGTACAGCGCCTGCACGATATCGGCTGGTCCGGCTGGCTGTGGCTGCTGAACCTGGTGCCGTTCGTGGGCAGCTTCTTCCCGCTGGTGATCATGGTCGTGCCGGGCAACACCGGCGCCAACCGCTACGGCCCGCCACCGCCACCCAACAGCACCGCGGTCAAAGTGCTGTGCTCGTTGTGGATCGTGTTCTTCGCCCTGGTATTTGCCGGTGGCATGCTCGGCGGCATCTCGGCCATTCAGCAGGAATACGAAAGCAACCTTGAGAGCAGCTACGAAAGCGGCTCGGTCACCACCGATGAAGTCGAGGTCGAGACTGAACCGGCGAATTCCGTGGACGATGCAGCCGAAGCGGCCCCGGCCCCTGTAGACTCTGCGAAAGAATGAACAACGCTCCCCGCCGTGACACCTGCGTCGCTGGCGCGGAGCTGTTGCGATGGAGAATTGCATGACCCGTTACGCTCTGATCACTGGCGCCTCCAGCGGCATCGGCCTGGCCCTGGCTGAAGCGCTGGCCCGGCGCGGCCGCAGCCTGATTCTGGTGGCCCGCCAGCGTGATCAGCTGGAAAGTATCGCGATCGAACTGACCCAGCGCTTTGGCGTGGAGGTGTTGTTCCGCGCCTGCGACCTGGGCGAGCCATTGCGCTTGTCCGGCTTCCTGCTGGAACTGGAAGAAGGCGACCGGCAGATCGATCTGTTGGTCAACTGCGCCGGCATCGGCACCTGCGGCCCGTTCCTCGCCCAAGACTGGATGACCGAGCAGGATCTGATCGAAGTCAACATCCTCGCCCTCACCCGCCTGTGCCACGCCATCGGCAACAGCATGGCGCTGCAGGGCGGCGGACAGATCCTCAACGTCGCCTCGGTGGCGGCGTTCAATCCCGGCCCGTGGATGAGCACTTACTACGCCAGCAAGGCTTACGTATTGCACTTCTCCGAAGCGCTGCGGGTTGAACTGAAACAGAGCGCGGTCAAAGTCTCGGTACTTTGCCCCGGCCCGACCCGCACCGCATTCTTCCGCACCGCGCAGCTCAACAGCGACAAACTCAAGGACAGCAAACTGCTGATGAGTCCCGAGGAAGTCGCGCTGTACACCGTGCGTGCACTGGAGAAAAACCGCGCCATCATCATTCCGGGACGACGCAACCGGTGGCTGGCCTTCCTGCCACGCCTCGGCTCGCGCTGGCTCAATCGCACCATCGTCGGCATGGTCAACAAGGCTTACTGCCCGCGCTGAACTGTCCTACGGCAAAACACTGGGCGGGGTCATTTCCCATGAGTACACTCAGGCCAGCCCCCACAACGGAGAAAACAGCAGTGGATACTCTGTTCACCAAGATCATCAACCGGGAGATCCCGGCCAAGATCATTTACGAGGACGACCAGGTTCTGGCGTTCCACGACATCGCCCCTCAGGCACCGGTGCATTTTCTGGTGATCCCGAAGAAACCGGTGCGCACCCTCAACGACCTGACCGAAGACGACAAGGCACTGGCCGGGCACATCCTGTTCACTGCCCAGCGTCTGGCACTGGAGCTGGGCTGCGAGGAAGGCTTCCGGGTGGTGATGAACTGCAATGAAAAAGGTGGCCAGACCGTCTATCACATTCATATGCACGTACTTGGTCAGCGCCAGATGAACTGGCCGCCGGGCTGATTCACTGCATCCGCCCCTGTAGGAGCGGGCTTGCTCGCGAAAGCGGAGTGTCTGACATTGATATTCTGAAGATGCCGACGCCTTCGCGAGCAAGCCCGCTTCCACCAAAAGCATGACCGCGTGGCAAATGACCCAGCGCAAACCTTCCCCGGCCGATTCGGTTAAACTGGCGGTCGAGATTTTTCCCGGAGGTCAGCATGACTACCCAACGTCACTACTCGCCGATTGACCGTCTTCTGCTGCAAGCCGATGCCGCGATGCGTACCCTGCTGCCTTTCAGCGGCCAGCCGTACCGTCCGTCGCCTGCCATCGTGCAGCCGGATGTGCAGATGAGCGATGAAGACACCCGCCACGTCGCCGGCCTGATGCGCATCAACCACACCGGTGAAGTCTGCGCCCAGGCGCTGTATCAGGGGCAGGCGCTGACCGCCAAGTTGCCGCAGGTGCGTGCTGCCATGGAGCACGCCGCCGAAGAAGAAATCGATCACCTGGTGTGGTGCGAACAGCGCATCCATCAACTGGGCAGCCATACCAGCGTGCTCAATCCGCTGTTCTATGGAATGTCGTTCGGCATCGGCGCTGTAGCTGGTCTGATCAGTGACAAGGTCAGCCTTGGCTTCGTCGCGGCCACCGAGCATCAGGTGTGCAAACACTTGAACGAGCACCTGGAACAATTGCCGGCCGAGGACGAAAAGTCCCGGGCGATTCTGGAACAGATGCGCATTGATGAAGAGCATCATGCGGAGAGTGCACTGGATGCGGGTGGTTTCCGTTTTCCGGCGCCGGTGAAGTTCGGGATGAGTCTGTTGGCGAAGGTGATGACCAAGAGTACCTACAGGATCTGACTTCAGTGTTGTCTGGCAGGGCCCCTTCGCGAGCAAGCTCGCTCCCACAGGGTTCTGTTTCGGTAATAAAAAAGGCGACTACCGCACGGTAGTCGCCTTTTTTGTGCCCGGGAATCTTACGCCGGCATGTTGCGCGCGTAGAAGATTTCCAGCATTTCGTGTTTCACACGCTCGGTCACCTGAGCACGCTGCTCGGAGGACAGGTTGCTGGTGGCGTCGCCGAACAGGTAGTTATCCAGTTCGAAGTTCTTCAGCAGCATTTTGGTGTGGAACAGGTTTTCCTGGTACACGTTCACGTCGGTCATCTGGTACGCGTCGCGAGTGTCTTCGGAAAGGTAGTTCTGGATCGAGTTGATCTCGTGGTCGATGAAGTGCTTGTTGCCTTCAACGTCACGGGTGAAGCCGCGCACACGGTAATCCACAGTCACGATGTCCGAATCGAACTGGTGAATGAGGAAGTTGAGCGCTTTAAGCGGTGAAATGACACCACAGGTCGACACGTCGATGTCCACACGGAACGTCGCAATACCGGCGTCCGGATGGATTTCCGGATAGGTATGCACCGTGATGTGACTCTTGTCGAGGTGGGCAAGGATGATTTCGGGCAATGGACCCGGGGACTCTTCGATCTGGCTGTCAGTCGGGGTCACCGGCTCTTCCGAGATCAGAATCGTGACGCTGGCACCCTGAGGCTCATAGTTCTGACTCGCGATGTTCAGAATGTTGGCACCAATGATTTCGACAACTTCCGTGAGGATCTGCGTCAGGCGTTCGGCGTTGTACTCTTGATTGATGTACTCGACGTAAGCCTGCTGGTCTTGCGGGGTTTCCGCGTAGCAGATGTCATAGATGTTGAAGCTCAAGGTCTTTGTCAGGTTATTGAACCCGTGGAGCTTGAGTTTGCTTTTCACCGTTAAAAACTCTCTATGTATGCGGCGCAGCCGCGTGATCAAGCATGCCCGTCAAGTGCGAACAACGCACCTGCGTAGGACGGTTAACACCTCTTCGCGATGGCGATTTTGGTTATCTGTTCAGGCGGACGATCCGTCGGTTGACCGATCACTGCCCTGAAAAAAGTGGCGCATTATGCAGACGTCAGCGAGGGATCGCCAGAGTCTGCACTGCTTTTATGATAGTTGAATGTCGATTCAACCGAGCTCGACGATTTCATAATCGTGAGTGATCGCCACGCCGGCCGCGCCGAGCATGATCGAGGCCGAGCAATACTTCTCGGCAGACAGTTCGATGGCGCGCTTGACCTGGGCTTCTTTCAGGCCACGGCCCTTGACCACGAAGTGCATGTGGATCTTGGTGAACACCTTCGGATCTTCGGTCGCGCGCTCGGCTTCGAGGAACGCTTCGCAGCTTTCAACCGCCTGACGCGACTTCTTCAGGATGCTGACCACGTCGAAGTTGCTGCAACCGCCAACGCCCAGCAGGAGCATTTCCATCGGGCGAACACCCAGATTACGACCACCGGCGTCCGGCGGTCCGTCCATGACCACAACATGTCCGCTACCGGATTCGCCGAGGAACATGGCTTCGCCAGCCCATTGGATGCGTGCCTTCATCGCCAAGACTCCACTGTAGAAAAAAGGGTCGCCAGCTTAGCACAGGCCTTTGCTCTGGCAGCGCCCGGCGTTCCTAGGACGGATGCCTCAGCTGCGTAGGTAATTTCTCGAATTTTCGACGAAGTGTCTGGTAAGCTGGCGCCAATTCGCTGGCGCCAATTGTCAGCCTGTGTAGCGACCGCCTTCAACGCCTCATAAAAAAATCAAACATCACCGTGCAGTCTTTTCGGGATACAACCATGGTTGCTATTACCCCCACACCCAAAATCAAGAACCTCGACAAGCTGTTGATGCATTGCCAGCGCCGTCGCCATGCGGCCAAGAGCAACATCATCTGCGCCGGCGATCGCTCGGACACGCTGTACTTCATCATCAAAGGTTCGGTCACCATCTTGATCGAAGATGACGACGGCCGCGAAATGATCATCGCCTACCTCAACGCCGGGGACTTCTTCGGCGAGCTGGGTCTGTTCGAACAGGCAGGCCAAGAACAGCAACGCAGCGCATGGGTGCGGGCCAAGGTCGAATGCGAAATCGCCGAAATCAGCTACGTGAAGTTCCGCGAACTGTCGCAGCAGGATCCAGACATTCTTTACGTCCTCAGCGGACAAATCGCCCAACGTCTGCGCAATACCACGCGCAAGGTCGGCGACCTGGCGTTCTTCGACGTTACCGGTCGCGTGGCCCGCTGCCTGCTGGAGCTGTGTAAGCAGCCCGACGCGATGACCCACCCGGACGGCATGCAGATCAAGGTGACCCGTCAGGAAATCGGCCGGATTGTCGGTTGTTCGCGGGAGATGGTCGGTCGCGTGCTCAAGGATCTTGAAGAACGCAACCTGGTCGATGTGAAAGGCAAGACCATGGTGGTCTTCGGCACGCGCTAAGCGCACAAAATCAGGCGCTGTAGACCTGCGCCAGCATCAGACGAAACAGCTCATCCAGACGCGCCAAAGCCGTTGGCGCGACGAACTTCTCATGCAGGGCGATGTGGCTTTCGGCGCGCACCCGCTGCTCCAGACCGCAAGCCTCGTTGAAGCGATTGACCGCTGCAACCATCGACTCGCGCTCGTTATCCATCAGCATCGCCCCGTGCACCAGCCCCACCGGACGCTGCCCGCCCTGACTCTGGCGCCAGCGCTGAGCGGTGCCGACCATCTTGCGGCCGTCGAGATTGACGTTGAAACGACCGTCGCAGAACGCGCCGTCGATTTCGCCCAACGACGACACACCACCCAACTCATCGAGCAATTCACAGATCGGATCACACAGGCGCCGGTAACCGGTTTCGATGCGGTTCAGATCGCCCTCGCTGCGGGGCGGGGCGTAAACCAATGCGATGTTGATGGTTGAAGCGGATTGCGGGACCGGTTCACCGCCGGTTTCCCGCAGCAAGACTGGCCAGCCGGCAGCAGCGGAGACTTCACAGGCGTGGTCAAAACCGGGCAGACGATTGAGCCGGCGCGGCATGACCAGAGCGCAATCGCTCGGTTGCCAGAACAGCAGGCCGAATTCGGCGTCGCCGGCGCAGATCGAGGCCAACAGGTCTTGCTCGGCCTTGAGGCCGGCTTCGATGGTCAGGGGGGTTGGCAGCGACATGGAGAACTCCGGCAGATCGTAAATCTTCGGGAAATTTGAAGGCCCTTTCGCGAGCAAGCCCGCTCCCACAGGGGGAAATGCATTCCAAATGTGGGAGCGGGCTTGCTCGCGAAGGGGTCGACTCGGTCTAACGGCAATCAGTCGAGAGTCGAACCACTGACCGGAACGCCACGCTCCGGGAAGAACAGGCGCTGCAGTTCGGTGCCCGGGCTTTCCGCGCGCATGAACGCTTCGCCCACCAGGAACGCATAAACGTCGCTGATTTCCATCAACTCGACATCGGCACGGTTGAGGATGCCGCTCTCGGTAATCACCATACGGTCGCGCGGGATGCGCGGCAGCAGGTCGAGGGTGGTTTCCAGGCTGACGTCGAAGGTGTGCAGGTTGCGGTTGTTGACCCCGACCAGCGGCGTGTCGAGGGTTTTCAGTGCGCGTTCCAGCTCATCGCCATCGTGCACTTCCACCAGCACATCGAGACCCACGCCTTTGGCCACCGAGGCCAGCTCAGCCATTTTCACGTCGTCCAGTGCGGAGACGATCAACAGCACGCAGTCGGCGCCCAGCGCGCGGGCTTCGACGATCTGGTACGGATCGATCATGAAGTCCTTGCGAATTACAGGCAGTTTGCACGCGGCGCGGGCCTGTTGCAGGTAGACATCAGCGCCCTGGAAGTAGTCGATATCGGTCAGTACGGACAGACAGGTCGCACCACCCTTCTCATAGCTCTTGGCAATGTCGGCAGGCACGAAGTTCTCGCGGATCACGCCTTTGCTCGGCGAAGCCTTTTTGATTTCGGCGATCACCGCCGGCTGCTTCTTCTTGGCCTGCGCCAGCAATGCCTGGGCAAAACCACGGGGTGCATCGGCCGCCTTGGCCAGACTTTCCAGCTCGCTCAGGCTGACGCGAGCGCTACGCTCGGCGACTTCCTGGACTTTGCGCGCCAGAATGTTTTCCAGAACCGTCGGTACACTCATCCCTCATTCTCCACTTTGAATACCGCGGTAAAGGCACCCAACTCCTCGAGTTTTTCCCGAGCAAGACCGGTGTGCAGAGCATCGTGCGCAAGCGCCACGCCTTCTTTGAGACTGGTCGCCAGGTCAGCCGCGTACAGCGCCGCACCGGCATTGAGCACAATCATTTCGGCAGCCTTCTGGCCGTTCTCGGTCTTGCGCTTGCCCAGCGCATCGCGAATCAGCGCCAACGACGCTTCCGGGCCTTCGACCGACAGACCGTGCAGGCTCTGGCTCTTCATGCCCAGATCTTCCGGCTCGACCCAATACTCAGTGATCTCGTTGTTCTTCAGTTCAGCGACAAAGGTAGGCGCGGCAAGACTGAACTCGTCCAGACCGTCCTTCGAATGCACCACCAGCACATGTTTGCTACCCAGGCGCTGCAAGACTTCGGCCAACGGCCGGCACAGCGCAGGGGTAAACACGCCCACCACCTGATGTTTGACACCGGCCGGATTCGTAAGCGGGCCGAGCATGTTGAACAGCGTACGCAGGCCGAGATCGCGACGCGGGCCAGCGGCGTACTTCATGGCTTTGTGATGAGTCTGGGCAAACATGAAACCGATGCCGACATTGTCGATGCAACGGGCGACCTGTACCGGCGTCAGGTTCAGGTAAATGCCGGCTGCTTCCAGCAGGTCGGCGCTGCCGCTCTTGCCCGATACCGCGCGGTTGCCGTGCTTGGCCACGGTACAACCGGCTGCCGCGACGACAAACGCGGACGCCGTCGACACGTTGAAAATGTTCGCACCGTCACCGCCTGTGCCGACCACATCGACCACGCCGTCGAGGGTCTTGAGTTCGACCTGATCGGCCAGCTCACGCATCACCGAAACGGCGCCGACGATTTCATCGATGCTCTCGCTCTTCATGCGCATGGCCATCATGAATGCGCCGATCTGCGCCTCGGTGCATTGACCGGTCATGATTTCGCGCATCACGTCGCGCATTTCTTCGGTGCTGAGGTCGAGGTGTTCGACGATACGGCTCAGGGCTGTCTTGATGTTCATGGGAAGTCCTTAGCGCGTGCCGCCGGTTTGTTTGAGGAAGTTGGCAAACAGTTCATGGCCCTGCTCGGTCAGGATCGACTCAGGGTGGAACTGTACGCCCTCAATGTTCAGGGTCTTGTGCCGCAGGCCCATGATTTCGTCGACTGAACCATCATCGTGCTGCGTCCACGCGGTCAGTTCCAGGCACTCGGGCAAAGTATCGTGCTTGACGATCAGCGAGTGGTAGCGGGTAACCGTCAGCGGATGATTCAGACCGGCAAAAACGCCCTTGTCCTCATGGAATACCGGGCTAGTCTTACCGTGCATCACCTGACGGGCACGCACGACATCGCCGCCGAACGCTTGGCCAATCGATTGATGGCCGAGGCAGACGCCGAGGATCGGCAATTTGCCGGCGAAATGCTTGATGGCTTCGATGGAAATGCCGGCTTCGGTCGGCGTGCACGGGCCTGGCGAGACCACGATGCGCTCGGGGTTGAGCGCTTCGATTTCGGCGACGGTCAGTTCGTCGTTGCGCACGACTTTGACCTCGGCACCCAGCTCGCCGAGGTACTGCACAACGTTGTAAGTAAAGGAGTCGTAGTTGTCGATCATCAGCAACATGGCGTTTCGAACCTCTTGAATTCTGACTTGAAGACAGCCTTCGAATGACTTGCCCGCAGGGCGCTGCACGATGTCGGACGCGCAGGTGGCGTCGGCACAGCGGCATTTCAAACGGGTAAGGAAGGCAAAGCGATACAGATCCGGCCGGGCCGGCAGAAAAGATTCAGGCGCGCCAACGCCAACGGGCGTGTGCCTTGATGACTTGATCCAGAAGTTTGCTGACGATCAACACGGGGAAGGTCTCGTTCATACGTTCCGGCACAGTAACTTAGCTGGACGGAGCGTGCAATATGGCGGGGCTGACGGGGGACAAAACTAAGGGAGGCTTCGCGACCGATGGCAAAACGCCGGGAGTTTTTGGTACTGTCGTTTCGTTCACCTACAACAATAAATAAACGGACTTGCTCATGATCAAACAGACGTTGTTTGTACCGCTCGCCGGTTGCCTGCTCGCCATGGCTTGCGCCCAGGCGTACGCAGCACCCGCGCCCTACTCCAACTTCATCGTCTTCGGCGACAGCCTGAACGATGCCGGGACCTTCAAGGACAGCGGCGGCCCGGCCGGCGCCACGCAGCGCTACACCAACCGCACCGGCCCGCTGTACAAGGACGGCACCGGAGAAAACCGTGACCTCAACGCCACCCAGATCATCGGCGGCAAACTCGGTTTCAGCCCCGACCAGACCGCCTCCTCGTCCTCGGCCGTGCGCGCCGGTGAAGGTCTGGCCGATGGCAACAACTGGGCGGTGGGCGGTTACCGTACCGACCAGATCCTCGACTCGATCACCACCCAGTCCGCCACCGGCGAACGCACCCGCAGCGGTTACCTGCCGTCGAACGGCTTCCGTGCCGACCCGAACGCGCTGTATTACCTGTCGGGGGGCGGCAACGATTTCCTTCAAGGCCGCGTACTCAGTCTCGATCAGGCCAGCGCCGCAGCCGATCGCCTGGCCGACAGCGCCCGCACGCTGCAAGGCGCCGGCGCCAAATACATCATGGTCTGGCTGCTGCCGGACATCGGCCTGACCCCGGCCATCAACGGCTCGCCGCTGCAGGGTTTCACCTCGCAGCTCAGCGCCCAGTTCAACACCGAGCTGGTCAAGCAGTTGCAGGGCATCAACGCCGAAATCATCCCGCTGAACATCCCGGTGCTGCTCAAAGAAGCGTTCGCCAACCCGGCGCAGTTCGGCCTCGCGACCGACCAGAACCTGACGGCCACCTGCTTCAGCGGCAACAGTTGCACCGAGAACGCCCGATACGGCATCAACAGCGCTACGCCGGATCCGACCAAGCTGATCTACAACGACGCAGTGCACCCGACCGAAGCCGGCCAGCGCTTGATTGCCGACTACGCCTACTCGCTGCTCGCCGCCCCTTGGGAGCTGACCCTGCTGCCGGAAATGGCCCAGGGTTCGTTGCGCGCGCATCAGGATGAACTGCGCAATCAATGGCTGGCCGATTGGGAAAACTGGCAAGCCGTGGGCCAATGGCGCGCCATCGTTGCCGGCGGCGGTCAACATCAGGACTTCGACGGCCAACACAGCGCCGCCAGTGCCGACGGCAACGGCTACAACCTGAACATCGGCGGCAGCTATCGCGTCAACGAAGCCTGGCGGGTCGGTCTGGCCGCGGGTCTCTACCACCAGAAACTCGAAGCCGGCGACGCAGACTCCGAATACAAACTCAACTCCTACATGGGCACCGCGTTCGCCCAGTATCAGCAAAACCGCTGGTGGGGCGATCTGGCGATGACCGCCGGCAAACTCGACTACGACAGCCTCAAGCGTAAATTCCAGCTTGGGGTCAACGAGCGCGGAGAGAAAGGCGATACCGACGGTTACGTGCTGGCGATCAGCGGCCGCCTCGGCTACGACATCGCGCAGCAGGCCAGCAGCCCGTGGCACCTGTCGCCGTTCGTCAGCGCCGACTTTGGCAAGACCGAAGTCGATGGCTACTCGGAAAAAGGCGCGGATTCCACAGCGCTGACCTTCGATGACCAGTCGCGCAACTCGCGGCGTCTGGGCGTGGGTATCCAGGGCAAGTACCAGATCACCGCGCAGACTGAAGTGTTCGGTGAGTTCGCTCACGAACGTGAGTACAACGACGACCGCCAGGATCTGACCATCAACCTCAACAGCCTGCCGGGCAACCGTTTCACGCTCGAAGGCTACGAGCCGCAGACCAACCTCAATCGCCTGAACCTGGGCGTGAGCCATAAGCTCACGCAGGATTTGGCGTTGCGCGCCAGCTACAACGTGCGCAAGGATGATGACTTTACCCAGCAGGGGGTGAACGTCGGGGTCAGTCTCGATTTCTGATCTGCTGGCATAAAAAACGCGGCGCCCTCACAGGCGCCGCGTTTTTTTATGGCTGATCACAACACAATGTGGGAGCGGGCTTGCTCGCGAAAGCGGTGTATCAGCCGACATCCATTTTGAATGCCAGCCCGTATTCGCGAGCAAGCCCGCTCCCACAGGGGGATTGTGTGGACTCAGCTTTCCGGGGTCTGCTCAGCCAGGGCCACGGCGCGGAACATCGCGCGGCGTTTGTTCAGGGTTTCTTCCCACTCCAGCGCCGGCACCGAGTCGGCAACGATGCCGCCACCGGCCTGCACGTGCAGTTCGCCGTTCTTGATCACCGCGGTACGAATCGCAATCGCTGTGTCCATGTTGCCGTTCCAGGCAAAGTAACCGACCGCACCGCCATACACGCCACGCTTGACTGGCTCCAGTTCGTCGATGATTTCCATCGCACGGATCTTCGGTGCGCCGGACAAGGTGCCCGCCGGCAGAATCGCCCGCAGCGCGTCCATCGCGGTCAGCCCGGCCTTCAACTGGCCGGTGACGTTGGAGACGATGTGCATCACGTTGGAATAGCGCTCGATGACCATTTTCTCGGTGAGTTTCACCGAGCCGATTTCCGAAACCCGGCCAGTGTCGTTACGACCAAGGTCGATCAGCATCAAGTGCTCGGCGATCTCCTTGTCGTCCGACAGCAGATCCTCTTCCAGCGCCAGATCCGCCTCTTCGGTGGCTCCGCGTGGACGAGTGCCGGCAATCGGGCGCACGGTGATCAGGTTGTCTTCGACCCGCACCAGCACTTCCGGCGAACTGCCGACGACGTGGAAGTCGCCGAAGTTGAAGAAGTACATGTACGGCGTCGGGTTGAAGCAACGCAGGGCGCGGTACAGATCGATCGGCGCAGCCTTGAAGTCGATCGACATGCGCTGCGACGGCACGACCTGCATGCAATCGCCCGCGAGGATGTATTCCTTGATGGTGTCGACGGCTTTTTCGTAGTCGCTCTGGGTGAAACTGGAGCGGAACAGCGGATCAGCCGCTTGTTGCTTGCTGAAATCCAGGCCACGGCGCGGGGTAATCGGCTGGCGCAGTTTCTCCAGCAGTGCCTGCAATTGCGCCTGGCCTTGCTCGTAAGCATCGGCTTGCGCCGGATCGGCGAGGACAATCGCGTGCATCTTGCCGGCGAGGTTGTCGAACACCACCACTGCATCGGAAACCATCAGCAGAATGTCCGGCACGCCCAGTGGGTCCGGGTTCGGGCATTTGCCCAGACGCTTCTCGACATAACGCACACAGTCATAACCGAAGTAACCGACCAGGCCACCGTTGAAACGCGGCAGACCGGCGATGGTCGGCACGTTGTAGCGGGCCTTGAAGGTTTCGACGAAAGCCAGCGGGTCTTCGACGTCATGGCTTTCGGTCTCGACGCCATCGACGGTGATGCTCACGTGATGGTCGTGCACCCGCAGCACGGTGCGGCACGGCAGGCCGATGATCGAGTAACGGCCCCATTTCTCGCCACCCTGCACCGATTCGAGCAGGTAGGAGTTTGGCTGGTCGGCCAGTTTCAGGTAGATCGACAGCGGGGTGTCGAAGTCGGCCAGGGTTTCGCAGGCCAACGGAATGCGGTTGTAGCCGTCAGCGGCCAGGCGCAGGAATTCTTCGCGGATCATGGGGTGCCTCGTGGTGTGAGGGGCAAATCAGTCAGGTGTGCAAACGCGCCGGCAAGCCGGCCAGGCATCAGTCAGGCGCGCCAACGCCAGCGGGCCAGGGCCTTGATGACTTTCATCCAGAGTTTGCGGGTGACCACCACGATGGCGTTTCCAGAATGGGATTGAGAAGCGTCGGGCAACGTTATCTCAGCGGCTGTACCGAGGCAACCGGGAATTAGCTTGCGCAGATCGTCGATCACCAGTGCCGGGGATTCCTCGGCAATCGGTCGACCGTGGTTGTAGCCGTAGCTCAGCGCCACGCACTTGACCCCCGCCGCTTTCGCCGCCAGCACGTCGCTGCGCGAATCGCCGACGAACAGCGATTGCGAGGCCGGGATGTTGGCCATTTTCATCACGAAGAACAGTGCCGCCGGGTCGGGTTTCTTTTGCGGTAGCGTATCGCCACCGATGATCCACTTGAAGTAGCGGCCGATCTTCATCTGATCCAGCAGCGGCGCGACAAAACGCTCCGGCTTGTTGGTGATCAATGCCATGGCCACGCCCTGTTTGTGCAGCCATTTGAGAGTGTCGCGTACGCCGGGATAGACCACGGTCAGCTCATGACTGGCGCCATAGGCCTCCATGAACACTTCCAGCGCGTGCTCGGCCTCGACGTCATCCACCGCCGAATGATCGATGCCACCGGCCAGCGCCCGGCGCACCAGCACCGGTGCGCCATTGCCGACCCACTCGCGTACCGCCTCGATACCGGCAGGCTTGCGGCCGAGGGAGAGCAGCATGGTGTCCACCGCCGCCGCCAGGTCGGGAACCGAGTCGATCAACGTGCCATCCAGATCGAACATCACCAACCGTGGCAGTTGCCCCGGGAACAGCTGCTCAAAACCGCTCATGGGCGCGCCAGCGCCAGTTCGGAACGCATCTTGTCGATGACTTCCTGATAGTTCGGTGCATTGAAGATCGCCGAACCGGCCACAAAGGTGTCAGCGCCAGCGGCCGCGATTTCACGGATATTGTTGACGTTGACCCCGCCGTCGATTTCCAGACGGATGTCACGCCCCGAGGCATCGATGATCGCCCGCGCTTCGCGCAGTTTGTCGAGGGTGCCAGGAATGAACTTCTGCCCGCCGAAGCCCGGGTTGACGCTCATCAGCAAGACCATGTCGACCTTGTCGATCACGTACTTGAGCACGTCCAGCGGGGTCGCCGGGTTGAACACCAGGCCGGATTTGCAGCCGCCTTCACGGATCAGTTGCAGCGAACGATCGACGTGCAGCGTGGCTTCCGGGTGGAAGGTGATGTAAGTGGCGCCGGCCTCAATGAAGTCGCCGACAATGCGATCCACCGGGCTGACCATCAGGTGTGCGTCGATCGGCGCAGTGATGCCGTACTTGCGCAGTGCCGCGCAAACCATCGGGCCGATGGTCAGGTTCGGCACATAGTGGTTGTCCATGACATCGAAGTGGACGAAGTCGGCACCGGCGGCCAGAACATTGTCCACTTCTTCGCCGAGGCGGGCGAAGTCGGCGGAGAGAATCGACGGAGCAATTACGAAGGGCTGCATGACGCACCTTTTCTGAGCTAAATCACGATGGCGCGCATTGTATACCTCAAGTTTCCGTGCGCGCACCGTGACCGCGATGATCAGTACGCCGCTCGGTAGATCTTCTCGATATCCGCAGCGCTGAGCTTGCGCGGGTTGTTGCGCATCAGACGCTCGATTCCCGCGGCCTCCACGGCCATGGCCGGGATCGCCTCTTGCGGAACGCCAAAACTGCGCAGCCCGGCCGGAATTTCCACCGCCGCGCACAGTTCGGTCATTGCCTGCACGGCTTTGTCCGCCGCCTCGGTGGCGCTCAGATGAACGGTCTTCACCCCCATGGCTTCGGCGATATCCTGCATGCGCTCGACGCAGGCCATCTTGTTCCAGGTCATGACATACGGCAGCAACAACGCGTTACTCACGCCATGGGCGATGTTGAAGCGCCCGCCCAACGGATAGGCCAACGCATGCACCGCGCCGACTCCGGCATTGCCGAACGCCATCCCGGCCATCAGGCTGGCGGTGGCCATGTCCTCACGGGCCTGCAGATTGGCGCCATTGGCATAGGCCTTGGGCAGCGACTTGGCAATCAACCTGATTGCGCCGAGCGCCAGCGAATCGGTGATCGGCGAAGCGTTGACCGACAGATAGGATTCGATGGCATGCACCAGCGCATCGACGCCACTGGCGGCGGTGACGCTGCGCGGGCAGGTCAGGGTCATTTGCGGGCTGACCAGCGCCACGTCCGGCAACAGGTAGTCGCTGACGATGCCTTTCTTCAGTTGCGCGACCTTGTCGGAGAGGATGGCGACGTTAGTCACTTCCGAGCCGGTGCCGGCGGTGGTCGGGATGGCGATCAGCGGCGGGCCTTTGCGCGGCACCTGATCGACGCCGAACAGGTCTTCCAGCGCGCCGTGGTATCCGGCATACGCGGCGACACTCTTGGCGATGTCGATGGCACTGCCGCCACCGAGACCGATCAAGCCGTCATGCCCGCCCTCGCGATACACGCGCATGCAATCTTCGACGATGGCGATTTCCGGGTCCGGCAGCACCCGATCAAAAATCTCGTACTCGCGCCCGCCCAATTGGCACAGCGCCAGCTCCACGGTGCCGGACTTGACCAGCGCGGCGTCGGTGACGATCAGCGGGTTGTCGATATCCAGCCGCGTGAGCTCCGCCGCCAGTTGCTCGATGGCCCCGGCGCCGGTGATCAGTTTGTGAGCAATTTTGAACTGGGACAGACTCATCGTGCGCAGCCTCTTATAGATGTGGGAGCTGAGCACAAGCGTAGCTGAGGGTTTGGGGTTGTCTGGTATTCAGTTGGTGAATAATCAAGAGCAAAAGCCCCTCACCCTAACCCTCTCCCGGAGGGAGAGGGGACTGACCGAGCTGCACTCTCGAAGTCCATCGACGTGCAATACCGAGTCGAACTCAGATTCTGAACAGCATGAAGATCTGCTCCCTTTCCCCCTCGCCCCCTTGGGGGAGAGGGCTGGGGTGAGGGGGTGGCTTTTGATCTGGGCGTCAGACCTGCGCGGTACGCAGTTTCTCGCTACGGCCACGCAGCCATTCCAGCGTCAGTAACAAAATCACCGAAAAAGCGATCAGCAAGGTGGCCGCCGCCGCAATCGTCGGGCTGAGGTTCTCGCGGATCCCGCTGAACATCTGCCGTGGCAAGGTCGCTTGCTCGGGGCCGGCGAGGAACAGCGTCACCACTACTTCATCGAACGAAGTGGCAAAGGCAAACAGCGCCCCGGAAATCACCCCCGGCGCAATTAACGGCAGGGTCACCCGACGGAACGTGGTCAATGGCGAAGCGCCAAGGCTGGCCGCCGCCCGCACCAGATTGTGGTTGAACCCCTGCAACGTCGCCGACACGGTGATGATCACGAACGGCACACCCAGCACTGCGTGCACCACGATCAGCGAGAAGAAGCTGTTGCCCAGACCCAGCGGCGCGAAGAACAGATAACTCGCCACACCAATGATCACCACCGGCACCACCATCGGCGAAATCACCAGCGCCATCACCAGCGCCTTACCGGGGAAATCGCCACGGGTCAGGCCAATGGCGGCCAGGGTGCCGAAGACCATCGCCAGCACGGTCGCCGCAGGAGCGACGATGATGCTGTTCTTCAGCGAGCGCATCCATTCCGCCGAGGCGAAGAAGTCCTGATACCAGTGCAGGGAGAAGCCCTGCAGTGGGTACACCAGAAAACTGCCGGAGTTGAACGACAGCGGCACGATCACCAGCACCGGCAGAATCAGGAACAGCAGGATCAGGCCGCAGAGAATCCGCAAGCTGTAGAACCACACCCGTTCGATGGGCGACATGTAAGGACTCAGCATTTCAAATTCCCCTTAGCTCAGGCGCAGGCGACTGGCGCCCACCAGCCAGCTGTAGATCAGATAAAGCACCACGGTCGCCAGCAGCAACAAGCCGCCCAGCGCAGTGGCCATGCCCCAGTTGATGCTGGTGTTGGTGTAGAACGCGACGAAGTAGCTGACCATCTGATCGTTCGGGCTGCCGAGCAGCGCCGGGGTGATGTAGTAGCCGATGGCGAGGATGAACACCAACAGGCAACCGGCACCGACGCCGGCATAAGTCTGCGGGAAGTACACCCGCCAGAAACTGGCGAACGGGTGACAACCCAGCGAAATCGCGGCGCGCATGTAGGTTGGCGAGATGCCTTTCATCACGCTGTAGATCGGCAGAATCATGAACGGCAGCAGGATGTGCACCATCGAGATGTAGACCCCGGTGCGGTTGAACACCAGCTCCAGCGGCTTATCGATGATGCCCATCGCCATCAGCGCGCTGTTGATCAGCCCGCCCGATTGCAGCAACACGATCCACGCCGCGACCCGCACCAGAATCGAGGTCCAGAACGGCAACAGCACCAGAATCATCAGCAGGTTGCTCTGCCGCGATGGCAGGTTCGCCAGCAGGTAGGCCAGTGGATAGGCGAGGAACAGACAGATCACGGTGATGATCAGGCCCATCCAGAACGTGCGGGCGAAGATGTCGAGGTAGATCGCCTGATCCGGGGTGGCCGGGGCCAGTTCGCCGAGATCATCGATACGGTGATCCACCGCCGCCAGCAGGTAGT
The DNA here is from genome assembly GCF_019891575.1 of Pseudomonas sp. MIS38. NCBI lineage: Bacteria > Pseudomonadati > Pseudomonadota > Gammaproteobacteria > Pseudomonadales > Pseudomonadaceae > Pseudomonas > Pseudomonas sp. MIS38. Next base: position 24,893 of record NZ_JAFLXF010000001.1, read on the forward strand.
AAGGCGTGATGCTGCTGGTGTTGCGTTTGACCGCTTGCCAGTAGGCCGGATCGCCCCAACGCTCATCGAGCGCTTCGAGGGCTTCTTTATAGGAGGCCGGTTCGCTGGCGAAGGGCAGCGCCCGGGCGGTTTTGGTCAGCAGGCTGCGATAGCCGGCCAACTCCATGTTCAAGCGCTTGGACAGATCGCCCAGCGTCTGGTTTTTGCGGGCTTCGGCGAGATCTTCGCCGGCCGCTTTGTACACCGGTTCAGCGGGCAGGCCACGGCCGTCCCAACTGGCGATGGCCGCCACGGTGCGCGGCATGCCGCCGACCACTTCCGGGTTGCCGACGCTTTTGTAGAGCAGCGCCACGATCGGCACCAGAAACACCAGCAACAGAAACAGCACCAGCGGCGCAATCAACGCCTGAGCCTTCCAGCGGTTGACCCGCTCGGCGCGCTTGAGCTTCTGCTTCAAGGTGGGGCTGGCGCCCTCGTTCAGGGGAACGGCGATGGCCATGACGTACTCCGCAAATCTTTGATCGTTACAGAGGTGGCGAACCACCTCTGTTGTGTTGAAACACCACAGGTCTCAGAGGAGTTTTTGTGGCGAGGGGATTTATCCCCGATCGGCTGCGCAGCAGTCGTAAAACCTGAGAATCCGGTTTATCTGACACACCGAGCGGGTATGGCTTCGGGGGCTGCTTCGCAACCCATCGGGGATAAATCCCCTCACCACACAAGCTCCTTCGCCACAAAGTCTTCCTTCAGACTGTGGTTATTTCGCAGCCCAGGAATTGAAGCGCTGCTCCAGTTGCTCGCCGTTATCAGCCCAGAAGCTGACGTCGATCTGCACCTGGTTGGCGATGTTTTCCGGAGTGGTCGGCATGTCTTTCAGCACGTCCTTGCTCAGCAGCGGTACGGCTTGGGTGTTGGCCGGGCCGTAGGCGATGTTTTCCGAGTAGGTCTTCTGTTGCTGCGGCTGAACCGAGTAGGCGATGAATTTCTTCGCCGCTTCGGCGCGCTTGGCGTCCAGACCTTTCGGGATGGCCCACGCATCGAAGTCGTAGATGCCGCCATTCCACACCACTTTCAGGTTGGATTCTTTCTGCACGGCGGCGATGCGACCGTTGTAGGCCGAGCTCATGACCACGTCACCGGAAGCAAGGTATTGCGGTGGTTGCGCGCCGGCTTCCCACCACTGAATGCTCGGCTTGAGTTCATCGAGTTTCTTGAACGCGCGATCCTGTCCTCCCTTGCTCGCCAGCTCTTTATAAACGTCCTTCGGTGCAACACCGTCGGCCATCAGCGCGAATTCCAGGGTGTACTTGGCGCCTTTGCGCAGGCCACGCTTGCCCGGGAATTTCTTGGTGTCCCAGAAATCGGCCCAACTGGTTGGCGCGGTTTTCAGCTTGTCGGCGTTGTACGCGAGCACGGTCGACCAGACGAAGAAGCCCACGCCGCACGGCTGAATCGCACCTTTGACGTAGTCTTCAGTCTTGCCGAACAGCGCCGGGTCGAGCTGTTCGAACATGTCTTCATCGCAACCACGGGACAGCTCTGGCGATTCAACTTCCACCAGATCCCACGACACGCTCTTGGTGTCGACCATGGCTTTGACCTTGGCCATTTCGCCGTTGTACTCGCCGGCAACGATCTTGCCGTTGCCCGCCGCTTCCCACGGTGCGTAGAAGGCTTTGACTTGCGCCGCCTTGTTCGCCCCGCCAAACGACACCACAGTCAGATCGGGACCGGCGGCCATAGCGCTGGCCGCACCCATCAGGCCCAGGGTCAGGGCGGTGAACTTCAGGGATCTCAACATTTATTGTTCTCTCCACGTGCAGGGTTGGTGTTGGTATTGCCGGGGCGCTTAGTGCGCCTCTAGAAGAGGATCGAGTGCGCGAACGTGCTCGACCTGCCAGCCAAGCGGTACCACGTCGCCGACCGCGAGCGCTGGATCGAGCTCGGCAATCGGCTGTTTCACGAAGAAGTCGGTCTTGCCGCAGACTTCCAGGCGCACCCGGACGTGGTCGCCCAGATAGATGAATTCCGCCACCCTCCCTGAGAAGCGGTTGACGCATTGGTCGCTCGAACCGTTGAGGCTCACGCGCTCCGGGCGAATCGACAGAGTCACGGGTTCGCCGGTCTGGCCGACGTTGACCGCCAGCGCCTCGACCTTCTCGCCGCGACCCAACTCGACCACGCAACGCTCGCCGCTCTGGCTGAGCAGTCGGCCATTGAGGCGGTTGTTCTCGCCGATGAAGTTGGCGACGAAGGTGTTTTTCGGTTCTTCGTAAAGCGTGCGCGGCGGGGCGATCTGCTGGATCTCGCCCTGATGAAACACGGCGACGCGGTCGGACATGGTCAGCGCTTCACCCTGGTCGTGGGTCACGTAGACCACGGTCACGCCGAGGCGCTGGTGCAGGTGCTTGATCTCCATCTGCATGTGTTCGCGCAGTTGCTTGTCGAGTGCGCCCAGCGGTTCGTCCATCAGCACCAGTTGCGGTTCGAACACCAGCGCCCGCGCCAGCGCCACACGCTGCTGCTGACCGCCGGAGAGTTGTGCCGGATAGCGCGAAGCGAACGCGTCAAGCTGGACCATGCTCAGGACCTTCTTGACCTTGTCGCTGACGTCGCTCTTGTTCAGGCCACGTACGGTCAGCGGAAAGGCCAGGTTCTCGGCCACGGTCATGTGCGGGAACAGCGCGTAGTTCTGGAACACCATGCCGATGTCACGCTTGTGCGGCGGCACGTTGTTGATTGCACGGCCGGCCAAGAGGATTTCGCCAGCGGTCGGGGTTTCGAACCCGGCGAGCATCATCAGGCTGGTGGTCTTGCCCGAGCCGGACGGTCCGAGCAGAGTCAGGAACTCGCCTTTGCGAATGTCCAGGTTGAGGTCTTTGACGATCAGGTTCTCGCCGTCGTAGCTCTTCTGCACTCCACGAAAGCTGACCAGCACGTCACTGGCCCCTGCGTTTGAATCGACCTGGCTCATACCCACACCTTTGTTATTGGTAACTGCTGTGGATTAAGCCTAGTGGCTGGCGCCAGCCACGCAAATCGGGGCGCAGGAGAGAATCGCCTCAGCCGGATGGAAGGTTGGGGGTAGGGATTGCCCTACAAGGATGGCGCGTTTTGGCAAACGCAGCGGCAAGCGATGAGCTGCAAGCTGCAAGAACAGGCAAAAGCGCCTGTCGCTAATGGATATGCCCGCAATGGCAGGCCAGATGGAGATTCCCTGTGGGAGCGGGCTTGCTCGCGAATGCGGTGTGTCAGTCAATGAATGATTGGATGACCCACCGCATTCGCGAGCAAGCCCGCTCCCACATTAGAAATACGGTGTTCTCAGAGGAGTTTGTGCTCCATCGCGTATTTGACCAGCTCGGCCAGCGAGGTGATGTTGAGCTTCTGCATCAGTCGCGCCTTGTGGGTGCTGATGGTCTTGCTGCTCAGCGCCAGTTGCTGGGCGATGTCGTTGACGTTGGCGCCCTGGGCCAGGCGTTCGAACACCGAGAACTCACGCTCGGACAGCAGCGAATGCAATGGACGCGCGTCGGTCAGACCGACTTCGAAGACCATGCGGTCGGCCAGTTCCGGGTCGATGTAGCGCCCGCCGGCCGCCACCTTGCGAATCGCCGTCAGCAGCAATGCCGGATCGCTGTCCTTGGTCGCATAGCCCGCGGCGCCGACCTTGAGCGCACGGGCGGCCATTTGCGCCTCATCGTGCATCGACAGCACCAGAATCGCCGGCGGATTGTTCAGCGCGCGAATCCGTGGGATCGCCTCCAGCCCATTGACGCCAGGCATCGAGATGTCCAGCAACACCACTTCACACGGCACGCTGCGCAAGGTTTCGAGCAACTGCTCGCCATTGCTCGCCTCCCCCACCACTTGCAGATCCTTGGCCAGGCCGATCAATTGCTTGATGCCTTCACGGACGATGGTGTGGTCTTCGGCTACCAGTACACGGATCAAATTTTTTCTCCAGATTTCAGGTACACACCAAACCCTGTGGGAGCGAGCCTGCTCGCGATAGCGTCAGCGCAAACACCACAAACCTTCAAACCTCATTCACCGGCACCCACACATGCAGACTGGTGCCCTCCCCCGGCTCACTCTCCAGTACCAGCCGCCCGCCCATGATCAACACCCGCTCGCGCATACCGACCAAACCAAAGGACGTCGGCCGATCCGCCGCAGCGACAAAGCCTACGCCATCATCGCTGACCGTCAGGCACAACTCGTCGCCTTCCAGCGCCAGCGTCAGCTCCACAGTATGCGCCTGAGCATGGCGCATCACATTGGTCAGCGCCTCCTGCAGGATGCGGAACAGGCCAATCGCCTTGGCATCGCTGAGCGCCGGCAGATTGTCCGGCACCTGCACCAGACACGGAATTTGCGTGCGCGCCTCGAAGCGTCGCGCCTGCCACTCGATCGCTGAAGCAATCCCGGCATCGAGAATCGGCGGGCGCAACGCCGTCGCCACATCGCGCACCAACTGGAACAACTGGGCGATCAGGCGCTTCATGCTGTTCAAGCGCTCGTGCAGCCCCGGGTCGAGTTGTGCATAGGCCAGTTCGCACATCGAGGTTTCCAGCTTCAGCACCGTGAGCATCTGCCCCAGCTCATCGTGCACTTCCCGGGCAATGCGCGCTTTCTCTTCTTCGCGCACGCTTTCCAGGTGCGCCGACAATTCGCGCAGTTGCTCGCGGGAGGCGGCCAGCTCCAGCTCGATACGTTTGCTTTCGCTGATGTCCCAGACGATGCCGTCCCAGACATAAGCGCCATCCTCCAGTTGGCGGGTGATCGCCTTGATCTCGGCCCAGCGCTGTTCGCCCTGGCGAGTGAGGATGCGGCCCTGCCACGACCAGTCACTGTCAGTGTCCAGCGCTTGATCCTGGGTCTGGTGGTAACTGGCCTTGTCATCCGGGTGCACCAGACTGCGCAAGCCCATGTCGCGGTGGGCGATGGCGGCCGGCGCGTAGCCGACCAGACTCTCGCTGCCCTCGCTGATGTAGGCGAAATCGATCTGACCGGTCACCGGCGCCCGCTCCAGGCGGAACACCAGCCCCGGAACGTTGGCGGCGATGCCCTGCAGGCGCGCTTCACTTTCCTGCAACGCGGCCAGGGCGCGGCGGCGCTCGGTGACGTCGGTGAGATAAACCACCAGATACTCGCTGTCGCGAAAACGCAGAAAACTCAGCGAGACGTCCGCCGGCAGGATGCTGCCATCAGCGCGCACGCAACTGGTTTCAAAGCTCAGCGGCCCTTCCTCACTGGCCCGCGCGCGTTTCCACAGGTTGAGCCAGCGATCCATGTGCAGGCCGGGTTCGAAGTCGATCAGCGGCCGTTCGATCAGCGCGCCCTGTGGATAACCGAGCATGTGTTCCGCCGCCCGGTTGGCGTAGCGCACATGGCTATCCCAGTTGACCCAGAGAATGCCGACGGTGCTTTGATCGATGGAAAACTGGGTCAGGCGCAAGGCTTCTTCGCTGGCCGCGCGCAGGGCGATGTCTTCACGTGCAGCCAGCAGACGCTGTTCGAGGCTGTGTTGCTGGCGTCGTTGCCAGACCACGATGGCCAGGCAACTGAGCAGCAACACCGCGAACAGCAGGCTGAGGTTCTGCCAAAACCCCGGCGATTCCGTCAGCCGTGGGTACTTGGGTTGCAGCCATTGGTTGTGCAGGCGCTCCAGATCCTTGGCCGGGATCGCTCGCAAGGCGCTTTCGATGATCCCGGCCAATTGCGGCCAGTCGCGCCGCGTGGCAACCCGCAACAGCTGCGGCAAGCCGATATCGCCGACCACGACCAGCCCGGCGAACTCAGGTTCGGCGGACAACCGCCCGAGTTGCGCTTCATCTATCACGGCGTAGGACGCTTGTTGAGTCAACAACAGTTGCAGCGCCTGCCGCTCCAGCGGCACGCCTTGCAGATTCAGATGGGGATAGGTGCTGCGCAAATAGTCGGCCGTGACGCTAGGCATGCGCACCGCGACGCGGGACAGGCTGTCGAGCTTTTCCAGCTCGACCACGCCGCCGCTCTTCTGGTCGCTGACCACCAGTTGCGGCACACGCATGTAAGGATCGGAAAACAGCCACAGGCGCAGCGCACCCGGGGTCTGGGTCAGGCCCGGGGCGATGTCGATTTCGCCTTCGCGGGCGGCGTCTTCCAGTTGCGCCAGGTCCTGAAAATTGCGCCAGCTCAGCTCGACGTTCAGCGTCTTGGCCAGCGCCTTCATCAATTCGACATTAGCCCCGGACAGTCGCTGCAAGCGCCGGTCGTATTGCGCGTACGGCGCCTGCAATACCAAGCCAACACGCAGCTCACGGTGCTGCGCCAGCCATTGCTGCTCGCCGGGCGTCAACAGCGCTGCATGCGCCGCCGGCGCAGACGCCGCCCAGCCCATCAAGGGAAAACACAACCAGCCGATAACCCACAGGCAGCAAAAACGCATCATTGAAGTCTCTTACACTGACAAATTCTGACCAACCCATTAGGCTGCCGGGATACTTTTCTGGCCTGGAATAACCGATGCCCTCTGTCTACCGCCTGGCAATGCCAGCATTGTGCCTGTCGCTGATCCTGCCTTGTGCGTTTTCCGTCGAGGCCGCCGATCCGGCACCCGCCTCCACCGCCGAGCAACCGGCCGCCGAAAAACCGGCCGAACGCCAGCCACTGCTTGAGCGTAGTCAGGAAGAAGCCGCAGCACTCGAACGCAAAGTCCCGGCACAAGAACAGCAGCAATTGCAGGCCGGCGCCGATACTTTCCTCGCCCTGTGGAAACCGGCCAACACTGCCGAGCCCAAAGGTGCGGTGATTATCGTCCCCGGCGCCGGCGAAACCGCTGACTGGCCGCAAGTGATCGGCCCACTGCGCAGCAAATTGCCCGATGTCGAGTGGAGCAGCCTGAGTATCACCCTGCCGGATCTGCAAAGCGATGTCATTGCACCGCGGGTGATTGCGCCCGCCGCCGCGCCGAAAGCCCCGGAAAGTGGCAGCAAGGATTCCACCACTGCGCAACCGATCGAACAGGCGGCGGGCGGTGAAGCGGAAGTGGCGGATCAGGTGGTCGCCGAAACAACTGAAGAACAATCCAAGGCGGATGCCGAGCGGATCTTTGCGCGGATCGATGCGGCGATCGCCTACGCCGAGCAGCAAAGCGCACGCCGGGTCGTGGTCCTCGGTCACGGCACGGGCGCGTACTGGGCAGCGCGCTTTCTCAGCGAGCGGCAGAGTTCCCAGGTCGAGAAACTGGTGATGGTCGATGCGCAAACGCCGAGCAAGGCCAAGCCACAATTGGCCGAGCTGACACCGACCCTGAAGTTGCCGACCGCCGACATTTTCTACATGGACAAGGCGCTGGATCGCAACGCGGCGCTCGAGCGCATGCAGGCCAGCAAGCGCCTGAAGACTTCTACCTTCAGCCAGGTGGCGCTCAAGGCGTTGCCGGATAAAAAGGCTGAGCAGGAACAAATATTCCGGCGGGTGCGTGGCTGGTTGAATCCGCAGAAGACTGACTGATAGATCGAGTGGCCCCATTCGCGAGCAAGCCCGCTCCCACCCTGATCGCATTCCTTCAGCTGGAGTGCGATCAATGTGGGAGCGGGCTTGCTCGCGAAGAGGCCCTCATCAACAACTCACCTCTAACGATCAGCGAAAATCCCGCCGCGCCCGAATCAGGGTAAACGCGTTGTGCAGCTCGCGGGTTTTCTCGGTCGCTTCACGCACCTGCTCCGGCGTTGCGCCGCTGCCGGCGATCTTGTCCGGGTGATGACGGCTGAGCAGCCGGCGATAGGCACGCTTGATCTGCGCCGGCTCGCTGGTCGCCGACACCCCGAGCAGGCGCATCGCTTCCTGATAACTCACCGCGGCACTGACAATCGGCCGTTTATTGGGCTCGTAATCATTGGCCAGCGCCTGAATCTGGTGGGGTGTCCAACCCAGCCACTTGCCCCACTGCGCCAACAATTCACGCTCACTGACGCCCGCACGACCGTCGGCCCAGACCATCCGCCAGCAGGCGCGCAACACGCCCTCGGCGGCATGCGGCTGAGCACTCAGGCGGCGCAGATAACCGCGCAGGCGGTCGCCGCCGGACTTGCCGCGATTGAACGCAGCAATCGCCCGCCGCCGCGCCGGCTCGCTCATTTCCAGGGCGTTCATTTCATGGCGCGCCTGCTGGATATGACCGTCCGTCACTCGCCCGTCACTTTTGGCCAGACGCCCGAGCAACACGAACAGCAATTCGTCGTTGCGCAACATCGGCCGTCCGCCGAGTTTTTCCCGCAAGTGCCCCCAGCTTTGCAGGTGCAGGCGCCGATCCAACGCCTGTCCCAACAATGCCCCAAGCATGGCCCCCGGAATGCTGGCGATCGCAAAACCCGCTCCGGCTCCAATCAGAGTCCCTGGCCACAACATATCAACGACTCGCTTCTATCAATGCTTCAGCTTCGGCCAGACGCTCATGCGTACCGACATCCACCCAGTGACCTTTCAGACGCTCACCGCTGACCTGTCCGTCAGCCATGGCTTTGCGCAGCAGTGGTGCGAGCTTGAATGCGCCGTCCGCGCAGCCATCGAACAACTGCGGATGGAGCACGGCGATGCCGCTGTAGGTCAGGGTTTGCGCGCCTTGCTGGCCATCCTGTACCCGGCCGTCAGTCAGGGTGAAATCGCCCGTCGGATGATGAGCCGGGTTGTCCGCCAGTACGAGATGCGCCAGACCGTTGATCGGTTGATGCAGCACGCTGAAGTCGTAATCGGTCCAGATATCGCCGTTGACCACCAGGAACGCATCGTCACCGAGTAACGGCAAGGCGCGGAAAATGCCGCCGCCGGTTTCCAGCGGCTCACCTTCCGGCGAGTACTGGATGCTCACACCGAACTGCGAACCGTCGCCCAGGTAATCTTCGATCTGCTGACCGAGCCAGGCATGGTTGATCACGATCTCGCTGAAACCAGCCGCCGCCAGCGCGCGCAGGTGATATTCGATCAACGGCACGCCGCCGGCACGCACCAGCGGCTTGGGGGTGGTCAGGGTCAGCGGGCGCATGCGCTCGCCCTTGCCTGCCGCCAGAATCATCGCCTTCATGCAGTCGCTCCGCCACGCAGACTGGCGAGCAACGCCTGCAGATCCGCCAGTTCAGGACGACGCGCAAGCACCGCTTCTATATAGGCGAAGAAACGCGGCACGTCGGCCAGGTAGCGCGGCTTGCCATCGCGATGGCAGATGCGGGCGAAGATGCCGATGACTTTCAGGTGGCGTTGTACGCCCATCAGGTCGCTGGCACGCAGGAAGTCTTCGAAATCCGCTTGCACCGGGATGTCCAGCGCCGAGGCTTGCTGCCAGTAGCTTTCCAGCCAGCCACGCACGCGCTCTTCAGGCCAACTGAGGAAGGCGTCCTTGAACAGGCAGGTGACGTCGTAGGTGACCGGGCCATAGACCGCATCCTGAAAGTCGAGCACGCCGGGATTCGGCTCGCTGAGCATCAGGTTGCGCGGCATGTAGTCGCGGTGCACCAGCACTTTCGGCTGGGCCAGGGCGCTGTCGATCAGCAGATCGCTGACGGCTTGCCATTGTTGCTGCTGTGCCGCGTCGAACTCGATGCCGAGTTCGCGCTTTACGTACCACTCGGGGAACAGTTCCAGCTCGCGGCGCAGCAGTGCCACGTCGTAACTCGGCAGCGGTGCGACCATCGGCAATTGCTGAAAAGCCAACAGCGCCTGCAGGGCATCGCTGAACAAAGCGTCGGCATTTTCGCTGTCGATTACGTCGAGATAGGTCTTGTTGCCCAGGTCATTGAGCAAAAGAAATCCGCGTTCGAGGTCTTCTGCATAAATTTTCGGCACGTTAATTCCGGATTTCGCCAGCAAAAAGGCGATATCCACGAACGGTTTGCAGTTTTCCTGGGGTGGCGGCGCGTCCATCACGACGAAGCTGCGCCCCTCTCCTTCCCAGCGGAAATAACGGCGGAAACTCGCGTCACTGCTGGCCGCGGTCAACGTAGCCGGGGGCACGGCGCCCCAGCCCTGATCTGCAAACAGGATTGCCAACTGCTCATCGAGCCAAACTTTCAGGTGTTGCAAGCGTACATCTTGGTCAGGCATTGCAAGGGTCTCCGACGGCGCTAGCCGTCAAGCGGGTCATGCTTTATTATCCAGCATCTTTTTCAGACCATCGAGAGGCGTGCGGCCCACACCGCGGGCAGATGGCACGCAGGAAGCCCGGACTAATAAGATGGCATTGAAATCCCCCGCGTTTCGTAAAAAATTTCCGTTGTTGGTAACCGGCAGTCTGCTGGCTATGCAACCTCTGGCCAGTCAATTCGTTGTTGCCGCCGAGCAGTATGACTGCGCCGTCTCGGCAACGGGTGGCTGGGCGTGTGCACCCAAGACGCCGGCAGCTGCATTGCCGCCGCGTCCGGTGCATGACGGCAGCGCTGTCAGCGCCGCCGGCGAAGCCCCGACCCAGAACGGTTCCACATCCGACACCGGCGCCAAGCCTGTGCTGGTCACCGAAGCCAAGGGCCGCGGTCTGAAATCCCGTAGCGAAGACTACAGTCACCTCGACTGGGTTCCGCGCGAGAAGCTCACCGCCGCCCAATTGGCCGAGACCGGTCCTTACTGCTCTGGTTCCTATATCGAACCGATTCGTCCTGGCATGAATGACAAGACGAATAAAAGTGACGCACCGACCTTTATCGGCGCCAAAGCCTCGCGCTACAACACCGAAGATCAGGTGGGTACGCTGGCCGGCGACGTGGTCCTGCGTCAGGGCAGCATGCAGGTCGAGTCCGACGAGGCCAGCCTGTACCAGGCCGAGAGCCGCGCCGAACTCAATGGCGACGTACGCATCCGCGACAACGGCGCACTGATCGTCGGCGACCACGCCGATGTACAGCTCGATACCGGTGAAGCCAAGGTCGACAACGCCGAATACGTGATGCACAAATCGCGCATCCGCGGTAACGCGCTGTACGCCAAGCGCGCCGAAAACGCGATCATTCGCTTGAAGGACGGCACGTACACCACGTGCGAACCGAACAGCAACGCCTGGCAGCTCAAGGGCAACAACATCACCCTGAACCCTGCCACCGGCTTCGGTACCGCGACCAACGTGACACTGCGGGTCAAGGACATTCCGATCCTGTACACGCCGTACATCTACTTCCCGATCGACGACCGTCGTCAATCGGGCTTCCTGCCGCCGACCATCGGCACCGGCAGCGATACCGGCTTCATGCTGGTCACTCCGTACTACTTCAACCTGGCGCCGAACTACGATGCCACGTTGTACCCGCGTTACATGAGCAAACGCGGCATGCTGGTCGAAGGCGAGTTCCGTTACCTGACCAAGTCCAGCGAAGGCCAGTTCGGTGCGGCGTATCTGAACGACGAAGATACCGATCGCAGCAAGCAGACCGACTACGAAAAAAATCGCTACATGTACAACTGGCAGCACAAGGGCGGTCTCGACTCCCGTGTGTTGACTCAGGTCGACTACACCAAGATCAGCGATCCGTATTACTTCCAGGACCTGACCACTGATCAGATCGGTGTGAAGAGCCAGGACTTCGTGAATCAGCAAGGTTCGGTGACCTATCGTGGCGACAGCTACACCGCTCGCCTGAATGCGCAGCAGTACCAATTGGCAACCGTTTCGAACATCACGCCTTACGGCCGTCTGCCGCAGATCACCTTCAATGGTCAACTGCCGTATCACCCGGAAGGTTTGAATTTCGATTACGAGACCGAAATTGTTCGGTTCGATCGTGATCTGCAAAACGGCAACTTTACCAATGAAGACGGCACCATCTCGCCTCGCCTGGATACAAACGTTCAGGGCCTGGCGCGCGCCAACGGCGATCGTCTGAACCTGAAGCCGGGCGTCAGCCTGCCGATGAACTGGACCTATGGCTTCCTGAAGCCATCGCTCAAGTACCAGTACACCCAATACCAGCTGGATCTGGACGGCACCGGCAAGTCGCAGATTGCTGCGATGACTGCTGAGCAGCAAAAGCTCAACGGCACCTTCGACAGCAACCAGAACCGTGGCGTACCGATCGCCAGCGTCGACAGCGGCCTGTACTTCGACCGCAACACGTCGTACTTCGGCAAGAACTATCGCCAGACCCTGGAACCGCGTCTGTTCTACCTGTATGTACCCAAGGTTGATCAGGAAGACATTCCGGTATTCGATACCAGTGAATACACCTTCAACTACGCGTCGCTCTTCCGCGATAACCGCTTCTCCGGCTCCGACCGTGTCGGCGACGAGAACAAGCTGTCGCTGGGCGTGACCAGCCGCTGGATCGAAGACAACGGTTTCGAGCGTCAGCGCATCAGCGTAGGCCAGGCTTACTACTTCAAGGATCGTGAAGTACAACTGCCAGGCATCGCGTTCAAGGATCGCAAGGACGCCCAGTCCGACGTATCGCCATACGCGCTGGAATACGAATACCGCTGGAACCGCGATTGGCGCACCACTGCCGACTACAACTGGGATCCGGACAGCCGCAGCCCGCGTTCCGGCAGCGCGATGTTCCATTACCAGCCTGAAGACAACCCGAACAAGGTGGTCAACGTCGGTTATCGCTATCGCAACGACCAGATCCGTTACGACCAGAACACCGGCAAGTGGGCTGTGGGCGGCGGCGACTACGGCACGCCGGGCCAACCTGGCTACGTGAAGGACTACTACAAGATCCAGCAGCATGACTTCTCGGTCATCTGGCCGATCGTTCCGCAGTGGAGCGCGATCAGCCGCTGGCAGTACGACTACAACCGCAACCGTACGCTGGAAGCCTTCGGTGGTTTCGAATACGACAACTGCTGCTGGAAACTGCGCCTGATCAACCGTTACTGGGTTTCCTACGACGAATTCAGTCAGGAAGCTCCGCAAAACGAAAAAGGCGACCACGGCGTCTTCCTCCAAATTGTTCTGAAGGGACTCGGCGGCCTGACTGGCGCCAAGGTAGAGAGCTTCCTCGACAAAGGCATCCAAGGTTATCGTCAACGTGAAGACCAAGCTTTCTGATTCTCTGCGCCCGCTGCTGCTGGGCGCGCTGTTCCTGGGTACTGCGGCCAACGCCGCAGTACAGTCCATCGATAAAGTGGTCGCGATCGTTGATAACGACGTGGTCATGCAGAGCCAACTGGACCAGCGCGTCCACGAAGTTCAGCAGACCATCGCCAAACGTGGCGGCGGCATGCCGCCTCCAGGCGTGCTGGATCAGCAGGTGCTCGAGCGCCTGATCGTCGAAAACCTGCAACTGCAGATCGGCGAGCGTTCCGGCATCCGCATTACCGATGAAGAGCTGAACCAGGCGGTCGGTACGATTGCCCAGCGCAACAACATGACCGTGGATCAATTCCGCGCCGCCCTGGCACACGACGGTTTGTCCTATGACGACGCCCGTGACCAGATCAAGCGCGAGATGATCATCAGCCGTGTGCGTCAGCGTCGTGTGGCAGAGCGCATCCAGGTCTCCGAGCAGGAAGTGAAGAACTTCCTCGCCTCCGACCTGGGCAAGATGCAGCTGTCCGAAGAATTGCACCTGGCCAACATCCTGATCCCGACGCCGGAAAGCGCCAACTCTGATGCGATTCAGAGCGCTTACCGTCAGGCGATGGACGTTTACCAGAAGCTCAAGCAAGGCGCTGACTTCGGTCAGATGGCCGTTGCCAAATCCGGCAGCGACAACGCCCTGGAAGGCGGCGACATGGGCTGGCGTAAAGCTGCGCAACTGCCACCGCCGTTCGATCGTGAGCTGAGCAGCATGGCCGTTGGCGACATCACTCAGCCTGCACGCACCCCGGGTGGTTTCATCATCCTCAAGTTGCTGGCCAAACGTGGTGGCGAAGCGCAGATGCGTGATGAGGTGCATGTGCGCCACATCCTGGTCAAGCCAAGCCCGATCCGTGACGAAGCCAAGACCAAGGCCCTGGTGCAGTCGCTGTACGAGCGCATCCTGGCCGGTGAAGACTTCGCTGAACTGGCGAAGAACTACTCCGAAGACCCGGGTTCGGCACTCAACGGTGGCGACCTGAACTGGATCGACCCGAACGCACTGGTACCGGAATTCCGCGAAGTGATGGCCAAGACCCCACAAGGTCAGCTGTCCAAGCCGTTCCAGACCCAGTACGGCTGGCATGTGCTGGAAGTCCTTGGCCGCCGCGCCACCGACAGCACCGCACAGGCCCGCGAGCAACAGGCGATGACCGTTCTGCGTAACAAAAAGTACGATGAAGAGCTGCAGAACTGGCTGCGTCAGATTCGTGAAGAAGCCTACGTAGAAATCAAACTCCCTGGTGCAGACCAGGCAGCGCAGTGAAACCCAAGCGTTTCGCGCTGACACCCGGCGAACCAGCCGGCATCGGTCCCGACCTGTGCCTGCTGCTCGCCTCGCAAGCCCAGCCACACCCCCTGATTGCCATCACCAGCCGCGACCTGCTCACCGAGCGGGCCGCGCAGCTGGGGCTGGCCGTCACTTTGCTGGAAGTGGCACCCGGTCAATGGCCGGATGCGCCAGCAGCGGCCGGCAGCCTGTACGTCTGGGACACCTCGCTCAGCGCCCCCGTGGTTGCCGGGCAACTGGACCAGGCTAATGCTGCCTTCGTGCTGGAAACCCTGACCCGCGCCGGCAACGGCTGCCTGAACGGCGACTTCGCCGGGATGATCACCGCCCCTGTACACAAGGGCGTGATCAACGAATCCGGCATCCCGTTCTCCGGGCACACAGAGTTCCTCGCCGACCTGACCCACACCGCCCAAGTGGTGATGATGCTCGCTACTCGCGGTTTGCGCGTAGCCCTGGTCACCACTCACCTGCCCCTGCGCGAGATTGCCGATGCAATTACGCCGGAACGGCTGGAACGGGTCACGCGGATTCTGCACGCCGACCTGCAAGACAAATTCGGCATCGCCCGGCCACGCATCCTGGTCTGTGGGCTCAACCCGCACGCCGGTGAAGGCGGACACCTGGGCCATGAAGAAATCGACATCATCGAACCTACCTTAGAGCGCCTGCGCGGCGAGGGCATGGACCTTCGTGGCCCGCTGCCTGCCGACACTCTGTTTACCCCCAAATATCTGGAGCACTGCGACGCAGTGCTGGCGATGTACCACGACCAGGGCCTGCCCGTGCTGAAGTACAAAGGCTTCGGCGCCGCAGTCAACATTACCCTTGGCCTGCCGATCATCCGCACCTCGGTCGATCACGGCACCGCCCTGGATCTGGCCGGCAGCGGCAAGATCGACACCGGCAGCCTGCAGGTCGCCCTGGAAACCGCCTACCAGATGGCCGAGACCCGTTTATGACCGAGCAATACCAACACAAGGCGCGCAAACGCTTTGGCCAGAACTTCCTGCACGATGCCGGCGTCATCGACCGCATCCTGCGCTCCATCAGCGCCAAATCCGGCGACCGCATGCTGGAAATCGGCCCGGGCCAGGGCGCGCTGACCGCTGGCCTGCTCAACTCCGGTGCGCAGCTCGACGTGGTGGAACTGGACAAGGACCTGATCCCGATCCTCAACCAGCAGTTTGCCGGCAAGAGCAACTTCAACCTGCATCAGGGCGATGCGCTGAAGTTCGACTTCAACACCCTCAACGCTGCGCCGAACAGCCTGCGCGTGGTCGGCAACCTGCCGTACAACATCTCCACACCGCTGATTTTCCACCTGCTGAACAACGCCGGCATCATTCGCGACATGCACTTCATGCTGCAGAAGGAAGTGGTCGAGCGCCTGGCCGCAGGCCCGGGTGGCGGCGACTGGGGTCGTCTGTCGATCATGGTTCAGTATCACTGCCGTGTGGAACACCTGTTCAACGTCGGCCCGGGCGCTTTCAACCCGCCGCCAAAGGTCGACTCGGCCATCGTCCGCCTGGTGCCGCATGCGGTACTGCCGCACCCGGCCAAGGATCATCGCCTGCTCGAGCGTGTCGTTCGCGAAGCCTTCAACCAGCGTCGCAAGACCCTGCGCAACACCCTCAAGCAATTGATGACCGCTGCCGAGATCGAAGCCGCCGGTGTCGATGGCAGCCTGCGCCCCGAGCAACTGGACCTGGCCGCATTCGTGCGCCTGGCCGACAAGCTCGCCGAGCAGGTTCCTGCCGCCCCCGCCGCCGACTGACTGGCGATGTACGCTATCGGGCAGGACGCCACTCTGGTTTACTGCCGGATACTTGCCTAGACTGATTCCCCATCAGCTACGCCTCGCGTTCCGCTTTGCTTAAGGCCCTTTTGCATGTCCGATTCTCGTTATCAGGTCGACGTCAGTGTCGTTACCCGCTACCTGGCAGACCAATCGCAACCCGAGCACAACCGCTTCGCCTTCGCCTACACCATCACCGTGCAAAACAATGGCGCGCTCCCGGCCAAGCTGTTGTCGCGGCATTGGGTGATCACCGACGGTGACGGGCATGTCGAAGAAGTGCGCGGCGCCGGTGTCGTCGGCCAGCAACCGCTGATCGACACAGGTAAGAGCCACACTTACAGCAGCGGCACAGTGATGACCACCAAGGTCGGCACCATGCAGGGCTCTTATGAAATGGTCGCCGACGACGGCAAGCATTTTGACGCGATCATCAAGCCTTTCCGCCTCGCTGTGCCCGGAGCCTTGCACTGATGACGACGTACGCCGTCGGCGACCTGCAAGGCTGCCTCGAACCGCTCAAATGTCTGCTCAAGCAAGTGGCTTTCGACCCGAAGCTCGATCGGCTGTGGCTGGTCGGCGACCTGGTCAACCGCGGCCCGCAATCGCTGGAGACCCTGCGTTTTCTCTACGGCATGCGCGATTCGCTGGTTTGCGTACTGGGTAACCATGACCTGCACCTGCTCGCTGCGGCCAACAACATTGAGCGCCTGAAGAAGTCCGATACCCTGCGCGAGATCATTGAAGCCCCCGACGCAGCCGATCTGCTCGAGTGGCTGCGCCAGCAGAAACTCATGCACTACGACGAACAACGCGAAGTAGCCATGGTGCACGCAGGCATCCCACCGCAGTGGTCCTTGCGCAAGGCCCTGAAGTACGCGGCCGAGGCCGAAGCGGCACTGCGTGACGACAACCTGTTTCCGCTGTATCTCGATGGCATGTACGGCAATGAGCCGGCGAAGTGGGACAGCGAGCTCACGGGCGTGACCCGCCTGCGCGTCATCACCAACTATTTCACCCGCATGCGCTTCTGCACCGCCGACGGCAAGCTCGATCTCAAAAGCAAGGAAGGCCTGGACACTGCCCCGCCCGGCTATAAGCCATGGTTCCAGCACAAAGAGCGCAAGACCCGCGGCCTGCGCATCATTTTCGGCCACTGGGCCGCGCTGGAAGGCGATGTCCGTGAACCGGGCATCTCGGCACTGGACACCGGTTGTGTCTGGGGCGGCAGCCTGACCCTGATGAACGTCGACAGCGGCGAGCGCGTGTCATGCAAATGCGATGAACACGGCGGGCTTGCGCCATCAGTCGCACCACTTATCCCCGAAACTCCGCCAGTCAGCGCCCCGCGTTAGACTGCGCACTCTGCCGAGCTACAGGAACCCGCCATGAGCGAATTCAAACGAATCCCCCCGGAACAGGCCCATGCCCTGCGTGAGCAAGGCGCAGTCGTGGTCGATGTCCGTGATCCTGCAACTTTTGCCGCCCTGCATATCAGCGGTTCGAAGCATCTGGACAACCACTCGCTGCACGCCTTCATTCAAGGCGCCGACCTCGATGCACCGACCGTTGTCGTCTGCTACCACGGCAATTCCAGCCAGGGCGCGGCCGCCTACCTGATCAGTCAGGGTTTCTCCGACGTCTACAGCATGGACGGTGGCTTTGAGTTGTGGCGTACGACTTATCCGTCGGAAACCGCGCAAGGCGCCGCCGAATAATTTTTTTGTCACGTGCAGGCCCCGGCTGCCGTGGGCCTGCGCGGGGCAGACGAACGGTCTGCCACAACTAATTACGTATCTCGCCTTTACCTCCCGAATTCCCAACTATCCTTAAGCCCAGGCCATCCAAAACAGGGGAGAGCCGGTACACCGGCGCACGGGTCATCGGGAGTGACTTTCAAGGTTGTCGACCGCGAAAGTGTTCTGGGGGGTAAACAGGCAGCCACCACGGCTGCTTGCCAGCATCGACTGAGTGATCCGGCGTCGGCTCCACGTATCGAGCGAGGTGACGTCATGAGTATCTTTAGCCACTTCCAACAACGCTTCGAGTCCACACGCCAGGAAGAACTCTCGCTGCAGGAGTACCTGGAGCTGTGCAAAAAGGACCGCAGCGCTTACGTTTCCGCCGCCGAGCGTCTATTGATGGCCATCGGCGAACCCGAGCTGCTCGACACGTCGACCAACTCGCGGCTGTCGCGGATCTTCTCCAACAAGGTGATTCGTCGCTATCCGGCCTTTGAAGACTTCCACGGGATGGAAGAATGCATCGACCAGATCGTCTCGTATTTCCGCCATGCCGCCCAAGGCCTGGAAGAGAAGAAACAGATCCTCTACCTGCTCGGCCCCGTCGGTGGCGGTAAATCGTCCCTGGCCGAGAAGCTGAAACAGCTGATGGAAAAAGTGCCCTTCTACGCGATCAAGGGCTCGCCGGTATTCGAATCGCCGCTGGGTCTGTTCAACGCCACCGAAGATGGCGCGATCCTCGAGGAAGACTTCGGCATCCCGCGGCGCTACCTGAACACCATCATGTCGCCGTGGGCGACCAAACGCCTGGCCGAATTCGGTGGCGACATCAGCCAGTTCCGTGTGGTCAAACTGTATCCGTCGATCCTCAACCAGATCGCCGTGGCCAAGACCGAACCGGGTGACGAGAACAACCAGGACATCTCGGCGCTGGTCGGTAAGGTCGACATCCGCAAACTCGAGGAATACCCACAGAACGACGCCGACGCCTACAGCTACTCCGGTGCGCTGTGCCGGGCCAACCAGGGCCTGATGGAATTCGTCGAAATGTTCAAGGCACCGATCAAGGTGCTGCACCCATTGCTGACCGCCACGCAGGAAGGCAACTACAACAGTACCGAAGGGCTGGGGGCGATTCCGTTCACCGGGATCCTGCTCGCGCACTCCAACGAATCGGAGTGGCACACCTTCCGCAACAACAAGAACAACGAAGCGTTCATCGACCGGATCTACATCGTCAAAGTGCCGTACTGCCTGCGGGTCAGTGACGAGGTGAAGATTTACGACAAATTGCTGTTCAACAGTTCGCTGGCCAAAGCACACTGCGCCCCCGACACCCTGAAGATGCTGGCGCAGTTCACCGTGCTGTCGCGCCTCAAGGAACCGGAAAACTCCAACATCTACTCGAAGATGCGCGTCTACGACGGGGAAAATCTCAAGGATACCGATCCGAAGGCCAAGTCGATCCAGGAATACCGCGATTCGGCGGGCGTCGACGAAGGCATGAACGGTCTCTCGACCCGCTTCGCGTTCAAGATTCTGTCCAAGGTGTTCAACTTCGATCCGCATGAAATCGCCGCCAACCCGGTGCACCTGTTGTATGTACTGGAACAACAGATCGAGCAGGAACAGTTCCAGGCCGAGACCCGCGAACGCTACCTGCGCTACCTCAAGGAATACCTCGCGCCGCGTTATATCGAATTCATCGGCAAGGAGATCCAGACCGCTTATCTGGAGTCTTACAGCGAGTACGGGCAGAACATCTTCGACCGCTATGTGCTGTATGCGGACTTCTGGATCCAGGATCAGGAATACCGCGATCCGGAAACCGGCGAGATTCTCAACCGTGTCGCCCTGAACGAAGAACTGGAGAAAATCGAGAAACCGGCGGGCATCAGCAATCCGAAGGATTTCCGCAACGAAATCGTCAACTTCGTGTTGCGCGCCCGAGCCAACAACAACGGCAAGAACCCGACCTGGCTCAGCTACGAGAAACTGCGGGTGGTCATCGAGAAGAAAATGTTCTCGAACACCGAAGACCTGCTGCCAGTCATCAGCTTCAATGCCAAGGCGAGCAAAGAGGATCAACAGAAACACAACGACTTCGTTACTCGAATGGTCGAACGCGGCTACACCGACAAACAGGTAAGACTTCTGTCCGAATGGTACCTACGGGTCCGGAAATCGCAGTAAAACAGCTACAAGCTTCAAGCTACGAGCTGCAAGAAAAAAGCATGTGAACGCTGTGCTTCTACTTGCGGCTCGCAGCTCACAACTTGAAGCTGCCCGGAGGGCCACGTATGAGCTATGTGATCGACCGACGTCTCAATGGCAAGAACAAGAGCACGGTGAACCGCCAGCGCTTCCTGCGGCGTTACCGTGATCACATCAAGAAGGCTGTCGAAGAGGCAGTCAGCCGCCGTTCCATCACTGACATGGAACACGGCGAACAGATCAGCATTCCCGGTCGCGATATCGACGAACCGGTGCTTCACCACGGTCGCGGCGGCAAGCAGACCGTGGTTCATCCCGGCAACAAGGAATTCACTGCCGGCGAACACATCGCCAGGCCTCCGGGGGGCGGCGGTGGACGCGGTCCCGGCAAGGCTGGCAATTCCGGCGAGGGCATGGACGAATTCGTTTTCCAGATCACCCAGGAAGAATTCCTCGAGTTCATGTTCGAGGACCTTGAACTGCCGAATCTGGTCAAGCGCAACCTCAGTGGTACCGACACCTTCAAGACCGTGCGCGCGGGGATCAGTAACGAAGGCAACCCGTCGCGGATCAATATCATCCGCACCCTGCGCTCGGCCCACGCCCGGCGCATTGCGCTGTCCGGCAGCAGCCGTGCCAAACTGCGCGAGGCCAAAGAGGAACTGGCGCGATTAAAGCGCGAAGAGCCGGACAACTTCGGCGATATTCAGGAACTCGAAGCGGAAATCGAGAAACTCAGCGCGCGCATTCACCGCGTGCCGTTCCTCGATACTTTCGACTTGAAATACAACCTGCTGATCAAGCAACCCAACCCCAGCTCGAAAGCGGTGATGTTCTGCCTGATGGACGTGTCCGGCTCGATGACCCAGGCGACCAAGGACATCGCCAAACGCTTTTTCATCCTGCTGTACCTGTTCCTCAAGCGGAACTACGACAAGATCGACGTAGTGTTCATCCGCCATCACACCAGCGCCCGGGAAGTGGACGAGGAAGAGTTCTTCTACTCGCGGGAAACCGGCGGCACCATCGTCTCCAGCGCCCTGAAGCTGATGCAGGAGATCATGGCCGAGCGCTACCCGAGCAACGAATGGAACATCTACGCCGCGCAGGCTTCCGACGGCGACAACTGGAACGATGACTCGCCGATCTGCCGCGACATCCTGATCAATCAGATCATGCCGTTTGTGCAGTACTACACTTATGTGGAGATCACCCCGCGCGAACACCAGGCCCTCTGGTACGAATACGAACGCATCGCCGAAGCCTTTTCCGACACGTTTGCCCAGCAGCAACTGGTCTCGGCCGGGGATATCTATCCGGTCTTCCGTGAACTCTTCCAGCGCAGGTTAGTGACATGACCGCCAAAGAGCAGAAACGCCAACCCATTTCCACCGGCTCCGAATGGACGTTCGAGCTGATCCAGGCCTACGACCGCGAAATCGCCCGGATTGCGGCCGGCTATGCCCTGGACACCTATCCCAACCAGATCGAAGTGATCACCGCCGAACAGATGATGGACGCCTATGCCTCGGTCGGCATGCCACTGGGCTATCACCACTGGTCCTACGGCAAACACTTCCTCAGCACCGAGAAATCCTACAGCCGCGGCCAGATGGGGCTGGCCTACGAGATCGTGATCAACTCGGATCCGTGCATTGCCTATCTGATGGAAGAAAACACCATCTGCATGCAGGCGCTGGTGGTGGCACACGCGTGCTATGGCCATAACAGTTTCTTCAAGGGCAATTACCTGTTCCGCACCTGGACCGATGCCAGTTCGATCATCGATTACCTGGTGTTCGCCAAGCAGTACATCATGCAATGCGAGGAGCGCCACGGTATCGATGCGGTGGAGGACCTGCTCGACTCCTGCCATGCGCTGATGAATTACGGGGTCGATCGCTACAAGCGTCCCTACCCGATTTCCGCCGAGGAAGAACGCCGGCGGCAGAAGGATCGCGAAGAGCACTTGCAGAAGCAGATCAACGATCTGTGGCGCACCATCCCCAAAGGCGCGGACAAGTACAGCGACAAGGACAACGCCCGGTTCCCGGCCGAGCCGCAGGAAAACATCCTGTATTTCATCGAGAAGCACGCGCCGTTGCTGGAGCCGTGGCAACGGGAGATCGTGCGGATCGTGCGCAAGATCGCCCAGTATTTTTATCCACAGCGTCAGACTCAGGTGATGAACGAGGGCTGGGCCACCTTCTGGCACTACACCCTGATGAACGACCTGTACGACGAGGGCCTGGTGACTGACGGGTTCATGATGGAATTCCTCACCTCGCACACCAGCGTGGTGTTCCAGCCAGGCTTCGACAGCCCTTACTACAACGGGATCAACCCCTACGCATTGGGTTTTGCGATGTATCGCGACATCCGCCGCATGTGCGAAAACCCCACCGAGGAAGACCGGCGCTGGTTTCCGGACATCGCCGGTTCCGACTGGCTGTCGAGCATCAAATTCGCCATGAGCAGTTTCAAGGATGAGAGCTTCATCCTCCAGTACCTGTCACCGAAAGTGATCCGCGACCTGAAGCTCTTCAGCATCCTCGATGACGACCAGAAGGACGATTTGCTGGTCCCGGCGATCCACGACGAAACCGGTTACCGGATCATCCGCGAAACCCTGGCCGCGCAGTACAACCTCGGCAACCGCGAACCGAACGTGCAGATCTACAGCATCGACCGCCGCGGCGACCGCTCGCTGACCCTGCGTCACCAGCAACATGACCGCAAACCCTTGGGCGATTCCACCGACGAGGTACTGAAACATCTGCACCGGTTGTGGGGCTTCGACATTCACCTGGAAACCCTTCAGGGCGACCAGATCATGAAAACTCACCACGTACCGCCGCGAAGTGAACACAGCGAGGGTGATTACGGTCGACTCGACCTGGCCGTGATTCATCTCTAGATGCGGTTCTGACCTCCGAAAGTCCGACACAAGGGTTATCCTGTCGGGCTAACGGAGGTTTTTTATGCAGATTTTCAAGGTTGGCGGTGCGGTACGCGATCGCTTGCTGGGTATACCGGTCACCGACGTTGATCGGGTGGTGGTGGGCGCGACCACTGAGGAAATGCTCGCCCAGGGCTTTCGCCCCGTGGGTGCGGATTTTCCGGTATTCCTTCACCCGAAAACCGGCGAGGAATACGCCCTTGCCCGCACCGAACGCAAAAGCGGTCGCGGTTATGGCGGGTTCACTTTTCACGCAAGCCCCGAAGTCACTCTGGAAGAAGACCTGATCCGTCGTGATCTGACCATCAATGCGATAGCTGAGGACGACCAGCAGAACCTCACCGATCCCTATCATGGGCAACGCGATCTCGAAGCGCGCATCCTGCGCCACGTTTCCCCCGCATTCGCCGAAGATCCGCTCCGCGTGCTGCGCGTTGCGCGCTTTGCTGCCCGTTATGCCAGTCTTGGCTTCACTGTCGCACCAGAAACACTGGAACTGATGCGCCAGCTCAGCGAGTCCGGCGAACTGCAGGCGCTGACCGCCGAACGCAGCTGGAAAGAAATCTCCCGCGCACTGATGGAAGATCAGCCGCAGGTATTCATCCAGGTGCTGCGCGATTGCGGCGCACTGAAAGAACTGATGCCGGAAGTCGACGCGCTGTTTGGCGTGCCACAACCGGAAGTGCATCACCCGGAAATCGACACCGGCCTGCACACTCTCAGCGTTCTGGAGCAATCAGCGCTGCACAAACAACCGATGACGGTACGCTGGGCTTGCCTGCTGCATGACCTCGGCAAAGGCCTGACGCCGGAAGAGGAGTGGCCACGACATATCGCCCATGAACACACTGGGTTGAAGCTGATCAAAGCGGTCAACGAACGCTTCAAGGCACCGAAGGATTGTCAGGAGTTGGCCTTGCTTGTCGGCAAGTACCACACCCACTGTCATCGGGCGCTGGAATTGAAGGCCTCAACATTGCTGGAGCTGTTGCAGAGCTTTGATGTGTATCGACGACCGCAGCGGTTTGAAGAGTTTGTCGGCGCATGCGAAATGGACGCCCGAGGCCGTAAAGGGCTGGAGCAGAGAAGTTATCCACAGGCCGATTATTTACGCGGCGCTGCCCAGGCTGCGCGGGAAGTCGCGGTGCAGCCGTTACTGGAGAAGGGATTCAAAGGCCCGGAACTGGGCGAAGCGCTGAAGCGAGAACGACTGAAGGCGCTAAAAGCCTACAAAGACAAGGCGTCAGCCTGAAAAGCTTCGCGAGCAAGCCCGCTCCCACAAGGGGAATGCATTCCAAATGTGTGGGCTTGCTCGCGAAAGCGGCCGTTAATTCAACGTAAATCCGAAGACGTCAGTTGCTGCCCACGCCACTCAAAGGCCACCGGCGCCAACACCTGATCAATCTGCGCCTCGGCCCACAACGTCGCGAAGCTTTTCCCCACACCCGGATGCACCCGATCCGGCGCAATCAGCGACAGCGGCCACAGCACAAAGGCGTTTTTCAGAATCTCGGCACGCGGCAGAATCAAGCCGTCGAAGTTACCGGTCAGATCGCCGTATAACAGCACGTCGATATCCAGCGGCAGCCCCTTGCGATCCGGCGCATAGCGCCCGTTATCGGCTTCGATGAATTTCAGGCGCCGATCCAGCTCCATCAAGGGCAGATCGGTAAATGCCGAGACCACGAAGTTGAAGAAAGGCCCGCTCTTGATCCCCACCGGCTGACTCTCGAATACCGCCGAACAGCGGATATCCACCAGAAACTTCGCCAAAGCGTCGAGCCCGGCGCACAAATGGGTTTCGCGCTCGATATTGCTACCGAGCCCGAGGTACACCTGAGTCAGCGACATCCGCGCTCGATCTCCACACCCACGCCACCCTTGGCGGCCGGCACGGCGCCCGGTTTGGTCAGCTTGAGGCGAACCCAGGTGATCTTGAACTCGGCCATCAATACTTCCACCAGACGCTCGGCAAAGGTCTCGACCAGTTGATATTGGGATTGCTCGGCAAACGCCTGGATACGCGTGGAAACGCTGGCGTAATCGAGCGCCAGGGTCAGGTCGTCACCGGCGGCGGCCGGGCGATTGTCCCAGGCGAAGCTCAGATCAAGACGCAGGCACTGTCGAATGCCCCGCTCCCAGTCGTAAGCACCGATCACGGTGTCGACTTCCAGGCCCTCGATAAACACTCTGTCCAAGCACTTTTCTCCGCTGCACGACAAGGGCGCAATGCGCCGTTAGAATCAGGGCGTCCTCGCCCGGAATAGTTAGCATGTTTTGGTTACTGGCGACTCTCGCCTACCTGCTCGGCTCTCTGTCCTTCGCCATTTTGCTCAGCCGCCTGACCGGAAACCCGGATCCGCGAATGAGTGGCTCGGGTAATGCCGGCGCCACCAACATGCTGCGCCTGGTCGGTCGCAAACTGGCGATCCTGACCCTGCTCGGTGATCTGTGCAAAGGCCTGGTACCGGTGCTGATCG
This sequence comes from Pseudomonas sp. MIS38, assembly GCF_019891575.1. NCBI lineage: Bacteria > Pseudomonadati > Pseudomonadota > Gammaproteobacteria > Pseudomonadales > Pseudomonadaceae > Pseudomonas > Pseudomonas sp. MIS38. The sequence continues at coordinate 50,422 of NZ_JAFLXF010000001.1, forward strand.
CAGCGGCCGCTGGCCTTTCGTTGCAGGATCAGGCCTGGATCGGCGTGTGCGCCGTTATCGGTCACCTGTTCCCGCTGTATTTCCGTTTTCGCGGCGGCAAAGGCGTCGCCACGGCTGCCGGCATGCTGCTGGGCCTGTATCCACCCGCCGCGCTGCTGGCGGTGTGCGCCTGGCTGCTGACGTTCTACCTGACCCGTACCAGCTCGCTGGCGGCGCTGATCGCCACGCCCCTGACCTTGCCCTTACTCGCGTGGCAAGAACCGGAAGCGCTGCTGCCGATGAGCGCGTTGACATTGCTGATCGTCTGGCGCCACCGCGGCAATCTACGCGACCTGTTTGCCGGGCGCGAACGGCATTTTTAAATACCGCTCAGCCACACCGCCAATCGCACCGCCAATCACAGTGCCGACAACTGCTCCATCGGCCAGCGCGCCTGCACGCTGATCGCCAGACTTTCCTGCTGACCAGCCTGCAAACGCTGACAACCGGCAAACGCGATCATCGCGCCATTGTCTGTGCAGAACTCCGGGCGGGCGTAGAACACATCGCCCTGCATGTCGCCGAGCATCTTTTCCAGCGAAGCGCGCAAGGCCTTGTTGGCGCTGACGCCGCCAGCGATCACCAGACGCTTCATGCCCGCGTGTTTCAGGGCGCGCTTGCACTTGATGGTCAAAGTCTCCACCACGGCCTGCTGGAACGCCAGCGCGATGTCGCAACGGACTTGCTCGCTGTCGTCCCCGGCGCTGACGCATTGCTGCCAGGTATTGAGGGCAAAGGTTTTCAGACCGCTGAAGCTGAAATCCAGACCCGGGCGATCACACATCGGACGCGGGAAGGTGAAACGCCCTGCGACGCCCTTCTCGGCCAGCTTGGCGATTTCCGGCCCGCCCGGATAATTGAGGCCCATCATTTTCGCGGTTTTGTCGAACGCTTCGCCGGCGGCATCGTCGAGGGTCTCGCCGAGCAGGCTGTATTGGCCAATGCCATCGACCTGAACCAGCTGCGTATGCCCCCCGGAAACCAACAAAGCGACGAACGGGAATTCCGGCGGTTTTGGCTCCAGCATCGGCGCCAGCAAGTGGCCTTCCATATGGTGCACACCGAGTGCCGGAATGCCCCAGGCAAATGCCAGCGCCTGAGCGCACGAGGCACCGACCAGCAGCGCCCCGACCAGGCCCGGGCCCGCGGTGTAGGCGATCGCATCAATCTCGGTCGGCACGCAGTCAGCCTCGGCCAACACCTGACGAATCAAGGGCAGCATGCGTTTGACATGGTCACGCGAGGCCAGCTCCGGCACCACGCCGCCATAGACGCGGTGCAGGTCGATCTGACTGAACAGCGCGTCGGCCAGCAGGCCGCGTTCGCTGTCGTATAATGCGACGCCGGTTTCGTCGCAGGAAGTTTCTAATCCCAGTACTAGCATGGGTTTGCGCCTTGTTTAGGCTGAATTCGAAGGCGCGCATAATAGTCGCCATGCGATGCCCCGACTAGCGGTTTTCGATCAGAGGCTTTGCATTCCGAGCGATGAGGGGTTAACATCCGCAACCCTTAAAAACCGACGTCTTCAAGTGCTCTTTTGCCGCGAGGATGTTGACCCCGGTAATGAATGAAGGTAGCTCTGGATGCCAGCCGTCAAAGTTAAAGAGAACGAACCCTTCGACGTAGCTCTGCGTCGTTTCAAGCGCTCCTGCGAAAAAGCCGGTGTACTGGCTGAAGTTCGTAGCCGCGAATTTTACGAGAAGCCAACTTCTGAGCGTAAGCGCAAAGCAGCAGCCGCTGTTAAGCGTCACGCCAAGAAAGTTCAGCGCGAACAGCGCCGCGCCGTTCGTCTGTACTAATACACAGACGATCGTAGCAAGCTTCTTGCCTAAGCCCGGCCCTCAGCCGGGCTAATGGCATTTGCGTAAAACGCTTGATGCTTCACCGTCGAAGCCGCACACGCGACCGAGACAAATCTGCTTCACGCGTCAGACCTGGCTCTTTTGCCAGCGGTGCACGTCTTTTCTGACGAGCCTTTCAAGGCTACTGACGAGCACACCCACTGATTCCTCTTACGACGATCAGCCCAAGGCACCTGCATGCGTGCCCGTTTTATTGAGCTATCCGGGGCCATTTATCGGCCGTCAGCGGATTCAGCGCAACACTTTCAAATAGTCGAAAACTGATGAGTACTAACGTCAGTGGTTTTTCGGCAGATACACTTCCCGACAGCGATCACGCAACCGAACCCGGTCGAGCCGCCCATTTTGTGCGCCTCACTCAAGACCTGCGTCCGGCCGCCCTTCGCATCGGACTCATTACAGCGCAGACGAGAACGCCATGGCCGGGCTGATTCCCCAGAGCTTTATTGACGACCTCCTGAACCGCACCGACATCGTCGACGTGGTCAGCTCGCGCGTGCAACTGAAAAAGGCCGGCAAGAACTACACCGCCTGCTGCCCGTTCCATAAAGAGAAAACCCCATCGTTCAGCGTCAGCCCGGACAAGCAGTTCTATTACTGCTTCGGTTGCGGCGCCGGTGGCAACGCCCTCGGCTTTCTCATGGACCACGACAACCTGGATTTCCCCCAGGCGGTTGAGGACCTGGCCAAAGCCGCCGGCATGGAAATCCCCCGCGAAGAAAGTGGCCGCCCGCACAAACCGCGGCAGCCAACCGATTCGCCGCTGTACCCGCTGCTCACCGCCGCCGCCGATTTCTACCGCCAGGCGCTCAAGAGTCATCCGGCGCGCAAGGCTGCGGTGGATTATCTCAAGGGCCGCGGACTGACCGGCGAGATCGCCCGGGACTTCGGTCTCGGCTTCGCGCCGCCGGGCTGGGACAACTTGTTCAAGCATTTGAGCAGCGACACTTTGCAGCAGAAGGCCATGATCGACGCCGGACTGCTGATCGAGAACGCCGAAACCGGCAAACGCTATGACCGCTTCCGCGATCGCGTGATGTTCCCGATCCGCGATACCCGCGGCCGCATCATCGCTTTCGGTGGCCGGGTACTCGGCGACGACAAGCCGAAATACCTGAACTCGCCGGAAACCCCGGTCTTTCATAAAGGCCAGGAACTCTACGGCCTCTATGAAGCACGCAAGAACAACCGCAACCTCGACGAAATCATCGTCGTCGAGGGTTACATGGACGTCATCGCCCTCGCCCAGCAAGGTTTGCGCAATGCCGTCGCGACCCTGGGCACTGCAACCAGCGAAGAACACCTCAAGCGTCTGTTTCGGGTAGTGCCGAACGTTTTGTTCTGCTTCGACGGTGACCAGGCCGGCCGCAACGCCGCATGGCGCGCACTGGAAGCAACATTGCCGTGCCTGCAGGACGGGCGCCGCGCGCGCTTTCTGTTTTTGCCCGAAGGCGAAGACCCGGACACCCTGGTTCGCGCCGAAGGCACTGATGCCTTCAAGGCCCGCATCAACCAACATGCGCAACCGCTGGCCGATTATTTCTTCCAGCAACTGACCGAGGAAGCCGATCCGCGCTCGCTCGAAGGCAAGGCCCATATGGCCACCCTCGCCGCGCCGCTGATCGACAAAGTGCCGGGCGCCAACCTGCGCATCCTGATGCGCCAGCGCTTGACCGAAATTACCGGTCTGAGCAGCGAAACCGTCAGCCAGCTGGCGCAAAGCGCGCCGCAGGAAGCGCCGCCCGCCTACGATCCGGGCATCGATTACGACGCAATGCCGGATTACAGCGACTACCATCAGCCGCAGGCACAAGACATGTATGTGCCGCAGCAGGAGTGGACGCCGAAGAAACCCGGCGCCGGCGGCAAGAAATGGGACAAGAAACCCTGGGACAAGAACGGCAAGCGTGGCGGCGATCGCGATCAACAACGCCCGCGCACGCCGATTGGCGTCGAATCACCGACCCTGACCGCGCTGCGAACATTGCTGCATCACCCGCAACTGGCCGAGCGCGTCGAGGACGCCGGGCACATTGCGGACGAAAATCAGACCAACGCACAGTTGCTTGTGGCGCTGCTCGAAGCCGTACAGAAGAATCCCAAGCTAAACTCATTTCAGTTGATCGCGCGATGGCACGGCACTGAACAGGGTCGCTTGTTGAAAGCGCTGGCGGAAAAGGAGTGGCTGATTGACGGAGAAAACCTTGAACAACAGTTTTTCGACACCATTACTAGCTTGTCAGCCCGCCAACGCGAGCGAAATCTGGAACAGTTGCTCAGGAAAGCGCGTCAAAGCGAACTGAGCGCCGAAGAGAAAAATCAACTGCGCGACCTTTTAAGTCGCAATGTTTCCGCATCAAACCCGACCTCAACTGGCGCGTGAGGTCATAGCTCAGGTATAATCCTCGGCTTGTTTTTTGCCCGCCAAGACCTTCAGTGGATAGGGTGTTATGTCCGGAAAAGCGCAACAGCAGTCTCGTATTATTGAGTTGATCAAACTGGGTCGTGAGCAGAAGTATCTGACTTACGCCGAGGTCAACGACCACCTGCCCGAGGATATTTCAGATCCGGAGCAGGTGGAAGACATCATCCGCATGATTAACGACATGGGGATCCCCGTACACGAGAGTGCTCCGGATGCGGACGCCCTTATGTTGGCCGACGCCGATACCGACGAGGCCGCTGCGGAAGAAGCAGCCGCTGCGTTGGCAGCGGTGGAGACCGATATCGGTCGCACCACTGACCCGGTGCGCATGTACATGCGTGAAATGGGTACGGTCGAGCTTCTGACTCGTGAAGGCGAAATCGAAATCGCCAAACGTATCGAAGAAGGCATCCGTGAAGTGATGAGCGCGATCGCGCACTTCCCTGGCACGGTTGACCACATTCTCTCCGAGTACACTCGCGTCACCACCGAGGGTGGTCGCCTGTCCGACGTGTTGAGCGGTTACATCGATCCGGACGACGGCATTGCGCCGCCGGCCGCCGAAGTGCCGCCGCCGATCGACGCGAAAGCCGCCAAGGCTGACGACGATACCGACGACGATGACGCCGAATCTTCGGATGACGAAGAAGAAGCCGAAAGCGGTCCGGATCCGGTCATCGCGGCCCAGCGTTTTGGCGCTGTGTCCGATCAGATGGAAATCACCCGCAAGGCCCTGAAAAAGCACGGTCGTCACAACAAGGCAGCGATTGCCGAGTTGCTGGCCCTGGCCGAGCTGTTCATGCCGATCAAACTGGTGCCGAAGCAATTCGAAGCCCTGGTCGAGCGTGTTCGCAGTGCCCTGGATCGTCTGCGTCAGCAAGAGCGCGCGATCATGCAGCTGTGTGTACGTGATGCACGTATGCCTCGCGCCGATTTCCTGCGTCAGTTCCCGGGCAATGAAGTCGACGAAAGCTGGTCCGACGCCCTGGCCAAAGGCAAGAGCAAATACGCCGAAGCCATTGGTCGCGTACAGCCGGACATCATCCGTTGCCAGCAGAAACTGATCGCGCTGGAAACCGAGACCGGCCTGACCATCGCCGAAATCAAGGACATCAACCGTCGCATGTCGATCGGTGAGGCCAAGGCCCGCCGCGCGAAGAAAGAGATGGTTGAAGCCAACTTGCGTCTGGTGATCTCGATCGCCAAGAAGTACACCAACCGCGGCCTGCAATTCCTCGATCTGATCCAGGAAGGCAACATCGGTCTGATGAAAGCGGTGGACAAGTTCGAATACCGTCGTGGTTACAAGTTCTCGACTTATGCCACCTGGTGGATCCGTCAGGCGATCACTCGCTCGATCGCCGACCAGGCCCGCACCATCCGTATTCCGGTGCACATGATCGAGACGATCAACAAGCTCAACCGCATTTCCCGCCAGATGCTGCAGGAAATGGGTCGCGAACCGACCCCGGAAGAGCTGGGCGAACGCATGGAAATGCCTGAGGACAAGATCCGCAAGGTATTGAAGATCGCTAAAGAGCCGATCTCCATGGAAACCCCGATCGGTGATGACGAAGACTCTCATCTGGGTGACTTCATCGAAGACTCGACCATGCAGTCGCCAATCGATGTTGCAACCGTTGAAAGCCTGAAAGAAGCGACTCGCGAAGTGCTGTCCGGCCTCACTGCCCGTGAAGCCAAGGTTCTGCGCATGCGCTTCGGTATCGACATGAACACCGACCACACACTCGAAGAAGTGGGCAAACAGTTTGACGTAACGCGTGAGCGGATCCGTCAGATCGAAGCCAAGGCGCTGCGCAAGCTGCGCCACCCGACGCGAAGCGAGCATCTGCGCTCCTTCCTCGACGAGTGATACCAGAACCCCCGGCCCAGGCCGGGGGTTTTGTTTATGCGGCAGATTAAATCCCTCGCACCGCCCCTCCCCGGCATACCCCGTCTACACTCGAAACAATGAATCCCGTGCCATAACGAGACGGTTATGCCCAGACTGGCGCCCGTGCTTTTCTTGCTGTCACTGATGATCTGGACCGCAACGGCTGACGCGCTGACTCTGACCGATGAAGAACGTAGCTGGCTGGCGGCTCACCCGGACTTGCGCCTGGGTGTAGATGCATCGTGGCCGCCGTTCGAGTTCCGCGATGAACAGAATCGCTATCAAGGCCTGGCCGCCGACTATATCGACGTGATCCGCCAGCGCCTGTCGATCAAACTCAATCCGGTCGAGCCATCAAGCTGGACCGAAGTGCTGGCGCAGGTGAAAACCGGCAAGATCGACCTGCTGCCAGGGATCATGTCCACGCCGGAGCGCCAGAGCTATCTGTCGTTTACCCGCCCCTACCTCGATTTCCCGATCGTGATCCTCGCCCACATCGGCGGCGCTCAGCCGCGCAAAATCGAGGACCTGTACGGTCTGAAGATCGCCGTGGTGGAGAACTACGCCCCCCACGAACTCCTGCGCACCCACCATCCCGACCTGAATCTGGTGGCCATGCCCAATGTCAGCTCGGCCTTGCAGGCTCTGGCTACCGATGAGGTAGACGCCGTGGTCGGCGACCTTGCCTCCAGCGTCTGGAGTCTGCGCCAGCTCAAGCTCGACGGTTTATACGTGAGCGGCGAAACCCCGTATCGCTATCAGCTGGCAATGGGCGTACCCCGCGACAACAAAATGCTGGTGGGTATTCTGGACAAAGTCCTCGCGGACATGAGCCCCGAGGAAATCAGCAGCATTCAGGAACATTGGGTCGGTAATGTTCTGGACCATCGGACATTCTGGTCGGATCTTCTGATCTATGGCCTTCCTGGCCTGTTGCTGCTGGTCAGCATTCTGGCGGTGGTCATTCGCATCAATCGCCGCTTGAGTTCGGAAATCGCCCGCCGCGTCGACCTAGAACAGGAATTGCGCAGCAGCGAATATCATTACCGCGGATTGGTCGAGAGCCTTTCGGCCATCGCCTGGGAAGCGCGCATGAGCGACTTCACCTACAGCTATGTGTCGCCCCATGCCGAAGATCTGCTCGGTTATCCACAGGCGCACTGGCTGATTCCGGGCTTCTGGCGCAACATCATTCACCCCGCCGACCTGACCCGCGCCCAGGCCATTTGCGATGAGGCGGTACGCGACGGACGCGATCACACCCTCGACTATCGGGTGATCACCGCTGACGGGCGCTGCCTGTGGGTGCGTGACATTGTCAGTCTGATTGAACATGGCCATGAGCCTGTGATGCGCGGGCTGATGATCGACATCAGCGAAACCAAGCGCACTGAGGAGGCGCTGCGGCTTTCGGAGCAGAAGTTCGCGTCGGTGTTCCAGCAATGCCCGGATATCCTCGTGATCGCGCGGTTGTCCGACGGCTGTCTGCTGGAGGTCAACGAAGCCTTTGAAGAACAGATCGGCCTCAAGGCCAAGGACGTCGTCGGCCAGACCGCCACCGAACTCAACATCTGGGGCATCCCCGGGGTCGGGCCCGGGCTGTTACAGCGCTTGCAGGCTGGCAGTATCCGCAACCTGGAGATGCCCTTTCGCCGCAACAATGGCCAGGTGTTCACCGGTCTGATCTCCGCCGAGCCCTTCGACCTCGACACCACTCCGGCGCTGGTGGTGGTCGTGCGCGACATCACCCAGCTCAAGGAAACCCAGCAGCAACTGCAAACCTCCGAAGAGAAGTTCGCCAAGGCCTTTCACGCCTCGCCGGACGGCTTGCTGCTGTCGCGTCAGAGCGATGGCTTGCTGTTGGAGGTCAACGAGGGTTTCAGTCGCATCACCGGGTTCAACAGCGCGATGTCGGTGGATCGCTCGGCGCTGGATCTGGGGATCTGGGTCAATCTCAACGAACGCAAGCAGATGCTCGACCTGCTGCACCGCGACGGCTTCGTACGCGATTTCACCTGCCATATCCGCCGCAGCGACGGGCAGATCCGTCTGTGCGAAGTGTCCAGCCGTCCTCTGCCGATCGGCGAAGAAGATTGCATGTTGACCATTGCCCGGGACATCACCGAGCGCCATTTGATGCAGGAAAAACTGCAGCAGGCGGCCACCGTATTCGAGAGCACCGCCGAAGGCGTGTTGATCACCGACACCCAGCAGCACATCAGCGCGGTGAACCGTGCGTTCACCGAAATCACCGGCTACAGCGAAAGCGAAGCCCTCGGCCACACCCCGCGCCTGCTCGCCTCGGGACTGCATGACAGCGCGTTTTACGCGGCAATGTGGCACCAGTTGACTGCTGAGGGACACTGGCAGGGCGAGATTTCCAACCGGCGCAAGAACGGCGAGTTGTATCCGAGCTGGCTGACCATCAGCGCCGTACGCAACCGCGACAAGTTCATCACCCACTTTGTTGCGGTGTTCGCCGATATCTCCAGCCTCAAACACGCACAGGCCAAGCTCGATTATCAGGCGCACCATGACCCGCTCACCGGCCTGCCGAATCGCACCCTGTTTGAAAGTCGCCTGCTCACCGCGCTGAACAGTCAGCAGGAAAACGGTGGTCAGGGCGCGGTGCTGTTCCTCGATCTCGACCGCTTCAAACACATCAACGACAGCCTCGGCCACCCGGTTGGCGATCTGCTGCTCAAAGGCATTGCCGTGCGTTTGAAAGAACAACTGCGTGATATCGACACCGTCGCACGACTGGGCGGTGATGAATTCATCATTCTGCTGCCGGGTCTGCAACAAGCCAGCGATGCCGACAACATCGCATTCAAACTGCTCAACTGCTTTGGCGCACCGTTTCAGGCCGGTGAGCACGAGTTCTTCATCAGCGCCAGCATCGGCACTAGCCTCTATCCACGGGATGGCTGCGATGTCGCCACCTTGGTGAAAAACGCCGACGCGGCGATGTACCGCTCCAAGGCCAAGGGCCGCAACCGCGTCGAAAGCTACACCCGCGACCTCACTGCCCAGGCCAGCGAGCGCGTGGCACTGGAGCACGAACTGCGCCGGGCCATCGAGCGCGAAGAGTTGTTCCTCTACTACCAACCGAAAATCAGCCTCGACGACCATCGCCTGGTCGGCGCCGAAGCACTGATTCGCTGGCGTCACCCGACCTTCGGGGAAGTGCCGCCGGAGCACTTCATTCCACTGGCCGAAGAGAACGGCATGATCCTGCAGATAGGTGATTGGGTGCTCGAAACCGCCTGTCGGCAGATGTTCGAGTGGAATCAGATCTACGACAGCCTTGGCCCGCTGTCGGTCAACCTGGCCGGCGCGCAACTGCGCCAGCCGAATCTGCTCGGGCGCATCGAACAACTGCTCAGGGACAACCGTCTGCAGCCGGATTTACTGCAACTGGAAATTACCGAAAACTTCATCATGAGCCAGGCCGAAGAAGCACTGGCGGTGCTGCACCAGCTCAAACACTTGGGCGTACAACTGGCGATCGACGACTTCGGCACCGGTTATTCTTCGCTCAGTTACCTCAAACGCCTGCCGCTGGACATCCTCAAAATCGACCAGTCCTTTGTTCGCGGACTGCCCGATGACCCGCACGACGCGGCGATTGTCCGCGCGATCATCGCTCTGGGCCGGAGCATGCAATTCACCGTGATCGCCGAAGGCGTCGAAACCCAGGCCCAGCAACAATTCCTCGCCGCCGAAGGTTGCGAACAGATCCAGGGCTACATCGTCAGCCTGCCGCTGCCCCCGGAAGAATTCGCCGCAACGTTTCTTCGTGTAACCGTATCGGATTATTCGGATAGCACAGCCGCCAAACCGTCGCTATAATCCGCGGCCTACTGAGGGCCTATAGCTCAGTTGGTTAGAGCAGAGGACTCATAATCCTTTGGTCCACGGTTCAAGTCCGTGTGGGCCCACCAAACATACAAAGGCTTATGCTTGATGGCATAGGCCTTTTTTGTTTTTGTGTCTCGTCAGCCACTCAGTCGACCCCATCCACCTGGATGTGAGTGGTGCCTGCGGGTCATACGTAAAATCAAATCGCAACGGAGCATGCAATGAGCGTAATGGAAAAGGAACTTCCAGAAATACACATCGACGATACCATCAAAGTTCTTGAACACTTGAGTACATGCAGACCCCTGAAGGCATCTGCACGGCGTAGCAGACTCGAAGTGAATGCGGAGAAATTTGCCAATTGGTGTCTCATTCTCGGCGGTGCCGGGATGGCCGTCGCGGCCTGCATGGCCTACTGGCATACGTCGCAGACTCCGTTGCCGGAAGAGGCCAAATATCTGGCTCTCTATCTTGTGTTCTTCTCGACAATATCTACTTTGCTGTCACTGCTTACACCCATGGCGGCACTGGTCTACGCGCTTTTCCGATGGGAGACCATCACCTTGAAAAGCATGATTGCCGATGTCAGACACGAGAATGCGTTGGTAGATTCACTTGAACCTCATTCGGAAGTGGCACTTCTAGATGCAAAGTATTGGCTCGAACTCAGAATCAATCGAGCAGAAGCGCGTGTCGCCCTGTTTTTTGGAGAAAAAGCTGCAGCCCTTGCTCTGCTGGGAACGGCCTACGTCTGCGCGGAAAAATTCGGCGGTTTCCCCTGGATCAGTAAGACCTTGTTGGCCGGACCTGTGAGCGGAAACTGGGGTGATAGCGCCTTATTGATGATCATTGCCTTGGTACTCGGTCTTTCAATAGGAGCGGTATTGCTCAAACGCGTAAATCTCCGATACCGCTTCCAGATCGAACTTATCGATCAAGCCTTACGCAGAATGGCCAGATAACGGTCAATCCAACGCATAAAAATCCGCGCAATTACGCGGATTTTTCTGTCCACTCTTCGCGCCCCGTTGGCCAATCATTCGATTACCGCCCACAAGCGTCTCGTCGGTTGAGCCTGTAACATGCTCGCTCCAAGATCCGCGCCCTATGGAGCCTTCCTTGCCCGACATCCGCCCGCCCGTGCTCGATGAAATCGACCGGCAGCTAATCGCCGCCCTGCAAATCAACGCTCGCGAGAGCGTGGCCATGCTTGCCCGCCAATTGGGCATTGCGCGCACCACAGTGACGTCGCGACTGGCGCGTCTGGAAAAGGCCAAGGTGATCACCGGTTATGGCGTACGTTTGGGGCAGCGCGTGGTCGATGGCGGGTTGCAGGCGTATGTCGGGATCAAGGTGCAGCCGCGTTCCGGCAAAGAGGTATTGCGCCGGTTGAGCGCGATGGCGCAGGTGCAGCAGTTGTGCGCGGTGAGTGGCGAATTTGATTATGTGGCGTGGTTGCGCACCGACTCGCCGGAGCAACTGGATCAGTTGCTGGATCAGATTGGCGGGGTGGATGGGGTTGAGAAGACCACGACTTCGATCATTTTGAGCAGCAAGATTGATCGGGGGCAGCCGGTTTGAGCGCTGGTGAGCTTGATGGCCTCATCGCGAGCAGGCTCACTCGTACATTTGGTCGGAATGCAGTCATTAATCGTCATATTGATCAATTAACTGGCAAAACGACGACACTTTGCGTCTTATTAACGTGTTCTACGCTCCCTAGAATGGCTGGCATCTTTTCCTATACTCAGACGCGCATCCTGCGTCGGGTCGCCAGCAAGGTCAGCCATGAACAAGAACAATCGCCATCCTGCAGACGGTAAGAAACCCGTCACCATTTTCGGCCCGGACTTTCCGTTCGCCTTCGACGACTGGATCGAACACCCGGCCGGTCTCGGCAGCATTCCTGAACACCATCACGGCGCTGAAGTGGCGATTGTCGGCGCGGGTATCGCGGGTCTGGTGGCCGCCTACGAACTGATGAAGCTCGGCTTGAAACCGGTGGTGTACGAGGCCTCGAAACTGGGTGGCCGCCTGCGTTCGCAAGCGTTCAACGGCACCGACGGCATCGTCGCGGAACTGGGTGGCATGCGTTTCCCGGTGTCCTCAACTGCGTTTTATCACTACGTCGACAAGCTCGGTCTCGAGACCAAACCTTTCCCGAACCCGCTGACACCGGCCTCCGGCAGCACAGTGATCGATCTCGAAGGCAAAACCCATTACGCACAAAGCCTGAAGGATCTTCCTGCACTGTTCCAGGAAGTGGCTGACGCCTGGGCGGATGCACTGGAGGCTGGCTCGCAGTTCGCTGATATCCAGCAAGCGATCCGTGAGCGCGACGTACCACGCCTCAAAGAACTGTGGAATAAACTCGTTCCGCTGTGGGACGACCGCACGTTCTACGACTTCGTGGCCACTTCCAAAGCCTTCGCCAAACTGTCATTCCATCACCGCGAAGTGTTCGGTCAGGTCGGCTTCGGTACCGGCGGCTGGGACTCGGACTTCCCCAATTCGATGCTGGAAATCTTCCGCGTGGTGATGACCAACTGCGACGATCACCAGCATCTGGTGGTTGGCGGTGTGGAACAAGTGCCGCAAGGCATCTGGCGGCATGTGCCGGAGCGCTGCGTGCACTGGCCGGAAGGCACCAGCCTGAAATCCCTGCACCGTGGCGCGCCACGTTCCGGCGTGAAGAAAATCGCTCACGCCCCGGATGGCCGCTTTGCCGTCACCGACAACAACGGCGACACCCGCGAATACGCTGCCGTGCTGACCACCTGTCAGAGCTGGCTGCTGACCACCCAGATCGAATGCGACGAAACCCTGTTCTCGCAGAAGATGTGGATGGCGCTGGACCGCACGCGCTACATGCAATCGTCGAAGACCTTCGTGATGGTCGACCGGCCATTCTGGAAGGACAAGGATCCAGAAACCGGCCGCGACCTGATGAGCATGACCCTCACCGATCGCCTGACCCGCGGCACCTATCTGTTCGACAACGGTGACGACAAGCCGGGGGTGATCTGCCTGTCCTACTCGTGGATGAGCGACGCGCTGAAGATGCTGCCGCACCCGGTGGAAAAACGCGTAGAGCTGGCGTTGAACGCGCTGAAGAAGATCTACCCGAAAGTCGATATCGCCGCGCGGATCATCGGCGATCCGATCACCGTGTCGTGGGAAGCCGACCCGTACTTCCTCGGCGCATTCAAAGGCGCCCTGCCCGGCCACTATCGCTACAACCAGCGCATGTACGCGCACTTCATGCAGGACGACATGCCGGCGGAGCAGCGGGGGATTTTCATCGCCGGTGACGACGTGTCGTGGACCCCGGCGTGGGTCGAAGGCGCGGTGCAAACTTCACTCAACGCGGTGTGGGGCATCATGAAACACTTCGGCGGTTCGACACATAAAGAGAACCCGGGCCCGGGTGATGTGTTCAAAGACATCGGCCCTATCGCCCTGCCCGAGTAAGAGGAATCCCCGATGCGTGTAGCCCTTTACCAATGTCCACCGCTGCCCCTGGAACCCGCCGCCAATTTGCATCGCCTGCAGCAACTGGCGATGGAGGCCAAGGGTGCGGACCTGCTGGTGCTGCCGGAGATGTTCCTGACCGGCTACAACATCGGCGCCGAGGCAGTCAGTACGCTGGCCGAGGTCTACAACGGTGAATGGGCGCAACAGATCGGTCGAATCGCCAAAGCCGCCGGGCTGGCGATCGCTTACGGATACCCCGAGCGCACGGCCGACGGGCAGATCTACAACGCCGTGCAGTTGATCGACGCGCACGGCGAGCGCCTGTGCAATTACCGCAAGACCCATCTGTTCGGCGATCTCGATCGATCGATGTTCAGCCCCGGCGAAGATGATTTTCCGGTGGTTGAACTCAACGGCTGGAAGCTCGGCTTTCTGATCTGCTACGACCTGGAGTTTCCGGAGAACGCGCGACGTCTGGCCTTGGCCGGTGCCGAGCTGATTCTGGTGCCGACGGCAAACATGATTCCGTTCGATTTCGTCGCTGACGTTACCGTGCGTTCCCGTGCCTTCGAAAACCAGTGTTACGTGGCGTACGCCAATTATTGCGGGCAGGAAGGCGAGATCCACTATTGCGGACAAAGCAGCATCGCCGCGCCGGACGGCAGCCGTATCGCCCAGGCCGGACTTGATGAAGCGTTGATCGTCGGTGAGCTGGATCGACAGTTGATGGCCGATTCCCGCGCCGCCAATCGCTACCTCAACGACCGTCGTCCCGAGCTTTACCATGCGTTGAACAAGCGCTGACCCCACCCAATCCGCTAGCATTGGCACTTCACTGTTCTGGAAGTGCCCATGCCTGCGCCGACTCACCCCCGCCCCCACACTGAAACCCTGCCAAACGGCTTGCGCGTGACCCTGCGTCAGGTGCCCGGCTTGAAGCGCAGCGCCGCTGCGTTGCGGGTGGCGGCCGGTAGCCATGATGTGCCACTGGAGTGGCCGGGGCTGGCGCATTTTCTTGAGCATTTGCTGTTTCTCGGCACTGAGCGTTTTCCTGCGAGTCAGGCGCTGATGGCCTACGTGCAAAGTCACGGTGGCCAAGTGAATGCCAGTACCCGTGAACGCACCACCGACTTTTTCTTCGAACTGCCGACCTCGGCCTTCAGTGCCGGGCTCGAGCGCCTGTCAGACATGCTCGCCCAGCCGCGTATGAATCCGCACGATCAGTTGCGCGAACGCGAAGTGCTGGACGCAGAATTTGTCGCGTGGTCGCAAGATCCCACGGCTCAGCAGGAACTGGCGCTGTACGAGGGATTGCCGGCCACACATCCGCTGCGCGGGTTTCATGCGGGAAATCGCGACAGCCTGAAAGTTGAGTTACCAGCGTTTCAACAGGCGCTGAAAGATTTCCACCGGCAGTTTTATCGCACCGGACAAATGACGCTGAGCCTGGTCGGGCCGCAGAGCATCGAGGAATTGCGCGTACTGGCGCAGCAGTTCGCCGCCGTGCTGCCTGTTGGGGATAAGGTCGAGCAAGCAGCGCCGCTGCCATTGGCGGTAAAAAGTTATCAACAGGTCGGCGAGCGAAGCGGCAATCTGTTGTTCGCTTTCGAAGCGCTGCCCGACTCGTCCGCCGAAGCGCTGGCGTTTCTCTGCCATTGGCTGAACAGCGCCAAGCCCGGCGGGCTGCTCGCCCATTTGCAGCAACAACGCCTCGCGGACGGTTTGAAAGCCGTGCCGCTGTATCAGTTCGCCGGGCAAGCGCTGCTGCATCTGCAATTCACCGCCCCCGCCGAATCCTTCAGCGTCATTCGTGAACAGTTTCTGGACTGGTTGAGCTTCTTTGCCGCGCAACAGGACTGGGCAGCGTTGCGCAAGGAATACACCAAGCTGCTTGAGCGTCAGCAGCAAATCAGCGGCGCCCTGCAACTGGCGCGGCTCGACAGTGAACAACACGAAAACGGTCTGTCGGAAAACGGCGTGGTTGCGCTCAAACAGATCCTGCGCGACATCGGCGTTGTGGATAACTTCAGCGACCATTGGCACCTGCCTGCCGCCAATCCTTTTCTAGGCTCCAACGAGCCTCTGGCCAACGCCGGCCTGATTCGCGGCCAGACCAGCGCCCATCGTGGCTTGCGGACTTTCGCTCAGGATCGCTCGCGCGGTCGGCGTGAGCGTTCGCCGATGCAGTTCAGCCAGGCGTTGCCGGATCATAGCGACCACGGCGCGATTTACTTGCGTTGGCAAACGCAGGCGGCGGCCGGCACAGATCTGCAAGGCAAGCTGCGACGCAGTCTGCGGGAAACGCAGGAAGACGCGCGGCAGGCCGGCGTCGAGTTGGCGTTCAGTGCCACCGGCACTCAGTGGCTGCTGAAACTGACGGGCTTGCAGGAGCCGATGCCCAGTGTCCTGGAGCACGCGCTGAAATGTCTGACGCAAATTGACGCCGATTCAGCGAGCGCAGAGGCAGAAACACCGTTGATACCGATCCGCCAGTTGCTCAAGGCGTTGCCTGAATATTGTCTGTCATCGGCCGTCGAGTCGCACGACGTCAAACAGCTGTGGACAACTTCGCGCTGGGACGGACTGGCCCTTGGCCTCAACACACAGACGCAATCGGCCATGGGCCTGGCCCTGAGCCGCATCCCCGGCACACCGGACAATCAATTGCCGGCAGCGCCGACGATCAATACGCAACATCTGTGGAGCCACATCGACACCGCGTCCAGCGAACATGCTTTGCTAATGTTCTGCCCGAGCGCCAGTCGCGAGATCGCCGACGAAGCCGCCTGTCGCTTGCTCGCGCAGCTGTGTCAGACACCGTTCTATCAACGCCTGCGAGTCGAATTGCAATTGGGCTACGCCGTGTTCAGCGCCCTGCGGCAGATGCATGGCCAAAGCGGATTGCTGTTTGGTGTGCAGTCGCCAAATACTGCGCCCGTTGAACTGCTTGGGCATGTCCAGCAGTTCCTCGAGGGCATTCCTGCGCTGATCGAAAACCTCGATGAAGAGCGTTTCACCCAACAACGCCAGTCACTCGCAGATCAGTTCGCTGAGAATCATCTGTCCGACAAGGACGCCGCCGAGCTGCTGTGGCAGGCCAAGCTCGCCGGCCACTCGTCGGATTATCTGGCGCAACTGCACACAGCCATTGGTCAACTGAAACGCTCAACATTGCTGGAGGCAGCGCAGCGCTTGCTCAACGCCAAGGGCGGCTGGCGCTGCCTGGCCAACGAATCGTCACCCGGCGGGCCGTGGCAAGCGACAAAATGATCATTACCCAGGCTGCAAGGAGCTTTCTCAAAGATTCACGGGCAATACCGTTGAAATTTTGAGTAACATAGCAGCCTAACTATTTGGAACATCCCTGCGCTGCCGTGGACTATAACTATGGACAGCGCTATCCCACCCACCCAATGAGGAGTCACCCTATGTCCTGGACAAAACCGGCTTACACCGACCTGCGTATCGGCTTCGAAGTCACCATGTACTTCGCCAGCCGCTGAGTTCTGCCTACGCAGACTTGCAGTGCAACGCCTCGGCTCGCCGGGGCGTTTTATTTTCAGCGTTGAAAGATGGGAGCGTTCATGTTCGTCCAGATTCTGGGTTCGGCCGCCGGTGGCGGATTTCCGCAGTGGAACTGCAACTGCGTCAATTGCGCAGGCTTTCGCGACGGCAGCCTGAATGCCAAGGCCCGCACCCAATCGTCCATCGCAATTTCCGATGATGGCGTGAACTGGGTGCTGTGCAATGCTTCGCCGGACATCCGCGCGCAACTGCAGAGCTTCGCCCCGATGCAACCGGGCCGTGCACTGCGCGACACCGGCATCAGCGCGATCATCCTGATGGACAGCCAGATCGACCACACCACCGGCCTGCTCAGCCTGCGCGAAGGCTGCCCGCATCAGGTCTGGTGCACGGACATGGTTCACGAAGATTTGAGCACCGGTTTCCC
The DNA here is from genome assembly GCF_019891575.1 of Pseudomonas sp. MIS38. Lineage (NCBI taxonomy): Bacteria > Pseudomonadati > Pseudomonadota > Gammaproteobacteria > Pseudomonadales > Pseudomonadaceae > Pseudomonas > Pseudomonas sp. MIS38. The sequence goes on from NZ_JAFLXF010000001.1 coordinate 67,929, forward strand.
GCTGTTCAAGATGCTTACCCACTGGAACGGCGGTTTGAGCTGGAATCGCATCGAGCTCGACCAGAGCTTCACTGTCGCTGCCTGCCCGAACCTGCGCTTCACCCCGCTGCCGTTGCGCAGCGCCGCGCCACCGTATTCGCCGCACCGTTTCGACCCGCACCCGGGCGACAACATCGGCCTGATCGTCGAAGACATGAACACCGGCGGCAAACTGTTCTATGCACCGGGGCTGGGCAAGGTCGACGCACCGCTGCAGGAAATCATGGCCGGAAGTGATTGCCTGCTGGTGGACGGAACGCTGTGGGATGACGATGAAATGCAGCGCCGTGGCGTCGGCACCCGCACCGGTCGCGAGATGGGCCACCTGGCGCAGAACGGCCCCGGCGGCATGCTCGAAGTGCTGGAGCAATTGCCTGAGCAGCGCAAGGTGCTTATCCACATCAACAACACCAACCCGATTCTCGATGAAGATTCGCCGGAGCGCGCGGAGCTGGCGCGGCGTAATGTTGAAGTGGCCTATGACGGCATGAGTATTGTGCTGTAGCGGATGGCCCCATCGCTGGCAAGCCAGCTCCCACAGGATTCTGTGGCGTTCACAAACCCTGTGGGAGCGAGCTTGCTCGCGAAGACGTCCGAACAGACACCCAGTATTCCAACGGTTGTTCCCCGGAGAACCGCAATGACCGACACCCCGCTGTCCCCCAGCGAATTCGAAGCCGCCCTGCGCGCCAAAGGCGCCTACTACCACATCTACCACCCGTATCACGTGGCGATGTACGAGGGCCGTGCCACCCGCGAGCAGATTCAGGGCTGGGTTGCCAACCGCTTCTACTATCAGGTGAACATCCCCCTGAAAGACGCGGCGATCCTCGCCAACTGCCCGGATCGCGAGATTCGCCGGGAGTGGATTCAACGCCTGCTCGACCACGACGGCGCTCCCGGTGAAGACGGCGGCATTGAAGCCTGGCTGCGTCTCGGTCAGGCGGTCGGCCTCGACCCGGATCAACTGCGCTCCCAGGAACTGGTGCTGCCCGGCGTGCGTTTCGCCGTCGACGCCTACGTCAACTTCGCCCGCCGTGCCAGTTGGCAGGAAGCCGCCAGCAGCTCGCTGACCGAACTGTTCGCACCGCAGATCCACCAGTCGCGTCTCGACAGCTGGCCGCAGCATTACCCGTGGATCGACCCGACCGGTTACGAATATTTCCGCACTCGCCTCGGTCAGGCGCGGCGCGATGTCGAGCATGGTCTGGCGATCACGCTCGAGCACTACAAGACCCGCGAGGGTCAGGAGCGCATGCTGGAAATTCTCCAGTTCAAACTGGACATTCTTTGGAGCATGCTCGATGCCATGAGCATGGCTTACGAACTGAACCGCCCGCCGTATCACAGTGTCACTGAGCAGCGGGTCTGGCACAAAGGAATCACCCTATGAGTTTTGATCGCAGCAAGATCCCGACCTGGCGTCCCGGCTACCGTTTCCAGTACGAACCGGCGCAAAAAGGTCACGTGCTGCTCTACCCCGAGGGCATGATCAAGCTCAACGACAGCGCCGCGCTGATCGGCGGTTTGATCGACGGTGAACGCGATGTCGCGGCGATCATCGCCAAACTCGACGAGCAGTTCCCCGGCGTGCCCGAGCTCGGTGAAGACATCGAGCAATTCATGGAGGTTGCCCGTGCGCAGCACTGGATCGAACTTGCCTGAGGCATCGGTGCAAGTACCGCCTAAACCTGAAGTCGGCCTGCCGCTGTGGCTGCTCGCCGAGCTGACTTACCGCTGCCCGCTGCAATGCCCGTACTGCTCCAATCCGCTGGATTTCGCCGAGCAGGGCAAAGAGCTGAGCACCGAGCAGTGGATCAAAGTCTTCCGCGAAGCGCGGGAGATGGGCGCGGCGCAACTGGGCTTTTCCGGTGGCGAACCGCTGGTGCGCCAGGACCTCGCCGAACTGATCCGTGAAGCGCGGCAGTTGGGTTTCTACACCAACCTGATCACTTCCGGCATCGGCCTGACCGAGCAGAAAATCAGCGACTTCAAAAAGGCTGGGCTTGATCACATCCAGATCAGTTTCCAGGCCAGTGACGAACAGGTAAACAACCTGCTCGCCGGCTCGAAAAAGGCCTTCGCGCAGAAGCTGGAAATGGCTCGGGCGGTGAAGGCCCACGGCTATCCGATGGTGCTGAACTTCGTCACCCATCGGCACAACATCGACAAGATCGACCGCATCATCGAGCTGTGTATTGCGCTCGAAGCGGACTTCGTCGAACTCGCCACCTGCCAGTTCTACGGCTGGGCACAGCTCAACCGTGTCGGCCTGTTGCCGACCAAAGAGCAACTGGTGCGCGCCGAACGCATCACCAACGAATACCGCGCCAAACTGGAAGCCGAAGGGCATCCGTGCAAGCTGATTTTCGTCACCCCGGACTACTACGAAGAACGCCCGAAAGCCTGCATGAACGGCTGGGGCAGCATCTTTCTGACGGTTACCCCGGACGGCACTGCCCTGCCCTGTCATGGCGCCCGACAGCTGCCGGTACAATTTCCCAACGTGCGCGACCACAGCATGCAGCATATCTGGTACGACTCGTTCGGCTTCAACCGCTTTCGCGGTTACGACTGGATGCCCGAGCCATGCCGCTCCTGCGACGAGAAGGAACAGGACTTCGGCGGCTGCCGCTGTCAGGCGTTCATGCTCACGGGGGACGCGAGCAATGCCGACCCGGTGTGCAGCAAGTCCGACCATCACGGCGTGATTCTCAAGGCCCGCGAAGCAGCCGAGACCGCCACCCAGACCATCGAACAACTGGCCTTCCGTAATGAACGAAACTCACGCCTCATCGCCAAGGGCTGAGCCTTTCAGCGCCGCCCAGGCTGTCGCCGCCGGAATGGACTTCGCCGAACTGCAACTCGGTGCCCAGGGTTTGTTCTGGAATGAATATCGCCCCGAAGATGCTGCGTGCCGGATCTGGCACTGGCGAGACGGCGCGGCGAAATGTCTGACGCCGAATGGCTTCAGTGTGCGCAGCCGGGTGTACGAATATGGCGGTGGTGCGTTTTGTCTGACGCCAAGTGGAGTGGTTTTCGTCAATGAGGCGGATCAGCAGTTGTATCGGCAGGCGCTGGATGGCGCGCCCGAGGTGCTGACTTCTGGCGAGTGTCGTTATGGCGATCTGCATTTTGCGTTCGGCCAAGTGCTGGCGGTCGAGGAACTGCGCGACCAGCATCGGCTGGTAGCGATTGATCTGGCCGACGGCACCCGGCATTTGCTGGCTGAAGGTGCGGATTTTTATGCAGCACCGGTGATCAGCCCGGACGGTTCGCGATTGGCGTGGATCGAGTGGAGTCGGCCGCATCAGCCGTGGACCTCCACGCGATTGATGGTGGCCGAGCGTCTGGCTGAGGGTGGTTTTGGCGCACCGCGTTGCGTGGCGGGGGCTGACCTTGAAGAGTCGATCCAGCAACCGCGGTTCGACGCGAAAGGACGCTTGTTGTGCCTGACTGATCGCGGCGGTTTCTGGCAGCCGTGGGGCGAAACGTCCGACGGTTTGCAGCGACTGCCCTGCGCCGAGGCCGATCATGCGCCCGCCCCGTGGCAAATGGGGGGCTGCACCTGGTTGCCGGTGGGCGATTCGTTTCTGGCGAGCTGGAGCGAAGGCGGTTTTGGTCGCCTGGCGCTCGACGGTGAAGATTTCACCGGCGACTACAGCCGCTTCCGCCATCTGGCGCTGGATCAGCAATTTATCTATTGCATCGCCGCTTCGCCGATCAGCCCTTCTGCGGTGATCGCCATTGATCGCGCTACCCGCGAAGTGAATGTGCTGGCTGGCGGTGTGGCGCCTTTGCCGGCGGAGTGCATCAGCCGTCCGCAGACCTTGCGCTACTCGAGCGGCAGCGGTGAGGCTCACGGCTTCTTTTATCCGGCGATGAACGATGAAGTGCGACCGCCACTGGTGGTGTTCATCCACGGCGGTCCGACCTCGGCCTGCTACCCGATGCTCGACCCGCGCATTCAGTACTGGACGCAACGCGGCTTCGCCGTCGCCGATCTCAACTATCGCGGCAGCAGCGGTTATGGCCGCGAATACCGTCAGGCGTTGCATCTGAGTTGGGGTGAGGTGGATGTCGAGGACGCCTGCGCAGTGGTGGCATATCTGGCCGAGCAAGGTCTGATCGACGGCGAGCGCGCGTTTATCCGCGGCGGCAGCGCCGGGGGTTACACCACGTTATGCGCGTTGGCGTTTCAGCAGGTGTTCCGCGCGGGCGCCAGCCTCTATGGCGTCAGCGACCCGGTGGCACTCGCCCGGGCGACCCACAAGTTTGAAGGTGATTATCTCGACTGGCTGATCGGCGATCCCGGACAGGATGCCGAGCGCTACGCCGCCCGCACGCCGCTACTGCATGCGAGCAACATCCGTGTGCCGGTGATTTTCTTCCAGGGTGAACTGGATGCGGTGGTGGTGCCGCAACAGACCCGCGACATGGTCGCGGCGCTGGAGCAAAACGGCATCCCGGTCGAGGCGCATTACTACGCCGAGGAACGCCATGGCTTCCGCCGGGCGGTGAACCAGGCGCATGCGCTGGAACAGGAGTGGAAGTTTTATCGGCGGGTGATGGGGTTGGCGGACTAAGCGCCGCATTTACATTTCAAAATAGCGGTGCCCCTATCGCGAGCAGGCTCACTCCTACAGTTGACCGTGTTCACAACACAAATCCCCTGTGGGAGCGAGCCTGCTCGCGAAAGCTATCTATCTGGTGCCGCTGAACTCAGCGCTTGGCGATGATATACACCGCATGCACGATCCCCGGGATATAGCCGCACAGCGTCAGCAGAATGTTCAGCCAGAACGCCCCGCCGAACCCGACCTGCAGAAACACACCCAGTGGCGGCAACAGAATAGCGATGATGATACGAATGAAGTCCATGGGTCAGCTCCTGAATGGGGGTTGGCTCACATGAGCCATACAAGCTAATCGACCTGCGCCGTTCTTCAGGGTTCAGTGCAAACGCCATTTGATCGCCACCATCGGGCACAAAAAAACGCCCCACGCCAAAAGAATCAGGCGTGGGGCGTGCGTTATACCGCGAGACGGTTCTTCAAATCGGGTAGGAAACTTCAGCTCAGACGGCAATCCCTTTGCGGCATTGCAGTTGCGCGGTACGCACTCGCGAGAAGGCGCGGGCCAGGCGAAGGAGCATTTCGTCGATGTTGGCCTTGCTGACGCTGAGTGCCGGGGTGAAACGCAGGCAGTTGGCTTGCGGCGCGTTGAGCAGCAGGCCTTCGTGCAAGGCGGCATTGACTACGGCATCAGCGGAATCCTCTGACAGGCTCAGTCCCCAGAACAGGCCTTGACCACGCAGTTCGCCATGCCCGTAGCGGTGCGCCAATCGAGCTAGACCTTCGCGCAGGTGCTGGCCGAGGTCTTTGACCTGCTCGAGAAATACCCGATCCTGCACGCTATCAAGCACCACCAGACCGGCCGCTGTCATCAGCGCATTGCCGTGATGAGTGCCGCCCAGTTCACCGGCGTCAAAACAGCAGGCCTTGCCACGGGCCAATAACGCCGCCAGAGGAACACCACCGCCGAGGCCTTTGCCGAGCACAACGATATCGGCGCGCACGCCGTAGGACTGTTCAGCGAGCAATGTGCCGCAGCGCCCGATGCCGGTCTGCACTTCGTCGAGGATCAGCAAAATGCCCAATTCTCGGCACAGACGCTCGACGCCTTTGAGGTAATGCTCGGTGGCCGGAATCACCCCGGCATCGCTCTGGATCGGTTCGAGCATGATCGCCACGGTTTGCGCATCGACAGCCGCATGCAGCGCCGGCAAATCGTTGAACGGCACCAGATCGAAACCCGGCAGCAACGGTGCGAAGCGGTTGTGCAGGTTGCAACTGTCCGACGCGGAAATCGTTGCCAGGCTGCGGCCATGGCAACCCTGCTTCGCAACAATGATCCGCGAGGCGCCGCCACGATGCAGTTGGCCCCATTTGCGCGCCAGTTTGATCGCTGCCTCACAGGCCTCGCTGCCGCTGTTGAGCAGGTAAGCCTGATCGCTGGAGGTGCTGGCGCACAGGCGTTCGGCAAGGCTGAGCATGCCGCGGTTGTGCAGATTGAAACCGGGATTGATCAGCGCCTGGGCCTGACTGGCGATGGCTTTGACCAGCGCCGAAGGGCTGTGGCCGAGGCTGTTGGCGCCGCCGGCCTGGGAGAAGTCGAGATAAGCGCGGTCGTTGCTGTCCCACAACCAGGATCCCTGGCCACGCACGAAGACCTGCGCCGGTCGCTCGACGCTGGGCATCAGTCGCTCGGCATTCAGGCTATCGCCTGCCTGGGGTGGACCGGCCTCGAAAGCGAGGTCATCGAGACTCGGCGCCTGACGCCGCAGACTGAACAGATTCATTGCAAAAAACCTCGCTTGAGGTTTTTTGCACCGCCTATGCAAACATTGTCGAAGCAAACGCTATTCATCGCGCTCTCTGGCCCTGTAAGCCTTGTGATTGCGGTTAGACTAGGCTCACTGACGGCTTCGGGCCATTTCGATTTACCAGCATTTTCGATAAGTATTACTTATGGATTTCAAACAACTGCGTTATTTCGTCGCGGTCTACGAAGAGGGCCATGTCGGTCGGGCCGCCGAACGCCTGTCGATTTCGCAACCGGCGCTGTCGCAGCAGATTCGCCAGCTCGAACAGAACCTCGACGTCACGCTGTTCGAACGCAGCAGCAAACGCCTGTTGCCGACCCTTGCCGCGCACACGCTGTACAACCACGCCGTGCCGCTGCTCGACGGTTTGCAGCGGGCGCGGGAAGCGCTGGGCAACTTCAAGGGGCAGGCCTTGCGCACGCTGGCGATCGGCGTACTGCAAACCGTGCACACCAGCCTTGTGCCGCAAATGCTCGAACGGGTGCGCAAGGCGCAGCCGCATCTTGTGGTGCAGATCTATGAACTGACGGGGCTGGAGATCGAGCGCCGTTTGCTCAACGGCTCACTGGACATCGGCATCAGCTACCTGCCGCCGCGCCAACCGGGGCTGCATGGCGTGATGCTGTACGAGGACGAACTGACGCTGGTCATCCCGGCGGATCATCCACTACGTGAATTCAAGAAGGTCTCGATGCGGCAGGCAGCGGAATTGCCGATGTTGCTGCTGGGCGAAGAGTTTCAGATCCGGCAGATCTGGCAGGCTCAGTTGACCAGCCTGGGTAGGCGCCCGCAAGTACAGGCCGAGCTGAACAATATGCTGGGGATTCTCGACAGTCTGCCGCACACCAAACTGGCGACGGTGCTGCCCGGGCGTTCACAGAAGGAATACGACGATGAGGATCTGTTGTGGAAGCCGTTGAGCGAACCACGGGTGCCGCTGAAGGTTGGGCTGGTGTGCCGCGATGTGCAACGCCAGCAGGCGTCTTTGGCGTTACTGCGCACATTGCTGGAAGAAGTGATTCAGCGTGAAGACAAACCGCTGAAAGCCGCGCCGCCACTGGATCCGCTGGCCTGATACTTTTCTTCAGGCAAAAGAAAACCCCGCCGAAGCGGGGCTTTGCAGACTGTTTCCCTGACATCCATTTCACTCCGCCACCCTGGCAGAATCCTACGTGTCCGTGTTGTTGCTTTGCGCTTCCTGCGCGACGTCCATGAGTTGTAGATTAGCTGTGGATCCAATCTTCGCCTATGGGAGAACAGCAGCACGTCATGTAAGAGAATGCTTACATGACGTTACATCATCAGAACTGCTCAGCATTCAGCAGGAACAGCGACTCGCTACCCGCCTTCACCGACGCGCTCAGCGAGTGGATACGCGGCAGCAGACGGGCGAAATAGAAGCGTGCGGTACCCAGCTTGCTGGCGTAGAAATCCTCCTGGGCTTCTTTGCCTAGCGCGGCTTTCGCCATCAGTGCCCACATGTAGGCATAAGCGGTGTAGCCAAACGCTTGCAGATATTCGACCGAGGCCGCGCCGATTTCGTTCGGATTGGTTTTCGCCCGATCCAGCAGCCACGCCGTCAGCTCGTCGAGGGTACTGACGGCATCGTTCAGCGGCTTGGTGAATTCGCCGAGGTCAGCGCTGGCGGTCGCGGTGAAGTGGCGGATCTCGTCAGCGAACAGCTTGTAGAACGCGCCGCCGCTGCCGACGATCTTGCGCCCGACCAGGTCCAGTGCCTGAATGCCGTTGGTACCTTCGTAGATCTGGGTGATGCGCACGTCACGCACCAGTTGCTCCTGGCCCCACTCGCGGATGTAGCCGTGGCCGCCGAAAATCTGCTGGCCGTGCACGGTGGTTTCCAGGCCCAGGTCGGTGAGGAATGCCTTGGCCACCGGAGTCAACAGTGCGACCAGATCTTCTGCGCGCTTGCGGGTGGTCGCATCTTCGCTGAACTTGGCGGTGTCGAGTTGCATCGCCACGTAAGTGGAGAAGGCGCGACCGCCCTCGTTCGAGGCTTTCATGGTCAGCAGCATGCGACGCACGTCCGGGTGGACGATGATCGGGTCGGCGACCTTGTCCTTGTTCTGCGCGCCGGTCGGCGAACGGCTCTGCAGACGATCGCGCGCATATTCGACGGCGTTCTGATAGGAACGCTCACCGCTGGCCAGACCTTGAATACCGACGCCCAGACGCTCGTAGTTCATCATGGTGAACATCGCCGCCAGGCCCTTGTTCGGCTCGCCGACCAGATAGCCCACAGCTTCGTCGAAGTTCATCACGCAGGTCGCGGATGCCTGGATGCCCATCTTGTGTTCGATCGAACCGCAGTTCGCCGGGTTGCGCGCGCCCAAACTGCCATCGGCATTGACCATGAACTTCGGCACCAGGAACAGCGAAATGCCTTTCGGGCCAGCAGGTGCGTCCGGCAGTTTCGCCAGCACCAGGTGGATGATGTTCTCGGTCAGGTCGTGCTCACCGCCGGTGATGAAGATCTTGGTGCCGCTGACCTTGTAGGAACCGTCGGCCTGCGGTTCGGCCTTGGTGCGGATGATGCCCAGGTCGGTGCCGGCGTGCGGCTCGGTCAGGCACATGGAACCGGCCCAGATCCCGGCGTACATGTTCGGCAGGTAAGCGGCCTTCAGCTCTTCGCTGGCGTGGGCGTTGATCGACAGGCAGGCGCCGGCGGTCAGCATCGGATACAGACCGAACGACAGGCTGGCGGAGTTGACCATCTCTTCTACTTGAGCCGAAACGGCCTTGGGCATGCCCATGCCGCCGTAGGCCGGATCGCCACCGACACCGACCCAGCCGCCTTCAGCGTAAGTCTGATAGGCCTGTGGGAAACCGGCCGGGGTGCTGACGGCACCGTCCTTCCAGTGGCAGCCTTCTTCGTCGGCCGCACGGCTCAGGGGGGCGATGCTTTTGCTGGTGACCTTGCCGGCTTCTTCGAGAATGGCTTCTACGGTTTCTGCATCGACAGTCTCGGCCAAGGCCGGCAGTTCGGCCCAGAGTTTGGCGACTTCGAATACTTCATTGAGGACGAAGCGCATATCGCGCAGCGGCGCTTTGTAGTCAGCCATGGCAAACCTCGCAAGATCTAAACAGGTGATTCGTGGAAGAGTGTTTTCGTTGAGGCCGAGTGTACCTCAACAACTTTTGCGACACATAGGGTCAACCGGTGACTGATTTGTTATTTTTGGTCACCAGCATTCAGAGATAAAACAAAGCCCGCAATCAGCGGGCTTTTGAGTGATGACGTGTGGCTTGAGTCAGCCAGCGGCGCTGTCCATTCGCACCGCGCCGCGACGGTTCTGTCCGAACGCCATGACGCAGTTACGCCCGGCGCCCTTGGCGCTGTACAACGCCTGGTCGGCAGACTTGAGGACTTCTTCCGGCGTCCGTTGCTCGACGCGCTCGGCGACGCCGATACTGACCGTGACCGAAACACTGGAAGCACCGCTGCCGCTACGACGCTGACGACCTTGCTGATCGTCCTGCGGACGGCTCTCCTGGTTGCGCAACTGGATGTTGTAGGAGGCAATCGACTCGCGGATGACTTCCAGGTGCGGCATGCACTCCTCGAGGGTTTTGCCCGCAAACACCAAGGCGAATTCTTCACCCCCATAGCGATACGCCCTACCGCCACCGCTGATTTTCGACAGCTTGCTGGCGACCAGCCGTAGCACTTGGTCACCGACGTCGTGACCGTGGGTGTCGTTGAATTTCTTGAAGTGATCGACGTCGCTCATCGCCAGCACATAGTTGCGCCCCAGGCGCTGCATCCGTTCATTGAGCGCACGACGCCCCGGCAGACCGGTGAGTTCATCGCGGAAGGCCATTTGATAGGCCTCATGCGCCACGGCAGCGGCAATCATCAGCATCACCTGACTGCACATGATGTTCAGGGTGAACGGCAGGATGAAAGTTTTCGGCAGCATCCAGAACACCCCGAGCAGGCCGACCAATTGCGCCGCGTGCAGTGGACGCGGATTGCGCCAGTATTGCCAGGCCAGCAACAGGAACGCCGAGAGGAATACCGGATAGGACATCTGGATCAGGCTCATCCAGGCGCCGTGGAGCGCCGGCCAGCGGATTTCCGAGAGCCACATCAGCAGCGCCTGCGGATAACTCTGTTCAAGGCCTAGAGCAACGCTACCAAAGGCCAGCAACACGGCGAACCGCGCCACCATGTCCTGAAATAGATGGGTACGTTCCTGCCACGCGGCGAACAGCCCGAACAGCAACGGCAGCAGTAGGCAGACCAGGTGGAACACCACGGCTGCGTCATCGCGCACTTTGCCATTGTCGCGGTAATAGTCGGTCTGGGTGTCGAGCAAAAAGTAGGCGATGTACACCGTGAGCATCAGAAACAGCTCGCGCTGACGTCGGTAAACCGCACAGTAAGCCCCGCCCAACAGCAGAACCAGGGTCGGCAACACGTTGAACAGCGAAGTGAAGAACACGTTGAGGTCTTTGACGTACGCAGCCGCCAACCCCGCGAGCAACAACAGCAGTGAAGGTAGGAAATGGCTGAAACGTACAGCAGAAGAACGCGGCAAGGGTAAAGCTCCGACCCGTCATATCAAAGAGATGTCATTGTGCCTGCAATGTGGCCAGTTAAGCACACACAATGTGATCCAGATCACACGCAGTCTCTTTAACGGCAGAAAACCCGGGTTGCTGAGCGATTCAGCAACAAAAAAACCGCTGCCCCCCGAGGGAGCAACGGTTTTCGTCAGACCGCGTTGAGGCTCAGTAGCCCAGTGCGAAGTCTTCTTCTTTCATGTCCATCAGGTTGTTGGCGCCCGACAGCATGGTGGCCACGTGGGTACGGGTCCGTGGCAGGATGCGCTGGAAGTAGAAGCGCGCGGTTTGCAGCTTGGCGGTGTAGAACGCAGCGTCGCCGGTGCCTTCTGCCAGCTTCTCGGCTGCCAGACGTGCCATGTCGGCCCAGAAGTAGGCCAGGCAGGCGTAACCGGAGTACATCAGGTAGTCCACGGAGGCCGCGCCAACTTCTTCGCGATCTTTCATGGCAGCCATACCGACCTTCATGGTCAGCTCGCCCCATTCCTTATTCAGTGCAGCCAGCGGCGCAACGAATTCTTTGACGGCTTCGTTGCCTTCGTTGTTCTGGCAGAACTTGTGGACGATCTTGGTGAAGCCTTTCAGGGCCTCGCCTTGAGTCATCAGCACTTTACGGCCCAGCAGGTCGAGTGCCTGGATACCGGTGGTGCCTTCGTACAGCATCGAAATGCGGCTGTCGCGAACGTTCTGCTCCATGCCCCACTCGGCGATGAAGCCGTGGCCACCGTAGATCTGCACGCCGTGGTTGGCGGCTTCGAAACCGACTTCGGTCATGAACGCCTTGGCGATCGGCGTCATGAACGCCAGCAGTGCGTCGGCTTTCTTCTTCTCTTCTTCGTCGACGCCGTATTTGACGATGTCGACCTGTTTAGCGGTGAAGTACACCATCGCGCGGTTGCCTTCGGCGAAGGCCTTCATGGTCAGCAGCATGCGACGTACGTCAGGGTGCACGATGATCGGGTCAGCGGCCTTGTCCGGCGCTTTCGGGCCAGTCAGGGAGCGCATTTGCAGACGATCGCGAGCGTATTTCAGGCCACCCTGGAAGCCGATTTCGGCGTGGGCCAGACCTTGCAGCGCGGTACCCAGACGTGCGGTGTTCATGAAGGTGAACATGCAGTTCAGGCCTTTGTTCGCCGGGCCGATCAGGAAACCGGTGGCACCGTCGAAGTTCATCACGCAAGTGGCGTTGCCGTGGATGCCCATCTTGTGTTCCAGCGAACCGCAGCTCACTGCGTTGCGCGCACCGATAGTGCCATCGGCGTTCGGCAGGAACTTGGGAACGATGAACAGGGAAATGCCTTTGGTGCCAGCCGGAGCGTCCGGCAGGCGGGCCAGTACGATGTGGACGATGTTGTCGGCCATGTCGTGTTCACCGGCCGAGATGAAGATCTTGGTCCCGGAAACCTTGTAGGAGCCATCAGCCTGAGGCTCGGCCTTGGTGCGCAGCATGCCCAGGTCGGTGCCGCAGTGCGGTTCGGTCAGGCACATGGTGCCGGTCCATTCGCCGGAAACCAGTTTGGTCAAATAGGCTTCTTGCTGCTCAGGGGTACCGTGCTCGGAGATGGTGTTCATCGCGCCGTGCGACAAGCCTGGGTACATGCCCCACGACCAGTTGGCTTCACCGACCATTTCGCTCACAGCCAGACCCAGCGACTCTGGAAGGCCTTGACCGCCGTGCTCGACGTCGTGCGCCAGACTTGGCCAGCCGCCTTCGACGAATTGCTTGTAGGCTTCTTTGAAGCCAGTCGGGGTTTTCACGCCGGACTCGCTCCAGGTGCAGCCTTCGAGGTCGCCCACGCGGTTCAGCGGTGCCAGTACCTGCTCACAAAACTTGGCGCCTTCTTCAAGAATGGCGTCAACCATGTCCGGCGTTGCTTCGGAGCAAGCTGGAAGGCTTTGATAGTGCGCTTCGTAACCGAGCAGTTCGTCACGAACGAAGCGAATATCACGCAAGGGGGCCTTGTAGTCAGGCATAGCGATAAACCTCTGCTGATGTAACCGGGAATGAACGACCGCGTTGATTTGTTGTGACGGTCAAACAGTTGTTTGAAACATACGTTTACGCCGAAATCTTGTCAAGCGTCGATCTTTTGCCGTTCGTCATGACTTTTTTCAAATGCCGGACACGGCAAACCGCCATGGACTGCAAAGCGCCACGGGCAATGAAAAAAGATTAGTTGAGGGAGAAGGACTTACAACGAAAAACGCCGCGACGAGGCGCGGCGTTCAGCAGGCAGGAGGCGCGAAAATTCAGGCAAACGTATCGATGATCGTACCGAGCATTTCATCGGAAGCCTTGGCGACCTTGGTGCCCAGCTCTACCTGAAACTTGCCCTGGGCCATTTCGGCCATGGCGCTGCCCGGATCCATTTGCTGACTGCGGTCGATACCGCGCAGACGATCGACCTGCGCCTCGGAAGACTGGCTGGTGACCGAACGCTCGATGGTGTTGTTGGCGATCTGGCTGGCGGCCTGATCGACACGGTTCTGACCGGTCTGAATCGTGCTCAAACCCGCATAAAAAGCTGTGTTACCGGAGACTTCCATGGGAGTTCTCATCCTTGGGAAGGATCAATGGCTGTCATTGAAGCAGAGGCGCCAGAAAAACACCCGTCAAAAATACTGATAGCACAGTGCCTTGTCATAGCCAAAAACATTAATCCAGCAGATCGAGTTGCAGATGATCAGCCACCGCCTCGGCGCTAAGCGACTTCAGTTTCGGTACCCGCCCCAGACAAGGCGCGGGAATCCGCTCGGCCAGCGTCGCCAGATTCTCCTCCAGCCGCGAGGTTTTCGGATCAATGATATTCGCCACCCAACCCGCCAGTTGCAGGCCATCGCGAGCAATTGCCTCGGCCGTCAGCAACGCATGGCTGATGCAGCCCAGGCGCACACCCACCACCAGAATCACCGGCAGCTTCAACGCGATGGCCAGATCCGACAGATTGTCCTGATCGGCCAACGGCACCCGCCAGCCACCCGCCCCTTCGATCAACGTGAAATCGGCATTCAGCGCCAGGATTTCGCGCATCGGCGCCAGCAGCGATTGCACGGTCAGCGCGACACCGGCCTCACGCGCGGCCAGATGCGGCGCGATGGCCGGCTCGAATGCCACCGGATTGACCTGTTGATAAGTCAACGGCACCGAACATTCCGCCAGCAGCGCCAGCGCATCGGCATTCCGCAAACCCTTGGGCGTTACCTCGCAACCCGAAGCCACCGGTTTCCCCGCCGCCGTACTCAGCCCTGCCGAGCGCGCAGCATGCAGCAACCCGGCAGCCACGGTGGTCTTGCCGACATCGGTGTCAGTCCCGGTGATGAAATAGGCTGCGCTCATAAGGGTTTCTCCAACACGGCGTAGACCACCTGGTAAGTCGCCGGCAATCCCTGCGCCTCACGGAACTGCTCGTAAGCCTCGATCAAGCCGAGAATCCGCGCGCGCCCGGTCAAGCCACCCGGCCGGCCAGGGTTCAGATTATGCGCGCCGAGTGCCTTGAGTTCGTGAGTCAGGCTGCGCACATCCGGGTAGTGCAACACATGCGCCTGATTCTGCAGACTCACCGTACGCAAGCCACTGGCGGCACACAACTGCTCATACCGGGCGAATTCGCGGAAGCGGTTGACGTGCACCAGACCATCGACCTGCCGCCAACTGTCGCGCAACTCGTACAACGTCCCTACACAAAGACTAGCAAACGCAAAAATCCCACCGGGTTTCAGTACGCGAAAAGCCTCACTGAGCACCGATTCGAAGTCCGCGCACCACTGCACCGCGAGGCTGGAAAAAATCAGCTCACACATCGAATCCTGCAACGGCAGACACTCAGCATCACCCGCGATGAAATGCTGCGCACCGCCCAATGGCCGTGCGTGGTTGAGCATGCCCTCGGCGATATCCAGTGCCAGACCCTGACCGTCGACAAATCGCTCGGCCAGTGCACGAGTGAAGTAACCGGTGCCGCAGCCCAGATCCAGCCAGGTTGACGGCAGTAAACTTGCCGGCAAACGCTGCAGCAACTGTGAACCGACGTCGCGCTGCAACTCGGCAACGCTGTCGTAGCTGGCCGCCGCACGGGAGAAAGAGGCCGCGACCTGGCGCTTGTCAGGCAAGCCGCCGGGCAGCGCAACAAGAGACAAATCAGTCATCACCGCACTCGTGTAGAAAAGCCTGGATCGCACCCGCCACGCCATGGGGGTCTTCCAGAAGAAACGCATGACTGGCCTGTTCGATCAGACCAATTTCGATATCCGGCAACAGCGCAAACAACGCCCCCGCCGCTTCTGCCGGCACCAGGCCGTCCTGACCGGCGAACAAGTGCAACTGTGGGCCGCGAAACGCCTGCAACGCTTCCCGGGTATCCAGCTGTGCGAGCAATTCCAGCCCGGCCATCAAGATCTCGGCCGCCGCATTCGGCGCACCGCCGAGCATCAGCCGCGACATGCCGCGCGGGTCTTGCGCGCCCTGGGCACACAACAACGAGAACCGTTTGAGGGTCATCCGCGGGTCGGTCTGGCAACTGGCGAGAAATGCATCGAACGTCTCGCCCGGCATCGCACTCGGCCAATGCTCATGGGCGACAAATGAAGGATTGCTCGCCAGCGTCAGCAGACCGCAGCAACGCTCGCCGCGCCGTGCTGCCAATTCAGAGGCAAGCATGCCGCCCAGCGACCAACCGCCCAGCCACACGTCTTGAGGAATACGTTCATCGAGTTCGTCGAGCCAGTCCTGCAAGTCGCTGGAGTCCAGCTCCGGCAACGGCTCGATCTCGACATGCAGATGCTCGTCGAGCCCTTGCAATGCCGCGGCCAAGGGCTCCAGCGGCGAAACGCCGAGGCCCCAGCCGGGCAGCAGAATCAGGCGATCACGCATGGCTTGGCTCCGGCGGCAGTTGGGCAAAGCAATCGGCCAGTCCTTCTAACAATAGCTGCACCTGCGCCTCGCTGTGAGCGGCGGTCAGGGTCACGCGCAGGCGTGCACTTCCTGCCGGGACGGTAGGCGGACGGATTGCCGTGACCATCAAGCCGCGTTCGCGCAGCATCTGCGACAGGCGCACGGCTCGACCGGCGTCGCCGATCAGGATCGGCTGGATCGGGGTGAAGCTGTCCATCAGTTGCAGACCGATCTGCTCGGCCCCTCGACGAAATTGGCGGATCAGCAGGTTAAGGTGCTCACGCCGCCAATGCTCGGTGCGCAGTAATTCCAGACTTTTCAGCGTCGCACAGGCCAGCGCCGGTGGCTGGCTGGTGGTGTAGATGTAGGGCCGGGCGAACTGGATCAGGCTTTCGATCAGCTCTTCACTGCCGGCGACGAAAGCACCCGCCGTACCGAACGCCTTGCCGAGGGTGCCAACCAACACCGGCACATCGTCCTGACTCAAACCGAAATGCTCGACGATCCCGCCGCCATTGGCACCGAGCGGGCCGAAGCCATGGGCATCATCAACCATCAGCCACGCGCCCTTGGCCTTGGCCTCGCGGGCCAGCGCCGGCAGATCGGCGAGATCGCCGTCCATGCTGAACACGCCGTCGGTGACCACCAGCGTGTTGCCGGTGGCTTTCTCCAGGCGCTTGGCCAGGCTGTCGGCGTCGTTGTGCAGATAACGATTGAAACGCGCGCCGGACAACAGACCGGCATCCAGCAACGAGGCGTGATTGAGGCGATCTTCCAGCACCGTATCGCCCTGCCCGACCAGCGCCGTGACCGCGCCGAGATTGGCCATGTAGCCGGTGGTGAACAGCAACGCACGCGGCCGGCCGGTGAGATCGGCGAGGGCTTCTTCCAGTGCGTGATGCGGGCCGCTGTGGCCGATCACCAGATGCGACGCTCCGCCACCGACGCCCCAGCGCTCGGCACCGGCGCGCCAGGCTTCGATCACCTGCGGGTGATTTGCCAGACCGAGGTAGTCATTGTTACAGAACGCCAGCAACGGCTGGCCGTCGACCACCACTTCAGGCCCTTGCGGGGACTCGAGCAACGGACGCTGGCGGTAGAGATTTTCGGCACGGCGGGCAGCAAGGCGTGCGGCGAGATCGAAAGACATGCAGGCCTCGACTTTCAAGTGACACAGATTCCCTGTGGGAGCGGGCTTGCTCGCGAAGGCGGTCTGACATTCAACGTTAATGTCGACTGCACTGACGCTTTCGCGAGCAAGCCCGCTCCCACAGGGGTTTTGCATTCCTTCAGAGAAATCCGCGCAGGTTTAGACCGCCGCGTTATAGAACTGCTCGCTGCTCTTCTGCTCCACCAGCGCCTGCTCGATCGCGGCCTGATGCACTTCATCGGAATGCTCTTCGCGTGCTTCCGGCTGAATGCCAAGGCGCGCGAACAGTTGCATGTCCTTGTCGGCCTGCGGGTTGGCAGTGGTCAGCAGTTTGTCGCCGTAGAAAATCGAGTTGGCACCGGCGAAGAACGCCAACGCTTGCATCTGCTCGTTCATCGCTTCACGGCCGGCGGACAGGCGTACGTGGGATTGCGGCATGAGGATGCGCGCGACAGCGAGCATGCGGATGAAGTCGAACGGGTCGATGTCTTCGGCGTTTTCCAGCGGCGTGCCGGCGACTTTCACCAGCATGTTGATCGGCACCGACTCCGGATGCTCCGGCAGGTTGGCCAACTGGATCAGCAGGTTGGCGCGGTCGTCCAGCGACTCGCCCATGCCGAGAATGCCGCCGGAGCAGATCTTCATCCCCGACTCACGCACGTAGGCCAGCGTCTGCAAGCGTTCGCTGTAGGTGCGGGTGGTGATGATGCTGCCGTAGAACTCCGGCGAGGTGTCGAGGTTGTGGTTGTAGTAATCGAGGCCAGCCTTGGCCAGCGCTTCGGTCTGTTCCTGATCGAGACGACCGAGGGTCATGCAGGTTTCCAGGCCCATGGCTTTCACGCCTTCGACCATCTTCAGCACATACGGCATGTCTTTGGCCGACGGGTGCTTCCACGCGGCCCCCATGCAGAAACGGGTCGAGCCGATGGCCTTGGCGCGGGCAGCCTCTTCGAGGACTTTCTGCACTTCCATCAGCTTTTCTTTTTCCAGGCCGGTGTTGTAGTGACCGGACTGCGGGCAGTACTTGCAGTCTTCCGGGCAGGCGCCGGTCTTGATCGACAGCAGCGTGGAAACCTGCACCCGGTTGGCGTTGAAATGGGCACGGTGCACCGTCTGCGCCTGGAACAGCAAGTCGTTGAATGGCTGTACGAAGAGCGCTTTGACTTCGGCTAAAGACCAGTCGTGACGCAGGGTGGCAGAGGTGCTGGCGCTCATGGGCAGTTCCTTGGTTATGCTTGGCTGGCGGCTGTGGGAACGGAATACCCACAGGCGCGACACGGATGTTCGGCATATTTAAGGAAGAGTCATGCGCTGTCAACCACGAGACGAAGCACAGGTTTACATCTGTTTAAAAAACGTACAAAGCTGTTTGTTGTGCGATGAACCCGCAGAAGCAGAAGTGCCAATCTGCGTCGCCTGCGAAACCGATCTGCCCTGGCTCGGCGACCATTGCCAGACCTGCGCCTTGCCGCTGCCCAGCGCTGGCCTGACCTGCGGCGGATGCCTGCTAGAGCCGCCGGTGTTCGAACAGGTGGTGGTGCCGTGGCGCTATGACTTCCCGGTGGACAGTTTGATTACGCGTTTTAAACACAACGCGAAATGGCCGTTTGGCCACTTGCTCGCCGATGTTGCCGGACAATACCTGCAACATCGCTTCGATGAAGGTTTGCCGCGGCCCGATGTGTTGTTGCCGGTGCCGTTGGCGGGGAGACGTCTGCGTCAACGCGGGTTCAATCAAGCGGCAATGCTGGGGCGATGGTTAAGCCAACAGCTGGATCTGCCTTTTGAGGAACATGCTCTACGGCGGGTCCACGACACCAGCGCCCAACAGGATCTCGACGCTAAGGCGCGCAAGCGCAATTTGCGTCACGCCTTCGCCCTGGCCCCTGACGCCGAGGTGAAAGGTCGGCACTTCGCGTTGATTGATGATGTGCTGACCACCGGCGCCACGGCCCAGGCACTGGCGCGACTGCTGCGGGATGCAGGGGCGTCGAGAGTTGACGTGTATTGCCTGGCGCGCACGCCAAAACCCGGAAGCTGAAACCGACACAATCCCTTGTAGGAGTGAGCCTGCTCGCGATAGCGCAATCACTGCCAACATTGATGCTGACTGTTCCACCGCCATCGCGAGCAGGCTCACTCCTACAAGGGCACTGTGTTTGGCTTGACTGATGCGTCGCAAGCCGCCAACTTCACTCTCCACCGCCACTGTGAAAAAGCCCCCACCAATGTCCCTGCCCACCCTGTTGTCCCAGCACATCGTCCGCCGTCCGCAGCGCATCGCCCTGCTGCAACACATTGCCGAACAGGGCTCGATCACCCGCGCCGCGAAAAGCGCCGGGCTCAGTTACAAAGCGGCGTGGGATGCGATCGATGAGCTGAATAACCTGGCGCAGAAACCGCTGGTGGAGCGCGCGGTCGGCGGCAAGGGCGGCGGCGGTGCCAGATTGTCCAGCGAAGGCGAACGGGTGTTGCGTCTGTACCAAAAGCTGCAAGCTTTACAGGCGCAGGTGCTGGAGGCCGCTGAGGACGCCAGCGATCTGGATCTGCTTGGGCGATTGATGCTCAGAACCAGCGCGCGTAACCAGCTGCACGGCAAAGTCGTGGCCATCGAAGGTCAGGGTCGCAATGACCTGATTCGCCTCGAACTGGCCGAAGGCCTGTGGATCAACGCGCAGATCACCCACGACAGCACCGTGCACCTGGAACTGCAACCGGGCACCGAAGTGGTGGCCTTGATCAAGGCTGGCTGGCTTGAACTACTGCCCCCGGAGCAAGTTGCAACATCTGGACACAATCTTCTGCAGGGCACCATTGAAGCCATTCTCGATGCCGAAGACGGCCCCAGCGAAGTTCGCATCGCCCTGCCCAACGGCCAGACGCTCTGCGCTCTGGCGGAGCCGCTGCAGCTTCGCACCCGTGGGCTGAGTGTCGAGCAACCGGTGCAGGTGCAGTTCTCGCCGTCCAATGTGCTGATCGGCACGCCGCTGTAACGGACTTTCTGCAACAAAAGCTTCATAGCCCCCCATTAAGGTTGCTGCCAAAACCAAGCAGGGAGCCTGATGTGAGCCTATTAGAAGAAAACCAATCGACTGATCTGGAAAAAATGGTCGGCCTCAGCCGTCGCGGTTTCATCAGCGCCGGTGCACTGTGCGGCGCTGCTATGTTCCTCGGCGGTAACCTGCTGAGCCGCAGCGCGCTGGCCACCGGCATCAGCGCCGGCAACAGCCGCCTGCTCGGTTTCGAGAGCATTCCCGCCGCGACCACCGACGTCATCAGCCTGCCCAAGGGCTACAAGTCCTCGGTGCTGATCAGTTGGGGTCAGCCATTGCACAAGAACGGCCCGGCGTTCGACCCGAGCGGCAATGGCACCGCTGCCGCCCAGGAAGTGCAATTCGGCGATAACAACGACGGCATGAGCCTGTTCGAATTCCCCGACGACCGAAACCGTGCGTTGATGGCGATCAACAACGAATACACCAATTACCGCTACCTCTACCCGCACGGCGGCACGCCGCAGTCGGCCGAAGACGTGCGCAAGGCGCTGGCCTGTGAAGGCGTGTCGGTGATCGAAGTGCAGCGCAGGAACGGCCAATGGCAGTTCGTCCAGGGCTCGCGCTACAACCGCCGCATCCACGGCAACTCGCCGCTGCGCATCAGTGGCCCAGCGGCGGGTCACGAGTTGATGAAGACGGCCGCCGACAAGCACGGCAAAAAAGTCCTCGGCACCTTCCAGAACTGCGCCAACGGCAAGACGCCGTGGGGCACCTATCTGACCTGCGAAGAAAACTTTACCGACTGCTTTGGCAGCAGCAACGCCCAGCAGCAGTTCGACCCGGCGCAGAAACGCTACGGTGTCACGGCCGCCAGCCGCGAGATCAACTGGCACCCGTTCGACCCGCGCTTCGACATGGCCAAGAACCCCAACGAACTCAACCGTCACGGCTGGGTGGTCGAGATCGATCCGTTCGATCCGCAATCGACCCCGGTCAAGCGCACCGCACTCGGTCGCTTCAAGCATGAAAACGCCGCGCTGGCCGAGACCGATGACGGTCGCGCCGTGGTGTACATGGGCGACGACGAGCGTGGCGAGTTCATCTACAAGTTTGTCAGTCGCGACCGCATCAACCATCGCAATGCGAAAGCCAACCGCGACATCCTCGACCACGGCACGCTGTATGTGGCCAAGTTCGACGCCGGTGACGGCAACCCTGATCACCCGAAAGGCCAAGGCCAGTGGATCGAACTGACCCACGGCAAGAACGGCATCGACGCCAGCAGCGGTTTCGCCGATCAGGCCGAAGTGCTGATCCACGCCCGCCTCGCCGCCAGTGTGGTCGGCGCCACGCGCATGGACCGCCCGGAGTGGATCGTGGTCAGCCCGAAGGACGGCCAGGTTTATTGCACCCTGACCAACAACGCCAAGCGCGGCGAAGACGGGCAGCCGGTGGGCGGGCCGAACCCGCGCGCGAAGAACGTCTACGGGCAGATCCTGCGCTGGCGCACCGACCGCGACGATCATGCGGCGAAAACCTTCGCCTGGGACCTGTTTGTGGTCGCAGGCAACCCGGGCGTGCACGCCGGTACGCCGAAGGGCGGTTCGTCGAACATCACCCCGCAGAACATGTTCAACAGCCCGGACGGTTTGGGCTTCGACAAGGCCGGGCGCTTGTGGATTCTGACTGACGGCGACTCGAGCAACGCCGGGGACTTTGCCGGGATGGGCAACAACCAGATGCTCTGCGCCGATCCGAAGACCGGCGAAATTCGCCGGTTCATGGTCGGGCCGATTGGCTGTGAAGTGACCGGGATCAGCTTCTCGCCGGACCAGAAAACCCTGTTTGTCGGGATTCAGCATCCAGGCGAGAACGGCGGTTCGACCTTCCCCGAGCATCTGCCGAATGGCAAGCCGCGTTCATCGGTGATGGCGATTACCCGTGAGGATGGCGGGATCGTCGGCGCCTCATAAATCGCTTTCGCGAGCAAGCCCGCTCCCACATTGAATCGGCTGAGTGCATGAGATGGTCGGCACACCGGAGATCCACTGTGGGAGGGGGCTTGCTCCCGAAGAGGCCCTTCCAGGCAGCCCACTATTCAAGGCAAAACCCTCAACCTCCACAGTCTGCGCTACCATGCTGGGCCGGACGCGGCAGCCTGCTGCGCGCAGGAGTCAGCATGGCCCACCCGTTTGAAACCCTCACACCCGATCTCGTGCTCGATGCCGTCGAAAGCATCGGGTTTCTCAGTGACGCACGCATTCTGGCGCTCAACAGCTACGAAAACCGCGTCTATCAGGTCGGTATTGAAGACTCCGAACCGCTGATCGCCAAGTTCTACCGTCCGCAACGCTGGACCAACGAAGCCATCCTCGAAGAACACCAGTTCACCTTCGAACTGGCCGACGTCGAAATCCCGGTGGTGGCGCCGCTGATCCACAACGGCCAGACCCTGCACGAACACGCCGGTTTCCGTTTCACCCTGTTTCCGCGTCGCGGCGGCCGTGCGCCGGAGCCGGGCAATCTCGATCAGTTGTATCGTCTCGGCCAGTTGCTCGGGCGTATTCATGCGGTCGGCGCGACCAAGCCGTTCGAACACCGTGAAGCACTGGGCGTACAGAACTTCGGCCATGCCTCGCTGGCGACGTTGCTTGAAGGCAACTTCATCCCCAAGAGCCTGCTGCCGGCCTACGAGTCGGTGGCCCGCGACCTGCTCAAGCGGGTCGAAGACGTCTACGCCGCCACGCCGCACCAGAACATCCGCATGCACGGCGACTGCCACCCCGGCAACATGATGTGCCGCGATGAAATGTTCCACATTGTCGACCTCGACGACTGCCGCATGGGCCCGGCCGTGCAGGACATCTGGATGATGCTCGCCGGCGACCGTCAGGAATGCCTCGGGCAACTGTCGGAACTGATGGACGGCTACAACGAATTCCACGACTTCGATCCCCGTGAACTGGCGCTGATCGAACCGCTGCGCGCCCTGCGCCTGATGCACTACAGCGCCTGGCTGGCGCGGCGTTGGGATGACCCGGCATTCCCGCACAGCTTTCCTTGGTTTGGTACGGAACGGTATTGGGGCGATCAGGTGCTGGCGCTGCGCGAACAACTGTCCGCGCTGAATGAAGAGCCACTGAAACTCTTCTGATTCACCACAAACCTTTGTGGGAGGGAGCTTGCTCCCGAAGGCGGTGTGTCAGGCAATTATTCTGCTGCTGATACACCGCATTCGCGAGCAAGCCCGCTCCCACATTTGGCCAGTATTCACAAATTCAAAACTCATTTGCCAACAAATCTCCTTACAATCCCTGCTTTGTCAGCTGCCTAAGCAAGGATTCTGCATGCAAGCCGCCAACCCGCGTCGCGGGTACATTCTGGGCCTGAGTGCCTACATCATCTGGGGCCTGTTCCCGATCTACTTCAAGGCCATCGCCGAAGTCCCCGCTGTCGAGATCATCATTCACCGCGTGTTGTGGTCGGCACTGTTCGGTGCGCTGTTGCTGATGGTGTGGAAGCATCCGGGCTGGTTGCGCGAGTTGCTCGACAACCCCAAGCGTCTGGCGATCCTCGCCCTGAGCGGCACCCTGATCGCGGCCAACTGGCTGACCTACGTATGGTCGGTGAACAACGGGCGCATGCTCGAAGCGAGCCTCGGTTACTACATCAACCCGCTGGTCAACGTGCTGTTGGGGATGCTGATTCTCGGCGAACGCCTGCGGCGCATGCAGTGGATCGCGGTGGGGTTGGCGGCCGTTGGCGTGGCGCAGCAGGTGTGGCAAGTCGGCAGTCTGCCGTGGGTGTCGCTGGTGCTGGCGCTGACCTTCGGTTTTTACGGGCTGATCCGCAAACAGGCGCCGGTCAAGGCCTTGCCGGGGCTGGTGGTGGAAACCTGGATGCTGGTGCCGATCGCCGTGGCCTGGCTGCTGTTCAACCAGACCGCGACCAGCGCTCAACCCGAGTTCTGGACCACCTCGCAAGCCTGGTGGCTGGTGGCGGCGGGTCCTGTGACGCTCATCCCGCTGGTGTGTTTCAACGCGGCCACCCGTCATCTGCCCTATACCACCATCGGTTTCCTCCAGTACACCGCGCCAACCCTGGTGCTGCTGCAGGCGGTGCTGCTGTTTGGTGAGCATTTGTCGTCGAGCACGCTGATCGCGTTCATCTTCATCTGGGCCGGTCTGGCCGTCTACAGCGTCGATGCGGTGATCAGTTTGCGTCGGCGCAGCTGATCAAAAAACGCACAAAGCTTCGCAGGCCACGGTTCTCGTGGCCTGCAACGTTCCTTCCCAAGGTTATCCACAGCGTGATCCCCGCCGTTTGTGCGCAAGTCACTGAATGCTGGCGGTTTTTTGATCAGCATGCTGCAAGCCACCGCTGGCGTGGCGTTGCGCCCGGTCTCTACAGGTTATCCACAGGCAGGTGCACGTTAAAACTGGATAACCCTGGCGGCGCTTAAACCTCTGTGCGTAACACCAGTTCGACCATCAGATCATCGGCCAGGGTTTCCAGGCGCGATTGCAGCACGTCCAGCGACAGGGTCAGCGGCACCGCGAGAATTGCTTCGGCGTGGAATAACGGCTCGCTGCTCATCGGTGCCGGGCGCACTTCGGTCACCAGCCGTTCGAGGTTCACCCCCTGCTCGCTGAGCAACCGGGTGATGTCGCGCACGATGCCCGGGCGGTCATTGCCCACCAACTCCATGCCGATCGGTTTCCAGGTGCAGGACTGCTCGATACCACTCTCCGCGATCAGCACGCGAATGCCTTGGGCCGACAGTGCTTGTAGGGAATCGACTAATTCGTCGTAAGCCTCCGCCGGTACGCCCACTCGCAGAATCCCGGCGAACTGCCCGGCCATCCGTGACATGCGGCTTTCCAGCCAGTTGCCGCCGTGCTCGGCGATGCATTGGGCGATGCGCTCGACCTGCCCGGGCTTGTCCGGAGCAAACACAGTGAGTACGAGATGGTCCATGGCGCGCCCTCTTGTCATGACTTTTGTTATAGAAAGGCAAGTATAGGCAAGGGGTTTGATTCAGCCCGGGCAGCAATTTGTGCGAGTGACCTGTGTCTTGGTTTTGGATGCAACCTGTGGCGAGGGGATTTATCCCCGATCGGTTGCGCAGCAGCCGTAAACCCTGTCAGCTCGGTCTACCTGTCAGCGCGCAGGGGGCGGCTTCGCCACCCATCGGGGATAAATCCCCTCGCCACAGAGTGTGCACCGCAGGGGGATGCCATAGCAGGCAGAAAGGATTTATGTGTACAACTTTTTATATTTAGCTGGAACAATCCGATGGTTTTTTGAGAACATCCCGTTCCGCGACGTGACCGCAATGCGTCATGAGGTCGCAGAACGACGTTATTAGTCTGATTTTCACAAGCGCAACGCATCATGTAGTATGCCTCGGCGCGCACTACATAACGCTGGATCGATGTCTGCCCAAGGCATGTTCGCAACCCTGAAAGCCCCGTCAGCAAGGCCCCCAAGCCGTTGATTGGTCCCAGCCCAGCCGCCAGCAATGGCATGTACTGGTCGGAAGGTTTGTGGTTTAAATGGCCAGAGGCTTCATTGTCAAAATTGAAGAGCTGAAAAGCGAAATAGCTGAGCAGAGTGAGGCAAGCAATGACTGAACACGTTCAAGTCGGTGGCCTGCAGGTCGCCAAAGTCCTGTTCGACTTCGTGAACAACGAAGCCATTCCCGGTACCGGCCTCACCGCCGATAAATTCTGGGAAGGTGCCGACAAGGTCATTCATGACCTGGCGCCGAAGAACAAAGCCCTACTCGCCAAACGCGATGACTTCCAGGCTCGTCTTGATGCCTGGCATCAGGAGCGTGCTGGTCAGGCGCACGACGCCGTGGCCTACAAAGCCTTCCTGCAAGAAATCGGTTATCTGCTGCCAGAAGCGGCTGATTTCCAGGCAACGACGCAAAACGTCGATGATGAAATCGCCCGCACCGCCGGCCCGCAACTCGTAGTGCCGGTGATGAACGCCCGCTTCGCCCTCAACGCCTCGAACGCCCGCTGGGGTTCGCTGTACGACGCCCTCTACGGCACCGACGCGATCAGCGAAGACGGTGGCGCGGAAAAAGGCAAAGGCTACAACAAGGTGCGTGGCGACAAAGTCATCGCCTTCGCCCGTGCGTTCCTCGACGAAGCGGCGCCCCTGGCCGCTGGCTCCCACGTCGATTCGACGGCTTACAAGATCGTTGACGGCAAACTGCTGGTCACCCTCAAGGGCGGCAGCAACACTGGCCTGCGCAACGATGCACAGCTGATCGGCTTCCAGGGCGATGCCAATGCCCCGATCGCGATCCTGCTGAAGAACCACGGCCTGCATTTCGAAATCCAGATCGACGCCAGCACCCCGGTCGGCCAGACCGATGCCGCCGGCGTCAAAGACATCCTGATGGAAGCGGCACTGACCACCATCATGGACTGCGAAGACTCCGTGGCTGCCGTCGATGCCGACGACAAAGTGGTGATCTACCGCAACTGGCTCGGCCTGATGAAGGGCGACCTGTCCGAAGAAGTCGCCAAGGGCGGCCAGACCTTCACCCGCACCATGAACCCGGATCGCACCTACACCAAGGTCGATGGCAGTGAACTGACCCTGCACGGTCGCTCGCTGCTGTTCGTGCGTAACGTCGGTCACCTGATGACCATCGACGCGATCCTGGACAAGGACGGCAACGAAGTGCCGGAAGGCATTCTCGACGGTCTGGTGACGTGCCTCGCGGCGATGCACAACCTCAACGGCAACACCTCGCGCAAGAACACCCGCACCGGCTCGGTCTACATCGTCAAACCGAAGATGCACGGCCCGGAAGAAGCGGCGTTCACCAACGAGTTGTTCGGTCGCATCGAAGATGTGCTGGGCCTCAAGCGCAACACCCTGAAAGTCGGGATCATGGACGAGGAGCGCCGCACCACGGTCAACCTCAAAGCCTGCATCAAGGCTGCCAGCGAGCGCGTGGTGTTCATCAACACCGGTTTCCTCGACCGTACCGGCGACGAAATCCACACCTCCATGGAAGCCGGCCCGATGGTGCGCAAGGCCGACATGAAGGCCGAAAAGTGGATCGGCGCCTACGAGAACTGGAACGTCGATATCGGTCTGAGCACCGGCCTGCAAGGTCGTGCACAAATCGGTAAAGGCATGTGGGCGATGCCCGATCTGATGGCGGCGATGCTCGAACAGAAAATCGCTCACCCGCTGGCCGGTGCCAACACCGCCTGGGTGCCATCGCCGACCGCGGCTGCGCTGCACGCGCTGCACTACCACAAGGTTGACGTGTTCGCCCGCCAGGCCGAACTGGCCAAGCGTGCCCGTGCTTCGGTAGACGACATCCTGACCATCCCGCTGGCAGTCAACCCGAGCTGGACCCCGGAGCAGATCAAGAACGAACTGGACAATAACGCTCAGGGCATTCTCGGTTACGTAGTGCGCTGGATCGACCAGGGCGTGGGTTGTTCGAAAGTGCCGGACATCAATGACGTCGGCCTGATGGAAGACCGTGCGACGCTGCGCATCTCCAGCCAGCACATCGCCAACTGGCTGCGGCACGGTATCGTCACCGAAGCGCAAGTGATGGAAAGCCTCAAGCGCATGGCGCCAGTGGTCGATCGGCAAAACGCCAACGACCCGCTGTACCGTCCGCTGGCACCGAACTTCGACAGCAACATCGCCTTCCAGGCAGCAGTCGAACTGGTGATCGAAGGCACCAAACAGCCGAACGGCTACACCGAGCCGGTTCTGCACCGTCGTCGTCGCGAGTTCAAGAAGGCCAACGGCCTGTAACCTGCGCTGACTGCCGGACATGAAAAAGCCCTGATCTTGCGATCAGGGCTTTTTTGTTGGCCGCTAAAATCTAACAACCACTGGAGATCCATTGTGGGAGCGGGCTTGCTCGCGAAGACGGACTCACATTCAACATTAATTTCGACAGAAAGGACGCATTCGCGAGCAAGCCCGCTCCCACAGGGGGGCAGTGTTGCCTGAGAGTCAGGGCTCAATGCCCAATTCGTGTTTGACCAGGCCCAGCAGCTTCACCGTATCAATCGGCTTGAGCAGAAAGTCCACCACGCTCAGGTGCATCGCGGCGATGGCGTCCTTCACATCGGCATCGCCGGAAACAATGATGATCGGCAACGCCGCCCGCTCCGACTCACGCACCTGCCGAATCAAATCCAGTCCACCGACATTGCCCATACGCAAATCAGTGATCACCAGCCCGATCGAAGGTTTTTCGTCGAGCATCTTCAGTGCGGTTTCGCCGCTGGCCGCGGTCATGCAACGAATGCCATCTAACGCGAGTATCTCCGACAACAGCTCCCGGGCGTCCTTGTCGTCATCGACGATCAGTACACGCTGCGGCGGCAAGTCGGGTTCGAGCATTACTGCGCTGAGCGCTTCACGCTCGGCGTCGCTCAAAATATCGTGGTCGGACATGGCATTCTCTACGTTTTCAATTCAGTCACCTGGCACAGTCGTCAGACATCGCTAAGCAGAGCTTCAATGTGCACTTCGTCGGATTTTTTTCCAAGTGGCTGGCGGGGGAATTTCCGACTGTTTTTGTAGGGCACTTCCCAAATGTGCCGAACGGCATGGCAAACCTAGACTTACGTCCAATGGGCACCCCGCGCGCAGGGGCCGACCATGGCCGCAACGATCCGACAACAACAATTCAAAAAAGACTGCGGTAATGGTTATGAGTAAAGCGGACGCCTTCACCCAGGCAGGGAAAACCGCGGTGTTGCAGAACATTCAGGGCACCCTGCAATTCCTCCAGCGCTTCCCGCCCTTCAATCAGATGGAACACGCCCACCTGGCTTTTCTGGTGGAACAATGTCAGCTGCGCTTCTATGGCCAAGGCGAAAGCATCATCAAGCCCGCCGACGGGCCGGTCGAATATTTCTACATCGTCAAACAGGGCCGGGTGGTCGGCGAACGCCAGCACATCACCCGGCCCGGCACCGAAACCACTTTCGAAATCACCACCGGCGAATGTTTCCCGCTGGCCGCACTGATTGGCGAACGGGCGACCCGCACCGAGCATCTGGCCAGCGAAGACACCTTCTGCTTGCAACTGAACAAACCGGCGTTCATCAAGCTGTTCGCCCTGTCCAACAGCTTCCGCGATTTCGCTTTGCGCGGGGTCAGCAGCCTGCTCGATCAGGTCAACCAGCAAGTCCAGCAGAAAGCCGTGGAAACCCTCGGCACCCAGTACTCGCTGAACACCCGCCTCGGCGAATTGGCGATGCGCCATCCGGTGACTTGCAGCCCCGACACGCCGTTGCGCGAAGCGGTGAAGCTGATGCACGAGCAACAGGTCGGCAGCATCGTCGCGGTGGATGAACACAAGGCGCCGCTGGGGATTTTCACCCTGCGTGATCTGCGCGAAGTGGTCGCCAATGGCAGCGGTGATTTCAGCGAAACCATCGAGCGCCACATGACCTGTTCGCCGTTCTTTCTGTCGCCGGATCACAGCGCTTTCGACGCGGCGATTGCCATGACCGAACGGCACATCGCCCACGTTTGTCTGGTCAAGGATCAGCGTCTGTGTGGCGTGGTCTCCGAGCGCGACCTGTTCTCGCTGCAACGGGTCGATCTGGTGCACCTGGCCCGGACCATCCGCAGTGCCCAGCGCCTCGAACAACTGGTGAGCCTGCGCGGCGAGATCGGCCAACTGGTCGAACGCATGCTCGCCCACGGTGCGTCTTCGACGCAGATCACCCACATCATCACCCTGCTCAATGACCACACTGTGTGCCGGGTGATCGAACTGACCCTCGCCGAAAAAGGCGACCCCGGCGTGCCGTTCAGCTGGCTGTGTTTCGGCAGCGAGGGCCGGCGCGAGCAAACGCTGCACACCGATCAGGACAACGGCATTCTGTTCGAAGCGCGGGACGCGGCGCATGCGGCGGAGATTCGCGGCAAGCTGCTGCCGATCGCCCAGCAGATCAACCAGAGCCTGGCGCAGTGCGGCTTCAGCCTGTGCAAGGGCAATATCATGGCCGGCAACCCCGAACTGTGTCTGTCGCGGGCGGAATGGGCACGGCGCTTTGCGGCGTTTATCCGCGAGGCGACGCCGGAGAACCTGCTTGGTTCGAGTATCTATTTCGACCTGCGGGTGGTCTGGGGCGACGAAAAAGGCTGCGCGCAACTGCGCCGGGGGATTCTCGATCAGGTCGGCGACAACCGTTTGTTCCAGCGCATGATGGCCGAGAACGCCCTGCGCAATCGTCCGCCGGTGGGGCGTTTCCGCGAGTTTGTGCTGGCGCGCAAGAACGGCGAGAAAGCTACCCTTGATCTCAAAGTTCAGGGCCTGACGCCCTTCGTCGACGGCGCACGCCTGTTGGCGCTGGCGCATGGCATCGAAACCAACAACACTCTGGAGCGCTTGCGTCAGCTGGTCGAAAAAGAAGTCATCGAACGGCTCGATGGCGCGGCATATGAAGAGGCCTACCACTTCATACAGCAGACGCGCATGCAGCAACACCAGATCCAGAGCCGTGAGAATCTGCCCTGGTCGAACCGGGTCGATCCCGACAGCCTCAATCATCTGGATCGGCGCATCCTGCGCGAATCCCTGCGCCAGGCCCAGCGCCTGCAAAGCAGCCTGGCCTTGCGGTATCAGCTATGAGCCTGTTTTCGTGGCTGCGGCCGGCCAGCCCTCTGCTGTCGGCAGACCTGCAACAACGTCTGGCAAAACTGCCGGCGATCAGCGAACTGAAAGAATGCAGCCTGCGCGAACAGCGCTGGGTGGTGCTCGATCTGGAAACTACCGGGCTGAACCTGAACAAGGATCGCGTGCTGTCGATCGGCGCGGTGGTGATCGAAGACGGCGCGATCGACTTCAGTCAGCAGTTTGAGCGCACCCTGCAATGTCGGGAGCTGAAACTCAGCCCGAGCGTGTTGATTCATGGCCTGGGGCCGAATGCGATTGCTGCCGGCAGCGACCCGGCCGAGGCGTTGCTGGAGTTGATGGCGTTCATCGGCGACAGCCCGGTGCTGGCGTTTCATGCGCCCTTCGATCAGCACATGCTCGGGCGCGCATTGAAAGAACACTTGGGTTACAAGCTGCAGAGTGTGTTTCTGGATGTCGCGGACATGGCGCCGTTGTTGTGCCCACAGGCGAATATTCGCGACGCCGGCCTGGATGAATGGATCGACTGGTTCAGGCTTGAGGTGTTCGAGCGGCACAACGCGAGTGCCGATGCACTGGCCACGGCAGAGCTGGCGTTGATTCTGTTCAGCCGGGCGCGGCAGCAGCAGATTCATAGCCCGTTGAACCTGCAGCAGCGTTTGAGTCAGTGGAAACGTCGTCAGCAGGCGCCGTCCTTCTAAAAGCCCCCTCACCCCAACCCTCTCCCAAAGGGAGAGGGAGCTGACCTTATTGTCTTGCGTTATACATCGACCTGAAAAACCAGATCGATTATGGATTCAGCAAAGCACTTTCCGGTCGGTGCAGCTCCAGAATATTCCCTGATCGGTCCCCTCTCCCCCGGGAGAGGGTTAGGGTGAGGGGCAGCTCTTGTGCACCCACCCGACCAGTGGCCAATTGCTAACCATTCCCACCTCTGCGAGAATCGCGAACAATTCTCGTTGGTTAACATTTCCCAATCGGTGCGTCTGGTGTCGTCAGTCCCAAGCCCTCACAGTGAACTCGTCGGTGCGTTGTATCGCGACCATCGCGGTTGGCTGCTGAGCTGGTTGCGGCGCAATGTGGCTTGCCCGCAACGGGCCGAAGACCTGAGCCAGGACACCTTCGTGCGTCTGCTCGGTCGCGAGCAACTGCTGACGCCGCGCGAACCCCGGGCGTTTCTGGTGGCGATCGCCAAGGGCCTGCTGTTCGACTACTTCCGCCGCGCCGCGCTGGAGCAGGCCTACCTCACCGAATTGATGCTGATCCCCGAAGGCGAACAACCTTCGGTGGAAGAGCAGCAATTGATCCTCGAAGACCTCAAGGCTATCGACCGCCTGCTCGGCAAGCTTTCGACCAAGGCCCGCGCCGCCTTCCTTTATAACCGCCTCGACGGCCTCGGCCACGCCGAAATCGCCGAGAAGCTTGGCGTCTCGGTGCCCCGCGTGCGGCAGTACCTCGCGCAAGGCATTCGCCAGTGCTACATCGCCCTGTACGGTGAGCCGACATGAACCCGGCCAGTTCCAAACCGGTCTCGGCTCAGGTGCTGGACGCGGCGATTGCCTGGCAGTTGTCGCTGGATTCCGGCAGTTCGCTGGAGCGCGAAGAGTTCGCCAAGTGGCACGCGGCCCATGAAGAACACGCCCGCGCCTGGCGCCAACTGGGCATGCTCGATCAGCGCTTCAGCGTCGCCAACGGCCCGGCCCGCGCGGCCTTGCTGCAATCGCGCGAAGGCATTCGACGCCGTGTGCGCAAGCTCGGCAGCGGATTGGCCAGCGTGGTGGCGCTCGTCGGTCTGGCGTTGTTTGCCGGTGATCGCTACTTGCCGCTGGATTACTGGCTCGCCGATCAACGCACCGCCACCGGCGAGCAGCGTACGGTGCGCCTGGCCGATGGCACCGTGCTCAACCTCAACACCCACAGCGCGGTGGATGTGCGTTTCGATGCCAGGCAGCGGCTGATCGTGTTGCAGGCAGGCGAGATCATGGTCGAGACCGGTCACGGCGATGCGCGGCCGTTCATCGTCGAGACCCGCGAAGGCAGCATGCGCGCGTTGGGCACGCGGTTTCTGGTCAAGCGTGAAGACCAAGGTACGCGCCTGAGCGTCCTGCAATCGGCGGTGGCGGCGCATCCGCAAAGTCATTCTGAAGAGCAGATCCTGCGCGAAGGCCAGCAAGTGCTGATCCGCAATGACGGCCTCGACACGGTCGCCGCGCTCACGCCCGGCGCCGATGCCTGGACCCGCGGCATGCTGGTGGTGGACAACGCGCGACTGGAAGACCTGGTGCATGAACTGGGTCGTTATCGCCGAGGGCATCTGGGCGTCGCGCCGGAAGTCGCTGACCTGCGCATCACCGGCAGTTTCCCGCTGCACGACACCGACAAGGCCTTGAGTGCGCTGCTGCCGACCCTGCCGGTGCAGATCGAGCAGCACACGCCGTATTGGGTCACGGTGGCGAAGGCTGATACCAAGCCTTAAAAAATTCGTTGTCAGGGAAATAGCTATCGCGAGCAGGCTCACTCCTACAGTAGGAATGCGTTCCCCCTGTAGGAGTGAGCCTGCTCGCGATAGGGCCACCCGCAGCACTCGAAAATTCCGAATCGGCCGACCCACTCCCAGTTAATCGAAATTATTTTCATCCAGCCCTATCACTTTTCAATTCTCGTCCGGCACACAGGCAATTGAGAAATATTTCCATTCAGGAGCCTTCGCATGTCCCGTTCGCTAGACACCTTGTTGCGCCCCAGTCTGTTGGCCATCGCCATTGCCCTCAGCGCGCCGCTGCTCAGCAGCCCGTTGCTCGCTGCTGAACAGGCCTCCAGCGTGCGTGCCTACAACCTGCCAGCGGCGCCGCTGTCGACCACGCTGAACCAGATCGCCAGCCAGGGCGGCCTCGCGTTGTCGCTGAATCCGTCGCTGGCCGCCGGCAAGACCTCTGCGCCGGTCAGCGGTCAGTACGACGCCGCCGGTGCTCTGCGCGCGGCGCTGCAAGGCACCGGTCTGCAACTGGAACAAAGCAGTACCGGCACCTACACCCTGGTTGCAGTGCCGGAAGGGACATTGGCGCTGCCGGAAACCGCAGTCATCGGCGTGGAAAATCTGGAAACCGCCTGGGGCCCGGTCGAAGGCTACACCGCCATCCGCACCGCCGCCGGCACCAAGACCGACACCGCGCTGGTCGAAGCACCGCGCTCGATCTCGGTCGCCACCCGTCAGCAAATGGACGACCGCAGCGTGCACAGCCTCGATGACGCCGTACGCTACATGCCGGGCATCACCGCCAGCAGCTACGGCAGCGACACCCGTATCGACTGGCTACGGGTGCGCGGTTTCGAGCCGACTCAGTTCCTCGACGGCCTGCCGCTGCCCAAGGGCGTATACGCCAACCCAAAGCCTGAAACCTGGAACCTCGACCGCCTCGCGCTGCTGCGCGGCCCGGCCTCTTCCGTCTACGGCCAGACGCCGCCGGGCGGTCTGCTGGACATGGTCAGCCGGCGCCCGAGCGCGGAAGCCAGCAGCGAAATCCAGTTGCAGTACGGCAGCGACAACCATCGCCAGATCAACTTCGCCAGCACCGGCAAGATCGACGACGCCGGCCAGTTTCTCTACGGCATCAGCGGTGTAGTGCGCGACAGCGACACGCAGATCGATCACATCGAGAACAAGCGCTACAACATCGCGCCGAGCCTGACCTGGAACATCGATGACGACACCAAATTCACCCTGCTGACCCAGTTCACCCGCGACGATACCGGTGTCACCAGCCAGTTCTACCCGATTCAGGGCACCAAGATCGACATGCCGTTCGGCAAGATTTCCCATCACAAGAACCTCGGTGATCCGGACTACGACTTCTACGACCGCACCTACTACGCGCTCGGTTATGCCTTCGAGCATCGCCTCAACGACGTCTGGCAGTTCAAGCAGAACCTGCGCTACACCAAGTCGGATCTGTCGTTCCAGACCGTGACCGTCAACAGTTACAACCCATCGTTCGCCGGCTTCACCGTGGATGCTCAGGGCAATGTCGGTCGCGGCACCACCAACGTTGATGAAGACATCAGCCAGTTCGCCGTGGACAACAACTTCCAGGCCGACTTCGCCACTGGCGACATCCGCCATACGCTGTTGCTCGGTCTGGATCACCAGCGCAGCAACACCAACTACACGTCGATCTTCGGCACCGCGCCGGACATTAACGTCAACAACCCGATCTACGGTCAGCCGATCACCCGTCCAGCACGCTCTTCGGCGTTCTATGACTATGACCAGAAGACCTACCAGACCGGCCTGTACGTACAGGACCAGATGGCCCTCGACCAGTGGCGCCTGACCCTCGGCGGGCGTGAAGACTGGGTGCACACCGGCACGCAGTTCATCAACAAGGGCGACGCCACCAACACCCAGCGCGACAAGGCGTTCAGTGGCAACGCGGCGCTCAGCTACGTGTTCGACTCGGGCTTCGTGCCGTACCTGTCGTACGCCGAATCCTTCCAGCCAACCAGCGGCGCCGATGCCACCTCCACCGGTTCGCTCAAGCCGACCGAAGGCAAGCAATGGGAACTGGGCATCAAGTACCAGCCGCCGGGCAGCAAGACTCTGCTGAGCGCTGCGGTGTATGACCTGACCCAGAAGAACGTCGCGGTCAACAGCATCGTCAACAACGTGACCATCACCAGCCAGACCGGTGAAGTGAAGGTCAAAGGCCTGGAGCTGGAAGCGGTTTCCGACGTCACCGATAACCTGAAAGTCATCGCCGCCTACACCCTGGCCAAGTCCGAAGTGCAGAAAGGCGTGGACAAGGGCAATCGCCTGCAACTGATGCCTGACCAGCAAGCTTCGCTGTGGACCGACTACACATGGCACAGCGGCGTACTCGACGGTTTCGGCATCGGCGGTGGCGTGCGTTACACCGGCAACACTTACGGCGACAAGGCCAACACCTGGCTGGGCAAAGCGGACGCCTACACCGTGTTC
This sequence comes from Pseudomonas sp. MIS38, assembly GCF_019891575.1. Classification (NCBI taxonomy): domain Bacteria; kingdom Pseudomonadati; phylum Pseudomonadota; class Gammaproteobacteria; order Pseudomonadales; family Pseudomonadaceae; genus Pseudomonas; species Pseudomonas sp. MIS38. The sequence continues at coordinate 103,600 of NZ_JAFLXF010000001.1, forward strand.
GACGCCTCGGTGCATTACGACCTCGGTCGCCTGGACAACAGCCTCAAAGGTGCATCGGTCGCGGTCAACGCCACCAACCTGTTCGACAAGGACTACATCTCCACCTGCGACGGCTACTACTGCTACTACGGTGACCAGCGCAGCGTCATCGCCAGCGCCACTTACAAGTGGTAAGCGCGTGAGCTGAACCAGGTTCTGTCACCAGGCCGTCCCCCGTGGACGGCTTCGGTGTTTTTGAAGGTCATGAAATGAAAAGTAAAACAATTCGCCGCTGGTCGTTCATCCACACCTGGACCAGCCTGATCTGCACCGTGTTTCTGCTGCTGTTGGCATTGACCGGTCTGCCGCTGATCTTTCATCACGAAATCGAGCACCTGCTCGGCGATGCACCGCAAGTGCGCGAGATGCTGGTCGACACGCCGCGCCTGAACCTGGCGCAACTGGTCGAGGCCGCAGAAAAACATCGCCCAGGTGAAGTGGTGCAATACTTCGGTTTCGAAGACGACGAACCGAACGCCGTGCTGACGATCATGGCGAAAACCGCCGGCACCGAACCGAACTCGTCGCACACCTTCATGCTCGATGCGCGCACCGGTGAAGCGTTGGAAACCCCGTCGGCCAATGGCGGGCTGATGCTGTTCATCTTGCGCCTGCACGTCGACATGTTCGCCGGGTTGCCGGGCAAACTGCTGCTGGCGTTCATGGGCGTGCTGTTCGTGGTCGCAATTGTCTCGGGCACAGTGCTGTACCTGCCATTCATGCGCCGCTTGCAGTTCGGCACAGTGCGTCAGGACAAGTCCACCCGCCTGCGCTGGCTCGACCTGCACAACCTGATCGGCGTCGTTACCCTGACCTGGGCGCTGGTGGTCGGTGTCACCGGCGTGATCAGTGCCTGTGCCGATCTGCTCATCGCCGCGTGGCGCAACGACACGCTGAGCGCCATGGTCGCGCCCTACCGCGATGCCCCGCCGCTGACCCGACTGGCACCGGCCACCCGCCTGCTCGACATCGCCCGGGACGTGGCGCCGGGCATGAACCCGGACTTCATCGCTTTCCCCGGCACGCGGTTTTCCAGCGAGCATCATTATTCAGTCTTCATGAAGGGCGGCACGCACCTGACCTCGCACCTGCTGACGCCGGTGCTGATCGACGCCAGCACCCTACAGGTCACCGCTGTGGCCGAGCGCCCGTGGTACATGGACGCCATGGGCATGTCCCAGCCGCTGCACTTCGGCGACTACGGCGGCATGCCGATGAAGATCCTCTGGGCAACCCTCGACGTGCTGACCATCATCGTCCTCGGCAGCGGCGTGTATCTGTGGGTGGTGCGGCGTAAAGCGGCGAAACCGTTGCCGCGGGAGGCTGCTGCATGAAGCCGCGTCAGTCGAGTTTCTGGAAAGTGTTCAGCACGCCGCTGGTGATTGCGCTGCTGAGTGCGGCGGGGTTGTTTTCGGCGTTGCTGGGGGACGGGATCTGGGATGCGTTGAGTTGGGTCGGGCTGGGTGTTCCCGCATTTCTGGCCATTAGAGGTTTGCTGCCGCGCGAGTGATTTTTGTGCTGCCTGACAGGGCCTCTTCGCGAGCAAGCCCGCTCCCACAGGGGATTTTTGAACGAAACAGATCCAGTGTGGGAGCGGGCTTGCTCGCGAAGGCGGCCTGATGAACACCAGCAAATCCCTCGCCAGCCGTTCTGTATCTGACTAGGCTAATCTCCTGCTCTTCGATGACCACCGAGGTTTGCCAATGTCCGCCCCCAGCATGACCCTGTTTCACAACACGCTCTCCCCGTTCGTGCGCAAAGTGATGGTGCTGTTGCACGAGACCGACCAGCAGGATCGCGTCGCCCTGCAAGACTGCGTCCTCACTCCGGTCAGCCCGGACACCGCGCTCAACGCCGACAACCCGCTGGGCAAGATCCCGGCGCTGCGTCTGGCGGACGGTAGCGTGATTCATGACAGCCGCGTGATCCTCGAATACCTCGACCAGCAACACGTCGGCAATCCGCTGATCCCTCGCGAAGGAGCGGCCCGTTGGCGGCGTCTGACCCTGGCCTCGCTGGCCGACGGGATCATGGACGCCTCGGTGATGGTGCGTTACGAACTGGTGCTGCGCGCCCCGGAAAAGCACTGGGACGAATGGCTCGACGCCCAGCGCGAGAAGATTCGTCGCGCCCTGGCCTATCTGGAAAGTGACGCCATCGCCGAGCTGACCAGCCATTTCGACGTGGCGGCGATCAGCGTCGCTTGTGCACTGGGTTACATCGATCTGCGTCATCCGGATCTGGACTGGCGCAGCGCCAATCCGCAACTGGCCAACTGGTATTTCGACGTGAGCCAGCGACCGTCCATGGTTGCCACGATGCCCAAGCCTTAAGGCTGCGGCGCCTGTTCCGCCCTCTTCGCGAGCAAGCCCGCTCCCACATTGGAATGCGTACTCCTGTGGGAGCGGGCTTGCTCGCGAAGGCACCACTTCGTTTCCACAGGCAGAAACCCGACAATCCGCGTCACCAACTCTTCCTTCCAGCGCTGATCCTCCCGCAACCCGCTCATTGCATCGCCCCCACATCAAACTCCAGCGGCCTGGCCGGTTTCTGCCCGATCCCATACCAGTCGAGTTTGCGCGTCAGCACCATGAACACCCCGAGCAAGCCGAACAGCAGCAGCGACCCCATCAGCAGCGCGTAGTCCTCAGCGCTGAGCAAGCCATACAGCAGGCCATACAACGCCGCCAATCCCGCAGAAAAACTCAGGCCGTGGCGCACGCTGTGCAGCACGTGGCAAACATAAAACCCGATCAACAGCACACAGCCACTGGCCGACAGCAGATACGCCAGGGCAAAGCCGATGTGCTCCGACAACGACAACAGCAACAGGTAGAAAAACGCCAGCGCCACCCCGACCAATGCGTATTGCACCGGGTGCACCGCCAGACTTTTGAGCACTTCGAACAGGAAGAAACCGGCGAACGTCAGGACGATGAACAACAGCGCATATTTGATCGCCCGATCACTCTTCAGGTACTGATCCACCGGATCGATGAAACTCACACCAAAACTGCGCCCGTTGAATGCCTCGCAGTCATTGCCCATCACGCAACGGCTCATGGCTTCTTGCAGGTTGGTGGAGAAAAATGTGGTCTGCCAATCGGCGCTGAAACCCTGGTCGCTGATCTCGCGTTTGCCCGGCAGGAAGTTGCCGACAAAACTGGGGTGCGGCCAGTTGGCGGCAAGACTGACGTGACTGCTTTTGCCCACCGGCAACACCTGCAACGAACCGGTGCCTTGCAGACGCAGGTCGAAACCGAAGGTCAGCTCCGTGGCGTTGCGGGTATCCAGCGCTGGCAACGTCACCCGCACGCCTTCGCCGAGCCAGCCGACTTGGGTACCTGGTACGAAGTCCAAGCGCTGGCCATCGAGTTCCAGTTTCAGGGCGTTTTCGATGCCGCGAATATCGCTGATGCCCACTGCCAGAAACGGCGCGTCGAACTGGTAATCGGCAAAGTCTTCCTTGATCCCCAACTGCGCCGGCAACGAGAAATGCCCGTTGATGCGATTGTCGGCATGGAACAGTCGCGCTTCGTAGATACCGCGATTGCGCAGCTCGGTCTGCACCTGACCGTCGAGCTCGAAGCGCTCCGGGAGAAAGTACAGCCGACCGCGTTCTTCGCCCAGTTCTTCGTAGCGCTGACTGGTTTTCTCGTTGGTCTTCCAGGTGCGCACCACTTTGCGATACGGCACCACCATCACCGGCCCGCTCAGTTGCTGGCTGTAGCTGGAGCTGCGGGCGATGTCTTCGAGCACGCCGTCGCGCAGTTGCTGGCGATCATCGATGATGCCGTCAATCATCAGCAGCGGTATCAGCAACAGCAGGATCAGCAGGGCAATCGCCCCGAGCTTGATGGTCAGATTCTTGTTCATGGGACTCTCCCTGTTTGGATGGGCAGAGTCTGCTGTTGATGTATGAGGGGAATGTGGGGGGAATATGGAGATTGTGTGGAGACTGCACCGGCCCCTTCGCGAGCAAGCCCGCTCCCACAGTTGATCTTTGGTGTGACCGAGACCTGTGTTTCAACACCCCCCCCTGTGGGAGCGGGCTTGCTCGCGAAGGCAGCGACTCGGTCTCAGGACAAGCGCAATGTCACTTCCACACCGCTCTCGACGTTGCGGATATGCATCGACCCACCATGCAACTTCACCACTTCTTCAACAAAGTTCAGCCCCAAACCGGTGCTCTTGCGCCCACTGTCCGGGCGCGGCAGCGAATAAAATCGCTCGCTCAGGCGTGGCAAGGCGTAATCGGGAATCGCCGCTGCTTCGTTGAACAAGCGCAACTCGACCTGCTCCCCCACGCGCTCGGCACTGAAGCGCAGCAGCCCGGCGACCGGGGTGAAATCCAGCGCATTCTCCAGCAGATTGCCCAACGCCTGACGCAACAGAAACGGCTCGCCGATCAGCAGCAGATCTGGCGCAATCGTCTGCTCGACCTTGAGCCGCCGGCCTTCGATGCGCGCTGCCTGCGCCCGCAACAATTCATCAACCAATGCCGCCAGCGGCACCGCCACGCGCTCCTCAAGACCCTGCCGCTGTTCCACCTGAGCCAGATTCAACAGCCGCTCGATCAACTGCTGCATCCGCGCGCTTTCGCTGTCGATGTTGCCGACAAAGCGCAAGCGCTGAATCGCTGGCATCTCGTCCTGCAGCAATTCCGCCGCACCGCGTATCGCCGCCAGCGGGCTTTTCAATTCATGGGTCAGGGTGTGCACGTAGCGCTCGACGTAAGCCTTGCCTTCGAGCTGGGTGCGCATCTGTTCCACCGCCGTCGCCAGTTGCTCCAGTTCGCCGCCACGGTAATGCGGCACTTCCACTCGCCGGCCTTCGCTCACCGCCTGCGCATACCCGGTCAAACGGTGCAGCGCGCGGCTCAGCCACCACGACAGCAAAGCGCCGAACAGCAGACCGAGGCCGATCAGTCCGGCACCGTAAAACAGCAAGCGCCGCTCGGTACGATCAACATAAGGCTGCAATGAGCTGTTGGGTTTGGCCACGGTAACCACGCCGATGATCCGGCCGTTGTCGCGGATCGGCGCACCGACGTGCATCACCGAGGAGTTCGCATCATTCGGATCGCTGCGGCTCGAACGAGCGCCGTACTCACCACGCAAAGTCAGGTAGACGTCGTTCCAGCGCGAGTAATCCTGACCGACCGCCACGCCGCTGGAATCCAGCACCACGATGCCTTTGGCGTCGGTGACGTAGATGCGGTGGTTGACCTGGTTTTTCGGCAAGCCCCAGATCGTCGCCTGTGGTTGACGCTCGCCGTAGGCCCGCAACAATTCGGGCCAGCGGTTCTCGCTGAGCGTGCCGGCCTTGAAATCATCACGGAGAATTTCCGCCATCAGGTTGGCGGTGTCGACCAGGGTTTCTTCGGTGGACTGGCGCACGCCGGGGCGGATTTCTTCCATCACCGTGTTGAGCACGAAGTAACCGGTCAGGCCGATAAACAGCACATACACCAGAAAAATCCGCAGCCCCAACGACATCAGCTGTGCCCCGGGCTGTAGCTGTAACCGAGGCCGCGGTGGGTCTGGATCGGCTCGGCATCGGCCCGCACCAGGCGCAATTTGGCGCGCACGCTTTTGATGTGGCTGTCGATGCTGCGCTCGTAACCGGCGTCCGCCGCCACGCCCAGCGCATCGAGCAATTGCTCGCGGCTGAACACCCGCTGCGGTTGTTCGAGCAGGCATTGCAACAGGCGAAACTCATGACGGGTCAGGCTCAGCGGCTGTCCCCGATAGACGATCTGCACACGCTCGGCATCGATGCGAAACAGCGCCGAGGACGCTTCAACCGCAGGACGCGGCGCCATGCGCTTGAGAATCGCCCGTACCCGCGCGGCGACTTCCCGTGGGCTGAACGGCTTGACCACGTAATCGTCGGCGCCGATCTCCAGCCCCACCACCCGATCGATCTCGGCGTCCCGGGCACTGAGGAACAGCACCGGCACTTCACTGAAGCGCCGCAGCTGTTTGCAGGTTTCGAAACCGCTGATGTCCGGCAGGCCGATATCGAGAATGATCAAGTCAGCCGGGGTCTGCCGTTGAAACTCCAGCGCCGCCGCGCCGAGGCTCAGCCACGTGGTGGCGAACCCCTCGCCCTGCAGGGCAAAAATCAGCGTGTCGGCAATCGCCGCTTCGTCTTCGACAATCAGGATATGAGGCATGGCGTCCGAGCCCATGGGTTAAGTGCGCGAACGGTGCCCCAAGCCTGACGTTACGTCAATGAGACCACTTAGCAGTCCGGCTTGTCGGCGGTGAAACGCCGCGCCGGGTTCACTGCCGCGCCGAACTCGCGCAAGGCCTTGGCACCGATCAGCAGCGGGTAGTTGAAGTTGCTGCGGTCGGTCAGGTTGACCTCAACGGTGCGCTTGACGTTGCCCAGGCACAGTTCCAGATCGACCACAGGGCGCTTGGCGACTTCAGTGCTGTCACCCTCGTCCTCTTCATCCGAGCGGCTCTTGATCTTGCTGATCCGCGCGACCTTGTGTTCGTAGACCTTGTTGCTGGCATCCTTGGTGCCGAGGCGGAAACGCACCCAGTTCTCGCCGTCGCGGGTGAAAGTCTCGATGTCCTTGGCCGACAGCGAGGCGGTCAGCGCGCCGGTGTCCATCTTGGCCTTGAGCACCTCACCACCGATTTCCGGCAGCGCGATGTATTCGTAACGCCCGTACAGGGTCGGCTCGGCGGCCATGACCGGCAGGGCGACGAGGGCAAACAGTGCAAGGAGGGATTTCACGTAGAGGGCTTCCTTGGAAAATGAGGGCGTCAGACGCGAGATTTTAGACAGCCGGCGAGCAATTGGTTCGCTTGAGTCCGCCTTCGCGAGCAAGCCCGCTCCCACAGGGGATCCGGGATCTGTTGGAGATGGCATGCACACTGAAGATCCACTGTGGGAGCGGGCTTGCTCGCGAAGAGCCCAGCCCTGCCAACACAGTAATCAGCGCCAGCATAGCCAGCCAAAAGTGAAACATTCGTCACCATCGATTTGGCCTCTCACCCGAAGCCACTTATCATGGCGCGCCCATCCGCCTTCATAGAGTTGCTTATGCGCCGCCTGCTCACCGGCTGTTTCGTCACCCTGCTGCTGTTGCTCAACACCCTGATCCTGATCGGGCCGTTGTTGGTCTTTGCCCTGCTCAAACTGATTGCGCCGGGGCGCTGGCGCGACTACGCCTCGTGGGCGGTGATGTGGATTGCCGAGACCTGGGCGGAAATCGACAAGCTGATTTTTCGCCTGTGCATCCCCACCCAATGGGATATTCGCGGCGGCGCAGACCTGCGTGGTGACACCTCGTACCTGGTGGTCAGCAACCACCAGTCGTGGGTCGACATTCCGGCGCTGATCCAGACTCTCAACCGGCGCACGCCGTTCTTCAAGTTCTTCCTCAAGAAAGAACTGATCTGGGTACCGTTCCTCGGTCTGGCGTGGTGGGCGCTGGATTACCCGTTCATGAAGCGCTACACCAAGGCGTTCCTCGCTAGGCACCCGGAACTGGCGGGCAAGGATCTGGAAATCACCAAACAGGCCTGCGAGCTGTTCAAACGCCAGCCGGTGACGGTGGTGAATTATCTGGAAGGCACCCGCTACACCGCGGCGAAAAGCGCGCAGCAGCAGTCACCGTTCAAGCATCTGCTCAAACCCAAGGCGGGAGGTGTGGCGTTTGTTCTGGCGGCGATGGGGGAACAGCTGGATGCGCTGCTTGACGTGACCGTGGTTTATCCACAGCAGAAGATTCCGGGGTTCTGGGATCTGATCAGCGGCAGCGTGCCGCGGGTGATTGTCGACATCCAGACCCGCGAACTCGACCCGGCACTGTCGCAGGGCGATTACGAGAACGATCCGCAGTTTCGCCAGCAGGTCCAGAACTGGGTCAACCAGCTCTGGACCGAGAAGGATCAGCGCATCAGCGAACTGCGCGGCGAGCGCGGCTGAATCAGCTACCGGTGCCGGCGCCCCAGATGCTGCCCAGACTCTGCAGCAGCGGGCCGCCGACGCCCTGATCACCCAGGTACTTGAGCAACACCGGGGCAAACTGGCCGACCATGCCGCTGTCCATGCCCAACGCACCGAAGGCATTGTTCAGGTCGTTGGTGTCCTTGACGTTGCCCAGCGCGTTTTCCAGCCCGGCCGACTTGCCCGACGAACCCAGCAAACCACTCAACGCCGCCAGGTTGCCGCTGCCGCCCGACAGTTTGTCGATGCCCGGCACTTCTTTGGCCAGCTGCGAATAATCGGTGCTGCTCAACTGATTCTTGGCCAGGCCGAGCATGGCGCTGGTGCCACCGACGGCTTGCTGAGGCGTAACACCGAGACCGGTAACGGCTTGCAGCAAACCGGCGGTTTCCGAGGTCGGCGCGGCGGCGGTGGCAGCGTTGCCACCCTGCATGCTTGCAGCCGCTTTGGTCACGTCGTCCAGACTGAAGCCGGCAAACACCGGGCTCGCTGCAAGGGTCATCAGTGAAGCCAAGGCAATACCGCGTGAAATCTTCATTCAGACATCCTCTTGCGCTGTGGTAACCGCCCGTCTATGAGCGGCAAAACTGCCGGTTTGACCGGGTTTCAGCCAGCATGTTCCTCGCCGACGCATCCATTTTCAGCATAGCCACGTATATAAAACGTGAAACCGCGGATAACCCGAGATGAATGGCACAAGCGCCGTCGCTGAACTAGCCTGTGAACAGCCCGAGCAGCGCCCTCGTCGCCCGCCCATTGCCTGGAGAGCCGTCATTTCCATCGCCGACCCCGATCAGTTGCGCCAGCTGTTGGCCCAGTGCTCACTGGGCGACCGCGGTGCATTCGAAACGCTCTATCGCAGCGTTGGCCCACGCCTGCACGGCGTGGCCCTGCGCTTCATGGGCCGGGCGGATCTGGCCGAGGACGTGCTGCAGGAAAGCTTCGTGCGCATCTGGAATAACGCCTCGCGCTACGAAGCCCACTTGTCGGCGCCGCTGACCTGGATGATCAACATCACTCGCAATCAGGCCATCGACCAATTACGCAAACAGCGCGAACGGCCGCTGACCGACTTCGAACAGGACACCCTGCCGGACGATGGCCCTTCAGCCCACGACCTGTTGAACAGCAGCCGCGAAGCCAGCGCGCTGCACCGTTGCCTGGACACCCTTGACGGCATGCAGCGCCAGTCGATCAGCGTCGCCTACTTCCAGGGCCTTTCCTGCTCGGAACTCGCCGAACACCTGGCGGCACCGCTGGGCTCGGTGAAGTCGTGGATTCGTCGCGGCATGGAGCGTCTGCGCAGGTGCCTTGAATCATGAACTACCAGACCCCCGCCTTGCGCCGCGCCCTCGCTGCCGATTACGCCATTGGCCTGATGTCGTCGGCGGCGCGTCGGCGCTTTGAACAATTGCTGCTGGATGACGCAGCACTGCGAACCGAGTTGGCGCAGTGGCAGGAGAGCCTCGCCAGCCTTACCGAAACGCTGCCGGAGCAACCGGTGCCAGATCGGGTGTGGCAAGGCATCACCGCGCGGATCGAGCCGCAAGTACTGCACGTCCCGGAAAAACGTCCGTTCTGGAACTGGCTGCGGGTTACCGCCGCACTCTGCTCGATCGTGGTCCTGGTATTCCTCGGCTCGCTGTACAACCGCGACGACGCCCGCTACCGCGCCACCTTGCTGAGCGCCGACACGCAGCCGGCACTGAAGGTCGAGGCGCATGCGGATTATCTGCAAGTCGAACCGCTGACATTGGCGGCAGTCGGGCCAGATCGCAGCCTGGAACTGTGGGCGATACCGGCGGACGGCAAGCCGATTTCGCTGGGGGTGATTCCTGCAGGCGGCAAAGGCAAGGTTGAACTGAGCGCGGCGCAGAAAGTCTTGATCGGCCAGCCGATTGCGCTGGCGGTGAGTCTGGAACCGAAGGGCGGCTCGCCGACCGGGCAGCCGACGGGGCCGGTGCTTTACCAGGGCGCGTTAGCGGCTCTCTGACTCTGGCACCACAAACCTTTTGTGGCGAGGGAGCTTGCTCCCGCTGGGCTGCGAAGCGGCCCAAATCTTGTGTGGGTAATTTTCCTGAGACGCCGCATGTGTGGATTTTACGACGGCTTCGCCGCCGAGCGGGAGCAAGCTCCCTCGCCACAGGTTTCGTGCTCATCCCCGTAAAAAACGGCGACCTTGAGGTCGCCGTTCTGCACTGCCTGAAGCTTACGCCGCACTGAACAACCGATGCGGATCGATCACAAACTTCTTCGGCACACCGGCATCGAACTCGCCGTAACCTTCCGGCGCCTGATCGAGGCTGATGACCTGCACGCCAACCACTTCGGCGATGTTGATGCGGTCCCACATGATCGCCTGCATCAGCTGGCGGTTGTACTTCATCACCGGGGTCTGACCGGTGTGGAAGCTGTGGGATTTGGCCCAGCCCAAACCGAAGCGGATGCTCAGGCTGCCCATTTTCGCGGCGGCATCGACCGCGCCCGGATCTTCGGTCACGTACAGGCCCGGAATACCGATCTTGCCGGCGACGCGCACCACGCCCATCAACGAGTTGAGCACGGTGGCCGGGGCTTCGGCTTTCACCCCGTCATGGCCGTGGCCGCGCGCTTCGAAGCCCACGCAATCCACCGCGCAATCGACTTCCGGCTCGCCCAGCAGTGCGGCGATCTGTTCGTGCAGCGGCGTGTCCTTGGACAGGTCGACCACTTCAAAACCCTGAGCCTTGGCGTGCGCCAGGCGGATGGTGTTGACGTCGCCGATGATCACCACCGCCGCCCCCAGCAGACGCGCCGAGGCTGCAGCGGCCAGACCGACCGGGCCGGCGCCGGCGATGTAAACGGTGCTGCCCGGGCCAACGCCCGCCGTCACTGCGCCGTGATAACCGGTCGGGAGGATGTCGGAGAGGCAGGTCAGGTCGCGGATTTTCTCCATGGCCTTGTCGCGATCCGGCAGTTTCAGCAGGTTGAAGTCAGCGTAAGGCACCAGCACGTATTCGGCCTGGCCGCCGGTCCAGTCGCCCATGTCGACATAACCGTAGGCACCGCCGGCACGGGCCGGGTTTACGGTCAGGCAGACGCCGGTGTGTTGCTCCTTGCAGGAACGGCAGCGCCCGCAAGCCACGTTGAACGGTACGGAGACCAGATCGCCGATCTTCAGATTCTCGACGTCGGAACCCTTTTCGATCACTTCGCCGGTGATTTCGTGGCCCAGCACCAGACCGGTCTGCGCCGTGGTCCGGCCGCGCACCATGTGCTGGTCGGAGCCACAGATGTTGGTGGACACCACACGCAGAATCACCCCGTGCTCGATCTTCCTGCCACGCGGGTCCTGCATTTTCGGATAGTCGATTTTCTGTACTTCGACCTTGCCAGCGCCGAGATACACCACACCACGATTGCCAGACATGCTTTCACCTCGCTGTTGTTTTTATGGAACTGCGTTGCCCAGGCAGGCAGCGCGTTAAGTGCTCGGGTTATTGCTTGTTGGTTTTGCGTTGTCAGTCATGGCCTCTTCGCGAGCAAGCCCGCTCCCACAGTTGATCTTGGGTGTGACAGAGACCTGTGTTTCGACACAAATCCCTTGTGGGAGCGGGCTTGCTCGCGAAAGCGATCTAAAGAACGACCGTGCGATTGGCGTTCAAAAACACCCTTCTTTCGATGTGATAACCCACGGCCCGGGCCAGGGTCAGGCCCTCGATATCCCGCCCTTTGGCAATCAGATCCTCCGGGTAATGACTGTGATCCACCGCCTCGACGCCCTGGGCAATGATCGGCCCTTCATCGAGGTCGTTGTTGATGTAATGCGCCGTCGCGCCGACCAGCTTCACGCCCTTGTTGTAGGCCTGGTGATACGGCTTGGCACCCTTGAACCCCGGCAGCAGCGAGTGGTGAATGTTGATCGCCTTGCCATCGAGCTTGCGGCACAGCTCCGGTGACAGCACCTGCATGTAGCGGGCGAGGATCACCAGTTCGGCGCCGGACTCTTCGATCACCTGCCACACCTGACGCTCCTGCGCCGGTTTGTCGTTGGGGTCGAGGGGGAAATGGTAGTAGGGAATCTGGTGCCAGTCGGCCAGCGGCTTGAGGTCCGGATGGTTGGACACCACCGCCGCCACGTCCATCGACAACTGGCCGATGCGCTGGCGGTAAAGCAAATCGTTGAGGCAGTGATCGGCCTTGGAAACCATGATCACCACTTTTGGCCGGTAGTTCGGCGCGGTCAGCTCGAAGACCATGCCGAACGCCTGACCGCGCTCGGCAAGGCCGGCGCGGAAGGATTGTTCGTCGAAACCGTCAGGCTGACGGAATTCCACGCGAATGAAGAAACGGCCCGAGAGCCGGTCATCGAACGAATGGTGCTCGGTGACGTAGCAACCCTGCTCGAACAGAAAACGCGTCACCGCGTCCACCGTGCCTAGCACGCTGGGGCAGTCGGCGGTCAGAATCCATGTGTCTGGGGCGCGGCTCATGGTGCGGTGACTCCTGTTCTTTTGTGCGCGGTGTCTGGGGGATTTTTGCCCCTCACCCTAGCCCTCTCCCGGAGGTAGAGGGGACTGACCGAGGTGTTCTTTCGAGCTACGCCGACCTGAAATATCGCGGCGAACTCAGGCTCGAAAACCACACAAATCTGCTCCCTTCCCCCCTCTCCCCCCTGGGGGAGAGGGCTGGGGTGAGGGGGTAAGCTTTTAGGCTTGTACGCTCAACCCGTACTCGGCCGACGCATCCTGCAACCACAACCACCAGTAGTCCGAGAAGCTGCGGCGGATCAGCAGTTCCCAGGTGTCTTCGGCGGTATGGCGAATCATCAGCTGCGACTTGGCGAACACCGTGCCCACCGCTTTGCCGACCGGGAAGTTGTTCGGGTGCACGTCATAGCTGGTGGATTTCATCAGCACCTGACGCACGTTCGGCCCGCTCAGTTCGAGCACTTGCTGGCCGCCGCTGACGTTGACGATCGCGATGTGCAGGTCGCCCAGCGCTTCGCGCAGTTTCTGCTCGGCGGCGAACTCTTCACCGCTTGGCACGATCAGCAGCCACTCGTCCGGGCCCATCCATTGCAGGCTGGTTTCGCCTTTGACGATGACGCTCAGGGCGCCCGGCAACTCAATGCCGAGGGCCTTGTGCACGCCAGCGGCGAAGGCTGCATCGTGGCCATCGCCACGAATGGTCAGGTGACCGAGGAGTTTCTTTTCACGCACGATGACGCCGGCGTTCTTGCGACCCTTGCCGACCAGGCTGGCGAGGTCGGCATGGTGCAGCGACGACTCGGCCTTGGCCCCGGTGGTCGGGCGTTGTTGGTATACGTTGGCTGTGGTCATAAAGCACCTTCCTTAATTCTGACTTGAACCCTTTGCAAGCAGATCTACCGCTATCGCGAGCAGGCTCACTCCTACAAGGGGTACGCGATCACCTGTAGGAGTGAGCCTGCTCGCGATGAAGTCACCGCGGTGCGACTGGCACTCCACAGGAGCCGAACCCTCAAATATTCTGCCGATCACCCTTCGGATCGAAGAACACCGAAGACACAATCTCCGCCTCGATCACGCTGCCATCGGCCAGCGGCGCGAACACCCGCTCGCCCATGCGCTTCAGACCGCCCTTGACCACGCCCATGGCAAACGAATAGCCGAGGGAGTTGTGCGCGTAGCTGGAGGTCACGTGGCCGACCATGGTCATCGGGATCGCCTGCTTGGTGTTGAACACCAGTTGCGCACCTTCCGGCAGCCAGACGTTCGGGTCGATCGGCTTCAGGCCCACCAGTTGTTTACGCTGATCCTTCACGCAGTCTTCTCGGTTCATGCCGCGCTGGCCGATCCACGAGAACGGTTTGGTGCGACCGACGCACCAGCCCATGTTCAGGTCGTCCGGGGTCATCGAGCCGTCAGTGTCCTGACCGACAATGATGAAACCCTTCTCGGCGCGCAGCACGTGCATGGTTTCAGTGCCGTACGGCGTCAGGTTGTACTGCTTGCCAGCCTCGACGATTTTCTCCAGCACGCCCATCGCGTAGTCGGCCTGCACGTTGACTTCGTACGACAGCTCACCGGTGAACGAGATACGGAACACCCGCGCCGGCACACCGCCGACCAGACCTTCTTTCCAGGTCATGAACGGGAAGGCTTCGTTGCTCAGATCGATGTCGGTCACGGCGCTGAGCAGCTTGCGGCTGTTCGGTCCGGACAGGGTCATGGTCGCCCAGTGGTCGGTGACCGAAGTGAAGTACACCTTCATCTCTGGCCATTCGGTCTGGTGGTACAGCTCCAGCCATTGCAGCACGCGGGCCGCGCCGCCAGTGGTGGTGGTCATGACGAAATGGTTGTCGGCCAGACACGCCGTCACCCCGTCGTCGAAAACCATGCCGTCTTCTTTGCACATCAGGCCGTAACGCGCCTTGCCCACGTCAAGCTTGGTCCAGGCGTTGGTGTACACGCGGTTGAGGAACTCGCGGGCATCCGGGCCCTGAATGTCGATCTTGCCCAGGGTCGAGGCGTCGAGCAGACCGACGCTGTCGCGCACGGCTTTGCATTCGCGCTTCACCGCCGCATGCATGTCTTCACCGTTTTTCGGGAAGTACCATGGACGTTTCCACTGGCCGACGTCTTCAAACTCGGCGCCGTTTTTCAGGTGCCATTGATGCAGAGCGGTGTAGCGCACCGGTTCGAAAATGTGCCCACAGTGACGGCCCGCTACCGCGCCGAACGTTACCGGCGTGTAGTTGGGGCGGAACATCGTGGTGCCCATCTGCGGGATGGTCACGTTCAGCGAACGGGCGGCGATGGCCAGGCCGTTGACGTTGCCGAGCTTGCCCTGATCGGTGCCGAAGCCCAGCGCGGTATAGCGTTTGACGTGTTCAACCGACTCGAAACCTTCGCGGGTCGCCAGTTCGATGGCGGCGGCGGTGACGTCGTTCTGCAGGTCGACGAATTGTTTCGGCGCACGCGAGGTGCCCTTCTCGTGCGGCACCTGGAACAGCGCCAGGGTCGCTTCTTCGAGACGACTCAGCGCTTTTGGCAGCGTGCCTTCGACCACCGCGAAACCGGCTTCACTGGCAGCGCGTGCGCCACCTTCGAAACCATCGGCCAGCGAATCTCCGAGGCCGTAAACGCCGTTGATGCCGCCGACGCACACACGCTTCTGCGGTGCTTCGCCCGGTACGAAACCGAGGATGTCTTCGCGCCAGATCGGCTTGCCACCGAGGTGCGAAGCCAGGTGCACCACCGGACTGTAACCGCCGGAACTGGCGATCACGTCGCAGTCGAGCCATTCGCCCGGGCTGGTCACGGTGTGCGCTTTGACGTCAATCGCGGCAACGCGGGCAGCGGTGACGCGCTTGCTGCCACGGGCCTCGATCACGGCGCTGCCGGTGAGTATGCGAATGCCTTTGGCGCGGGCTTCTTCCACCAGCGCACCACGCGGATTGCTGCGTGCATCGGCGATGGCCACCACTTGCAGGCTGGCGTCGAGCCAATCCAGCGCCACGCGATAGGCGTGATCGTTGTTGGTGGTCAGCACCAGCTTCTTGCCCGGTGCCACACCGTAACGGCGCACGTAAGTCGAGACCGCACCGGCGAGCATGTTGCCCGGCACGTCGTTGTTGCCGTAGACCAGCGGACGCTCGTGGGCACCGGTCGCCAGCACTACACGCTTGGCGCGAACCCGGTGGATGCGCTGACGCACCTGACCGATTGGCGCACGGTCACCGAGGTGATCGGTGAGGCGTTCGTGAATGGTCAGGAAATTGTGGTCGTGGTAACCGTTGACCGTGGCGCGCGGCAACAGCAGCACGTCCGGAGTGTTTTTCAATTCAGCGATAACGCTGGCCACCCACTCGATCGCCGGTTTGCCGTCGAGGCTTTCGCGGGAATCGAGCAGGCTGCCGCCGAACTCCTCCTGCTCATCGGCGAGGATCACCCGCGCACCGCTGCGTGCAGCCGCCAGGGCCGCGGCGAGCCCGGCAGGGCCGGCGCCGACGATCAGCACGTCGCAGTGCTGGTTCATGTAGTCGTAGGTGTCCGGATCGACTTCGGTCGGCGAACGGCCAAGCCCTGCAGCCTTGCGAATGTACTTCTCGTAGGTCATCCAGAACGATTGCGGGTACATGAAGGTTTTGTAGTAGAAACCCGGCGGCATCAGCTTGCCGCCGACCTTGCCGAGAATCCCCATCATGTCGTTGTTGACGCTCGGCCAGCCGTTGGTGCTGGTGGCGACCAGGCCTTGATACAGCGCCTGTTGCGTGGCGCGCACGTTGGGAATCTGCGTGGCTTCGGTGGCACCGATCTGCAGCACGGCGTTCGGCTCTTCGGCACCGGCGGCGAAGATCCCGCGTGGACGCGAATACTTGAAGCTGCGGCCGATGATGTCGACGCCGTTGGCGATCAGTGCCGAGGCCAACGAGTCGCCCTCGAAGCCTTTGTAGCTCTGACCGTTGAAGGTGAAGCTCAGCACTTTGTTGCGGTCGATCCGTCCACCGTTGGACAGGCGATTGGTCTGGCTCATACCTTCTCTCCCAGCGCCGTCGTGGCTGTTTTCGCCGTATCAGCCTTGTCGGTGAATTGCGGCTTGGTGCCGATCTTGTAGGTTTCGAGAATCTCGTAGGTCACGGTGTCGCGGGTGACGTTGAAGTACTGGCGGCAACCGGCGACGTGATCCCACAGCTCGTGGTGCAGACCACGCGGGTTGTCGCGGAAGAACATGTAGTCGCCCCACTCTTCATCGGTGCAGGCGTTCGGATCCAGCGGACGCGGGATGTGCGCCTGACCGGATGCATGGAATTCCTCTTCGGAGCGCAGTTCGCCGCAGTGAGGACAGAAGATATGCAACATGGGGATTTCTCCTGTTAGTGGGCAACCGCAGCAGCGCCGTGTTCATCGATCAACGCACCGTTGTGGAAACGGTCGATGGAGAAAGGTGCGGCCAACGGGTGCATTTCACCCTTGGCCAGACTCGCGGCAAACACGTTGCCCGAGCCAGGAGTGGCCTTGAAGCCACCGGTGCCCCAACCGCAGTTGAAGAACATGTTCGGTACCGGGGTTTTCGAAATGATCGGGCAAGCGTCCGGGGTGGTGTCGACGATGCCGCCCCACTGGCGGTTCATGCGCACCCGCGACAGCACCGGGAACATCTCGACGATGGCCTGGATGGTGTGCTCGATCACCGGGTACGAACCGCGCTGACCATAGCCGTTGTAGCCGTCGATACCGGCGCCGATCACCAGGTCGCCCTTGTCGGACTGGCTGATGTAACCGTGCACGGCGTTGGACATGATCACGCTGTCAATAATCGGTTTGATCGGCTCGGACACCAGCGCTTGCAGCGGGTGAGATTCGATCGGCAGACGGAAACCGGCGAGCTTGGCCATGTGCCCGGAGTTACCGGCGGTGACCACACCGACACGCTTGGCACCGATGAAACCCTTGTTGGTTTCAACGCCGATGCACACGCCGTTTTCCTTGCGGAAACCGATCACTTCGGTCTGCTGGATCAGATCCACGCCCAAGGCGTCGGCGGCACGGGCAAAGCCCCAGGCCACGGCATCGTGACGGGCGACGCCGCCGCGACGCTGAACAGTCGCGCCCATCACCGGGTAGCGAGTGTTTTTCGAGCAGTCGAGGTATGGGATCTCGTCGGCCACTTGCTTGGCATTGAGCAATTCGCCGTCGACGCCGTTGAGGCGGTTGGCGCTGACCCGACGCTCGGAATCTCGGATGTCCTGCAGGGTGTGGCACAGGTTGTAGACACCGCGCTGGGAGAACATCACGTTGTAGTTCAGGTCCTGCGACAGGCCTTCCCACAATTTCATCGCGTGTTCGTACAGGTGCGCCGACTCGTCCCACAGGTAGTTCGAGCGAACGATGGTGGTGTTGCGCGCGGTGTTACCGCCGCCCAGCCAGCCCTTCTCGACCACGGCGACGTTGGTGATGCCGTGCTCTTTCGCCAGGTAGTAGGCGGTCGCCAGACCGTGCCCGCCACCGCCGACGATGACCACGTCGTAGACCTTCTTCGGCGTCGGCGTGCGCCACATGCGCTGCCAGTTCTCGTGGTGGCTGAGGGAGTGTTTGAAGAGGCCGAAGCCCGAATAGCGTTGCATAGTCATTTACTCCAAACCGCTCAGCGATAAACCGGGTAGTCGGCGCACAGTGCCGCGACGTTCTTGGCCACATTCGCTTCAACGTCGGCGTCACCGAGGTTGTCGAGGATGTCGCAGATCCAGCCGGCCAGCACTTCGCACTGGGCGACCTTGAAGCCGCGGGTGGTGACGGCCGGGGTGCCGATACGCAGGCCCGAGGTCACGAACGGCGACTGCGGGTCGTTCGGCACGGCGTTCTTGTTGACGGTGATGTGCGCACGGCCGAGGGCAGCGTCAGCATCTTTGCCGGTCAGGCCCTGACGGATCAGGCTGACCAGGAACAGGTGGTTGTCGGTGCCGCCGGACACTACATCGTAGCCACGTTTGATAAACACGCTGGCCATCGCCTTGGCGTTGTCGATCACTTGCTGCTGATAGGCCTTGAAGCCGGGCTCCAGCGCTTCCTTGAAACACACGGCTTTACCGGCGATGACGTGCATCAGCGGGCCGCCCTGGGCCCCGGGGAATACTGCGGCGTTGAGCTTCTTCTCGATCTCTTCGTTGGACTTGGCCAGGATCAGCCCGCCACGCGGACCGCGCAGGGTTTTGTGGGTGGTGGTGGTGACCACGTCGGCGTACGGCAGCGGGTTCGGGTACAGGCCAGCAGCGACCAGACCGGCAACGTGGGCCATGTCGACGAACAGCAGCGCACCGACCTTGTCGGCGATCTGACGGAAGCGCGGGAAGTCCAGGGTCTTGGAGTAGGCGGAGAACCCGGCAACGATCATCTTCGGCTTGCACTCGACGGCCAGACGCTCGACTTCGTCGTAATCGATCAGCCCGGTATCGGTGTTGATGCCGTACTGCACCGCGTTGTACAGCTTGCCCGAGGACGACACTTTGGCGCCGTGGGTCAGGTGACCGCCGTGGGCCAGGCTCATGCCGAGAATGGTGTCGCCCGGCTGGATCAGCGCCAGGTACACGGCGCTGTTGGCGGAGGAGCCGGAGTGCGGCTGGACGTTGGCGTAATCGGCGCCGAACAGCTGCTTGGCGCGTTCGATGGCCAGCGCTTCGACTTTATCCACATGCTCGCAGCCGCCGTAGTAGCGCTTGCCCGGATAACCTTCGGCGTATTTGTTGGTCAGGCCGCTGCCCTGCGCTTGCATGACGCGTTTGCTGGTGTAGTTCTCCGACGCGATCAGCTCGATGTGATCTTCCTGACGTTGCTCCTCGGCATTCATTGCCGCCAGCAGTGCATCGTCGTAACCCTGGATCTGGTCTTGCTTGCTGAACATCGCGTCTCTCCCAGCGGCATCTGTGCGCCATTCGTCTCGGTAAGGCACTGGCAATGAAGGCAGTGCCCTTTGATGCCGATGGTATGACCGGCGCAGACAGCTCAAATGCCTGCGGACGCCACGCAAAGGTGCGTTTACGACATGGCTCGAAATGACCGATTGAATTCGTGGAGATCCCCTGTGGGAGCGGGCTTGCTCGCGAAGAGGCCGTGTCAGTCGACATCAATACCGCCTGACACACCGCTTTCGCGAGCAAGCCCGCTCCCACAGGGGTCAGGTGTATGCCGTGCGGATGGCGAGCAACAGGAGGAAATGCAGGGGATAGAGCGCGTACGCCCAACGGCGCATGGGCAGCGGATGGATAGACCCGAAGTGTCGCAACAGGAACATGCCGAGCAATGGCGCACCCAGACACGCCGCGATGCCGATTACCGCGACGGCGTTACCGAATACGGCAGCCTCATACAGCACCTGCCACTGATTCCCCGCCAGACACACCAGCCCCGGCAGCAGGCCGAAATACCCGGGGCGACGAATCACCCACAGCAGCGCCAGCGGCAGCAACACGCCAAACACGCCGAACATCAGCCATTGCGAAAACAGCGCCGCCAGCAGCAAGGCACCGACGCCCAACAGTCGCGACAGTAGCGTGCGATCTTGCCAGCCCCGCGCCACCAGCAACCCCAGCGCCAGCGTAGGCATCACGTTCAAGGTGTCGGGATCAGGAATGTACAAGCGGTAGGGAATCTCACTGAGCGCACTGAACAGCAGCAGCCAGCCCAGATAGCGCCACTCGGTCTTCTGCGCACCGGCCCGGGACAGGTTCGCCGCCATCGCCAGGCAGAACCACGGGAACGCCAGACGTCCCGGCACATACAGCCAATCG
This sequence comes from Pseudomonas sp. MIS38, assembly GCF_019891575.1. Classification (NCBI taxonomy): domain Bacteria; kingdom Pseudomonadati; phylum Pseudomonadota; class Gammaproteobacteria; order Pseudomonadales; family Pseudomonadaceae; genus Pseudomonas; species Pseudomonas sp. MIS38. The sequence continues at coordinate 123,857 of NZ_JAFLXF010000001.1, forward strand.
GCGCTGATCCCGACATATCGCAGGTGATCGAGCAGCATGCTCAGCAGCGCCAGCCACTTGAGCAGATCCAGCGCGCCGTCGCGTTTAGTCACGTGCATAATCGGGTAACAAACTGGTAATTTTCTGACAGCGACATCCCGTGTGCTCCCCGGAAGATCTTCGGTAAAGTGCGCACCCTCATTGACCACGAGCCTTCACAAGAGTCTCGACCACGGAAGCCGGCCATGACCGACAAGAGCCAACAATTCGCCAGCGACAACTACTCCGGTATCTGCCCTGAAGCCTGGGCCGCCATGGAACAGGCCAACCACGGCCACCAGCGCGCTTATGGCGACGATGAATGGACCGCACGTGCGGCCGACCATTTCCGCAAGCTGTTCGAAACCGACTGCGAAGTGTTTTTCGCCTTCAACGGCACCGCCGCCAACTCGCTGGCGCTGTCGTCACTGTGCCAGAGTTACCACAGCGTGATCTGCTCGGAAACCGCCCACGTCGAAACCGACGAATGCGGCGCGCCGGAATTCTTCTCCAACGGCTCGAAACTGCTGATCGCTGGCACCGAAAACGGCAAGATCACCCCGCAGTCGATCCGCGAAGTCGCGCTCAAGCGCCAGGACATCCACTACCCCAAACCGCGCGTCGTGACCCTGACTCAGGCCACTGAAGTCGGCAGCGTCTACACCCCGGAAGAAGTCCGCGCCATCAGCGCCACCTGCAAAGAGCTGGGCCTGCACCTGCACATGGACGGCGCGCGTTTCTCCAACGCCTGCGCATTCCTCGGCTGCTCGCCGGCCGACCTGACCTGGAAGGCCGGCGTCGATGTGCTGTGCTTCGGCGGTACGAAAAACGGCATGGCCGTGGGTGAAGCGATTCTGTTCTTCAACCACAAACTGGCCGAAGACTTCGATTACCGCTGCAAGCAGGCCGGGCAACTGGCGTCGAAAATGCGCTTCCTCTCGGCACCGTGGGTCGGCATCCTCGAAAACGACGCCTGGCTCAAATACGCTCGCCACGCCAACCACTGCGCGCAACTGCTGGCCGAGCTGGTCAGCGACATTCCGGGCGTGGAACTGATGTTCCCGGTGCAGGCCAACGGCGTATTCCTGCAACTCTCGGAACCGGCCATCGCCGCGCTGACCGCGAAAAACTGGCGCTTCTACACCTTCATCGGCAAGGGCGGCGCACGTTTCATGTGCTCGTGGGACACCGAAGAAGAACGCGTACGCGAACTGGCCCGCGACATCCGCGAAGTGATGTCCGCCTGATTCCCCTGTAGGAGCTGCCGCAGGCCGCGATCTTTTGATTTTGATCTTAAAAACAAGATCAAAAGATCGCGGCCTGCGGCAGCTCCTACAGGGATGGCGATGACTCTTGGTCTACATTGTCTGTCGAGCCCTCCGCTCACATAACAAGAAGCAGGAGCATCGGCATGTCGCTACAAGGCAAAACCCTGTTCATCACCGGCGCCAGCCGTGGCATCGGGCGTGAGATTGCGCTGCGTGCCGCGAAAGACGGGGCCAATATCGCGATTGCGGCCAAAAGCGCCGAAGCCCATCCCAAACTGCCCGGCACCATCCACAGCGTAGCCAAGGAAGTCGAAGCCGCTGGCGGCAAGGCATTGGCCCTGCAAGTCGATGTGCGTGATGAAGACGCGGTGCGCAATGCGCTGGCCCAGGCCAACGAGCATTTCGGCGGCATCGATGCGCTGGTCAATAACGCCGGGGCGATCAAGTTGACCGGCGTGCAGCACATCGAACTCAAGCGTTTCGACCTGATGCACCAGATCAACACCCGCGCGGTACTGCTGTGCAGCCAGGCCGCCCTGCCCTATCTGAAGAAATCCGCCGGACACATCCTCAACTTGTCGCCACCGCTGAACATGGCGAACAAGTGGTTTGCCCAGTTCAGCCCGTATACGGTGACCAAGTACGGCATGAGCATGTTGACCGTGGGCATGAGCGAGGAATTCGCCAGTTACGGCATCAGCGTCAATTCACTGTGGCCGCAGACCATGATTGCCACCGCCGCCATCGAATTCCAGCTGGGCAACCGTGAGTCGTTCAAGCATGCGCGCACGCCGGCGATCATGGCGGATGCGGCGCATGTGATCCTGGGAAGCAGCGCACGACAGATCACTGGACGGCTACTTATCGACGAAGAAATTTTGCGTGAGCACGGCGTGACTGAGTTCAAGCATTACCGGTTCGAACCGGGGAGTGATGCGGCGTTGATGACGGATTTGTTTATCGACTGAAAAGCCCCTCACCCTAACCCTCTCCCGGAGGGAGAGGGGACTGATTGGGGGATATTTGAGAATTACCCCGACCTGAATCTGCTTTACCGAATCCATAATCGATAAGGTCTTTCAGGGTCGATGTATAGCGCCAGACACCTCGGTCGGCCCCCTCTCCCTCTGGGAGAGGGCTGGGGTGAGGGGCAAGCCGTACGCAAAGTTCGCCCCAGCTCAGAATTCGATTCTGACGTCGCCCTTCGGCACGCTGCAGCACGACAAGATAAACCCTTCCGCCTCGTCGTCCTCGGTAATCCCGCCGTTGTGCTCCATCTCTACTTCGCCCCCAAGCTTCATCACCTTGCACGTGCCGCAGATCCCCATGCCGCAAGCTTTCGGGATCATCAGGCCCAGCTTGGCCGCCGCCGCGTGCACGGTTTCGCCCGGGGCCACGCGAATGCTTTTGCCGGACGCGGTGAATTCGACCTGATGCAGATCCGCTGCATCGATTTCCGGAGCCTCGGCTGCCTGCTCGGCTTGCTCCACCGCATCGGCACGAGCCTCCGGTGGCGTGGCGCCGAAGGATTCCTCGTGATAACGCGACATGTCGTAACCGGCCACTTCCAGCAGGCGCTTGACCGCGTTCATGTACGGCGTCGGGCCGCAGCAGAACACTTCGCGTTCGAGGAAGTCCGGCACCATCAGTTCCAGCATCTTGTGATTGAGGTAGCCGCGATAACCGGCCCACGGCTCGCCCAGCCCGTGTTTCTCGCAGATCAGGTGCAGGCTGAAGTTGTCGATTCGCGACGCCATGTGTTCCAGCTCGCGGTGGTAAATGATGTCTTTCGGCGAGCGCGCGCTGTGGATAAAGGTCATGTCGACGTTGGCGTTGGTGTCGTAGAACCAGCGCGCCATCGACATGCACGGAGTGATCCCCACGCCGCCGCTGAGATACAGCACTTTCGGACTCGGGAAGTCGATGGCGTTGAACAGCCCGACCGGGCCGTGCACTGCCAGCTCCTGGCCTTCATGCAGGGTGTCGTGCAGCCAGTTGGAGACCTTGCCGCCCGGCACGCGTTTGATAGTCACCGAGAAGCTGTACGGCACCGACGGCGAACTGGAAATGGTGTACGAGCGCATGATCGGCTGGCCGTCGATTTCCAGCTCCAGGGTCACGAACTGCCCGGGCTTGAAGAAGAACAGGATCGGCTGGTCGGCCATGAAACAGAAGGTGCGCACGTCCCAGGTTTCCTGGATGACTTTGACGCAACGGACGATGTGTCGGCCATTGGCCCAGGTCTGGGTGGTGACCGGATTCAGGAAGCTGTTGGACATGCTGTTCTCCACGGCCGACTGTCGGCCTTCATGTGGCGATTCTGCGTATAGCGTGAACCGTCCGTTTACCTATCCGCGACATCGGCATACTTATCGCGACCAGCCCCCAACCGCCGGGGGTTGCGCGTCGGGAACAGATTGCACCATGTCGCCCATGGATAAGGTTCCGGGCAGCGCCGGCCCCACACTCGCCCCACACCAAGACGAATTCTTTACACCTTGCGTAGCAACCCTGATCAGCCACTTTCGCGGCCACGCAGATGGCCTTGAGGAATACATCGATGGACGTCACCGCAAAAATCAGCCTGGGCGATCCGCTGGAACCCGCACGCAAGGCCACCGCACAGATGCTGCAGGAGCGCGAGCGCACTTTCTCGCTGCCGCAGCCGTTCTACAGCGACGAACGCCTGTTCGATATCGACATGCAGGAGATCTTCCAGAAAGAGTGGTTGATCGCCGGCATGACCTGCGAGATCCCGGCCAAGGGCAACTACCTGACCCTGCAGGTCGGCAAGAACCCGATCATCGTCATTCGTGGCGCCGACGGCGTGGTCCACGCGTTCCACAACGTCTGTCGCCACCGTGGCTCGCGTCTGTGCACCAGCGAAAAGGGCAAGGTTGCCAAACTGGTCTGCCACTACCACCAGTGGACCTACGAGCTGGACGGGCGCCTGCTGTTCGCCGGCACCGAGATGGGCGCCGACTTCGACATGAAGCAATACGGCCTCAAACCGGTGAACGTGAAGACTGCCGGCGGCTACATCTTCATCAGCCTGGCGGAGAATCCGCCGGCCATCGATGACTTCCTGTCGACGCTGAACCACTACATGGAACCGTACGACATGGAGAACACCAAGGTGGCGATCACCACCACCTTGATGGAAAAGGCCAACTGGAAACTGGTGCTGGAAAACAACCGCGAGTGCTACCACTGCAACGCGTCGCACCCGGAACTGCTGAAAACCCTGCTGGAATGGGACGACGTCACCGACCCGCGTGCCGATCAGGCGTTCAAGGATCACGTCGCCGCGTCTGCTGCTGCGTGGGAAGCCGAGAAGATCCCTTACGCCCACGCCAGCTTCGGCCTGCGCAACCGCATCGTGCGCATGCCGCTGCTCAAGGGCACCGTGTCGATGACCCTGGACGGCAAACAGGGCTGCGCCAAACTGATGGGCCGGATCAAGAACCCGGATCTCGGTTCGATGCGCATCCTGCACCTGCCGCACTCGTGGAACCACTGCATGGGCGACCACATCATCGTCTTCACCGTATGGCCGATCAGCGCCCAGGAAACCATGGTCACCACCAAATGGCTGGTGCACAAGGACGCGGTCGAAGGCGTGGATTACGACGTCGAGCGCATGCGCCAGGTGTGGGACGCGACCAACGATCAGGACCGCCGCCTGGCCGAAGAGAACCAGCGCGGGATCAACTCCACGGCTTATCAGCCGGGGCCTTACTCCAAGACCTATGAGTTTGGCGTGGTCAACTTCGTGGATTGGTACAGCGAGCGGATGCTGAACAACCTTGGGGCGGAACCTGCGCCGTACCTCAAGGGCGTGCCGGTTCAGGGTTGAAAATCGCCAGTGCCGACAATAAAAAACCGCGAGCACGCTCGCGGTTTTTTTATTGCAGCCGTGGCACCGTTACCAGTTCCAGGATCTGATGATGCTCTGCGCCGCCTCGAAGATATTGTTCACATCAGCGGCACTCGGCGGACGTTTATAGTCCGGGTCGATTTTTCTTTGCAGCGCATCGTACAAACCATCGATCTTTTCTTCGGTTCGTTTCTTGTCGCGAAGTCGAAGAGCATCGAGCTTTGCTTTATTTGCATCAAGCGCCCGATTTTCTTCAAGATTGATTGCGCGACACCACTCGCCTTCAATAGGATCGATAAACGGCGGTGGCCCGATGGGTTTAAATGGTTTGATCATTAAACACCTCACAGACCATAAAATGGCTTCAGGAGAACCAGCCTCCAATCCAACTGACGACCGAATTGAAAGTATTGGTAATTTTCTCCCAGACATTCTTCAGCCAACTGAGGATCTTCTGGCCAATCTCGATAAAGAAGTCACCGATCTTGTTGAGTACGCCATTAAAGAGATTGCCAAAGTTTTCCATAAAACCAATAACCGCATCGGCACTGGCCGGAAATTTGTCAACTTCATTGATGGCCGCGTCGTAGATTTTGTCGATTCGCTCTTCGGCAGCCTTCTGGTCACGTTTACGCAGCTCCTCAAGTTTTTCCTTGTAGGACTTGGTATCGGTCGACCCGGAATTCTGGAACGCTTCGGTGGCTTTCACCAGCCCTTTTTCCGATTGATTCGACTGTCCTTCTCCTGCTTCCCTGGCTTCTTTTTCCAGCCTTTTCACACCTGGATCATTGGCGCCATTACTCAGATAAAGGCTGCGCAGGTGAATCTGTTGCAGGCGTGGCGAAGCCATCAGTACGCCTCGTGCCGCACCCGACGAGCGTTTCTTGGCATGAACGCGCATTTCGTTCAGCAGTTCGACATAAGCCTCTTTCGACGGAGGAACGGCCGCTTCGGCGACCGACTTGACTTTTGACTTGGCTGCTTCAGACATTTTGGAACTCCTTGTAGTGTTGTATTTATCGCATTTGGTGTTGTGCCCCGGCAGACAAATGCTGCTGATAAAACCGGCAGACAGCACTCGTCAAAAAACTCATACTCCGCCCATGCAACTGCTCGTTGTCTTTTTAATTCCGGCAATTATCAAACAGCATCCCACATGAAATACGCGCGAATTAAACAGCTTTCGCAGCGCCATCCCGAAATGGATTAATCACAAAGTAGGGTTTCTTGATAAAAAGCCAATAAATTGACTAAAAGTACTCCATTACAAAAAAACTCCTGCATTGAACCCGGCGGAATTTATTGCTGAACAATTTTGTTCAATTCCTCACGTGCAGCCAAGTAAAGTCGCAGCCACCATACCTGTCAAACTTGCCAATAGAACTATCGGAAACTGTTTCTATTTTGATTCGGCATATACCGACAACTAAACCCTTTAACTAGCCAGCACAAGAGGAGTTAAGGTTTTTATATTTTCAATGCATGAAAAGGCCTGCGGTACAGATACCGCAGGCGCCCGGTCATGTGGATGACCACCTCACACTGCCATCCTCCCCAATAAACTCCTCAAAAATATCCTCTCCCACCAACCTGATTTTCGCGTACCCGTTCAACACCCGCAGTGGATACGCCGGGTCGTTGGCATCCTGCGTCTCCGACCACAACACCCGCGAATGCCCGTTCAGCTCGCTGGCATTGCCATAGGGAATCGCCCCGTGCCCGGCGCAGCGCGCGTGCAAACCGCCCTGCTGTGCATAGACGATGCCGTTGTGCAGATGCCCCCAGTACCAATAATCCGGCTCGCGCCCCAGGGCATCGCACACCGGTTGATACAGCGCGGTCTGGTGATGCCCGGAAATATCGAAGCCCTGGTGATGGCTGAGTACCATGATCTTTTTGCGCTTGGGCAAGGCTTTCATCCAAGTGATCTGCGGCTCGTTGAGTGTGCCGTCCATGTACAGGTTCATCGCGTCCGAGGCATACGCCGAATCCAGCCCGACCACTAGCCAGTCGTCGTTGATCAAGGCGAAATAACTGGTGCCCTGCTGCCCCGGAAAGCGCTTGGCCAGTTCCTTGAAATAGCCGTGGGCGCCGCTGTACATCTCGTGGTTGGAGTTGAGGGTGAACGAGCCGTGGCTGCCCATCGGCCAACCGGCCATGTCGACGTCTTCCTGCGAATGGCTGCCGGCGTAGTAGACGTCGCCCAGATGGATGGTGAAATCCGCTTGCGCCAGTTGCATCTGGTTGGCGACTGAAACTGCCGGCGCATGACTGTCGAAGGGGCCGGTGCCCCAGTCGCCGGCAATCGCCAAAGTCACGTCGCGCTCCATCTGCACCACCGCCGGGTCAGTGCCGAAGGTCGCGTGATGGCGCAGGTTTTCAATCCACTTGAGCAATGCCTCGCTCCACAGCAGATCAAGCAATTCCCACTTGCGACAGCCGAGCAGGCTGCCGTCCTGCAACACCCGGGTTGCCAGTTGATCCGGCGATTGCGGCAACGGTGTGGCATTGCCGATACGCAGGATCGACAACCCGTGGGACAACTCCCACGGCACCGCCGGCTCGTCGCCCGGCAACTCACCGTTTTTCAGCACGTACTGCGCCTGATCGTGACCGCGCTGCAGCAGCTTGATGATCGCCTGAAACTCCTGCGGTTCCAGCTCGCTGATGAGCTTCATCCAGGCCATTTCCATGCGCGTGAACAAGCCGTGAATGCGCAGTTTGACCTTGTCGTACTCGTGTTCCCAATGACTGACCAGTGACATGGCGTAATCCTCTATCCGTAAGGGCTCACAGGGTTTTCATGAATTCGATCAACGCACGTTTGTCGTCGTCCGACAGCGTGGTGCCATACAGGTGACCGCTGTTGTGGTTGCCCTCCAGTCGGGTGTCGTATTTGAAATCCGCCGAGGCTTTGGCCTGAGCGCCCGTGGTGACGAAACCGACGTTGACCGGGTCGTAGACGTCGGAGCCGGTGATGAACACCACCGGACGTTTTTCCGGCGGTTGCAGCAGATCCCACAGGGTCGGCACCGAACCGTTGTGCAGGTAAGGCGCGCGCAGCCAGATACCGTCAGTCGGCGTGTTGCTGTAGCTCTGGGTCTTGCGATACGCGCCGAAGTCGAACGGCGGTTTCTTGAAGGTATGGAACGCCGTCACCAGACCGGTGGTGAACGAATCGAGCCGATGTGGATCGGTGCCGAGCTGGTCGATGTTGGTGGTCACTTGCCCGGTGTCGGCGCGTCCGAAGTCGTGGCACGCGGCGCAATTTGCATCCCAGATCGGCTTGCCTTGCGCGACTTTCGCCTGATCCAGCGCCCACGGCCACGCCGGCGCCTTGTGCCCGAGCAGCCAGTTGGTCACTCGGTTGAAGCTCGGCGGCAGCACCGACTCCGGCGTTGCGCCCACGGCCATCGCGGCGGCGTAGTTGCGCTCGTGGATCTTGTTGTTATTGCCGTCCCAGTGCAGGTACATCGATTCCCGCGGCTTCTGGTTCCACACTTGCGGCAGATCGACGGTGCCGATGGTCGAGTCATCCGGGAAGCCGAACACCACCATTTTCGTCGGGTTGAAGGTGTCGGTGCGGCCCGGGCCCTGTTGCGGCCGCAGCTTCTGCCAGGCGTAGGCCTGTTTCTGCTTGAGCAAAGCGCTCTTCGCCATCGGAATAATCAGATAGCGGTTGTAGAGCTTCTCGAAAAAGCCCAGCTGGAATTTGCCGTTGATCGCCGCCATCACCGCGTCGGTGGTGAATTTCGGGTCGCTGGCGCAATCGTAGGCGAACCACTGGAAGGCCTGCAGTTGCAGGGTGTTGGCCGGCGCGCTCGGCACGTTGACCGCAACGTCGCTGGCATTGGCCCGGTAGGAGCCGGTGTGACACAGCGCGCAGTTCGGTTCCACGGTCGGGTAACCGATCTGCCGCTTGGCCATGCCGATCGGCAGGTCCTTGCCGTTTTCATAGAGAAAGCCGAAGACTTCCCAGCCGCCGGGTTTGGGCAGTTTTTCCGGGCACATCTGCGGCAGCACGGCGAACAGGTAATACGGGATCCGCGCTTCGATACCGAGGCCGATGGCGGCGTATTTGTAGTGGTCTTCGTCGGAGGCGTATTCCTGCTCCGGCACCACCCGCAGCATCTGGTACCAGGTCTGGTAACCGATGAAACCGAGCAGCGCCACCACGATCAAGGTGCCGACCTTGAAGGCATGGCTCTGCCATTGCCGCGCCCAGGCCGCGCGCCACTCGCGACAGCCATCGCAGAGCAGCGCCCATGGCCGGTTCGCGGGCGTGGTGCCGAGGTACAGCAGAATACCGAGGATCAGGAAGAAGCTCAGATCGCCCATCAGCATCGGCACGAACACCGAACCCTGAATGCTCGTATTGATCAGGTAAATCCAGAACACCACGGCGATCAGCCGCGTCAGCACGCACAGCCAGGAATGCACCACATAGCGCGGCGCATTGAAGCCCGACGGCATGTAAAACACGCTGATGCCCACCAGCAGCATCCCGGCGTTTTCCAGCCACGGGTCGGAGAGTTGCGGCGGCAGACCGACCACCGATGTCAGCAACCCCGGCGCGAACAGCGCCGGGATCGCGAACACCATGTTCATCGCAATGCCGATCCAGATGAAGCGTTGAAACCAGCGGATGTAGCTGTCCATATCATCCATTTCCTTCTGACCACCAACCAGCGATGTCCCCTGTGGTGAGGGGATTTATCCCCGATGGGTCGCGAAGCGGCCCCAAACCCTGCCGGCGCGGTCTGTCAGGATGATCGCGCACTCAGGTTTTACGACTGCTGCGCAGCCGATCGGGGATAAATCCCCTCGCCACAGAGAATCTCCTCAACACAGAAATCAGTAATCGATCTCAGCCGAGGGCCGTTTTCTCCAGGTGCTCAAGGATGAGCGGATACACATCCACCACCGCGTTCTTGCCGAACATGCAGTCGATGTGGCCGTAACCCGGCACTACGTGCCGGCTGTAGCGCTCCGGCCCGTGGACTTCGCAGACTCGCTGGTAGGTCTTGAGCGTGCTTTCCGGCAGATAGCACTGGTTCTCCGCGCCGCTGATAAAGCAGATCGGCATCGTCAGCCGCTGGAAGTGCGGCATGTACACATCGTTGCCTTTGAAATCCACCAGATGCCCTTTGCGCACGATCAGCGCCAGGTGCTCGAAGGTCTCGATGTTCGACTCGCCGAACAGCTCGTGCAGGTTGTCGTGCAGGGTTTCGTTGAGGGTGTCGTGGCGATACAGCGAGGCGTACATGAAAGTGATGCGGTGGCACACCGGGTTGGTGCAATAACCCTGCGCCTCGATTCGCGCGTAACCGTTGAGGGCCTTGTCGTAGAGGCGGTTGAACCAGTTCTCCTTGCTGTCGGCGTAAGCCGTCATCGACTTGATGCCGATGGCGTCGAGCATTCCCGGCAAGTGCAGACCAGCCTTCAATCCGGTGGCTGTGGCGACCACGGTGTCAGCGGCAATCTGCGAGCAGACCACCGAACGCACACCCTGCAGCCCTGCCAGCAACGACATGAAGAACGTGGTCGCGCCGTAGCAATGCACCACGCACTGCACGTCTTTGGCCTGCGTCTCCTGCTGAATTTGCGCAATGGCAGCCTTGAAGTCGTACTGGGCGATCTGGTCGCCATTCCACTCTTTCTTGCTCGCCGGCAGCAGAATGCTCACCCGGAAATCCAGCAGCCACACGTCATAGTCGTGCTTGCACAGGTACTCCAGCAGGTTGGTCTGGATGGTGTCGGTGGAAAAGATATTCGAGCCGACGCCCAGGCCATGCACCAGCATCACCGGGCCTTTGCTACCGGCCTGATAACGGGTCAGGCGCAGCTCGACGCCGTCCTCGGTGGGGAAGAAATGCACCGCCGGGATCGGCGCATCCAGTGGCCGTTTCAAGCGTGGCGGCGCGTCGGGGTTGAAGTATTTGTCACCGGCGAAGACCCCGCCGTAACTCTCCCAGAGAATTCCGGCGAAGAACTTGCCGAAGCGCGCCAGGCCTTCGATGCGCTCGCGCTCGTTGCGCGCGTTGAGCACTTTCATGGTGGTCATCTGCTTGGCGAAATCGGTCGGATGAATGTGCATCACCCCGGAGCCGATCACCTCGCCCGACTTGTCCGGCCCGCGATACAGCGTCACGTACAGGGTGCTGGTGTCGTGCCAGATGTTGAGCACGCCGTTGTCTTCCGGCACGGTTTTGAAGGCGCTGAAGAAGTAGTCGCTGCCGTCCTCGGCGGTCAGTTTCATGTCGTATTTCATGTGCCGCGTGTCGACCTGCTGCTCGAATTGCTCGAACAGATTGAACACGCCGTTGCTGGCGGTCAGCGGTTGCGGCGACAGCGCCGGGGCATTGACCGTACCGACAATGGTCGCGGCGTGCTCCGGTTCCTTGATCATCCGGTTGAGGTCGTTGGCGGTGATGGTCAGGGTGAAGTCGATTGGCGAGTTGTCCGCCTCGCCGCGTTTGGCCGCCGCTTCGTAGACTTTCAGATCGGTGCTTTGCGCGGCGGTGAAGGCGCGGGAGAAATAGCCTTTCATGGTTTCGGTGAACTGCACGCCGAGGGTCGGCGGCGCTACCTGTTTGCGCGGTGCCGACGGCAGCGTGTAGTCGATCTTCCAGCCACGGTCGGCGGCCAGCAGGCCCATGTTGCGTTCACTCACGGCGGAGATGGTCAGCAGCGGATTGACCGCCAGCGAGGTCGGGATCACCGCGCCGTCGGTCACGTACAGACTGGCGTAAACATCGGTGCCGGCCGCGCCGCTGAACACCTGGCCCTTGTGATTGACCACGCCTTGCGTCGCGTCTTCGCCCATCACGCAACCGCCCAGCGGATGCACCGAGACGATGCTGTGCTTGAGCAGTTGGGTCCAGATCGGGTTCTCGACCCAGACCCCGCCCAGTGCCTTGGTGCTCTGGTACAAACGTTGGTTGCCGAGCTTGAAGTTTTCCTGCTCGCCGACACCCGGCCAGTCGATGCGCAACTGGTCCTTGTTGTCGAGAATCATCCGGCCCTGACCGCTGTCGTGGCTCATGATCAGGTAGGTCTGCATGTTGTGCAGCGCGCCGTAATAGGGGCCGCGCAGGAAGCTTTCGGCCTCGCGCTCCTTGTAGCCGAGCTTGCCGCTGAAACTGTCGTCCGTGGCCTTGCCGATCATCTGGGCAAACCCGGCCATCGCCGGCACCATCGGCCGGCCGAGGGCGCCAGGGATCGAGCCTTCCTCGATGACCATGCGGCTGCGCCAGTCACCTTCGGTGCGCATGTCGATGATCGAGGTGATGCACGGGCCGACCGGGTGCAGCTCCTTGGCCGAATGCGCGCCGAAGCCGATGCCGTTGATGGTCTGCTCGCAGTTGTGGCCGAAACCGAGGATGTCGCCGTTACCGCTCATGTTCTCGCCGAGCTGACCGGACATCACCAGACCCTTGTCCCCCGAACGCAGCAGAATTTCGGTAGAGCCGAGGGTGCCGGCGGAGACCACGACGATATCGGCCTTCACGAACAGCGTCGGCGCGTCGAATTTCTCGCGCCCGCTGTCGAGGTACTGGAAGTGCACGATCCAGCCATCGCCGTCGCGCTCCAGATGCCGCACCTCAGCCTGGCAGAAAATCTCCGCGCCATGGTTCCAGGCATCCGGCAGATAGTTCATCAGCGTGGTGTTCTTGGCCTTGTTGTTACAGCCCGAGACGCAGTCGCCGCACTGGTTGCACGGCAGTTGCTCGACGCCGACGTGGTTGAGGTTGTTCGGCAGTTTGTCGAAGGTCACGTTGATCGGTGGCTTGTAGAAATGCGCGCCTTGCTTGAGGTAGTCCGCAGACTTTTTGTTGGCGTCGAGCTTGGGCAGGTTCGGCGCGTTGTTCGGGTACGGATTGGGCTTGAGCATTTCCCGGGCGCGGGCGTAACCGTCCTTGAGCAGCGTATCGCGATGATCGCGTACCGCCTGCGGCCAGCGTGGATCCTCGAACACCCCGGGTTCCGGCTCCAGGGCAACGTTGGCGTTGATCAGCGATGTACCGCCGAGGCCGCAGCCGACCACCACGTTCTGCTGGGCATTCACATGCAGGTCGAACAGTCCGGTGCGCGAGCCAATGTGGCCGTCCGGGTCATGCACCTGCAGCTCTTCAGTCGCGGCGATCATGGTGTTGGGGTATTCACCGGGCTGGATTTCCCGCCCGCGTTCGAGCAGGCACACCTGCTTGCCGGCCCGGGACAGGCGCGATGCAGCAATGCCGCCGCCATAACCGGAGCCGATGACGATCACGTCGTAGTGTTCCTTGATCTCGCTGATGGGCGTTGCGATGCGTGTCATGAGGGTGTTCCTCTCTCAGGCAGATGGGGCAACTCTGCGGTTGCCTGCAATCAATGGGCGAACGGGCACCTGGCCTCCGGGTCGAGCCCGGCGACAGCACAGCGGTTAAAGCAGGAGGTCGCTACAGACGAGCGCGTTGATTGGCCGCACGACGTAACGTGCGCTTGCGTGGCGAGGGGGGATGGCGATGTGGGCGGCTATCCATCATGCGTTCTCCCAGAACCTGATGTGGATAAGTGACGGCTGTCCTTGTGCCATTGCAGTGAAGACAGCGCAGGAATCGAAGTCAAGGCAACGCTTTAGAACTGTATGAAATCTGATCAATTGCCGTTTGGACTATGCCCGGCGGGGCCTGCAGGGTTTGGCGAACAAGTTATCCACATAGCCATGCACAGCAAATGGGGGTAACTGTGGATGAATGGAAAAATAACTGCCTGATTTGTGAAGAAAAATCGTGACTTATCCAAAATTATGGTTTGCCAGACACATTGGCTATTTTTTGATCAAGTCTTTGTAAGCCACGGTTTTCATGGCTTGTAGAGGATGGCGAACACGTTATCCACAGAAGCACCAACAGAGTTCGGGGGTAACTTTGTCTTGTCTGTGGAAAAGCGTTAGAGGGTGTGTGAAATCGGGGGGTGCGTGGGAGTTTTGCGTAGAAACAGCTGATTTGATTGTTTTTTGATCAACTCTTCGCAGGCCACGGTTGGTATGGGTCTCAGCGGATAGCGAACATCTTATCCACAGAAGCGCCAACAGAGAATGGGGGCAACTTGCTCAGTTATCCAAGAGAAAAAGTCCAGGAAATCCGTGACTTAGGCTGGTTGTTTTTTGATCGCAGCGCTGTAAGGCTTGATTGGCGTGGGGTGCGGGCAAAGGCAAACACGTTATCCACAGATCCGCCAACAGGGATTGTGGGTAAACACTACCCCTCACCCCAGCCCTCTCCCAAAGGGAGAGGGAGCCGACCGCATCGCCTGTTCAAACTCCACCGACCTGAACGAACATTGTGATCTCAGGCTTGGCCAGACCAAGGTCACTGCGCAATCGCAGGTCGATGTAATTAGCCAATACCACTCGGTCGGTCCCCTCTCCCTCCGGGAGAGGGCTAGGGTGAGGGGCTTTTCAGCGAACAACCCCTTCTTCGATCAGGAGTTTGAGGATCGCTTCAGCGCCGGCCTGCGCGGTGACGCCTTTAAGCACTTGTCCACCGCCGCCACTGGCTTTAGCGGTGGCAGCTTTCATGCGGTCCGCACCGCTCTTGGCCTTGATCACCTTCAAACGTTTCGGCCGTGGCTTGGCCGGTTGCAGTGTGGAGACGGCCAGCAGTTCATCGTCCAGCACCTCAACGTCTTCGGCATTCAACACCCCGCGTCGCGCCGGACCGTAGGCACTCTGCCGAGGTTTGGGCGCGGCGTTATCCACAGTCGCCAGAAACGGCAGCTTCACCTTCAACCGGCGTCGCTGCCCACGGGGCAAGGCTTGCAGCACCAGCGCCGAACCATCATTGATCGACTCGACCTGCGCCAGCCCCACCACCAGCGGCCAGCCCAGCCCCTCGGCCAGCAGGAACGGCAACATGCCCGAGCCTTCGCCGGTTTCCGCCTGACTGCCGGTCAGCACCACTTGGGCGCCGGCCTCGCGCAGATACGCGGTCAGCCCCGGCAAGGCGTCGGCGCCAGCGGGTTGTTCCAGCACATGCAGCTGTCCCAGGCCCATGCCCAGATAGGCGCGCAGCGCCGGTTCCGCAACGTCCCCGGCATGCAGCACTTGCAGGTTATCCCCAGCCAGTTGCAGGCCCAGTTCCACGGCGCGGGCGTCCTGTTCGGCGCGGCGTGGCCGGCCCGACGTCGGGTGGGCACCGATGGAAACCAGACTGATGATCTTTGTGCTCATAACCCGTTCCTTAAGCCGCATCGCGCTTGGCTTCGTTGCGGTAAGCCGCTACCGCCGCGATCAACGCCTGAAGAATTTCCGCGCTCTCGCCAATCACCGAAAGATCGGCGCGTTTGATCATGTCGCAACCGGGGTCGAGGTTGATCGCCACCACCTTGTCGCAGGCACCGATGCCTTGCAGGTGCTGGATCGCCCCGGAGATACCCACAGCCACATAAACCCGTGCGGTGACCCAAGTGCCGGACGCACCGACCTGCCGATCACGCGCCATGAAGCCATCGTCCACCGCGACCCGCGAGGCGCCTTCGGTGGCACCGAGGGCGGCAGCGGTTTCGTGGAACAGCGCCCAGTCCTTGACCCCGTTGCCGCCGGAGAAAATGAACTCGGCTTCGGCCATCGGAATCGCCGCCGGGTCCACCGCGACCGCGCCAAGATCCTCGATCCGCGACAGGCTGCGCGCCACCGTTGTGGATAACTCCACCGGCAGTGCCTCATGACGGGTTTCGCTGACCGGTTCCGCGCATTCGGCTGCGGCCAGAATCAAGCGTGCGACCGGTCGCGCCAGGTCTTGCAGGCCTGCGCCAGCGCGACCGATGCATTCCTGATCCTTGACCTGCCAGACTCGCGTCGCCGGGCGTTCGCCCAGTGCCGCGGCAAAACGCCGACCGAGTTCACCACCACCGCTGCGGCTGTCCGGTAGCAGCCAGTGGCGTGGATTGAACTGGTTATCCACAGCCCGCAGGCCCTGCACCCGTTGCTCCGGTGCATAACCGCTGAATTGGTCGCCCTCCAGTACCAGCAAGCGATCGACGCCGGCCGTGGCGAAGGCGCTCTCTTTGTGTTCGCCAAACACCACCGCCAGCACCGCACCGTCGTTGCCGGCCAGTTGATGAGCCAGGCCCAACAGGTCACGGTCGTGGCTGCTCAGGCGGCCGCCGACCATGTCCGGCACCACGCTGATATAGAACGCCGGGGCTGGCACCTGATGCAGCGGCAACTGCACTTCAACCGTGGCCGAGCGTTTGACCGCTCCGCCCTGTTGCGCGCCGCTGCGATCGATACGCTTGATGCCGTTGGGGCCGATGAATCCGATGCCGTGCAGGTTCTTGCGGATGACGCCATTGGGGCCCATCCAGCTGTGTTGCGCCGGTTGCATCGCCGCGTGCAGCGGATGCAGACGGTTACGCGCAATCCATTCGGCGCGCGGGTCGCGGCGGATAATGTCGCTCATCAGTGGGCCTCCGCAGGTTCACGTTTGGCCGGTGCAGTCGGCTTGTTCGGCGCGGCGTCTTCGAGCAGCGCGTCGGCCACCAGTTCGGCGATGTCCTTGATCAGCGGACGCGGTTCGACCACGCCCTCGAGCATCGCAGTGCACTGTGGACAACCTACTGCCACCAGCTCGGCGCCGGTCTCGCGGATGTCATCCATGCGCATGTCGGGGATCCGCTGCTTGCCGGGAATGTCGGTGATCGGCGCACCGCCACCGCCGCCGCAGCAGCGCGAGCGGAAGCCGGAACGTTGCATCTCTTTGACCTCGATGCCGAGGGCGCGCAGCACTTCGCGCGGTGCCTCGTACTCGCCGTTGTAGCGACCGAGGTAGCACGGGTCGTGGTAGGTCACGCTGTTGCCTTTGTGCTGACCGAGGTTCAGCGCACCGGCCTGGATGATTTCCGCCATGTAGGTGCTGTGGTGCTGCACCAGGTAGTTGCCGTCGAACGCGCCGTACTCGTTTTTCAGCACATGGAAGCTATGCGGATCGCAGGTGACGATGCGGTTGAAGCTGTATTTGGCCAGGGTCTGGATATTGCGTTTGGCGAGCAGCTGGAAGGTCGCTTCGTCGCCTAAACGCCGGGCCACGTCACCGCTGTCACGTTCTTCGAGGCCGAGTACGGCGAAGTCGACCTTCGCGGCTTTCAGCACTTTGACGAACGCGCGCAGGGTGCGCTGGTTACGCATGTCGAAGGCACCGTCGCCGACCCAGAACAGCACGTCGGTGGATTTCTTTTCGCTAAGCAGAGTGAGGTTCAGATCCGCCGCCCAGTTCATCCGCCCGCCCGGAGCGAAACCGCCGGGGTTGTCAGTGGCGATCAGGTTTTCCAGGACCTCGGCACCCTTGTTCGGGGTCGCGCCTTTTTCCAGCGTCAGATGGCGGCGCATGTCGACGATGGCGTCGACGTGCTCGATCATCATCGGGCATTCCTCGACGCAGGCGCGGCAGGTGGTGCACGACCACAGGGTTTCGGCATCGACCAGACCATTGACGATCGGTTGATGCGGATTGCCGCTGTGCTCACCGATTGGCTTGCCCGGATAAGGGCTACCGGCAAACTTCGCGTCAGTGCCGCCAGCCAGGCCGACGACCATGTCCTGAATCAGCTTTTTCGGGTTCAGCGGCTGGCCGGCAGCGAAGGCCGGGCACGCCGCTTCGCACTTGCCGCACTGCACGCAGGCGTCAAAACCGAGCAACTGGTTCCAGGTGAAATCCTTGGGTTTTTCCACGCCCAGCGGTGCGGATGGATCGTTGAGGTCCAGCGGTTTCAACCCGGTGGAGCGACCGCCGCCAAAGCGTTCGGCGCGGCGGTGCCAGGCCAGGTGCAGCGCGCCGGCGAACGCGTGCTTCATCGGCCCGCCCCAGGTCATGCCGAAGAACAGCTCCGACACGCCCCACAAAACGCCGAGCCCGAGAATCGCCGCCAGCAGCCAGCCGCCGAAGTTTTCCGGGAGGATCCCGGCCACCGGCAGGGTCACCAGGAAGAACGAGGCGGAGAAAGCCAGCAGGCTTTTCGGCAGGCGCATCCACGGGCCTTTCGACAACCGTGCCGGCGGATTGAGCCGGCGCCGGTAAACGAAGATCGCGCCGACGAACATCACTGCCGTCATCAGCAGCAGCGCATAGCCGAGGATACGGTTATGCAGGCCGAAACCGTGCACCAGAATCGCCAGCACGATCGACGCCACCGCACCACCGGCCGTGGCGACGTGAGTGTTGGCGATGTATTTATCCCGCGCCACCACGTGGTGCAAGTCGACCATATAACGCTTGGGCATGGCGAACAGGCCGCCGATCAGATCGACCTTCGAGGCCCGGCCCCGACGCCACATAGCCACCCGCCGCAACGCACCCAGCACCGCAAGGGCCAGAGCTGCGAACAACAGGATTGGAAGAAGGGTGTTCAACATGGTGAAGCTCCCACCAGTACAGCCTGGAGAAACACGGTCTACATTACTGTGGGAGCGGGCTTGCTCGCGAAAGCGCTGGATCAGTCAACTCATGCAGAACTGACAGAATGCATTCGCGAGCAAGCCCGCTCCCACAGGGGTCATGTGCAAGTCCTTAGAAGTCTTTGCACAACCGCAGGGCGTCGTAGATCGCAGCGTGGGTATTACGCTGCGCCACGCAGTCGCCGATGCGGAACAGCAAGTAGCCGTCACCGGTGCTGCTCAACGATGGCTGCGGCTGGATCGCGAACAGCGCTTCCACGTCGATCTGGCCCTTGTTGCGCGAACCCTCTTTGAGCGCGTAGTAGATTTCCTCATCCGGACGCACGCCGTTTTCCACCACCACCTGATCGACCACCCGCTCCTCTTTGGCGCCGGTGTATTCGTTCTCCAGCACCGCCACCAGCTTGTCGCCTTCGCGGTAGACCTTTTCCAGCATCATGTCGCCGGTCATGATCACTTCTTTCGGGTACATGCTGCGGTAGTAAGTCGGGAACGATGTACCGCCGATGGCCACGCCCGGTTTGATGTCGTCGGTAACGATCTCGACCTGGCTGCCCTTGTCGGCGAGGAAGTCGGCGACCGACATCCCGGTGAACTCGCAAATGGTGTCGTAGACCAGCACGTTCTTGCCCGGCGCGACCTTGCCGTCGAGCACGTCCCAGCTGCTGACTACCAACCCTTCGGCGGCGCCCCAGTGTTCGTTCTGCTCAAGGAACGGATGCCCACCGACCGCCAGCACCACCACGTCCGGACGCAGATCCATAATGGTTGCCGCATCGGCCGCAGTGCCCAGACGCAGGTCGACTTTCAGCCGCGCCAGCTCCAGCTGGAACCAGCGGGTGATGCCGGCGATCTGGTCGCGCTGCGGCGCTTTCGACGCGGTAGTGATCTGCCCACCGATGAATTCTTTCTTCTCGAACAGGGTCACGTCGTGGCCACGCTCGGCAGAGACGCGTGCTGCTTCCATCCCGGCCGGGCCGGCACCAACGATCACCACTTTGCGTTTGACGCCTGTGGACTTCTCGATGATGTGCGGCACGCCCATGTATTCACGGGAGGTCGCGGCGTTCTGGATGCACAGCACGTCCAGACCTTGATACTGACGGTCGATGCAGTAGTTCGCACCGACGCACTGTTTGATCTGGTCGATCTGGCCCATCTTGATCTTGGCGATCAGGTGCGGGTCGGCGATGTGCGCGCGGGTCATGCCGACCATGTCGACGTAACCGCCCTCCAGTATGCGCGTGGCCTGGTTCGGGTCCTTGATGTTCTGCGCGTGCAGCACCGGCACCTTGACCACTTCCTTGATCCCGGCCGCCAGGTGCAGGAACGGCTCCGGCGGATAGCTCATGTTCGGAATCACGTTGGCCAGGGTGTTGTGGGTGTCGCAACCCGAGCCGACGACGCCGATGAAATCGAGCATGCCGGTGTCGTCGTAATACTTGGCGATCTGCTTCATGTCCTCGTGGGACAGACCGTCCGGGTGGAACTCGTCACCGCAGATACGCATGCCCACGCAGAAATCGTCACCGACCTCGGCGCGCACGGCTTTCAGCACTTCCAGGCCGAATTTCATCCGGCCTTCGAAGCTGCCACCCCATTCGTCGGTACGCTTGTTGACGCGCGGGCTCCAGAACTGGTCGATCATGTGCTGGTGTACGGCCGACAGCTCGACGCCGTCCAGGCCACCGGCCTTGGCGCGACGCGCCGCTTGCGCGTAGTTGCCGATCACCCGCCAGATTTCTTCCGGCTCGATGGTCTTGCAGGTCGCACGGTGCACCGGTTCACGGATACCCGACGGCGACATCAGGGTCGGCCAGTGGAAACCATCCCAACGCGAGCGTCGGCCCATGTGGGTAATCTGGATCATGATCTTGGCGCCGTGCTTGTGCATGGCGTCGGCCAGATTCTGGAAGTGCGGAATGATCCGGTCGGTGGACAGGTTGACCGAACTCCACCATTGCTGCGGACTGTCGATGGCGACCACCGACGAACCGCCGCAGATCGCCAGGCCAATGCCGCCCTTGGCTTTCTCTTCGTAGTATTTGACGTAGCGCTCGGTGGTCATGCCACCGTCAGTCGCGTAGACCTCAGCGTGCGCGGTGCTGAGCACGCGGTTGCGGATGGTCAGTTTGCCGATCTGGATCGGCTGGAACATTGCTTCGAAAGCCATGGCGGGTTCCTCGACTTACAACGGCTTGACGGTGAACAGGCCGTCGTCGTGGCCTTCTTCGGAGCCACCGTAGACTTGCTCGGCAACGGTGCGAATTTTGCTGCCGCGCGCCTCAAGAATCTGATCCATGGCGCCGGCAAACCAGCCAGTGAACATGTAATCGACCTTGCGCCCGACCTTGCCGTACACATAGACGAATGCCGAGTGTTCGAGCTTGACGCTGGCGGTACCTTTGTCGAGGTCGATGTCCTGGATCTTGAACAGGCCCCAACCGCGTTGCGACAGGCGCTTCATGTAGTGCTCGAACACCGCGACGCCTTCCAGGCCGTGGCATTCGGCTTCTTTTTCACACCAGTGCCAGGCCGACTTGTAGCCAGCCTTGTAGAGGATCTCGGCGTAGGCTTCGGCGCCCAGCACTTCCTCGATGCCCATGTGGTTGTTGACGAAGAAGTGACGCGGCACGTACAGCATCGGCAGGGCGTCGGAGGTCCAGACACCGGTCTCGCTGTCGACTTCGATTGGCAATTGCGGGGCGATCTTGGCCATGGAAACTTAACTCCAGAAAAATTTAGATTCAGTGTTGGCCGCAGCCCTCACCCCAGCCCTCTCCCCGAGGGAGAGGGGGCAGATCGGCGGCGGTCTTGAGTAAGCGTTACTCGCCCCAGACGTCTTTCAGGACGTTGACCCAGTTCTCGCCCATGATCTTGCGCACCACACGCTCGGAGTGGCCGCGCTTGAGCAGGGTTTCGGTCAGATTCGGGAACTCGCCGACGGTGCGGATGCCCAGCGGGTTGATGATCTTGCCGAAGCTGGTCAGACGACGGGCGTAGCCCTTGTCGTGGGTCAGGTATTCGAAGAAGTCCTGGCCGTGACCCTGGGTGAAGTCGGTGCCGATGCCGATGGCGTCTTCGCCGACGATGTTCATGGTGTATTCGATGGCTTCGGCGTAATCGTCGATGGTCGAATCGATGCCCTTGGCGAGGAATGGCGCGAACATGGTCACGCCGACAAAACCGCCGTGGTCAGCAATGAACTTCAGTTCAGCATCGGACTTGTTGCGTGGGTGCTCTTTCAGACCCGACGGCAGGCAGTGGGAATAGCAGACCGGTTTTTTCGATTCGAGGATGACTTCTTCGGACGTCTTGGAGCCGACGTGGGACAGGTCGCACATGACGCCGACGCGGTTCATCTCGGCGACGATTTCGCGACCGAAGCCCGACAGGCCGCCGTCACGCTCGTAGCAACCGGTGCCGACCAGGTTCTGGGTGTTGTAGCACATCTGCACGATGCCGACGCCGAGCTGCTTGAACACCTCGACATAGCCGATCTGGTCTTCGAA
Source organism: Pseudomonas sp. MIS38 (assembly GCF_019891575.1). Taxonomy (NCBI): domain Bacteria; kingdom Pseudomonadati; phylum Pseudomonadota; class Gammaproteobacteria; order Pseudomonadales; family Pseudomonadaceae; genus Pseudomonas; species Pseudomonas sp. MIS38. The sequence goes on from NZ_JAFLXF010000001.1 coordinate 145,970, forward strand.
CGCGTGGGCGTTCTGGAAGCCGAAAAGGATGCCGGTCTTGCCCTGCTCCTTGGCGCGGCGGATGTCGGCGGTGGTGCGCACCGGCATCACCAGGTCACTGTTTTCGCGGATCAGCTTCTGGCTGGCGGCAATATTGTTCACGGTCGCCTGAAAGCCTTCCCACACCGACACAGTGCAGTTGGCCGCCGTCAGACCGCCCTTGCGCATGTCTTCGAACAGCTCGCGGTTCCATTTGGCAATGATCAGACCGTCGATAACGATGCTGTCGGCGTGTAATTCGGCTGGGCTCATCAGGCGTCCCCTTATTGGCGATTCATGCGCCGAATCGTCTGCCGGCGCTTTGGGGCCAGCATATGCCTCGGTGCCGGGGCGACCGGGTGCAAAAACGACAGGGGAATTGCCGAAAGCGTCAATCCGCGACAAAGGAATTCATATGTGACCAAAAAAATCGGCAATACCCGATGGACCCAACCGGTCGACTCGCGAAACGTGGCTAAACGGCTAGTAGTGAGCCGAATTTCGAAAAATCAGTCTACCTGCCCCCCAAACCGTGAGCCGTCGTGAAGTTTTTCAATAGCTACAGGGCAAAAAGCAATATGGAAAAATCATGGTTTCGTAATTAGAATAACTCCTTAAACTCAGGGAGAATCTAAAAAATGGCAGAGAATTCTGGTGGCGGTTCAGCCACTAATAGTGGAATTGATTTCCAGCAACGAATTGCAGCCTTCTTTACACTTTCAATGGCTCTTGACCTAGATTGCAGGAGAGTTCTTGATCGCGACAACCTAACAAATATTACAAAAGTATCATTTGAAACTGCCGACTCGATTGATGACATCGTACTTACACATGAAACAGCTAAAAGCTATCTACAGGTAAAGCGAAAGCTTTCATTATCAGAAAGCAAACAGTCCGACTTTTACAAAACAATAACGCAATTTGTCAAGCAAAACCAAACATCCCAAAATCCAAACGATTGCTTTTGTATTGTAACGAGCAGTGACACTTCAAGAAAAATCCTAAACGAACTAAAAAAAATAACAAAATCAACTCGACTAAATTTTAGCGACTCCACTTCAAATCCACTTTCAGGCAGCGAACAAGAAGTTAAAGAAACACTCTACAAATGTATAAACATGGCATGCTCAGAAAATAAAATACCGGAGCTAACACCATTAGAAAAGCAGAAACTTATTAAAAAAATATACATCATCGAACTTAGCATCGAGAATGGCGGAATGTATGAAAACTCCTTTCTCACTTCTATAGCAAGCAAATTCTCTTCGGCACCGGAGTTAATTTGGGGGATGATTATCGCCAAAACCCTAACATGGTCAAAGCACAGACAGTCTGTGGACTTGCCCGGAATCAAGAGCTTACTAGATCAATTCATACATGACCTACCCAATCAACTCAAACAAGAACAAAAGACTGAAAGCAATTTCAACTTCAAATTCGACCCTGACAAATACAACATCTGCTCTGGGTATGAAGTCATTTTAATCAACACGCCACACTCGTATACAGAGCTCACACTAATATCGCTTCCTCGCTTCGATGAAAACGGACTGCAATACTTAAAATTCAACGAATCCACCGTTAAATTAGCAGATAACTCCATACATAAACTACATGGACGATTTGCTACCTTTACCGGCGCAGAAAGATTCCTCCTTGACCGAGAGTGGAATGAAAGTAAAAAACTTACAATAGTGGAAAGCGAAAACTTACACAACTACAACAATGACAGAATTGCAGTAGCGCATTCCGAAAAAGTCCGCAAAAAGATGCTCGATAATAGCGACCCTTCGAAATGTATGCACTGTGGTAAAGGGCTGTCACACAATGCATTGAATATTGAGATAAGTGAGGAACACCTGCCCTTTGATGTTGGAATCATCCATAAAGAATGCCAGAGAGCTTCCGATAGAGTACTAGGAGTCTCTTTAAATCCAGGCATAGAGAAATACCCTGAACTGAAGAATTTCGATTATAAAGTCTGGTTCTCAGCACTAACAAGAGGTCAAGCACTTTGGAGTGGTTACCCCAACGTTAGCGAACCAATAAAAAATGTACTTTGGAACTCAGATGCAGCATCCAGCACTGGCAGCCAGTGCATAAAAGTAACGTTAGCAGACGAATCTGTAAAGTTCATACTGCAGCGCGGAAAAGTGCATCGCTTCACGTCCGAAAATGCCGATCTTGCATGCAAAAAACTAAACAAATGGATAGTTGATGCCAAGTTAAAAAACGACCCACTTTGCTACTCTGAAAACGGCGAAGTATTTAGCACCAAAAATCAGATTCTCGCATCACTTCCGGGAGCCGTAGAAGTAATAGAATGCATAAAATTTGAACGTTCAACCTATACCAGAGGAATATCAAGCATCTATGACACCTGCGAAAACTACTACACACCTCTCATAACTCTAACAACTTTAGACGACAAACAGATACTATTCAATGACACCATATTTTTTATAACAAATCCTTTAACCCTTGGTAAGTTCCTTGCCAACTGGGGCTCCATAGACTTAACCCCTCCATCATACAATATAAAAATAATAGAAACAGACATGCAGTTTGACGACACCATGATGACCGCCATAGATAATAATCAGCACGCATTAGTTGATCCGGTCTTCAGCAAAAATTCAGAGCTTTTGAAAGGCACAATCATTCAGGACTTTGATTTATGGAAGCTAGAAAACGCAAAATTCGTTCTTCACACACTGACGAATGATGACAACACACATACACATATCCTAAAAAACCAAAAGAGCGAAGCAGCCTTCTTACTTTCAAGCACTTGTAACCGCGAAAATTGCTCATGCCTAGGCTGCCAACTAGTAAAATCAATTACCGAGCTACACGGAATAACTAATATCACCATATTCCAAACAGGACCACTTAGTTCAGTGGTTGTGATCGAAGAAAACGCAATGAACATTAATGAAGAGTTGCTAAAAAATCTAGCTATTGATTGGGAACCCTAAAATGCCCACCAAACAACCTTAACACTTGATATAAGATTCTCGGAATTAATCAACATATCATTATTCTTCGACAGTCATCCGCTGTTCAACACGACCTACATAGGCGAGAATTCGTTTTATTATCAAATGAAGGGCGACTACAATGAAATCGATCTTCCTGGCTTTGGCACTGATGGCGACCGGCGTACACGCCGCCGAAGAGACCGACAACAACCCGTGCGACGCGGTGGAAAACGACGTCCAGACCCTGGAATGCTCGACCTACAGCCGCACCACTGCCGAAGACCTGCTCAAAGACAACTACGCCAGCCTCAACGAACGCATGCAGGCCACCTACGGTAAAAACGCAGCGCAACTGGCCGACATCACCGCCAAACTGAAAACCGCCCAGCAACAATGGTTGAAAACCCGCGACGCCGATTGCGCCGTGGAAGCATTCCCCGCCACCGAAGGCAGCAAGGCGTTCAAGATTGCGCAGAATGACTGTGTGGCACGGATGAGTGACGAACGGTCGGAGTTTTTGGAGTCGATTGGGCAGGAATGATCCTGAATGTTCCGCTGAAAGCTGGAACTGCCTCCAGCTTTCAGCCGCACTATCCCCTCTTCCTACAAAGTACTCCGACCTCGCCTACACAAATTTCTTGAACGCCCGAAGCTGCGGGCCTTTCACGCAACATGCTGTCAACGATTGTTGATTGGCCTCCGAAGAAGCATAAGCAAAGATTCGCGAATCTTATAAAAGACTTATATTCTTCCATGAACAGCATCCACTGGACGCGAAAGGCCGTTAAGCAACTCTTGAAATTGCACACCGTTCATCAGGGACAGGTTAGAGATGCCGTCACGGCGCTTGCCGACATGCCTGATGTTGGCAATGTCAAAGCACTGATTGGCCATGACTATGCCTACCGCCTGCGCGTTGGCAATTATCGAGTCATGTTCGACTGGGAAGGCGCAATCAAAGTGGTCAGTATTCAAGAGGTCAAAAAACGCGATGAACGCACCTACTGACATCCAAATCATCAATGATGCCGAAGGCAACCCCGCCTTCGTAGTCATTCCCTACGCTCAATACGTTGCGCAGAAATTGCAGCCCGATCTGATCCCGCATGAGGTGGTCAGTCGAATGGTCGACGGGGCGACACCGATCCGTGCCTGGCGCGAACACCTGAACCTGACTCAGGAAGAAGTGGCGAAACGTCTGGGAATTTCCCAGCCGGCGTTCGCTCAACAGGAGACGGTAGCGAAGCCACGCAAGGCAACCCGCGAGAAAATTGCAGCGGCGTTCGGCATCACGGCCAATCAGCTTGAGTTGTAGGCTGCCCTCTTCATTCAAAGGAAATCCCATGAACATCTGCGGCATCGAAATCAAAGGCAGCGAAGCGATCATCGCCGTGGCCTCCCTTGACGGGGCAACGCTGAGCCATGTGGCGCTCAACACCAAGAAAATCGCCCTCGACGATGATGACGAGGCAGCCAACGTCAAACGCTTCGCGGCGCAGGTCGCTTCGTTTGTGCGCGAGCATTCGATTGATCGGATTGCGATCAAGAAGCGCAGCAAGAAGGGCGAGTTTGCCGGTGGGCCGACCACGTTCAAGATCGAGGGGGTGTTTCAGTTGCTGGATGGGTGTGAGGTGACGCTATTGTCGCCGCAGACGATCAATGCGCAGGCCAAGAAGCACAATTTCGAGCTGCCGGGGACGTTGAACAAGTATCAGCATGAGGCTTACAAGGCGGCGTGTTCGGCGTTGGTGAAGAAGTAACCTTTTCTTCAGACACTGAAGATCAAAAATGTGGGAGCGGGCTTGCTCGCGAATGCGGTGGATCAGTCAACTCATGTTTCGACTGACACTCCGCTTTCGCGAGCAAGCCCGCTCCCACATTGGTTTTGTGTGCATCCATTCAAGCTTGGGCGGTACGGCGGTCTTCGCGGGGACAGCGAGCGAACCTCGCTCGATAACTGCGGGTGAAATACGACGGCGATTCAAACCCGCAGGCGATACTGACTTCGAGCACGCTCATATCGGTCTGGCGCAACAGCTGCCGGGCCTTTTCCAATCGCAGACGCAGATAAAAATTGCTCGGCGTATCGTTCAGATGCAGCCGAAACAAGCGCTCCAGCTGCCGCCGCGTGACCTTGATCGATTCCGCCAGTTGCAGCGTGGTCAGCGGTGGTTCGCTGTGTTGCTCCATCTCGCCAATCACTTGCACCAACTTCTTGTTGCTGATGCCGTAGCGCGTGGCGACTTCCATGCGCTGGTGGTCCTTGCGCGGACGAATCCGCCCCAGCACGAATTGTTCGCTGACCTGAATCGCCAGTTGCGGGCCGTGGGCCTGGGCGATCAGATCGAGCATCAAGTCGATGGACGCCGTGCCGCCCGCCGAGGTGATACGCCGCCGGTCAATCTCGAACAGTTCCTGAGTCACGCTGAGCTGTGGATAAGACTCCTTGAACGCATCGATGGCTTCCCAGTGCAGGGTCAGGCGATGGCCGTCGAGCAGGCCGGCTTCGGCGAGGACGAAACTGCCGGTGTCGATGGCACCGAGGGTCACGCCTTCGTTGTCCAGGCGGCGCAGCCAGTGCTCAAGGGTTGGCGTGGCGAACTTCAGCGGTTCGAATCCGGCCACCACTAACAGCGTCGCACCTTTCTTGAGCGGCTCCAGCGCCGCGTCGGCGTTGACCGACATGCCATTGCTCGCCAGCACTGCCCCGCCATCGGCGCTGAGCACGTGCCAGCGGTACAGCTCGCCACGAAAGCGGTTGGCCACCCGCAGCGGTTCGATCGCGGAGATAAAGCCGATGGCGGAAAACCCCGGCATCAGCAGAAAGTAGAAATCCTGGGACATGGGCGCACTCGGTTAGCGGGTAGCGTGGAACGTTGATACGCCGATTGTCATCAGCGTTCAAGCGCACAGGTCGCTACAGTGCAAATGCCAGTCGCCGCAGTGCGCTTTCACGGGGCCGTTGCTGCGTAACTTGGCATCACCGGCACGCCAGATGCCGGAACTCACAATAACGACCTGCCGAGGAACCCGACATGAAACGACTGATCAGCAGCTGTGTTCTTGCACTCAGCGGTACCGCTTTCTTGAGCGCCAGCGTCATGGCGGCCGAACCTGCGTCGTGCCAGAACGTGCGCATGGGCGTCGTCAACTGGACCGACGTGATCGCCACCAGTGCCATGACCCAGGTCCTGCTCGACGGCCTCGGCTACAGCACCAAACAAACCAGCGCCTCCCAGCAAATCATCTTCGCCGGGATCCGCGATCAGCGTCTGGACCTGTTCCTCGGCTACTGGAACCCGCTGATGACCCAGACCATCACCCCGTTCGTCGATGCCAACCAGGTCAAAGTCCTGCCGGCACCAAGCCTGAAGGACGCCCGCGCCACCCTCGCCGTGCCGACTTATCTGGCCGACAAGGGCCTGAAGACTTTCGCCGACATCGCCAAGTTCGAGAAGGAACTGGGCGGCAAGATCTACGGCATCGAACCGGGCTCGGGCGCCAACACGCAGATCAAGGCGATGATCACCAAGAACCAGTTCGGTCTCGGCAAATTCCAGCTGGTCGAGTCCAGCGAAGCCGGGATGCTCGCCGCCGTTGACCGCGCCGTACGCCGCAAGGAGGCCGTGGTGTTCTTCGGCTGGGCGCCGCACCCGATGAACGTCAACGTCAAGATGACTTACCTCACTGGCAGCGAAGACGCCCTCGGCCCGAACGAAGGCATGGCCACAGTGTGGACTGTCACCGCGCCGAAATACGCCGAACAGTGCCCGAACGTCGGTCGCCTGCTGAGCAACCTGACGTTCACCGCCGAAGACGAGAGCCGGATGATGCAACCGCTGCTCGATCACAAGGACGCCTTCGAGTCGGCCAAGCAATGGCTCAAGGATCACCCCGAAGACAAGCAGCGCTGGCTAGAAGGTGTAACCACGTTCGACGGCAAACCGGCCGCTGAAAACCTGCAACTGACCAGTAAATAACCCCCGTTTGAAAAGCCCCTCACCCTAACCCTCTCCCCGAGGAGAGGGGACTGACCGACGCTTCGCAGCCCCGAAAAGGGCTGCGAACAGACCCATCACGCCTGAAGGAAACCGCACCATGAACCACGACGTCATCATCACCTGCGCACTCACCGGTGCTGGCGACACGACCGCCAAGAGCCCCCACGTGCCGGTCACTCCGAAACAGATTGCAGCGGCGGCCGTAGAAGCGGCCAAGGCCGGCGCCACCGTTGTGCATTGCCATGTGCGCGACCCGCAGACCGGCAAGTTCAGCCGTGACGTGGCGCTGTACCGCGAAGTGATGGAGCGCATCCGTGAGGCCGACGTCGACATCATCGTCAACCTCACCGCCGGCATGGGCGGCGACCTGGAGATCGGTGCCGGCGAGCACCCGATGGAGTTCGGCCCGAACACCGATCTGGTCGGCCCGCTGACCCGTCTGGCCCACGTTGAAGAGTTGCTGCCGGAAATCTGCACCCTCGATTGCGGCACGCTGAACTTTGGCGACGGCGACACCATTTACGTCTCGACCCCGGCGCAACTGCGCGCCGGCGCCAAGCGCATCACCGAGCTGGGGGTGAAGGCCGAGCTGGAAATTTTCGACACCGGCCACCTGTGGTTCGCCAAGCAGATGATCAAGGAAGGCTTGCTCGACAACCCGCTGTTCCAGCTGTGCCTGGGCATCCCGTGGGGTGCGCCGGCCGACACCACCACCATGAAAGCCATGGTCGACAACCTGCCGGCCGATGCGGTGTGGGCCGGGTTCGGCATCGGCCGCATGCAGATGCCGATGGCCGCGCAAGCGGTGCTGCTCGGCGGCAACGTGCGGGTTGGTCTGGAAGACAACCTGTGGCTGGACAAGGGGGTGCTGGCGACCAACGGTCAACTGGTCGAACGCGCCAGCGAGATACTCAGCCGCCTCGGCGCTCGCGTGCTGACCCCGGCTGAGGGCCGCAAAAAGATGGGCCTGACCCAGCGCGGCTAAATCATCACTCATTTCCCCCCTGTGGGAGCGGGCTTGCTCGCGAAGGCGGTGGCTCTGCCCATAAAGATGCGTGGGATGTACCGGCCTCTTCGCGAGCAAGCCCGCTCCCACAGGGTTCTGCGAATTCTTTCAGGAAATCACCATGAGCTTTATCACCGACATCAAAACCTTCGCCGCCCTCGGCAGCGGTGTCATCGGCAGCGGCTGGGTCGCGCGTGCCCTCGCCCATGGCCTCGACGTGGTGGCCTGGGATCCGGCGCCTGGCGCTGAAGCCGCGCTGCGCAAACGCGTGGCCAATGCCTGGGGCGCGTTGGAGAAAAACGGTCTGGCGCCCGGTGCTTCGCAGGATCGTCTGCGTTTTGTCGCGACCATCGAAGAATGCGTGCGCGATGCCGATTTCATTCAGGAAAGCGCCCCGGAACGCCTCAAGCTGAAACTCGATCTGCACAGCAAAATCAGCGCAGCGGCCAAGCCTGATGCCTTGATCGGATCGAGCACTTCCGGCCTGTTGCCGAGCGAGTTCTACGAGAGCTCGACCCACCCGGAACGCTGCGTGGTCGGCCATCCGTTCAATCCGGTTTACCTGTTGCCGCTGGTGGAAGTGGTCGGTGGCAAGAACACCGCACCGGAAGCTATACAAGCGGCAATGAAAGTCTACGAATCACTCGGCATGCGTCCGCTGCATGTGCGCAAGGAAGTACCGGGATTCATCGCTGACCGTCTGCTCGAAGCGCTGTGGCGTGAGGCGCTGCACCTGGTCAACGACGGCGTGGCGACGACTGGCGAGATCGACGACGCGATCCGCTTTGGCGCCGGTCTGCGCTGGTCATTCATGGGTACCTTCCTGACCTACACCCTCGCGGGTGGCGATGCCGGAATGCGTCACTTCATGTCGCAGTTCGGCCCGGCGTTGCAGTTGCCGTGGACCTATCTGCCGGCACCGGAACTGACCGACAAGCTGATCGACGATGTGGTCGATGGCACCAGCGACCAGCTCGGCCGCCACAGCATTTCCGCGCTGGAGCGCTATCGTGATGATTGCCTGCTGGCGGTGCTGGAGGCGGTGAAGACCACCAAGGAAAAGCACGGGATGAGTTTCAGCGAGTGATCCTTGCTCAGCAGTTCCGGCCCCTTCGCGAGCAAGCCCGCTCCCACAGGTGACCGCATTCCAATGTGGGAGCGGGCTTGCTCGCGAAGACGGCAGCCCAGTCACTATTAATGTTGGATCTGACATCATGCCCACTCTCACCACCTACCAAACCACCATCATCCCCGACTGGGTCGACTACAACGGCCATCTGCGCGACGCCTTCTACCTGCTGATTTTCAGCTACGCCACCGACGCGCTGATGGACCGTCTCGGCATGGACAGCAACAACCGCGAAGCCAGCGGCCACTCGCTGTTTACCCTTGAACTGCACCTGAATTACCTGCACGAAGTGAAGCTCGACGCCGAGGTCGAGGTGCGCACGCAGATCATCGGTCACGACAGCAAACGCCTGCACCTCTATCACAGCCTGCACCTGGCCGGCGACGACAAGGAACTGGCCGGTAACGAGCAGATGCTGTTGCACGTCGATCTCGCCGGCCCACGTTCCGCGCCGTTCACCCCGGACACCTTGAGCCGCCTGCAAGCCATCGCCGCCGAGCAAGTCGATCTGCCCGTCCCGGCTTACATCGGCCGCGTCATCGCTCTGCCACCCGCCCGTTAATCCCTCCCACGCAAGGAGCCGCCATGCACACCGCTGCTGCTGTTGCCGATTTCCGTACTTATCCGTTGACCAGCGCGCTGAGCGGCGTGCAGAACCTGGCGGATCGCGTGTCGATTGCCTGGGCCGACGGCCGCGTCAGCCCGTTCCATCACGTCTGGTTGCGAGATAACTGCCCGTGCGAGCAGTGCGTCTACAACGTCACCCGTGAGCAGGTATTCGAGATCGTCGATGCCGCGCCGGATCTGGCCCCAGCCAACGCGCACATCGACAGCGACGGCTGTCTGCAGATCGACTGGCAGGATGGCCATCGCAGTCGCTTCGATCCGGGCTGGCTGCGTGCGCACGCCTATGACGACGAGTCCCGCGCCGAACGTCTGGCCGCCAAACCCAAGGCTTACCTGTGGCGCAGCGATTTGCAGCTACCGGTATTCGAATATTCAGCGCTGATGAACGACAACGGCGCGCTGCTGCAATGGCTGATCGCGGTGCGCGACCTCGGCCTGACGCAAGTACGCGGCGTGCCCACCGAGCCGGGTTCGCTGAAGCTGATCGCGCAGCGCATTTCGTTCATCCGCGAGAGCAACTTCGGCGTGCTGTTCAACGTGCAGTCCAAGGCCGATGCCGACAGCAACGCCTACACCGCTTTCAACCTGCCGTTGCACACGGACTTGCCGACTCGCGAGCTGCAACCGGGGCTGCAGTTTCTACATTGCCTGGTGAATGATGCCGAGGGTGGCGAGAGTATTTTTGTCGACGGTTTTGCGATTGCCGATGCTTTGCGTCAGGAAGCACCGGAGCTGTTCCAGGCGCTGTGCGAAATCCCCGTGGAGTTTCGCAACAAGGACCGCCACAGCGACTATCGTTGCCTGGCGCCGATCATTGCGCTGGATGCGCTGGGCCGGGTTGCGGAGATTCGCATGGCGAACTTTTTGCGCGGCGCATTCGATACATCGGTGGAGCAGATGCCGCTGCTGTACCGGGCCTATCGGCGCTTGATTGCGATGACCCGCGAGCCACGATTTCGGCTGATGCAGCGACTCAATCCGGGGGAGCTGTGGTGCTTCGATAACCGCCGCACGCTGCATGCGCGCAATGCGTTTGATCCAGCGACCGGGGCGCGGCATTTCCAGGGTTGCTACATCGATCGGGATGAGTTGTTGTCGCGGATTCTGGTGTTGCAACGGTAAACCGCGTCATCGTTCTTCGCGAGCAAGCCCGCTCCCACACTGGAATGCATTTCAAATGTGGGAGCGGGCTTGCTCGCGAAGGCGTCAGCGCCAACCACACCCCACTCCCGGATTCACAGGCAAAAAAAGCCCCGATACAAGCCGTGACAGGATCGGGGCAGAGGGTACTGTTGAGGAGCTGCCAGTCGAGGGTGACCAAACCGTCGTGTAGCGAGCTGAGGTCAGTGTGCCGACTCCCCTTGGCACTGAGTTAGCCGAAAACGACCTGTTCATAGCCGTCGCGGCCACTGCGACAAATCGCCCTTGCCGTGCCTCCACATGCCCACCAGAATCGAGTCACGACCTCCGTTGCCGAAGAAGGAAGCGCGCCATGATGTATGCCGATTTGATCGATCAGGAAGACTTGTTGGGCCAGCTCAAGGCATTGGGTTTTCAAGTGCCGAGCGGCTCGACTGCCGAGCAGGCCTGTGAGTGTGCGGTGCGCGGTCTGGACAATGTTCGCGCGTTTGAATTGCGCAAGATGGTCAAGGACATGTACACCAGCGGCGCCAGTATCCAGCCTGCGGTGCGCCAGGCGATCGACAAACAGTTGTTGCCGGCGTTGGCGCAATACCAACAGACCCACAGCGCCTGACGAGCAACTGTGGCGAGGGAGCTTGCTCCCGCTGGGCCGCGAAGCGGCCCCAAACCGGCAGATGCTCTATTCCAGATAAATCGCATTCGCAGGTTTAACGAGCGCTTCGCGCCCGAGCGGGAGCAAGCTCCCTCGCCACAAAAACTTTCCGGTCTACAGCCTTACGCTGGCAAACGTCGACTCATTACGCGCCTGACTCAACGCCGACATCGGCCCCGACAGCGGCGACATCACGATCGCCTGCGGCAGCGGCAGCATCGCCACTTGCTGGGTGGTGTTGGAGCCTACGCGTTCGTCACGCGGCGGAATGCCGAAGTATTCGCGGTAGCACTTGGAGAAGTGCGGCGTCGAGACGAAACCACACACCGACGCCACTTCGATGATCGACATCGGCGTTTGCTTGAGCAACTGCCGCGCGCGGATCAGGCGCAGCTTCAAGTAGTAGCGCGACGGCGAGCAGTGCAGGTATTTCTGGAACAGCCGCTCCAGCTGTCGACGCGACACGGCGACGTACACCGCCAGTTCGTCGAGGTCGATCGGCTCTTCCAGATTGGCTTCCATCAGCGCGACGATTTCCTGCAGCTTCGGCTGGTTGGTGCCGAGCATATGCTTGAGCGGCACACGCTGATGATCCTGCTCGTTGCGGATGCGTTCGTAAACGAACATTTCCGAGATCGCGGCGGACAGCTCACGCCCATGATCGCGGCTGATCAGGTGCAGCATCATGTCCAATGGCGCGGTGCCGCCGGAGCTGGTGAAACGGTTACGGTCGAGGGTGAACAGGCGAGTGCTCATCGCCACACGCGGGAAAGCTTCCTGCATCGCCGCCAGACATTCCCAGTGCACGCTGCAATCGAACCCGTCGAGCAGACCGGCGCAAGCCAAAGCCCAACTGCCGGTGCACACCGCGCCCAGACGCTTGGACTGACGGGCCTGGCTTTGCAGCCACGAGACGTGTTCACGGGTCACGGTGCGTTGAATGCCGATCCCGCCGCAGACGATCACGGTGTCCAGGGGCGGAGCTTTGTGCATGGAGGCATCGGGGGTGATTTGCAGACCGTCACTGGCCCACACCTGGCCGCCATCGACGGTCAGGGTGCTCCAGCGATACAGCTCACGACCGGACAATTGGTTGGCCATGCGCAGGGGCTCGACTGCGGAGGCCAGAGAAATCAGCGTGAAATTGTCCAGCAGCAGAAAGCCGATGGATTGAGGCGCACGGTTCTGGGGTTGGGCCCCGGAGTTGAACGACGTCATCGCGGTATCTCCTCACACAAAGCGGGTGATGGCCTCAGGCGGAGGCTCTTGTTATTGCCGGCGTTCTCGCGTGGGAGACGGGCTTTGTTATGACAGAGCAATTGCCATGCCTAAAATTGAATGGCTGTTCAATAACTCCTGAAAACGACGTCGCGACGTGTCTATTCAAGACGTCGGACACACGGTGTTTCGAAGTGCCATCAGCGGCGCCGAGAGCCCTGCCCCGCTGCCTGTGAGCAGATCGGTAGCACTTGTGGGAACGGGCTTGCGCGCAGTTGTTTCAGAGTGTCACCGCAAGCACGGGTGACGGACGGCAGGGAGTGCGAATGGCGCACTGCGAGTGGGAAAAGCTCTTATCTGATTGCGACGCGCTAAAAGGTGGCGCCTGCGGTTATGTGTGTTCCGTTAGCGAGCAGTTTTGACTGGTCTGGCCTCTTCGCGAGCAAGCCCGCTCCCACAATGGATCTACAGTGAACACAGAATTTGTGAACACCCGGTTCCAATGTGGGAGCGGGCTTGCTCGCGAAGAATTCCACTCGGTATTGCTGATTCAGCACTCAACCGCACTGACCGCCAACCCACCCCGCGAGGTCTCTTTGTATTTGTCATGCATATCGGCGCCGGTATCACGCATGGTGCGGATCACCCGGTCCAGCGAGATGAAGTGCTGACCATCACCACGCAGGGCCATCTGCGCCGCGTTGATCGCCTTCACAGCGGCAATTGCGTTGCGCTCGATGCACGGCACCTGCACCAGGCCGCCGACCGGATCGCAGGTCAGGCCGAGGTTATGTTCCAGGCCGATTTCCGCCGCGTTGCACAGTTGCTCCGGAGTGGCACCGAGGATCTCCGCCAGCCCCGCCGCCGCCATCGCGCAGGCCGAGCCGACCTCGCCCTGGCAGCCGACTTCGGCACCGGAGATCGAGGCGTTCTTCTTGCACAGAATCCCCACCGCCGCCGCGCCCAGGAAGTAGTCGACCACGTTGGCGTCGGTGACCGCTTCGCTGAACTTCATAAAGTAGTGCAACACCGCCGGGATGATCCCCGCCGCGCCATTGGTCGGCGCCGTGACCATGCGCCCGCCGGCAGCGTTTTCTTCATTGACCGCGAGGGCATACAGGTTGACCCACTCCATGGCACTGAGGGTCGAGCCGATCACGTTGGGCTTGTTCAACTCCTGCAGGCTGCGATGCAACTTGGCCGCGCGCCGGCGCACATTGAGACCGCCGGGAAGGATGCCTTCGTGCTTGAGGCCCTGCTCGACGCAATCCTGCATCGCCCGCCACAGCTTCATCAGCCCGGCACGGATTTCCTCTTCGCTGCGCCAGACCTTTTCGTTGGCCATCATCAGTTCGGCGACGCGCAGGTTGTTCTTTTGGCACAGCTGCAGCAGTTCCACCGCGCTGGAAAAGTCATAAGGCAATTCGGTGCGATCCAGATCGACCACACCGCTGGATGCCTGCGCCTGATCCACCACGAAACCACCACCGACCGAGTAGTAGGTGTCGCGATGAATCTCGCCGTGATCGCCTTCGGCAACCAGAGTCATGGCGTTGGGATGGAACGGCAGGTTCTCGTCGATCAGGCGCATGTCGCGAGCCCATATAAACGGCACCGACAGACGACCATCCAATAACAGCGTGTGAGTTTCGCGCAGCGCCTGAATGCGCGGGCCGATCTGCGACGGGTCGATTGCGTCCGGCCACTCGCCCATCAGGCCCATGATCACCGCGTTGTCGCTGCCGTGACCGATGCCGGTAGCCGACAGCGAGCCGAACAGTTGCACTTCTATACGCCGTACCTGCTCCAGCAGGTGCCGGTCGCGCAGCGCTTCGACAAACAGGGCGGCGGCGCGCATCGGGCCGACGGTGTGGGAACTGGACGGGCCGATGCCGATTTTGAACAGGTCGAAAACGCTGATAGCCATTGCTGCAGAGCTCCTGAGGATGCCGTTCCCGGGCGTTAAGCGCCCGCTGGCGGAGCTGCTACGCTCAAGCTGCGATCCGCCGGAATGCCCGCATCATCAGGCTTTTGTCAGGTCGCTCGGCGTCTGACACCGACGCACTCATGCCCACCAACGCCGTGCCGGTTTCCTCCCGTGTTTTCGCCGTTTTTATGCGGTTCAGATGGCCAAACGGGGCGGAAAAAAGCTGTAAACGACGTCACTGACACTGGATGCGACCATCCCTGTACTGGATACGACCCACCCTGTAGGCGTCAGATTTTCACTGGTACATGATCGTTATGACTCGATTGCAAGGCGCCGTGGTAGAGCTGTCTCCAGAACGCCATCCAACCGCAACCTATAAGTGCGGTGGTCCACAGTCGGAACACTGCCAAAAAAAACACCAAGGAGTCCATCCATGAAAGGTTCCCCGTCGTTGTTGTTGGCCGCCATGCTGAGTCTGCCGTTACTGGCGCAAGCTGCAGAACCGGCGCAGTGCAGTACCGTAAATTTCTCCGATGTCGGCTGGACCGACATCACCGCCACCACCGCCACCACTTCGGTGGTGCTCGACGCCCTCGGCTACAAGACCAAGACCACCATGATCTCCGTGCCCGTGACCTACAAGTCGCTGGCCGACGGCAAGAATATGGACGTGTTCCTCGGTAACTGGATGCCGACCATGGAAAACGACATCAAGGCCTACCGCGATGCCGGCACCGTCGAAGTGGTGCGCACCAATCTCAAAGGTGCCAAGTACACCCTCGCCGTACCGCAAGCCCTGTACGACAAGGGACTGCATGACTTCGCCGACATCGCCAAATTCAAGAAAGAGCTCGATGGCAAGATCTACGGCATCGAGCCTGGCAACGACGGCAACCGCCTGATCCAGAGCATGATCGACAAGGACGCTTTCGGTTTGAAAACCGCCGGCTTCAAGGTCGTCGAATCGTCCGAAGCGGGCATGCTCTCGCAGGTCGACCGCGCGCAGAAACGCGACACCGCCGTGGTCTTCCTCGGCTGGGCGCCGCACCCGATGAACAAGCGCTTCAAGATTCAATACCTGACCGGCGGCGATGACTTCTTCGGCCCCGATTTCGGTGCTGCCACCGTGGCGACCAACACCCGCAAGGGCTACACCACCGAATGCAGCAACGTCGGTCAGTTGCTGAAGAACCTGGAGTTCACCGTCGACATGGAAAGTACCCTGATGGGCAACATCCTCGACGACAAGATGAAGCCTGAAGCGGCCGCCAAGGCCTGGCTGAAAAAGAACCCTCAGGTGCTCGATACCTGGCTCGCTGGCGTGACCACCATTGACGGTAAACCAGGCCTGGAGGCCGTGAAAGCCAAGCTCGCACAGTAATTGCCTTACGCCGGGCGAGTTCGCTCGCCCGGGCTGTTTATTCCTTGCATGCGGACGTTCACTACCATGCTGATTGATCAGAAAATCCCTTTAGGCCAGTACATCGCGGGCTTCGTTGAATGGTTGACGCAACACGGCGCCAGCACCTTCGACGCAATCGCCGTGACACTGGAAACGATGATCCACGGCGTGACGTTTGCGCTGACCTGGTTCAATCCCTTTGTCTTGATCGGCCTCATCGCCCTGCTCGCGCATTTCATCCAGCGCAAATGGGGGCTGACTGTTTTTGTGATTGCCTCGTTCCTGCTGATCCTCAACCTGGGGTACTGGCAGGAAACCATGGAAACCCTCGCCCAGGTCATGTTCGCGACCCTGGTCTGCGTGGTCATCGGCGTGCCGTTGGGCATCGTCGCCGCCCACAAGCCGATGTTCTACACTTTAATGCGTCCGGTACTCGATCTGATGCAGACCGTACCGACCTTCGTTTACCTCATTCCTACCCTGACCCTCTTCGGGTTGGGTGTGGTGCCGGGCCTGATCTCCACGGTGGTGTTCGCCATCGCTGCGCCGATCCGCCTGACCTACCTGGGCATCCGCGATGTCCCGCAAGAACTGATGGACGCCGGCAAGGCCTTCGGCTGCTCGCGTCGCCAATTGCTCTCACGGATCGAACTGCCTCACGCCATGCCGAGCATCGCTGCCGGCATCACCCAGTGCATCATGCTGTCGCTGTCGATGGTGGTGATCGCGGCACTGGTAGGCGCCGACGGACTCGGCAAACCGGTGGTCAACGCACTGAACACTGCTGATATCGCCCTGGGCTTCGAAGCGGGCCTGGCGATCGTACTGCTGGCGATCATGCTCGACCGTATCTGCAAACAACCCGACGCCAAAGTAGGGGGTGACGCATGAGCATAATTCGCTTCGATAACGTTGACGTGATCTTCACCAAGGATCCGCGCGAAGCACTGAAACTTCTCGATCAAGGTTTGACCCGCAGCGAGATCCTGAAAAAGACCGGGCAGATCGTCGGCGTGGAAAAGGCCAGTCTGGACATCAACAAGGGCGAGATCTGCGTACTGATGGGCCTGTCCGGCTCCGGCAAGTCAAGCCTGCTGCGCTGCATCAACGGCCTCAACACCGTGAGTCGCGGCAAGCTGTTCGTCGAGCACGAAGGCAAGCAGATCGACATCGCTTCCTGCACCCCGGCCGAACTGAAAATGATGCGCACCAAACGCATCGCCATGGTGTTCCAGAAGTTCGCCCTGATGCCGTGGCTGACGGTGCGCGAGAACATCAGCTTCGGTCTGGAAATGCAGGGCCGACCGGAAAAGGAACGGCGCAAGCTGGTCGACGACAAGCTCGAACTGGTGGGCCTGACCCAATGGCGCAACAAGAAGCCCGATGAACTCTCCGGCGGCATGCAGCAGCGTGTCGGCCTGGCCCGGGCGCTGGCGATGGACGCCGACATTCTGCTGATGGACGAACCGTTCTCGGCACTCGACCCGCTGATCCGTCAGGGCCTGCAGGATGAACTGCTGGAATTGCAACGCAAGCTGAGCAAGACCATCGTTTTTGTGAGTCACGATCTCGACGAGGCACTCAAACTGGGTAGCCGCATCGCGATCATGAAGGACGGCCGGATCATCCAGTACAGCGTGCCGGAAGAGATCGTACTGAACCCGGCGGACGACTATGTGCGCACCTTCGTGGCCCACACCAATCCGCTCAACGTCCTGTGTGGCCGCAGCCTGATGCGCACGCTGGACAACTGCAAACGCATCAACGGTTCGGTATGCCTCGACCCGGGTGGCGATTCGTGGCTGGACCTGGCCGAAGGCAACACGATCAAGGGTGCGCGGCAGAACGGTTCGGTACTGAACCTGCAGAACTGGGCACCGGGGCAAGCAGTGGAAGCGCTGGAGCGCAAGCCGACACTGGTGGACTCGAACATCGGCATGCGCGATGCGCTGCAGATTCGCTACCAGACCGGCAACAAACTGGTGCTGCACGACAACAACCATGTGGTGGGGATTCTGGGCGACAGCGAGCTGTATCACGCGTTGCTGGGCAAGAACCTGGGGTAAGAACCACAGACACAAAAACGCCGCGAGAGGATCGCGGCGTTTTTGTTTATCGGAATACAGGGCGTTCAGCGTTGGAGCTGATGGCCCCTTCGCGAGCAAGCCCGCTCCCACAGTTAAAATGCATTCCAATGTGGGAGCGGGCTTGCTCGCGAAGAATGCGGCACGGTGCTTCAGACAGAAACACCGCACCACCTACAACTTAGCTATACACCCGGCCAAGGAGCTGCCGATGGCTTTCAAACTGATCGAGCACATCGCGTGTGATCTGATCCTGCGTGAAGCCCATCAGGTCGTAGTCCTGGCTGCCGTTGTGCAAATACACCTCGGCGCGGTAGTAACGCTGGCGAGCTTCATCGGACTGGGCCGATTCGGTCGGGGTCGCCAGATAGCCGTCCAGGCTCACTTCGTAGACGAAAGGGTTACCCTCTTCCATCTCGACGCGCACGCCCATGCAGCGCTTGGATTTGCCCAGCAGCGTCTGCACTTCCAGACCCTGCGCACGCATTTGTGCGGCAGCGTCTTCCAGCGCCGGGCTGACCTGCTTGTCCATGAAACGCTGCACCACCGATTGGCTCGGTTGCAGATCCAGCTGCGTCAGACGCTCGCTGAAACCACGACGACCGCGCTCAGCCAGTTGCGCCTGCTCCTGTTCGATCTGCACGTCCTGACGCATCGCCTTGTGCAAGCCGAACATGAAGAACACCAGCACCACCGAGAACGGCAGACCGGCCAGCACCACCATGGTTTGCATGGCTTCGAAGTTACCGGCGAACAGCAGACCGATGGTCACCAGCGTGATCACCACCGACCAGAAGATCCGCAGCCAGTGCGGCGCATCTTCATCAACGTTGCCGCCCTTGCAGGACAGATTCGCCATCATCACCGCGCCGGAGTCGGCCGGGGTCAGGAACAGCACGAAACCGACGAAGATCGACACACCGATGACGACTTTCGACGCCGGGTAGTGTTCCAGCAACTGGTAGATCGCCATCGACGGTTGTTCCAGCGCCGTCTTGCCAAGCTCCACCGCCCCCTGGTTCATCACCAGATCCAGTGCCGAGTTACCGAAGATCGACAGCCACGCCAGGGTGAAACCCAACGGGATCAGCAGTACACCAGCGACCAGTTCACGCACGGTACGACCACGGGAAATACGCGCGATGAACATGCCGACGAATGGTGCCCAGGAAATCCACCACGCCCAGTAGAACAGGGTCCACAGGCCCAGCCAGCGGTCGGACTTGGCGCTGTCACCTTCATAGACGTACAGGTCGAAGGTCTTCAGCACCACGCCGTTGAGGTAGTCGCCGATGTTCTGCACGAAGCCGTTGAGCAGGTGCAGGGTCGGGCCGAACAGCAGGACAAAAATCAGCAGACCGCTGAACAGCACGATGTTCAGGTTGGACAGACGACGAATGCCGTTTTCCACGCCGGACACGGCAGCGATGGTCGCCACGGTGCTCATCACGATGATCACGATCAGCAGATTGGTGTTGCTGTGTTCCATGCCGAACAGGTTTTCCAGACCCGAGGACACCTGCAACGAGCCGATCCCCAGGTTGGTCACCAGACCCAGCAGGGTCACGAACATGCCGAAGCCGTCCACTGCATGACCGGCGGCGCCCTTGACCCAACGCTCGCCGACCAGCGGATACAGCGCCGAACGCAAGGCCAGCGGCTGGTTATGACGGTAGGCAAAGTACGCCACGGCCAGACCGACCAGTGCATAGATCGCCCAGCCGTGCAGGCCCCAGTGCAGGAAGGTCAGCTGTACAGCTTGACGCGCGGCCAGGTTGGTGGCCGCTGCGCCTTCCGGCGGATTGAAGTAGTGGTCCAGCGGCTCGGACGCGCCGAAGTACAGCAGCGAAATACCGATACCCGACGAGAACAGCATCCCCGCCCAGGCGCCGTAGCTGAAATCCGGGGTGTCGTCCTTGCTGCCCAGTTTGAGTTTGCCGTAGGAGGAAAACGCCAGGCCCACCACAAACACCAGGTAGGCGGCGATCACCACCATGTAGTACCAGCCGAAGCTGCGCGACAACCAGGCCTGAGCGATACCCAACAATCTGCCGGCCTCTTGCGGGGCGATGATCAGAATGGCGGTCAACAACAGAATCAACGCGGTAGAGGTGTAAAACACCCAACCGTTGACCGTCACCTTCTCGGGCGGGGTCTTTATAAGAGAGGCAGAACTCATGGCACAAATGCTCCAGGCAGTGCGAGAGAAGAACACAAGGCAACACGGAACCCGACCAATCGGTTAGTTGGCAGCCGACCGGCGGGTGATATAAAGACACCCCGAAAAAAGCCCGAACCTGCCGAAATGGCGTTGCGAATCGCTTTCGTGGCCAAAGCTGTGCGGACGTTCATCCGAAACCTGGCCCCGAGCGTCTTGCCCATTCAACACGTCCATCGAACAGCGAACCGCGCCATGCCCCACGCAGGTTTCAAGCATTTTCGGATGTCGTTTTATCGCCATTTACAAGCAGAAAAAATCTGTAGGCAGCGACGATTTGTCGCAGATCTTATTCTTTGTTGATTGAACGTTCAATCAAAACAAAATAGACTGGCCCTCAATCCGATAGGCGTTTATCGCCCGTCGGAAGGCCTAAGGAGATGTGCAAGATGCCCAAGGTCGGTATGCAACCCATCCGCCGCCAACAACTGATCGAAGCCACGTTGCAGGCGGTCGATCAGGTCGGTATGGGGGACGCCAGCATTGCGCTGATCGCCCGTTTGGCCGGTGTCTCGAATGGCATCATCAGTCACTACTTTCAGGACAAGAACGGCCTGATTGCCGCCACGATGCGGTATCTGATGAGCGTCCTCAGCGAGAACGTCACCGCGCGCCGGCAGGCGCTGGCAGACAGCAGCCCACGGGCGCATCTGCAGGTGATCATCGAAGGCAACTTCGACGCCAGCCAGGTCAATGGCCCGGCAATGAAAACCTGGCTGGCCTTCTGGGCCACCAGCATGCACCAGCCGTCTTTGCACAGGTTGCAGCGGATCAACGATCACCGTCTGTATTCCAACCTGTGCTGCGAGTTCCGCCGTGTGTTGCCGCTCGAAGATGCGCGCAGCGCCGCGCGTGGACTGGCAGCGTTGATCGACGGCTTGTGGTTGCGCGGCGCGCTGTCGGGAGACGCTTTCGACACCGCGCAGGCGCAACAGATCGCTTACGAATACATGGATTTCCAATTGGCCAAGCAGGTGAGTTAGAGCACACAGAAAACGCTCGGCCCCTGAACCGCCACCGCAGCACCACCGCGATGGTCAACGCCAACCACTAATGCACTTGCGAGGACACTATGGCCCGTTTCGAACTGCAAAAACTCTACATCGATGGCGCGTACTCCGACGCTGGCAGCGATGCCACTTTCGAAGCCATCAACCCGGCGAACGGTGAAGTCCTCGCCCAAGTGCAACGTGCGACCAAGGAAGACGTCGAGCGTGCTGTGGTCAGCGCTGAAAAGGGCCAGAAAATCTGGGCCGCGATGACCGCCATGGAGCGTTCGCGCATCCTGCGTCGCGCCGTCGACATCCTGCGCGAGCGCAACGATGAGCTGGCTGCTCTGGAAACCCTGGACACCGGTAAAGCCTTCTCCGAAACCAAATACGTCGACATCGTCACCGGCGCCGACGTGCTGGAATACTACGCAGGCCTGGTGCCGGCGATCGAAGGCGAGCAGATTCCGCTGCGCGACACTTCCTTCGTCTACACCCGTCGCGAGCCACTGGGCGTGGTCGCCGGTATCGGCGCGTGGAACTACCCGATCCAGATCGCGCTGTGGAAATCCGCACCGGCCCTGGCCGCCGGTAACGCAATGATCTTCAAGCCAAGCGAAGTCACCTCGCTGACCACCCTGAAACTGGCCGAGATCTACACCGAAGCCGGCCTGCCAAACGGCGTGTTCAACGTACTGACCGGCAGCGGCCGAGAAGTCGGCACCTGGCTGACCGAGCACCCGCGCATCGAGAAAGTCTCCTTCACCGGCGGCACCGACACCGGCAAGAAAGTCATGGCCAGCGCTTCGGCTTCGTCGCTGAAAGACGTGACCATGGAACTGGGCGGCAAGTCGCCGCTGATCATCTGCGACGACGCCGACCTCGATCGCGCCGCCGACACCGCGATGATGGCCAACTTCTACAGCTCCGGTCAGGTTTGCACCAACGGCACTCGCGTGTTCGTACCGAGCCACCTGAAAGCCGCTTTCGAAGCCAAGATCGTCGAGCGCGTAGCGCGCATCCGCATCGGCAACCCGGAAGACGAAAACACCAACTTCGGCCCGCTGGTCAGCTTCGCCCACATGGAAAGCGTGCTCGGTTACATCGCCAAGGGTAAAGAAGAAGGTGCCCGCGTGCTGTGCGGCGGCGAGCGCCTGACCGACGGTGAATTCGCCAAAGGCGCCTTCGTCGCGCCGACCGTGTTCACCGACTGCACCGACGAAATGACCATCGTTCGTGAAGAAATCTTTGGCCCGGTGATGGCGATCCTCTCCTACGAGACCGAAGAAGAAGTGATCCGCCGCGCCAACGACACCGACTTCGGCCTGGCCGCCGGTATCGTCACCAAAGACCTGAACCGCGCGCACCGCGTGATTCATCAACTGGAAGCCGGTATCTGCTGGATCAACGCCTGGGGCGAGTCCGACGCGAAGATGCCGGTTGGCGGTTACAAGCAGTCGGGCGTGGGCCGTGAAAACGGCATCAGCTCGCTGACCAACTACACACGCATCAAATCGGTACAGGTCGAGCTGGGCGATTACGTCTCGGTGTTCTGATTGTGGCGAGGGGATTTATCCCCGATGGGCTGCGAAGCAGCCCCCCTCCAGACACTGCTGTTCTCCAGATAGATCTCAATCGCTGATTTCAGGACTGCTGCGCAGCCGGTCGGGGATAAATCCCCTCACCACAGGGGATTTTCTCCTCAGCACAGGTTTTGCAGTGTTCCGGCGATCTTGACCTGACCACATCTAAAGAGGGTGCATTCAATGTCCCAAGAATTCGATTACATCATCATCGGTGCCGGCTCGGCCGGTAACACCCTGGCGACCCGTCTGACTGAAGACGAAGGCGTCACCGTGCTGCTGCTCGAAGCAGGCGGCCCGGACTACCGCTTCGACTTCCGCACGCAAATGCCGGCCGCGCTGGCATTCCCGCTGCAGGGTCGTCGCTACAACTGGGCGTACGAAACCGATCCGGAGCCACACATGGACGGCCGCCGGATGGAG
Organism: Pseudomonas sp. MIS38; assembly: GCF_019891575.1. Taxonomy (NCBI): domain Bacteria; kingdom Pseudomonadati; phylum Pseudomonadota; class Gammaproteobacteria; order Pseudomonadales; family Pseudomonadaceae; genus Pseudomonas; species Pseudomonas sp. MIS38. The sequence continues at coordinate 169,374 of NZ_JAFLXF010000001.1, forward strand.
TGCGGTCGCGGCAAAGGCCTTGGCGGCTCCTCGCTGATCAACGGCATGTGCTACATCCGTGGCAACGCGATGGACTACGACGGCTGGGCGAAGCTGCCAGGTCTGGAAGACTGGTCGTACCTCGACTGCCTGCCGTACTTCCGTAAAGCGGAAACCCGCGATATCGGCCCGAACGACTACCACGGTGGCGACGGCCCGGTCAGCGTGACCACGCCGAAGGCGGGCAACAACCCGCTGTTCCACGCCATGGTTGAAGCCGGCGTGCAGGCCGGTTACCCGCGCACCGAAGACTTGAACGGCTACCAGCAGGAAGGCTTCGGCCCGATGGATCGCACCGTGACGCCGAACGGCCGTCGTGCTTCCACCGCCCGTGGCTACCTCGACGTCGCGAAAAAGCGCTCGACCCTGACCATCGTCACCCACGCCCTGACCGACAAGATTCTGTTCGAAGGCAAGCGTGCGGTCGGCGTGCGTTACCTGGTCGGTTCGGCAGAAGAGCGCGTTGAAGCCAAAGCGCGCAAAGAAGTTCTGCTGTGCTCCGGCGCCATCGCTTCGCCGCAGATTCTGCAGCGCTCCGGCGTCGGCCCGGCAAAACTGCTGGAAAGCCTCGACATTCCGGTGGTGCATGACCTGCCGGGCGTCGGTGAAAACCTGCAGGATCACCTTGAGCTGTACCTGCAATATGCCTGCACCCAACCGGTCTCGCTGTACCCGTCGCTGCTCTGGTACAACCAGCCAGCCATCGGTGCCGAGTGGCTGTTCAACGGCACCGGCATCGGCGCCAGCAACCAGTTCGAAGCCGGCGGTTTCATCCGTTCGCGTCCAGAATTCGAGTGGCCGAACATCCAGTACCACTTCCTGCCGGTAGCGATTAACTACAACGGCAGCAACGGTGTGAAAGAGCACGGCTTCCAGGCGCACATGGGTTCCATGCGTTCGCCGAGCCGTGGTCGCATCCAGTTGAAGTCCAAGGATCCGCGTCAGCACCCGAGCATCCTGTTCAACTACATGGCCACCGAGCAGGACTGGCAGGAGTTCCGTGACGGCATCCGCCTGACCCGCGAAATCATGCAACAGCCTGCGCTGGACGCTTTCCGTGGCCGCGAAATCAGCCCGGGCATCGACGTGCAAACCGATGAGCAGCTGGACAAGTTCATCCGCGAGCACGCCGAAACCGCGTTCCACCCGTCCTGCTCGTGCAAGATGGGCACCGACGAGATGGCCGTAGTGGATGGCGAAGGTCGCGTGCACGGTATGCAGAGCCTGCGTGTGGTCGACGCTTCGATCATGCCGATCATCACCACCGGTAACCTGAACGCGCCGACGATCATGATCGCCGAGAAAATCGCCGACAAGATCCGTGGCCGCAAGCCTCTGCCGCGTAGCACCGCTGCCTACTACGTCGCTGGCAATGCGCCGGTGAAAAGCAAGCCGATGCGTGATATCACGCCTGTTGCTCAGTAATTCCATTACACCGCGTCACGGCTAATCGCGAGCAGGCTCACTCCTACAAGGATCTCCAGTGAACACGCATTATGTGAACACTGGAGATTAACTGTAGGAGTGAGCCTGCTCGCGATGAGGCCCTGCAAATCAGCCTCCATCTCCCTGCTGCACAGTAAATCCTCCTACACCCCCTCTTCACTTGATCCTACCCCCACGCAGGCCTACTCTAGACCTCGCGCAATCGTTTCCCCCCTCCCCGCCGAATCGCTTCACCCCGCAACTCCATAACAAGGAGGTTCCCGAATGTTCGATTTCCACCCCCAGCTCAAGCAGCGCTTCGCTGCCTTGCGCACGGGCGCCGAGTTTTTTTCCCTGCGGTATGTACGCGAGTCCGGCCAGTACCTGTCGGTGCGCAAGAACGTCGCCGAGCCGCCAAGCCTGAGCCGCGACGAAGGCGCGATGCTCACTGTGCGCGTCAACGGCGTCGAGGCTTACGCGGCGACCAACGACCTGTCGCAGCAAGGCCTGCAAGCCGCCCTTGAGCGCGCCGAACAGCAGGCCCGGCGACTGAAGCCGCACGCCTTGCTCGACCTGCGCAACCAGCCGGTGTCGAGCGATCGCGCTGATTACTTTTCGCCCAATCTTGAGCAACCCTTCCCGTCCCTGAGCGAATGCTTCGAGCTGCTCGGCGCGGAATCCGCCTCGGTGCCAAAGGATGAGCGCCTGGTGAATTGGGAAGCGAGCATCGGCATCACCCACGTCGAGCAGATCTACCTGAGCAGCGCCGGCGCCGAATTGCGCCAGGCCCAGCGCTTCGTCTATCCAAGCCTCGACGTCACCGCCTACGACGGCAACGACAGCCAGACCCGCAGCCTCGGCCGCGAGAACTTCGGCCAGCAGGGTGGCGCGGACGTGATCAGCCGTTGCGGCCTGGTCGGCGCCGGCCCGAAGGTGGCCGATCAGGCCCTGCAACTGCTGCTCGCGCCGAACACCCCGCAAGGCCCGCGCGATCTATTGCTGATGCCTGACCAGATGATGCTGCAGATTCACGAGTCCATCGGTCACCCGCTGGAGCTCGACCGGATCCTCGGTGACGAGCGCAATTACGCCGGCACCAGCTTCGTCAAAACCAGCGACTTCGGCAGCCTGCAATACGGTTCGAAGCTGCTCAACGTGACCTTCGACCCAGACATTCCCGAAGAGCTGGCCAGCTACGGCCACGATGACGACGGGACCAAGGCCAGCAAACAATTCCTGATTCGCGAAGGCTTGCTGTTGCGGCCACTGGGCGGCGCGCTGTCGCAGTTCCGCGCCGGTCTCGACGGGGTTGCCAACAGCCGCGCCTGCGGCTGGAACCGGCCGCCGATCGACCGCATGGCCAACCTCAACATCGAGCCGGGCGATCAGTCGCTGACGCAACTGATCAGCGGCATCGAGCACGGCATTCTGATGAGCACCAACCGTTCGTGGTCGATTGACGATGCGCGCAACAAATTCCAGTTTGGTTGCGAGTGGGGTCAGTTGATCGAGAACGGTGAACTCAAGGGTGTGGTGAAAAATCCGAACTACCGGGGCATTTCCGCGCACTTCTGGAAGAGTCTGCGCGCGGTCGGCAATGCCGGCACCCGAATGGTGCTGGGCACGCCAAACTGCGGCAAGGGCGAGCCGAACCAGGTGATCCGCGTCGGCCACGCTTCACCGGCCTGCGTATTCAGCAACGTTGATGTGTTTGGGGGAGACGCCTGATGAGCATTTCGAAGAGTCAGTCCGACGCCTTCAAGGTCATGGTCAATTGGCTGCGCGACAGTGTGCGCGAGCCGGAACAATTCACCCTCAGTTACGCCGCCGAATCCTCGGCGTTCGTGCGTTTCAATCACGCTAAGGTGCGTCAGGCCGGCCAGGTGCAGCAAGCCGACGTCGGGCTGAAGCTGATCAACGACGGGCGTCACGCCGATCTGCACATCACCCTGTCCGGTGATCAGGAAGCCGATCTGCAACGCCTCGCCGAAGGCCTGCAACAACTGCGCGAAACCCTGCCGCTGCTGCCACAGGATCCGTACCTGCTGCTCAACCACAACGGCTGGCAGAGCAACAACGTGCAGGAACATCCGCTGCCGGACACCGAGCAGGTAGTCGAGGAAATCTGCACCGCTGCTGAAGGTCTGGATCTGGTCGGCTTCTATGCTGCCGGCCCGATCAGCCGTGGTTTCGCCAGTTCCTCGGGGGCGTTCGGCTGGCATCAGGCCAACAGCTTCAACTTCGACTTCAGCCTGTTCCACGACAACGGCGAAGCAGTGAAAGCCAGCTACGCCGGGCACGAGTGGAGCAGCGAAGGCTTCACCCGCCGCTTCCAGCAGGCCCGCGAGCAACTGGCGTTCCTTGGTCGACCGTTACGCACCCTCGCACCGGGGCAATACCGCGCGTACCTGGCGCCGGCCGCGCTGGAAGAAATCATGGGCATGCTCAGCTGGGGCGGCTTCTCGGCGCAGTCGATTGCCAGCAAAAGCAGCCCGCTGCAGAAGCTGTATGTCGGCGATCAGACGTTCAGTCCGCTGGTCTCGCTGGATGAGCAAGTCAGCGGTTCGTTGAGCCCGGCATTCTCCGGGGAGGGTTATCCGCGCAGCGATCTGCGGCTGATCGTCGAAGGCAAGGCCGGTGATCAACTGGTCGGTTCGCGCAGTGCCGCCGAATACGGCCTGACCGCCAACGGCGCCAGCGGCGGTGAAATGCCAAGTGCACTGAACATGGCCGCCGGTGATCTGTCACAGGCAGAGATCCTCAAGCAGTTGGGCACCGGGCTGTACATCAGCAATTTGTGGTACCTGAACTACTCGGATCAACCGGCGGCGCGCCTGACCGGCATGACTCGCTTCGCAACTTTCTGGGTCGAGAACGGCGAGATTCAGGCGCCGGTCAGCACCATGCGCTTCGACGACAGCGCTTACAGTCTGCTGGGTTCGCAGCTGGAAGCATTGACCGCCGAGCGTGAGTTGCTGCTGTCGGCGAGCACGTATAGCCAGCGCAATACCTCGTCGGCACTGCTGCCGGGGGCGCTGGTGAGCCGACTGACCTTGACCCTGTAAACGCAAACCTCCAGCACACCTTGGGATCAAGTACTGGAGTGAACCCTGTGGCGAGGGGATTTATCCCCGATGGGTCGCGTAGCGGCCCCGCTTTTAAAATCAAATGCAGGGGACTGCTGCGCAGTCCATCGGGGATAAATCCCCTCACCACAGAGTTTCATGCACAACAAGCCATTTGGATTAACCACCCACAAGAGGTTCCATGCCCACACGCCCGCCTCTCGACGCCATCACCGCCCGCTGGTTGCCGTGGGTCGTCGCCATTGCGTTCTTCATGCAGTCCCTCGACGGGACCATCCTCAACACCGCCCTGCCGGCCATGGCCCGGGATCTGGCCGAAGACCCGTTGCGCATGCAAGGTGTGGTCATCGCCTACATGCTCACCGTGGCCTTGCTGATTCCGGCCTCGGGCTGGATCGCCGATCGCTTCGGCACCAAGAAGATCTTCTTCGGCGCGATCCTGCTGTTCAGTTTCGGCTCGCTGCTCTGCGCGTTATCGAGCAGCCTGAGCATGCTGGTCGGCGCGCGGGTGATCCAGGGTCTGGGCGGCGCATTGATGCTGCCGGTCGGACGGCTGGTGGTGCTGCGCGCCTACCCGCGTTCGGAACTGGTGCGGATCATGGGCTTCATCACCATTCCCGGTCTGCTCGGCCCGCTGATCGGCCCGACCATGGGCGGCTGGATGGTGCAATACCTGACGTGGCACTGGATTTTCCTGATCAACCTGCCGGTCGGTGTTCTCGGCTGCTACGCGGTGTGGAAGTTCATTCCCGACCTGCGCGGTACTGAACGCACGCGCTTCGATAGCCTCGGTTTCCTGCTGTTCGGCGCGGCGATGATCCTGATCACCATCGCCATGGAAGGTCTGGGCGAATTGCACTTGCCGCATCTGCGGGTGATGTTGCTGCTGTTCGGCGGTCTGGCCTGTCTGGCGGCGTACTGGCTGCGCGCCGGGCGCGTCGAAAACCCGCTGTTCGCCCCTTCGCTGTTCAAGACCAGGACTTTCGCGGTCGGAATTATCGGCAACCTGTTCGCCCGCCTGGGCAGCGGCGCCCTGCCGTTTCTGGTGCCATTGCTGCTACAGGTGGCGCTGGGTTATTCGCCATCGCAAGCCGGAATGAGCATGTTGCCGCTGGCTGCAGCGGCGATGTTTGCCAAGTGGATGGCGCGGCCGCTGATCGAACGCCTCGGCTATCGCATTGTGCTCACCGGCAACACTCTGGCGCTGGGAATCATGCTGGCGAGCATGGGCCTGGTCAGCGAGCAGACGCCGTACTGGCTGCTGTTGTGCCTGCTGGCAGTTCTCGGCGCGATCAACTCGCTGCAATTCACCGCGATGAACACCGTGACCCTGATCGACCTCGACGACGCCAGCGCCAGCAGCGGCAACAGCTTGCTGTCGGTGGTGGCGCAATTGTCGCTGAGTCTGGGCGTGGCCTGTGCCGGTGCGTTGCTTGGTGGCTTCACGGCGGAGATCGGCAACGATGGCGTCGAAACCGTGCTGGGTGCGTTCCAGCTGACCTTTGTTACCGTCGGAATCATGGCGATGCTGGCAGCGACGATCTTCTCGCAACTGTCGAAAGAGGACGGTCGCCGGGTCAAACGCCCGGATGAACATCCGGATGAGCACATTGAACACTAGGCAGTGTCATGTCTTGTGAATGCTTTTGTGGTGAGGGGATTTATCCCCGATGGGCTGCGCAGCAGCCCCATAATCTGCCGCCTCAGTACATCTGGCTGATCGCGTTCAACCTTTTCAGGGGGTGCTGCGCACCCCATCGGGGATAAATCCCCTCGCCACAAAGGCTCCCTCGCCACAGGTTTATCTTCATTCAAGGAAAGCCTGGGGGAATGAAATCAGGCACTGTTCGTCCAGAACTTTCGAGGAAAGTGGCACGGGGCTGCTACACTGCGCGACATTTTGTTTTGCAGGCCAGTCCCGTGACCACCATCGCCACCGCTTTTAATACTCTGCCGCTGTCCGCCGCCATGCTGGCTAACCTCGAATCCCTCGGTTATGCCCAGATGACGCCGATCCAGGCGCAGAGCTTGCCGGTGATCCTCAAGGGGATGGACCTGATCGCCCAGGCCAAGACCGGCAGCGGCAAGACCGCCGCGTTCGGCATCGGCCTGCTGAACCCGATCAACCCGCGCTACTTCGGTTGCCAGGCGCTGGTGATCTGCCCGACCCGTGAGCTGGCCGACCAGGTCGCCAAGGAAGTCCGGCGTCTGGCCCGTGCCGAAGACAACATCAAGGTTCTGACCCTGTGCGGCGGCGTGTCGTTCGGCCCGCAAATCGCTTCGCTGGAGCACGGCGCGCACATCATCGTCGGCACCCCGGGACGTATCCAGCAGCACCTGCGCAAGGGTTCGCTGGTGCTCGACGGTCTGAACACGCTGATCCTCGACGAAGCCGATCGCATGCTCGACATGGGCTTCTACGACGCCATCGAAGACATCATCGAAAAGACTCCGGCACGCCGTCAGACCCTGCTGTTCTCCGCCACTTATCCGGTGGGCATCAAGCAACTGGCGTCGAAATTCATGCGTGATCCGCAAACGGTGAAAGCCGAAGCGTTCCATGACGACACGCAGATCGAACAGCGCTTCTACGAAATTTCTCCGGAAGAGCGCATGAGCGCAGTGACCAAAGTTCTGCACCACTTCCGCCCGGACTCCTGCGTGGCGTTCTGCTTCACCAAGCAGCAGGTGCAGGAAACAGTCGATTACCTGACCTCCAAAGGCATCTCCGCCGTCGGCCTGCATGGCGATCTGGAACAGCGTGACCGCGACCAGGTGCTGGCGATGTTCGCCAACCGCAGTACGTCGGTCCTGGTCGCCACCGACGTGGCCGCCCGTGGTCTGGACATCGATGCGCTGGACATGGTGATCAACGTCGAGCTGGCCCGTGACTCGGAAATCCACATTCACCGCGTTGGCCGTACCGGTCGTGCCGGCGAGAAAGGCATCGCGGTCAGCCTCGTTGCGCCGTCCGAAGCGCATCGCGCGCAAGCCATCGAACAGCTGCAGAAAGCTCCGCTGAACTGGGATCAGGTCGACAACCTCAAGTCCCAGGGCGGCGCCCCGCTGCAGCCACCGATGAGCACGCTGTGCATCGCCGGCGGGCGTAAAGACAAAGTGCGTCCGGGCGACATCCTCGGCGCACTGACCGGCGACGCCGGTATCCCGGGCGCGCAGGTGGGCAAGATCGCGATCTTCGACTTCCAGTCGTATGTGGCGGTTGAACGCACCGTGGTCATGCAGGCACTGCAGCGCTTGAACAACGGCAAGATCAAGGGCCGTTCGCTGCGCGTGCGGGTTTTGTAAACGATCTTCCAAGCAAAGAAGATCCCCTGTGGGAGCGGGCTTGCTCGCGAATGCGGTGTATCAGGCGACTTATGTGTCAACTGACATACCGCATTCGCGAGCAAGCCCGCTCCCACAGTTTGTTTTGTAGCGACCTACCAAGAGGACACCGTTTTGCGCTCTACCGAAGTCGTGATCATTGGCGCTGGCGCCGCAGGGTTGATGTGTGCACTGACCGCCGCCGGGCGTGGGCGTCAGGTGCTGCTGCTCGACCACGCGAACAAGGCCGGCAAGAAAATCCTGATGTCCGGTGGTGGCCGCTGCAATTTCACCAACATGTACACCGAACCCGCCAATTTCCTCTCGGGTAATCCGCATTTCTGCAAATCGGCACTGGCGCGCTACACCCAGTGGGATTTCATCGGCATGGTCGCCAAGCACGGCGTGCCCTACCACGAGAAGAAACTCGGTCAGCTGTTCTGCGATAACAAATCCAGCGACATCCTCGGCATGCTGCTCGACGAGTGCGATCAGGTCGGCGTCGAGCTGCACCTGGACACCTCGATCCAGACCATCGAGAAAGTCGAAAACGGCTACCTGCTCGACACCACCCTCGGCCAGCTCCAGTGCCAGTCGCTGGTGATCGCCACTGGCGGCCTGTCGATCCCGACGCTGGGCGCCACCGGTTTCGGTTATCAGGTCGCCAAGCAGTTTGGCCATGAACTGCTGCCGACTCGCGCCGGACTGGTGCCGTTCACCATCACTGATCAGCTCAAGGAACTGTGCACCGAGCTGTCCGGTACTTCGGTGGATTGTCTGGTCAGCTGCAACGACCAGAGCTTTCGCGAGAATATTCTGTTCACTCACCGTGGCCTCAGCGGCCCGGCGATTCTGCAGATCTCGTCGTTCTGGGAGCCGGGCGACACCGTGGAGATCAACCTGCTGCCGGATCACGACACCGCGGCATGGCTGCAACAGCAAGTGGCCGAACGCCCGAACAGTGAACTGAAAACCCTGCTCGGCGAGATCTTCACCAAGAAGATGGCCAACCTGCTGGCGGACAACTGGTTCGTTTCCAAACCGATGAAGCAATACACCCACGCCGAACTGGCGCAGATCGCCGACAAGCTCGGCAGCTGGAAAGTCGTCCCGGCCGGCACCGAAGGCTATCGCACCGCCGAGGTCACGCTGGGTGGCGTCGATACCCGCGAAGTGTCGTCCAAGACCATGGAGTCGCTGAAAAGCCCGGGGCTGTATTTTGTCGGCGAAGTGCTCGACGTCACCGGGCATCTGGGCGGTTTCAACTTCCAGTGGGCCTGGGCCTCGGGGTACGCGGCTGCGCAGTACGTCTGATCCAACACAAATCAAAAAACTGTGGGAGCGGGCTTGCTCGCGAATGCGCTGGATCAGTCGACATACATGTTGAATGACACACCGCTTTCGGGAGCAAGCCCCCTCCCACAGTTGTTATGTGTGATGCAGTAAGGAACACTTTTTGCTGTCAGATGTGATCGGCGCCATTGCGTCGGCGTCATTACTGGCTCAATTTAGCGGCATCGCCTCGGAAGGCCTTCGCACTTCATGTCCTCGACCTCGTTTCGTCAGTCTTTGCGGCGCCTGTGGGCGCTGGATAAATTCAGCTACAGCGTGCGGGTGTTCATCGCCCTGACCGGCAGCATGGCGCTGTGTTGGTATCAGGATGAAATGGGCCTGCTGATCCCATTGTTCCTCGGGATCATCGCCAGCGCCCTGGCCGAGACCGACGACAGTTGGCAGGGCCGTCTCAACGCACTGGCAGTGACACTGGTGTGTTTCAGTATCGCCGCGCTGTCGGTGGAACTGCTCTTCCCCTACCCCATCGTGTTCGCCATCGCCCTGGCCTTGGCCAGCTTCGGCCTGACCATGCTCGGCGCACTCGGCGAGCGTTATGGCGCGATTGCCTCGGCGACCTTGATTCTGTCGGTTTACACCATGATCGGCGTGGATCAGCGCGGCGGCGCGGTCACCGATTTCTGGCACGAACCGATGCTGCTGGTGGCGGGTGCCGCGTGGTACGGCCTGCTCTCGGTGCTGTGGCAAGCGATGTTTTCCAACCAGCCGGTGCAGCAGAGTCTGGCGCGGCTGTTCCGTGAACTGGGTTTCTACCTGAAGCTGAAAGCCTCGCTGTTCGAGCCGATCCGCAAACTGGATGTCGAAGGTCGACGGCTGGAACTGGCGCAGCAAAACGGTCGCGTGGTCGCCGCGCTGAACAGTGCCAAGGAAATCATTCTGCACCGGGTCGGCAACGGTCGCCCGGGGTCGAAAGTCAGCCGTTATCTGAAGCTGTATTTCCTCGCCCAGGACATCCACGAACGCGCCAGCTCTTCGCACTATCCGTATAACGCGCTGGCCGATGCGTTCTTCCACAGCGACGTGCTGTTCCGCTGCCAGCGTTTGTTGCGCCAGCAGGGCAAGGCCTGCCGCGCGCTGGCCGAATCGATCCAGATGCGCCAGCCGTTCGTCTACGACGCCAGTTTTGCCGAAGCACTGACTGACCTCGATGCCTCCCTTGAACACCTGCGCATCCAGAGCAATCCGGCGTGGCGCGGCCTCCTGCGCTCGCTGCGTGCCCTGGCCGCCAACCTCGGCACCCTCGACCGTTTGCTCAGCGACGCGAGCAACCCGGATGCCTTGGCGGACGCCACCGACAGCAGCCTGCTCGACCGCTCACCGCGCAACCTCAAGGACGTGTGGATTCGCTTGCGCACCCAGCTGACGCCGACCTCGTTGCTGTTCCGCCATGCCCTGCGCTTGCCGCTGGCACTGAGTATCGGCTACGGCATGGTGCATCTGATTCACCCGTCGCAGGGTTACTGGATCATCCTCACCACGCTGTTCGTCTGCCAGCCGAACTACGGCGCGACCCGGCGCAAGCTCGGTCAGCGGATTCTCGGCACCGCCATCGGCCTGACCGTGGCGTGGGCGCTGTTCGATCTGTTCCCCAGCCCGCTGGTGCAGTCGTGCTTCGCGATCGCCGCCGGGGTGGTGTTCTTTACCAACCGCACCACGCGCTACACGGTGGCGACCGCCGCGATCACGATCATGGTGCTGTTCTGCTTCAACCAGATCGGCGATGGCTACGGGCTGTTCCTGCCGCGCCTGTTCGATACCCTGCTCGGCAGTCTGATCGCCGGCCTGACGGTGTTCCTGTTCCTGCCGGACTGGCAGGGCCGACGCCTGAACAAGGTGCTGGCCAACACCCTGACCTGCAACAGCATCTACCTGCGCCAGATCATGCAGCAATACGCTGCCGGCAAGAGCGACGACCTCGCCTATCGCCTGGCCCGACGCAACGCGCACAACGCTGATGCGGCGCTGTCGACAACGCTGGCGAACATGCTCATGGAGCCGGGGCATTTCCGTAAGGAAGCGGACGTCGGTTTCCGTTTTCTGGTGCTGTCGCACACCCTGCTCAGCTACCTCTCCGGGTTGGGCGCGCATCGCGAAACGCAGCTACCGGCAGACGTGCGTGAACAACTGATAGACGGCTCCGGAGTGAAACTGGCCGCGAGCATCGACGACATTGCCCAGGGCCTGGCGAACAAGCAACCGGTGGCGATTCAGAGTGACGAAGAAGAAGCGCTGGCCAATGAGCTGGAGCAGATGCCGGACGAGATCGATGAAGGACAGCGACTGGTGCAGACGCAACTGGCGTTGATCTGCCGGCAGCTGGGGCCGTTGCGCACGTTGGCGGCGCATTTGATCAAAGACACCAGTGAGGTCAGCGGCGGCTGATCAGACGCCATCGCGAGCAGGCTCACTCCTACAAGGGAACGCATTTCAAACTGTAGGAGTGAGCCTGCTCGCGATAGGGCCATCAGCCACTTAACAAATTCTGGATCAGCTCTCACATCCCATGCTGGCGCAGCAACTTGTCATAACTGCCATCCGCCTTCATCGCCGCAATCGCCTTATCAAACCCGGCCACAATCTGCTCATGCTGCGGATTCTTCAGGCTTACCAGAATATGCAGGCTGTTCTCGCTCAGCGGCTTGGGCAGAAACTCCACGGCGTTGCGCACTTTGGCTGATTCGCGGGCCAGGTAATAGCGCGCGACGTACTCATCCTCCAGGGTCAGCTTGACCCGGTCCGCCGCCAGCATGCGCACGGCCATGGCGAAGTTATGCACAGGGACTTTCTCCAGTGCGGTATCGGCATCGAAGGCCTGCGAGTAGGCATAACCGCGCACCACCGCCACCGGGTAGGTGTGCAGTTGTTCCAGGCTGCCGTACTCCAGCGGCGTGTCCTTGCGCTTGAGAAAGCGGATGCGGTTGAGCAGGTATTCGCCAGAGAACTGGCCGATTTTGGTCCGTTCGTCGTTGTACCAGGCGTTGACCAGCACGTCGTATCGTCCTTCGCCCACCCCCAGCAGTGCCCGCGCCCAAGGTACCTGTTCATAGTCGCTGGCATAACCGGCCCGCGCCAGCGCGGTGCTGACGATGTCGGTGGCCAGACCACCGTTGACCAGCGTGTCGTCGGTAAAGGGCGGCCAGATATCAAACACCAGTCGCAACTTCTCCGCTGAGGCGGTTTGGGCCAGCAAGAGCAATCCGATCAAAGCAAAGGCTCGATGCAGTCGCGGCATGCTTGAAAATCCTTAGCGGGCGGGCTGCCCAGCGTGTTTTCAGTCAAAACCCCAAGGCCCCTTACCGGCGAAACCCAGGCCCTAACAGTAGCTCATTGAAGCCAGTGCACAGCGCTTTCCAGCAGATTACACAAAGCAGCCGCTATCGCGAGAAAGGAATGATGGCATTTTGACCTTTGTCACAGACTGTTCCGCCATACAGACATCCGGCGCCAGTGCCCTTAGTATCGGGCGACGGAGTTCAAGGAGTCGGAAGATGACAATCGAGTGGGTCTGCAAGCATCACAGTGATCTGGGCAAAGAAGAGTTGTACGCACTGCTGAAGCTACGCTCGGAGGTGTTCGTGGTCGAACAGAAATGCGCCTACCCGGACCTCGACGGCCAGGATCTGGGCGGCGACACCCATCACCTCATGGGTTGGGAAGATGATCAGTTGATGGCCTATCTGCGCCTGCTTGATCCCGAGTCCCAGGGCGGTGACGTGGTGATTGGCCGCGTGATCATCGCGCCGCAGGGCCGTGGCAAAGGGCTGGGGCATGTGATGATGGAACACGCACTGAAACAGGCCGGGAAGCATTGGCCGCAGGTGCCGATCTATCTGTCGGCGCAGGCGCATTTGCAGGGATATTACGGCAGGTACGGGTTTGTGGTGGCGGGTGAGGAGTATCTGGAGGATGACATTCCGCACATAGGCATGCGTCGTCCTTGAGGGCCCCTTCGCGAGCAAGCCCGCTCCCACATTTTGATCGCATTCCATCTGAAGGAACTCGGTCTACTGTGGGAGCGGGCTTGCTCGCGAAGGCGTCAGCTCAGGCACTGCGAAACTCAGGGATACTCCAGCACAGCCTTGATCTGCCGCAGATTACGCTCGATCCACCCGCGATCAATCGCCCCCCATTCACGAATCCGATAGCGCCCGGCATGATTGCGCGCGCCCTCTTCCTGCTCGAATTCACAGACGATGTCCAGATCCGCCAGCGCGGCGATCGTGTCCTGCGCCGTGCGCCGGGGCATGCCGGTCACTTCGGTCAGCGCCGGGACGCTTGGGGCCAGGCCGCTGTCGATCAGGTAGGCCACGTACAGGCGCCGGTAAAAGCTGCTTTTGGTCTTGCTGACGTCCATGCATGGGCTCCGTTAATTAAAAGATCAAAAGATCGCAGCCTTCGGCAGCTCCTACAAATCGCGCCACGTCAGGTATACCCGCAGATCGAACTCGATCTGGTGATACCCCGGCAGCATGTGTTCGCACAATTTATAGAAGGCCTTGTTGTGATCCGACTCCTTGAAGTGCGCCAGTTCATGCACGACGATCATCTTCAGGAACTCGGGGGCCGCCTCCTTGAACAACGAGGCGATGCGAATCTCTTTCTTGGCCTTGAGCTTGCCGCCCTGCACCCTTGAAACCGTGGTGTGCAGGCCCAGCGCGCGGTGCGTCAGGTCGAGGCGGTTGTCGAACAGCACCTTGTCGATGGCCGGCGCGTTGCGCAGGTATTCCTGCTTCAGGTCCAGCGCGTAGCTGTACAGCGCCTTGTCGCTCTGCACATCGTGACGCCCCGGATAGCGTTGGCTCAGGTAGTCACCCAGACGCTGTTCGGCGATCAGTTGGCGCACCTGATCCTGCAATTGCGCGGGATAGGCCTGGAGGTATTTCAACGCAGTCATGGGCACGGCAATACGGTTCGAAAAGAGCGCCAGTGTAGCGAATTCAAACCGGCAGCGCGCCCCAGTCGAAGGGCTCGGCGAAGCTGGCGGCGTCTTCGGAGGTCAGCGGGCGCGCCACCAGGAAACCCTGCACATATTCGCAGCCATGCGCTTGCAGCCATTGGTACTGCTCGATGGTTTCCACGCCTTCGGCGATCACCAGCAAACCGTACTGCTTGCACAGATTGATCACGTTGCTGACCAGCGCCGCGTCGCGCGTCGAATCCGGCAGCCGCGCAATCAGGTGTCGATCAAGCTTGAGCGTGTCCAGCTCCAGATCACGCAGATGCGCCAGCGAGCACGGCCCTGAACCGAAATCATCCAGCGCCACCCGCACCCCGAGATTGCGTAGCAGGCGCAGCTGTTTGCGGGTCTCGTCGGGGTTGTGCATCAGCGCGTCTTCGGTGATTTCCACCTCCAGTTGCCGTGGCTCCAGCGCGTGCCGCTCAAGCACCTGACGCAATTCGGTGACCAGGTTCGGCAGACCGAACTGGGTGTTGCTCAAACTCACGCCGAGCACCAGATCTTCGGCAAACAACGTTTCCCAGGCTTTGCGCTGGCCGGCGCCGCGATGATAGATCCAACTGCCGAGCCGACTGATCAGCCGTGCCTCTTCCAGCAACGGCAGGAACAGCCCCGGCGGCACATCGCCGACGCTCGGATGCTGCCAGCGCAGCAACGCCTCGAAACCGCGGATCTGCCCGCTGTCGATCGCGACCTGTGGCTGATACACCAGATTGAAATCGCGGTTCTCGATGGCGTTGCGCACGCTTTCCTCGAGCATCAGCCGCGAGCGGGCGCGACCGTTCATTTCGTGATCATAAAAACGATACTGCTGACGCCCGGCGCGCTTCGCCTCATACATGGCGATGTCCGAGGCGCGCAGCAAGCCGTCGAGGTTCGAGCCGCAGTCCGGGTAAGTGGCGATGCCGATACTCGCGCCGAGGGCGATGTCCAGCCCTTCGATCTGCTGACAGATCGACACCCGCTCGATGAGTTTCTCGGCAATCTTCGCCGCTTGCTCGGGGAACTCCAGATCGAGCAACGCCGTGAACTCGTCACCGCCCATGCGCGCGAGAATATCGAACGGCCTTAAGCACGCCTTCAACTGCTCGGAGACCCAGCGCAGCACCCGGTCGCCGGCATCGTGGCCAAGGGAATCGTTGACCCGTTTAAAGCCATCGAGATCCAGATACAGCAGCACCCAACTGCTGTCGCTGCGTTCACCGCGCAGCAGCAGGTTTTCCACCGTCTGATAAAAGCCCCGGCGATTGAGCAGACCGGTCAACGGATCGGTGACCGCCTGAAATTCCAGCTGCTGATGCAGGTGACGCACCACTGACATGTCCAGCACCGTCACCACCATCGCCCGCTGCTCGGCGGGCAGCGGCGCACAGGACAACGCCACCGGCACCTGTTGCCCCGGCGCCGTCCGCAACAACGCATCGTGCAGACGCAAGGTCTCCCCGCGTTTATAGCCGGCCAACAACTCGGAATCAGCCCACAGCGGGATGTGCGGTTTCTGCAGATAATCGAGAAATTCCTTGCCCTCCAGCTCTTTCACCGGCGCATTCAGCAGCCGCGAAATCGCCGGGTTGGCGAAGCGGATCAAACCGTCCTCGCCGAGCACCAATATTCCTTCCGCCGCGTTATCCAGCACCGAGGCATTGAAGGCCCGCGCGACCTCCAGATCATGACTCAGGCGCTGCAAGGCGCGGCGGTTGCGCTGGTGTTCGAGCAATGCCTGGACTTTGGGCTTGAGGATCTGCGGATCGAACGGCTTGAACAGGTAATCCACCGCGCCACTGGCGTAGCCCTTGATCACGGCGTCCTGGGACTGTTCGTTGGCGGTGAGGAAAATGATCGGCGTGAGACGTGTGCGCTGGCTGCCGCGCATCAGCCGCGCGACTTCAAAACCGTCCATTCCTGGCATCTGCACGTCCAGCAGCACCAGATCGACGTCGTGTTCGAGCAGCAGATTGAGTGCCTCGAAGCCGGAGGCGGCGGTCATGACGTGCCAATCCTGACGCTGCAGCAACGCGCGCATGCTGATCAGGTTTTCAGGGTAATCATCAACGATCAAAAGGACAGAGCTGCCTTCACCTGGCTGGGGTTGCGCGCATTCCATGCTGCTTCTCTTGTCGGGACATCTCTTGTCGGACTATCGGCCGGTTCTTGGGAAAACCGTACAGTTACTGAGCCATCACTCTAGTCGCGGATCTGTGAAAGCAGAAGCTGTCACGCCGCCATCATTTAGCCAAAGCGGCGACTTACCGACTAACGGTCACCCCTGCAGCCCCCGAAAACCGGCACAGATGGCATTTCGACAGGATGTTGACGCCAATCATCTGCCAAACGGGCGTTAACAAAAAACTCCTCTACGCTTATAACTGCCGCCCGAAAAGGCGCGGGCTAGAGCTTCTGGCACTCGCGTTCAGGATGAATTGAGTGGAAGAACCGACATGATCGATCTCGCAACCTGGAACCTCAGCGTTCCCGTCGGCAGTCCGCCGTACACCGTCGAAACCTCCAAACTGGTGAATGGCTTCAAGGATCAGTACTTCCATTCCGACACCGGCACGCTGTTTTTCTGGTCACCGGTAACCGGGTCGAAAACCGAAAACGCCATCTACCCGCGCACCGAACTGCGCGAAACCTTCAGCAACGGCACCCTGCGCAACTGGTATTACCCGGACGCCGACAACACCCTGCGCGCAACCCTCGCGGTGAACAAGGTGCCCAGCTCGGGCAAGATCGTCATCGGCCAGATCCACGCGTATGAAAGCCAGAAGCCGATGGTGAAACTCGAATACCAGTACAAGACCAAAACTGAAACCGGCAACCTGGTGATCAAGGTGCGCATGCACCCCGATGACGATGAAAGCCGCGTCATCACCCTCGCCACCGGCATCAAACTCGACCGCGAATTCAACTACCTGATCCACCTCAGCCCCGGCGGTGCACTGGGCGTGAGCGCAGCGGGTTATCAGTGGGATTCACAAATCAGCGCGACGTGGCGCAACAAGCCGCTGTACTTCAAGGCGGGGGTGTATGTGCAGGACAACACCGGGTATACCAGTGAGGGTGGGCAGGTGACGTTTACCAAGCTGGATATTGATCACGACAAGTGACATCGGCGGCCCCGATACTTACACAAAACCCTGTGGGAGCGGGCTTGCTCGCGAATACGGTGGGTCAGCAACAATAATGTTGAATGACGTTCCGCATTCGCGAGCAAGCCCGCTCCCACAGGGCACCAACTGCGTGATGAGAGCAAAGGGGTGTCTAGTCTTGAAATGGTTTAAACCTATTTCAGGACTAGACACTTGGATTCTCCTTTCCCGCCCTTTCCTACGAAGCAGAAGTAGGGAAATTTACAAAAAACTCACCATCCGAAACTGCGAACCCCTTATTCCCTGGTTCCTTATGAAACCTAAATTTTCCTTTAATAACTCCAGAGCTATTTTTTTCCAGTACGAATAATCCAGATTGAGGCCTCCATGCAGGGGCATATCGCGCGTCGCATACAAAATCAATTACATTGGGGAAGTCTGGAAAATAGTGATATGTACCTGGAATAAGATCCTTGGAGAATAAAAATAAAATATTTTCTGAATGATGTTCAGTATGGCTACTTGTATGCACATAAATGTTGTCAGAGTAATCTCCATAAAGATGGGTAGATTTATACTCAGTTTTCTCTTCGCCACTTTCGCCATCCTTGCCGTACAAGATACAGCTGACCTCGCCACTGAGCTCATGCTTTTTAAATTTCTCACGGACATCAATGCTTGACATATCAATCTCTCCATTACATAGAAGGAACAAAATCAGTAAAGGGAGGGATAAATATATTTATCGTTACTTCCTTTCTGATTGCATTGAGACGATAGGCTGCAATGAATTTTAAATCACCTGTCAGAAATGACAGTTCTTTATGCGATTTCGAAATAAGCAAAATAATTTACGCAGTCGTTAACGAAATTTATTTTTCTCTCAAAAATAACTATGCATTCGCCCACATCTCGTGCGGGGAAAATGTCACACATATCGGGCTTATCGAGAGAAAATTTAAAAATCTTTTTTAACGACATTTTTAGCCGCCAGCCGTTAACTTGTTCACAATGAAAAACTCACACAAAAAAACCCGCCACTCGGCGGGTTTTTCATTTACGCGATCAAACGCCCAGGCTTAGTTCACCTTGGCGTTCAACTCACCCTTCAGATAACGCTGGAACATCGCTTCCAGCGAGATCGGCTTGATCTTCGAAGCGTTACCGGCAGTACCGAACGCTTCATAACGTGCGATACACACATCACGCATTGCCGTCACAGTCGCGCCGAAGAATTTACGTGGGTCGAACTCGCTCGGGTTGGTGGCCATCAGGCGACGCATGGCGCCGGTGGATGCCAGTCGCAGGTCGGTGTCGATGTTGACCTTGCGTACGCCGTACTTGATGCCTTCGACGATTTCTTCAACCGGTACGCCGTAGGTTTCTTTGATGTCGCCGCCGTACTGGTTAATGATCGCCAGCCACTCTTGTGGCACGGACGAGGAACCGTGCATCACCAAGTGGGTGTTCGGGATGCGCTTGTGGATTTCCTTGATGCGGTCGATCGCCAGCACGTCGCCGGTAGGTGGCTTGGTGAACTTGTAGGCGCCGTGGCTGGTGCCGATGGCGATGGCCAGGGCATCGACCTGGGTCTTCTTGACGAAGTCAGCGGCTTCTTCCGGGTCGGTCAGCATCTGGCTGTGATCCAGAACGCCTTCAGCGCCGATGCCGTCTTCTTCACCGGCCATGCCGGTTTCCAGCGAACCCAGGCAGCCCAGCTCGCCTTCAACCGAAACGCCGCAGGCGTGAGCCATGGCAACAGTTTGTTGGGTAACGCGGACGTTGTATTCGTAGTCGGTCGGAGTCTTGCCGTCTTCGCCCAGGGAGCCGTCCATCATCACCGAGCTGAAGCCCAGTTGAATGGAGCGCTGGCAGACGTCAGGGCTGGTGCCGTGGTCCTGGTGCATGCACACCGGGATGTGCGGGAATTCTTCGATCGCGGCCAGGATCAGGTGACGCAGGAACGGCGCGCCGGCGTATTTGCGAGCGCCGGCCGAAGCCTGGACGATCACCGGGGAGTCAGTCTTGTCAGCGGCTTCCATGATGGCGCGCATCTGCTCAAGGTTGTTGACGTTGAAGGCTGGAACGCCGTAGCCGAACTCGGCTGCGTGGTCCAGCATCTGGCGCATGCTGATAAGTGCCATTGTGTGTGTCTCTCCCGGTTGAGGGTCGTTAATCGTGCCAGCCTGCCGGAGCGGCGGCGGCTATTCAAGTGATTGCAGATCGGGGGTCGAAGCCCGGTCTGGTGATTCGGTGTTACCAAAATCTTGTGAACAACAGAGAACCCCTGTGGGAGCGGGCTTGCTCGCGAATGCGGTTTAACATTCACCATTACCGCAAGCTGATCCACCGCTTTCGCGAGCAAGCCCGCTCCCACATTTTGGATCTGTGTGAATCAATTCAATCGTCTTACTCGGCCTTGCAGCCGCGGCCGATCAGGTCATTGGTGGCGACCCAGTACACCAGGCCTTCGTCACCCTTGACGTGAAACGCCAGCATGCCGTCGCTGTACAGCACGCCCGAGGCGCCCGGCTCTTCTTTCAGGCGATAGACCTGATCACCGCCACCCAGCCGAACATCGACTTCCTTCTGGCCGGCATTGGCGTAGCGCCATAGCACTTTGGCCTGGCTGTCGCAGGTCCAGGTGGTCCAGCTGTCCGCAGGTGCGGACGACTGAAACAGGTTCAACTGCGCGCAACCGCCCAACAATGCCAACGCCGCAATGGCGATCAAGCCTTTCATCCGTGTTCCTCGACTGACAGCCAACGCCGCCAGCCCTGAGTTAAAGAGTCAGACCGGTCAAGGACAACCATGTTCCTTGGCCGGGGTTTGCGTCTCGTATTTGTCCAGACCGTCCGGCCCCGAGCGCTTGTTCAGCACCGGGTTGGTTTCGGCCTGCCAGTCGGCCTGATAGCAGCCTTTCTGTGCCGCATCCGGCGCAGGTGTCGCCTCGGCCTTCGGGTTACTCCCGCAGGCCGCCAGCGTACCGGTCAGCAACAACAGCGCTAACGACTTGACCATCTGAACACTCCTTTGCCTGGCCAAACGGGCGGCCTCAGGCCTTGGCCCGACTTTCCAGGACTTCAACGGCTGGCAGCACCTTGCCTTCGACGAATTCGAGGAACGCGCCACCACCGGTGGAAATGTAGGAGATTTGCTCGGCCACGCCATATTTATCGATGGCCGCCAGGGTGTCGCCACCGCCGGCGATGGAGAACGCGGCGCTGTCGGCGATGGCTTGGGCCAGCACTTTGGTGCCGTTGCCGAACTGGTCGAATTCGAACACGCCGACCGGGCCGTTCCACAGAATGGTTTTCGACGATTTCAGCAGTTCGGCGAAGTTGGCCGCGGTTTGCGGGCCGATGTCCAGAATCATGTCGTCAGCGGCAACGTCAGCGATCAGCTTGACGGTGGCTTCAGCACTTTCCGCGAACTCCTTGGCAACCACCACGTCCACCGGCAGCGGTACGCTGACCTTGGCGGCGATGGCGCGCGCGGTGTCCAGCAGGTCCGGCTCATACAGCGACTTGCCGACCGGGTGACCGGCGGCAGCGAGGAAGGTGTTGGCGATGCCGCCACCGACGATCAGTTGATCGCAGATCTGGCTCAGACTGTTGAGTACGTCGAGTTTGGTCGAGACCTTGGAGCCGGCAACGATCGCAGCCATTGGCTTGGCCGGTGCGCCCAGCGCCTTGCCCAGTGCGTCCAGCTCAGCGGCCAGCAGCGGGCCAGCAGCCGCGACTTTGGCGAACTTGGCAACACCATGCGTCGAACCTTCGGCACGGTGCGCGGTGCCGAAAGCGTCCATCACGAACACGTCGCACAAGGCGGCGTATTGCTGGGCCAGCTCGTCAGCGTTCTTTTTCTCGCCCTTGTTGAAGCGCACGTTTTCGAACAGCACGATGTCGCCGGCCTTGACGTCAACGCCGCCCAGGTAATCGGCCACCAGCGGCACGTCGCGGCCCAGGGCCTTGCTCAGGTAGTCAGCGACTGGCTTGAGGCTGTTCTCGGCGGAGAACTCGCCTTCGGTCGGACGGCCCAGGTGTGAGCACACCATCACCGCCGCACCTTTTTCCAGGGCCAGCTTGATGGTCGGCAGCGAAGCCAGGATACGCGCATCGCTGGTGACAACACCGTCCTTGACTGGGACGTTGAGGTCTTCGCGGATCAATACGCGCTTACCTTGCAGATCGAGGTCGGACATCTTCAACACGGTCATGGGTCGCACTTCCTGAGTAGCTGTTCTTAGAGAGCAGGTTTTTTTGAAATCGCTGTTTGCAGATAGTGATCTGCAACGTCCAGCATTCGGTTGGCAAAACCCCATTCGTTGTCGAACCAGGCCAGGATGTTCACCAGCTTCGGGCCGGAAACACGGGTCTGACTGGCATCGACGATGGCCGAATGTGGGTCATGGTTGAAATCACAGCTGGCGTGCGGCAACTCGGTGTAGGCCAGCAGCCCCTTGAGCGGGCCGTTGGTGGCGGCTTCGCGCAGGATCCGGTTGACCTCGTTGGCATCGGTCGCGGTGGCGGTCTGCATCGTGATGTCGAGGCAGGACACGTTGACCGTCGGCACGCGTACGGCTTTGGCCTGAATTCGCCCGGCAAGTTCCGGCAGCAGGCGCTCGATGCCACGCGCCAGACCAGTGGACACCGGGATCACCGACTGGAACGCCGAACGGGTGCGGCGCAGGTCTTCGTGGTGATAGGCGTCGATCACCGGTTGGTCGTTCATCGCCGAGTGAATCGTGGTGATCGACACGTAATCCAGGCCGATCGCCTTGTCCAGCAGACGCAACAGCGGCACGCCGCAGTTGGTGGTACAGGAGGCGTTGGACACCAGCAGTTCATCGCCAGTCAGGCAATCCTGATTGACGCCGAAGACGATGGTGGCGTCGACATCCGCCTCGCTGGCCATCGGCTGTGAAAACAGCACGCGTGGCGCGCCGGCGTCGAGAAAACGCTGGCCATCTTCGCGGGTGTGGTAGGCACCGGAACACTCCAGCACCAGGTCGACGCCCAGCGCCGCCCAGTCGATGCCTTCGGGGGTGGCACTGCGCAGGACCTTCACGCAGTCGCCATTAATATGCAGACAATCGCCTTCTACTCGCACTTCGCCGGGAAAGCGGCCGTGGGTGGAGTCGAAACGTGTCAGGTATTCGATGCTGGCCATGTCCGCCAGATCGTTGATCGCGACAATTTCAAACCCGGCCTTCTCGCCACGCTCGAACAACGCACGCAAGACGCAACGACCAATCCGGCCGTAGCCGTTGAGTGCAACTTTGTAGGGACGCGGTTGAGGCATGGGGTTCTCGATTACCGTTTGATTCCGTTATTGCAGTGGTGTCTGAACCACCGATTTCGCGAGCAAGCCCGCTCCCACATTGGATCAGGGTTGTGAACACTGTGTGTGTCACACAACAAATCCCCCTGTGGGAGCGGGCTTGCTCGCGAAGGCGTCAGTCCAGACGACGCAACTTCTGGATCAGTCTTCCAGCAGCTCTTCAGCCTGACCCAGGATGTTTTCCAGGGTGAAGCCGAACTCTTCGAACAGTGCCGAAGCCGGAGCCGATTCGCCGTAGGTGGTCATGCCGATCACGCGACCTTCCAGACCCACGTACTTGAACCAGAAGTCGGCGTGGGCCGCTTCGATCGCGATACGTGCGCTGACCTGCAACGGCAGAACCGATTGCTTGTAGCCGGCGTCCTGAGCGTCGAACACGCTGGTGCAAGGCATGGAAACCACGCGCACCTTGCGGCCTTGCTCGGTCAGTTTGTCGTAGGCCTGAACGGCCAGACCGACTTCCGAACCGGTGGAAATCAGGATCAGCTCAGGCTCGCCTGCGCAGTCCTTCAACACGTAACCACCGCGGCTGATGTCGGCGATCTGACCGGCATCGCGTTCCTGGTGCTGCAGGTTCTGACGCGAGAAGATCAGCGCCGAAGGGCCGTCCTTACGCTCCAGCGCATTTTTCCAGGCCACCGCCGATTCAACGGCATCGGCTGGACGCCAGGTGTCGAGGTTCGGCGTGGTCCGCAGGCTGGTCAGTTGCTCGATCGGCTGGTGCGTCGGGCCGTCTTCGCCCAGACCGATGGAGTCGTGGGTGTAGACGTGGATCACACGCTTCTTCATCAGCGCCGACATGCGTACTGCGTTGCGCGCATATTCCATGAACATCAGGAAGGTCGCGCCGTAAGGCACCAGGCCGCCGTGCAGGGACACGCCGTTCATGATCGCGGTCATGCCGAATTCGCGCACGCCGTAGTACATGTAGTTGCCGCTGGCGTCTTCAGCGCTGACGCCTTTGCAACCTTTCCACAGGGTCAGGTTGGAACCGGCCAGGTCAGCTGAACCGCCGAGCAGTTCCGGCAGCAGCGGGCCGAACGCGTTCAGGGTGTTCTGGCTGGCTTTACGGCTGGCGATGGTTTCGCCTTTGGCCGCCACTTCAGCGATGTAGGCCGAGGCTTTTTCCGCGAAGTCCGCCGGCAGTTCGCCGCTCAGACGACGGATCAGCTCGTTGGCTTCGGTCGGGAACGCCGCGGAGTAGGCAGCGAAACGCTGATCCCACTCGGCTTCGGCGGCGCGACCTTTTTCCTTGGCATCCCACTCGGCATAGATGTCGGCCGGGATTTCGAACGGGCCGTAGTTCCAGTTCAGCGCCTGACGGGTCAGGGCGATTTCCGCGTCACCCAGTGGGGCGCCGTGGCAATCTTCCTTACCCTGCTTGTTCGGCGAACCGAAACCGATGGTGGTCTTGCAGCAGATCAGGGTCGGCAGCGGGCTCTTGCGCGCGGTTTCGATGGCGGTCTTGATCTCTTCCGGATCGTGACCGTCGACGTTGCGGATCACCTGCCAGTTGTAGGATTCGAAACGCTTCGGGGTGTCATCGGTGAACCAGCCTTCGACTTCACCGTCGATGGAGATGCCGTTGTCATCGTAGAAGGCGATCAGCTTGCCCAGGCCCAGCGTACCGGCCAGGGAAGCGACTTCGTGGGAAATGCCTTCCATCATGCAGCCATCACCGAGGAACACGTAGGTGTGGTGATCAACGATGTTGTGGCCAGGACGGTTGAACTGCGCACCCAGAACCTTTTCAGCCAGGGCGAAGCCGACGGCGTTGGCCAGACCCTGACCCAGCGGGCCGGTGGTGGTCTCGACGCCCGGGGTGTAACCGAATTCCGGGTGACCCGGGGTGCGGCTGTGCAGTTGACGGAACTGCTTGAGGTCGTCGATCGACAGGTCGTAACCGGTCAGGTGCAGCAGCGAGTAGATCAACATCGAGCCGTGGCCGTTGGACAGCACGAAGCGGTCACGGTCGGCGAACGACGGGTTGCTCGGGTTGTGCTTGAGGTAGTCGCGCCAAAGTACTTCGGCGATATCTGCCATACCCATAGGGGCACCGGGATGGCCGCTGTTGGCTTTTTGCACGGCATCCATGCTGAGGGCACGAATGGCGTTGGCACGCTCACGACGGCTAGGCATCGCTGATCTCCTGGGTGTGAATAGATTGAAACGGAAAAAAGGAGGGCATTTTCCCTCACCGGAGCGCCTCGGGGCAATGACAGATAGTCATCCGAGGGCGTTTTTCCCGTGCTGGACGGCGGTTTCGTCTGGTGAAACCTTTCCGCTGTTCGTTTGTAGAGTTAACCAGCCAGTGAGAAGTGCCATCTATCGAGCAATATCAAAACTTTTTGATATTGCCCTTGCAGCGATTTCCCACCGTCACTAGACTGCTGCCCCATGAACTTACGCGTGCCTTCCATTCGCCATGACGATTGCGACGAGCTGGCGGCCCTGTGCAAGGCCGGTGGCGATCCGCTGCGTCTGAATGTATTGCGCGCGCTGGCCAACGACTCGTTCGGCGTACTGGAGCTGGCGCAGATTTTCGGTATCGGTCAGTCCGGCATGAGCCACCACCTAAAAGTGCTGGCCCAGGCCGATCTGGTGGCGACACGCCGTGAAGGTAACGCGATTTTCTATCGCCGCGCCCTGCCCCACACCGAATTGCTGGGCGGCAAGTTGCACGCCGCATTGTTAGAAGAAGTCGACAATCTGGCGCTGCCGGACGACGTGCAGGCACGCATCGCCCAGGTCCACGGACAACGCGAAGCCGCCAGCCAGGACTTTTTCGCCCGGGTCGCGGAGAAATTCCGCGCCCAGCAAGACTTGATCGCAGGCCTGCCGCAGTACCGTGACAGTGTGCTGGCCCTGCTCGACAAACTGAACTTCAATGGTGCTGCCACGGCCATTGAAGTCGGCCCCGGCGATGGTGCTTTCCTGCCGGAACTGGCCCGCCGCTTCGGCACCGTAACCGCGCTGGACAACAGCCCGGCGATGCTCGAACTGGCGCGTCAGGTATGTGAACGTGAACGGCTGGCTAACGTCAGCCTGCAATTGGCCGATGCATTGAATGGCACCAGCCTTCAGGCCGATTGCGTGGTACTGAACATGGTGTTGCACCATTTCGCCGCGCCGGCCGAAGCGCTCAAGCACATGGCCGGCCTGCTGCAACCGGGCGGTAGCCTGCTCGTGACAGAGTTATGTAGCCACAACCAGAGTTGGGCCAGGGAGGCCTGCGGTGATCTGTGGTTGGGGTTTGAACAGGACGATTTGGCCCGTTGGGCCACCGCTGCGGGACTCGTTCCCGGGGACAGCCTCTATGTAGGCTTACGTAATGGTTTCCAGATCCAGGTTCGCCACTTTCAGCGACCGGCTGGCGACACTCACCATCGGTAAATTCAGGAAAACATCGAGATGAGCGAATACTCCCTCTTCACCTCCGAGTCCGTGTCTGAAGGACATCCGGACAAAATCGCCGACCAGATTTCCGATGCGGTGCTGGACGCCATTATCGCCCAGGACAAACACGCACGCGTTGCCGTGGAAACCCTGGTCAAGACTGGCGTTGCCATCGTGGCCGGTGAAGTGACCACCAGCGCCTGGGTTGACCTGGAGCAGATCGTTCGTGACGTGATCTGCGACATCGGCTACACCAGTTCCGAAGTCGGCTTCGACGGCGCGACCTGCGGCGTGATGAACATCATCGGCAAGCAGTCCCCTGACATCAACCAGGGTGTTGACCGTGCCAAGCCTGAAGATCAGGGCGCCGGCGACCAGGGCCTGATGTTCGGCTACGCCAGCAACGAAACCGACGTGCTGATGCCAGCGCCGATCACCTTCTCGCACCAGCTGGTGCAGCGCCAGGCCGAAGCCCGCAAATCGGGTCTGCTGCCGTGGCTGCGTCCGGACGCCAAGTCGCAAGTGACGTGCCGTTACGAAGGCGGCAAGGTGGTCGGTATCGACGCCGTTGTTCTGTCGACCCAGCACAACCCTGAAGTGTCGTACAAAGACCTGCGCGAAGGCGTGATGGAGCTGATCGTCAAGCACGTGCTGCCTGCCGAACTGCTGAGCAAAGACACCCAGTTCCACATCAACCCGACCGGCCAGTTCATCATTGGCGGCCCGGTAGGTGACTGCGGTCTGACCGGTCGCAAGATCATCGTCGACAGCTACGGCGGCATGGCCCGTCACGGCGGTGGCGCGTTCTCCGGTAAAGATCCATCGAAGGTTGACCGTTCGGCGGCCTACGCTGGCCGTTATGTTGCCAAGAACATCGTCGCTGCCGGCCTGGCCGAGCGTTGCGAGATTCAGGTGTCCTACGCCATCGGTGTCGCTCAGCCGACTTCGATCTCGCTGAACACCTTCGGTACCGGCAAGATCAGCGATGACAAGATCATCAAACTGGTGCGTGAAGTGTTCGACCTGCGTCCATACGCAATCACCACCATGCTGGATCTGCTGCACCCGATGTACCAGGAAACTGCAGCCTACGGCCACTTCGGTCGTGCTCCGCAGACCAAGACGGTTGGCGAAGACACCTTCTCCACCTTCACCTGGGAAAAAACCGACCGCGCCGACGCTCTGCGTTCTGCCGCTGGTCTGTAAGCCCTCCCGGCTGCACAAAAAGCCTCGCACGGTTCGCGCCGTGCGGGGCTTTTTCATGCCTGGAATCCCCTTCCAACATCTATAAAGAACCCTGTGGGAGCGGGCTTGCCCGAGAAGAGGCCGGCCCATGCGCCCCCTGTATGGGCACGGAAACACGATGCAAAACACCCACCCGGTGCCTCTCTGAATCCTCGCCTAGCCTTAAAGCATTCCCCCTGAGCAAGGACGCTCAAAATGCTTGCCACGCTGCGCCTGTTTTCAGTTCTTTTGCTGAGTTTCACCCCTCTGATCGCCCATGCAGCCTGCCCAGA
Organism: Pseudomonas sp. MIS38; assembly: GCF_019891575.1. NCBI lineage: Bacteria > Pseudomonadati > Pseudomonadota > Gammaproteobacteria > Pseudomonadales > Pseudomonadaceae > Pseudomonas > Pseudomonas sp. MIS38. Next base: position 196,903 of record NZ_JAFLXF010000001.1, read on the forward strand.
CTGGCCATTCGGCAAAGCGCAAGTTGAAATCTCGGCTCTGCAACAGCAGATCGACCAATGGGACGACGCCTACCACCGCGAAGGCCGCTCGCTGATTGCCGACGAACTCTACGATCAATCGCGCGTGCGGCTCATCGAATGGCGCCAGTGCTTCCAGCAGCCCGCAGCGCCCGAACCGTTGCGCAGCGCGTCTGGCTCCGTCGCGCATCCAATCGCCCACACCGGTCTGGACAAGCTTCACCAAGCCGCCGCCGTTCAAGCATGGTTAAAGGATCGGCAGGATGTCTGGGTACAACCCAAGGTCGATGGTGTAGCGGTCACGCTGATTTACCGTCGCGGCCTGTTGCAGCAGGCGATCAGTCGCGGCGACGGGATCAGCGGTCAGGACTGGACAGCGTCGGCGCAAAAGATCGCTGCCATTCCGCAACAACTGACCCAACCGCTGGACCTGCTGGTGCAGGGCGAGCTCTATTGGCGCCTGAATCAGCATGTGCAAGCCAGCGCCGGCAGCGTCAACGCCCGCGCCACCGTTGCCGGGCTGATGAGCCGTAAAACCTTGAGCGCAGAACAGGCGTCCGGGATCGGTCTGTTCGTCTGGGACTGGCCGCAGGGCCCGGCGAATCTGCCTGAAAGAATATCGACGCTAGCGACGCTGGGCTTCGCCACGACAGCGCCATTCAGTCAGGTCATCGCCAACCTTGCCGACGCGCAAAAATGGCGCGAGCACTGGTATCGATCGCCCCTGCCCTTCGCCACCGACGGCATTGTCTTGCGCCAGAGCCAGCGCCCACCGGCTGAGCGCTGGCAGGCGAGCGCGCCCTACTGGGCTATCGCCTGGAAATACCCGTTTGCCCGAGCGCTGGCCGAAGTGCGCAAAGTGAATTTCAAAGTCGGCCGCAGCGGACGCATCACGCCAGTATTGGAGTTGTCGCCGGTGATGCTCGATGACCGCGAGATCAGACGCGTCAGTGCCGGTTCACTCAAGCGCTGGCAGGCGCTGGATATCCGCCCCGGCGATCAAGTGGCAATCAGCCTGGCCGGGTTGACGATTCCACGACTCGACAGTGTGGTGTTGCGTACCTCCGAACGGGCCGCCCTCGACATTCCCGACACGCGCGACTTCCACGCCTTGAGCTGCTGGCAACCGACACCCGGTTGCGAAAGCCAGTTTCTCGCGCGCCTGACCTGGCTCAGTGGCAAGCAGGGGCTGGCGCTGCAGAATGTCGGGCGCGGCACCTGGGAGAAACTTCTGGAAACAGGCCGCCTGAACAACCTGCTGGATTGGTTGACCCTCGACGAGCCAGAGCTTGCTAACATTGCCGGCTTCGGCGAACGCAGCAGCGCACGTCTGATCAACAGTTTTCACAGCGCCCGCCAACGGCCGTTCACCCAGTGGCTCAAAGCATTGGGTTTACCGCCGACGGGGCAGGCACAACTGGCCGACTCGTGGCAGGCGCTGGCACAACGCGACACCGAACAATGGCAGGCAGAAGCCGGAATCGGCCCGGGCCGCGCGGCGCAATTGAGCGCATTCTTCCGCGACCCGCAGGTGCTGGCCTTGAGTGACACATTACGCGCCGCCGGAATCGACGGTTTCTGATCACGCAATCCCCGGCAGCCGGGAACCCAAGGGCCGTCAGACGCTCAAACAGCGCAGTGCCCCCGACCCGACTGCCTTTGCACATGGAGCTTTTATGAAATTTCTTGCACCCCTTGCCTTGCTGACTCTCTGTGGTGTTCTGGCCGCGCCTGTGATGGCTGACGAAGATGCACCGGGCCTGACCGGTTGCGCCGCGAAGAAGCAGGGCATCATCAATCAGCTCGAGCAGGCGAAATCCCGGGGCAACACCGATCAGCAGGCCGGTCTGCAAACCGCGCTGGATGAAGTGACGAAGAACTGCACCGATGCCGGCCTGAAGAAAGAACGCGAAAACAAGGTGCTGGAAGCCAAGCACGAAGTGAGCAAGCGTCAGGCGGATCTCGACAAGGCGATGAAGAAAGGCGATCCGGAGAAAATCAACAAGCGCAAGGACAAGCTCGCCGAGTCGCGCAAGGAACTGCAGGATGCGCTGGACCAGATCGACAAGTAACCGTTAATGCGGGGAATTTGATGCCCTCTTCGCGAGCAAGCCCGCTCCCACATTTTATTTGTGAACGACACAGATCCAGTGTGGGAGCGGGCTTGCTCGCGAAGGCGTCAGCTCAAACAACAGAAATCAATGATCGCGAAACTCTTTATGGCAAGCGCTGCAGGCATCTTCAACTTTCTGCACCGCAGGCCCGAGGTTACTGGCCTTGTACGGCTGAACCTTGCTGGCGATCACCAGTTCACCGGTGGCCGCCTCAAGGTTACGGGCCAATTCCTGAAAGCGGGCCTGACGCAGCCAGACATCATCCTTGGCGCTGGTGTGATCTTCTTCACGAACCTGCGGGAAATGCTTCCACGGTTCATGCGACAACGCATCGAGCTTCACCGCGCCTTCGGCGAATTTCGGCCCGTCGAACGGAATACGTCCACGCAACATGCCGCCCAGGTCTTCGCCGGTCTTGAGCATTTGTTTGAAGATCGCCTTGCGTTGCCCCAGCGGAGAATTCGGATCGACGCCGCCACAGGCGGACAAGGTCAGACAGGCCAGCAATACAACAGAAATTCTTTTAAGAGTCATGGTGGCTTCAGGTCACGGAATTCGGCGGCCAGTATCCTCGCGTCGCCGACAAACACCAATAGCCCTATTAAAAATACGGGTTGCCGGAGCGCATGGAGCACTTGGGCAACCGGCACAGGAATCACTCCATGAACAGCCGTTTCAAGGCCTGGCGTCACCCACTGATCGCAACCCTGCCACTGCTGGCAATCCTTGCCGGCTGTACGGGTGGCGACACTGCCAAACCGAAAACCCATGCCTTGGCCACTTATTCCAGCGCCACTTGGGAAGCCTTGCCGGCGGTGTCCGACAGCGATCTGGTGGCCGGTTTCAGTTCATGGCGCAGCGCCTGCACCCGACTCAAGGCTGATCCGGTCTGGGGCGGCACCTGCGCGGCAGCCGCCAACGTGCCGCAAAGCGCCAACGAGATTCGCGCGTTCCTCAAGCAGAACCTCGACGTGTTCGGACTGCGCGCCGAGCATGACAACCCCAACGGTCTGATCACCGGTTACTACGAACCGGTCTACCCCGGCAGCCTGACGCCCACCGAGGTGGCGAACGTGCCGGTGTACGGCGTGCCGGAAGACATGATCATCGTCTCGCTGGACAGCATTTACCCGGAACTGAAGGGCAAGCGCCTGCGTGGCCGTCTCGAAGGCCGAGTGCTCAAGCCGTATGACGACGCGGCGACCATCGAGTCCAAAGGCGTCAAAGCGCCGGTAGTGGCGTACCTGACCGATCCAATGAACCTGCAGTTTTTGCAGATCCAGGGTTCCGGGCGGATTCAGACGCCGGATGGCAAACAACTGCGCATCGCCTACGCCGACCAGAACGGCCATCCGTACCGGCCGATCGGGCGCTGGCTGGTGGAACAGGGCGAGTTGAAGAAAGAAGACGTGACCATGGGCGCGATCAGCAACTGGGCCAAGGCCAATCCGTCGCGCATCCCGGAACTGCTGGGCAGCAACCCGAGCTACGTGTTCTTCACCCGCAACCCGGACAGCAACGAAGGCCCACGCGGCTCGCTCAATGTGCCGCTGACCGCCGGCTACAGCGCAGCAGTGGATCGCAAGGTGATTCCGTTGGGCAGCCTGCTGTGGCTGTCGACCACCCGCCCGGACGGCAGCGCTTTGGTTCGCCCGGTCGCGGCGCAGGACACCGGTGGCGCGATTGCCGGCGAGGTGCGCGCGGATCTGTTCTGGGGCACCGGCGATGCTGCCGGGCAACTGGCCGGGGACATGAAACAGCAGGGACAGATCTGGATGCTCTGGCCTAAAGGTGTGGCGTTGCCGCAAGTACCGCAGGTGGCCGATACGGTTAAGGACAAGCCTTAAGCGCCTCGGCGCCAGAGCTACCGCCTTCGCGGGCAAGCCCGCTCCCACAGGGTTCTTTGGTGTACACAGGATTTGTGCTCGCCATTGATACCTGTGGGAGCGGGCTTGCTCGCGAAGAGGCCAGCTGCAACACCCGAGAATCAGACCGACACAAAGAAGAACGCAGCAATCAGCCCCATCCCGACAAACCACACCAGCGACCGCAAGATCGCCCAATCCGCCAGGTAGCAGATGATGTACAGCAGGCGACTGGTGATAAACAGCACCGCCAGCACATTCACTGTCACCAGCTGCGCCGTGCCCACCAGATGGGCAACGATCACCGCTGCCGCAAACGCCGGCATCACCTCGAAGCTGTTCAACTGCGCCGCATGCGCCCGTCGGGCGACGCCGCCCACGCTATCGAGAAAATCCCGAGGATCATGATTGTCACTGAGCCTGAAACCGCCCGAGACCTTGGCCACAATCGTGCACACATACGGCAGGAAAATCGCGATCAACACACACCACAGAGCCACCGTCATAAAGCCGTCCTTCTTCGAGTGATAGAGAATTGCGGGCCGTCAGAACTTCATCACCAACATGCCGATCAGCACCAGCCCACAGGCTAAGAGCCGCGGCCTGCCGAAAGGTTCTTTCAGGTAGCGCATGCCGAACAGCACCACCAGGATCACGCTGATCTCACGCAAGGCCGCCGCCTCGGCAATCGAGCCCAACTGCATCGCCCACAGCACCAGAGCGTAGCTGAACAACACGCAGAACCCGACCGCCAGCCCCAGCTTCCACTGCTCGCGCCAGAACACCAGAAATGCCGGGCGCTTCGCCACCCACGCCAGCAACGGAAACGGCCAAGCGCTGAGCAGCGTGACCCAGACCAGGTAATCCAGTGGATGCGACCAGCGCCGCAAGGCCTGACCATCGATGTAGGTGTAGCAACCGATGCACAAGCCGATCAGCGCCACCACCGGTAGCATCGACCAAGGGAGATGTTTGCCACCACCGCCCTGCCAGAGCAAGCAAGCCATGCCCAGCGGAATCAGCATGATCCCGAGGATCTGCTGCGTGGTGAGCACTTCGCCGGCGAAGATCAGGGTCAGCGCCAGCACCACCAACGGCGACAAGCCACGCATCAGCGGGTAGACCAACCCGAGGTCGCCGACCCGATAAGCTTGAATCAGCAGATAGCGATACAACAGCTCGAACGCCGCCGAAGCCAGAATCCACGGCCAGATTTCCACCGGCGGCAGGCTGATGAATGGAAATGCCAGCGCCACGAACAGCAGCGCCACCGTGTCCATGCACGCCACCACCAGCAACCGTTCGGCACTGAACTTGATCAGGGTATTCCACGTCGCATGCAACAGCGCCGCCATTAACACCAGAACTGTCGCCGCCACGTTCCACTCCTTGATTTTTTTGTTGACCCTACACCAATGTCTGCGGCTGACCAACCGAGGGGGGCATGATTGTGTCCCCACCCCGAAACAGCCCATCCAACCTTTGCACCGAAGAATCGGGGCGCTGTCTTTCCACCCCCATCCAATGGAGCCCGGATGCTAGAACTTGTTGCCGCTTTTATCTGCCTCACCACCCTTCTCACCTTCGTCAATTACCGTTTCATCGGCCTGCCGCCGACCATCGGCGTGATGGTCACCGCGCTGATGTTCTCCCTGTTGCTGCAAGGCCTGAGCGTGCTCGGCTATCCCGGCCTCGAAGACCGCGTGCAGCAACTGATCGGCCAGATCGACTTCGGCGATCTGCTGATGAACTGGATGCTGTCGTTCCTGCTGTTCGCCGGCGCCCTGCACGTCAACCTCAACGACCTGCGCAGCTATCGCTGGCCGATCGGCCTGCTGGCGACGTTCGGCGTGCTGATTGCCACCGCCGTGATCGGCAGCCTCGCCTATTACATTTTTGCCCTGTTCGGCTGGCACGTGAGCTTCCTCTACTGCCTGCTGTTCGGCGCGCTGATTTCGCCTACAGACCCGATCGCAGTGCTCGGCGTACTGCGTACCGCCAATGCTTCGAAACCGCTGAAAACCACCATCGTCGGCGAGTCGCTGTTCAACGACGGCACTGCGGTGGTGGTGTTCACCGTGCTGCTGGGCATCGCCCAACTGGGTGAGACGCCGACCCTCAGCGCCACGGCCATGCTGTTCGTGCACGAAGCCATTGGCGGTGTGCTGTTCGGCGGGCTGATCGGTTATGGGGTGTACCGGATGATCAAGAGCGTCCAGCAGCATCAGATCACGGTGATGCTGACCCTGGCGCTGGTGATCGGCGGTTCGGCGATGGCCACCGAGCTGCACGTCTCGGCACCGATTGCGATGGTGGTCGCCGGTCTGATCATCGGCAACCTGGGGCGCAACCTGGCGATGAACGACATGACCCGCAAGTACCTCGACGGCTTCTGGGAGCTGCTCGATGACATGCTCAATGCGCTGCTGTTCGCACTGATCGGCATGGAGCTGCTGTTGCTGCCGTTCAACTGGGCGCACGTGGCGGCGGCCAGTTTGCTGGCGCTGGCGATCCTGCTCTCGCGCCTGCTCACCGTGGCCCCGGCCATCGTTCTGCTGCGGCGCTGGCGCACGGTGCCGCGCGGCACCATCCGCATTCTGACCTGGGGCGGTTTGCGCGGCGGGGTGTCGGTAGCACTGGCGCTGGCCCTGCCGCTGGGCCCGGAGCGCGATCTGCTGCTGAGCATCACCTACATCGTGGTGCTGTCGTCGATCCTGTTGCAGGGCCTGACCATCGGCAAGCTGGTCAAGCACGCCACCCGTGACGAGCCGGCCACAGCGGCCGAACCCGCACACTGACGTATCACCGCAGCGCCGTCGTGAGCCCCCTCACGACGAACCGCACAGCAAATCAAGCAGATGCCGCATCGCCAATGGGCGGTGCGGCGTCGAGCCATGCATCACCACCAACTCGCGCGCATGACGCTGCCCGTCCTCGACCGGTAACACGTACATCCCTTCCAGCATCATCCCGGCCCACTGCGGCACCAGCGATACCCCCATCCCCTGCGCGACCAGCATGACGATCGTTTCCAGCGCATCCAGTTCGCACAGCACGTTGGGCTCGATGGCCTGTTCATCGAGGTAGCGCTGAGCAATCTGCCCACCCCACGAGCGTGCGTCATAACGAATGAACGGATGAACGCGCAACAGCGTTTCCAGCGACTGCCCGGCGTACGCGGCTGGAGCCACCAGAATCAGCGGCTCTACCTTGAGTACGACCAGTGCCAATGCCTTGGGCGGCTGGAATGGAGGCCTGACCAGAATCGCTGCGTCCAACTCCCCTGCAAGCACCTTCTCGTAAAGACTTTTCGAGTCACCCGGGGTGATCTTCAGCTTCAAATCAGGTGCTGTAAGCGCCAATCGCTCGATCAAGGTGGGTAACACGCCGGTCAGCGCTGTGGAAATTGCACCGATTGTCAGTTCACCGGCCACCCCATCGGGATGCAGATCGCTCTGTAGATCCTGGGCCAATTCGATGATCGCCCTGATCTTCGGCAGAATCAGCAGGCACTGGTCCGAGGGCCGGGCAGCGTGCGCGGTACGCAGCAGTAACGTGCAACCCAGCAATCTTTCGAGCGCCTGGACGCGCTGACTGATAGCCGCCGCAGTGCGACTCTCGCGCCGTGCCGCTGCCGCAATCGAACCGGTCTCGACCACCGCCACCAGACTTTTCAGAAACCGTACATCCATAAGTTTTCCTTTCGCTCAGAACAAGGCGAAGTCGTTATGCCCCGCCGCACGGTCTGTTTACCCTGAGCGCTCCTTCACTTGGGGACATCGCATGAACAGACCTTTTCACGCTGCATACCATGTTTGCGACCTGGAACAGGCGCGGACTTTTTATCGAGATGTGTTGGGCTGCACCGAAGGCCGCAGTACCGAGACATGGGTCGACTTCGACTTTTTCGGCAATCAGCTCTCGCTTCATGTGGGCACGCCCTTCACCACGACCCGTACCGGCCAGGTTGGCGATCACAAAGTATTGATGCCGCACATTGGCGTCGTCCTGCCGCTGGAGGAGTGGCTGGAGCTGGCCGATCGTTTGAGCCGCCTCGGCACAACGTTTGAAATCGCTCCGGTGATCCGCTTCGCCGGCGAACCCAGCGAGCAGCGCACGATGTTCTTTCTCGATCCCAGCGGCAATCCGATCGAAGTCAAGGGTTTCAAGGACTTCGACGGCCTCTTCGCACACTGAGCTTCACCCCAACAAACACAACAACAAAAGGGGCACATCATGACTACCAGGAAACCCACCAGTCTGGTCACCCGCATCATGCTCGGGCTGGCAGCCGGAATAATCGTCGGCATCCTTCTCAACCAGTTTCCCGAACACAAGATCTGGTTCATCGACAATCTGCTGCAACCGGCCGGTGACCTGTTCATCAGGCTGATGAAAATGATCGTCGTACCGTTGGTCTTTGCGTGCATGGTCGTCGGCATCGCCGGGGCAGGCAGCACCAAGGCGCTGGGGCGGGTCGGGATAAAGACGCTGGTTTATTTCTTTACCATCACCAGCATTGCCATCGTCTTCGGACTGATCGTCGGCAATGTTTTTCAGCCCGGCGCCGGCGCAGACTTCAGCAGCACCCTGCAATCACCGGCCATTGGTCTGGCGAATACGGGGGACACACAGAACCTGGGCCGAACTCTGGTGAACATCGTGCCGGACAACATCGTCCTGGCCATGTCTCAGGGCAAGCTGCTCTCCGTGCTGTTTTTCGCGATCCTGTTCGGCTGTGCCCTGTCGATGCTGCCCGAGCCGCAGAAGGCGCCATTGATCGCCGTGATTCAGGCGGTATCGGACACCATGTTCAAGGTCACGCATCTGGTCATGCACTATTCACCCATCGGCATCTTCGGCCTGATCGGGGTCACCGTGGCCAGCTTCGGCCTTAGTGCATTACTGCCGCTGGCGAAGCTGATCGGCATCACTTACGTCGCGGTGTTGCTCTTCGCGTTGGGCGTGCTGGGGCTGGTGGCGCGGATGGCCGGCATTCGCTTTTTCCACCTGATTCGGGAAATACGCAGTGAATTGATACTGGCTTACAGCAGTGCTGCGTCGGCCACGGTGATGCCACAACTGATCGAGAAAATGGAGAAGTATGGCGCTCCGCGCCCGATCACCAGCATGGTCATTCCACTGGGGTACTCGTTCAACCTTGATGGCGCCTCGCTGTTCGCGGGACTGGGCACGCTGTTTATCGCCCAGGCGTACGGGATTGATCTGAGTCTGGCGGATCAGGCCATGCTGGTGCTGATCATGGTGTTGACGTCAAAGGGCGCGGCGGGAGTGCCGGGTTTCATGTTCATCATCCTCACAGCGACCCTGACCACCGCCGGTTTGCCAGTGGAAGGCGTGGCAATCATCGCCGGCGTCTACCGCTTGATGGACATGCCGGTCACCGCGCTCAACGTGTTGGGCAATGCACTGGCACCGCTGGTCATAGCGCGCTGGGAGGGACAGCTCAAGGCACCTGAAAGCGAACCGACGACAGAACCGGTCAGCCCGCCGTTCAAGGCCTGAAACTATCGGGGCTTGCTGTCGGATTCATCTTCGCGGGGTTTGCCGGAGTTCGGTTTATCCGTCTTGGGCGCCCCGCTTTCGCTGCGGATCTGCGCATGGCTGATCAGGGCGAAGATGAAACTGCCGCCGATGATATTCCCCGCCAGCGTGGGCCCGGCAAACACCATCCAGAAATCACTCCACGGCAGCTCGCCGGCAAACACCAGATACGACACTTCCGCCGAACCGACCACGATGTGGGTGAAGTCGCCCAGCGCCATCAGGTAGGTGATAAGGATGATGATCCACATCTTCGCGCTCTCCATGGACGGGATCATCCAGACCATGGTGGCGATCATCCAGCCGGAAACGATGCCCTTGGCAAACATCTGACTGGCGTGGTTTTCCATGACCTTGCGGCCGATTTCAAGGAAGGCGTGATCAGTCTTGGTGTCGAAGATCGGCAGCTCGAGCATCACGTACGCCACCAGAATCGTCCCGCACAAATTGCCGAACAGGACCACGCCCCACAGGCGGATCAGCCGGCCGAAGTTTTTCAGGGTCGGTTTGGTCATCACCGGTAGAACGGCGGTCAGGGTGTTTTCGGTGAACAATTGCTGGCGGGCGAGAATCACCGCGAGGAAACCGGCGCAGTAGCCGAAACTGGCGATCACCTTGAATTCCTCGCCCTCGGGCAGACGCGAATTGAGCAGGCCCATGCCCATCAGCGACAGGCCCATGGTCAGCCCGGCGGCGAGCGCCGACCACCACAGCGCGGCAATGCTGCGCTCCAGTTCCTGATCACCTTGAGTGCGGATGATTTCATGCAGAACCGCCGCGCGGGGCGGCTGGTTTTTCTCGACTTCGTGTTGTTCATCGGTCGAGAGGTTGGGGGTCTTGCCGTCTGTAGGGTTGCTCATGGCGCGGGAACCGTGGGGGGTGGTGTTTACCTACGACCCCGGCGGTTCATGGCTGTTCAGTGGCCAGATGATTCTTCGCTGGCTGAACAACCGCATTCGCGAGCAAGCCCGCTCCCACAGGTACAACGCAATCCATGTGGGAGCGGGCTTGCTCGCGAAGGGCGCGCCGCCGATGTTAGTTGCTGACCAGTTCATCTTCCTTGAACTGGTCTTTGACGTACTTGATCTCGGTGCGACCGTGCGGCGCCGGCAGGCCGTCTTCGCCGAGGTTGACGAAGACCATCTTCTCGACCGTGAGGATGCTCTTGCGGGTGATCTTGTTGCGAACCTCGCAGGTCAGGGTGATCGAGGTGCGGCCGAACTCGGTGGCGGTGATGCCCAGTTCGATGATGTCGCCCTGGCGCGAGGCGCTGACGAAGTTGATCTCGGAAATGTACTTGGTCACCACGCGCTGATTGCCCAACTGGACGATCGCGTAAATCGCCGCTTCTTCGTCGATCCAGCGCAGCAGGCTGCCGCCGAACAGGGTGCCATTGGGGTTGAGGTCTTCGGGTTTTACCCATTTGCGGGTGTGGAAATTCATATTCACTCCTGAGCGTTTGCCGAAAGATGGCGCCATCTTGGCAGACCGGACGGTCATGCTCCATGAGCCTTCTACTATGGTCGCTATTAGCGATCTTCATCTGGCCGACAGAAACCCTTTGGAAGATCAGTCTAGACGGCTATAATCGCCCCCGTTTCAAAACGGTAACGTTCACCTGCTACCGTTTTCCCGCCACCTGTCCGAGGGGCGCTGCAGCAGGATCAACCTGTCAGGCTCGGATGGGGCGTTGACTGGCCACGGCCGGACACTAAACGCACAACGGCGCCCATTCGCATACATTACGAATGGAGGCTCTTCATGAGCGCTGTTATCACGCCTGCAGATTTTAACGATTACAAAGTTGCCGATATGTCCCTGGCTGCCTGGGGCCGTCGCGAAACCATCATCGCCGAGTCGGAAATGCCGGCCCTGATGGGTCTGCGCCGCAAGTACGCCTCCGAGCAGCCGCTCAAGGGCGCGAAAATCCTCGGCTGCATCCACATGACCATTCAGACTGCCGTGCTGATCGAAACCCTGGTTGCCCTGGGTGCCGAAGTACGCTGGTCGTCCTGCAACATTTTCTCGACTCAGGATCAGGCCGCTGCGTCCATCGCTGCCGCCGGCATCCCGGTTTTCGCCTGGAAAGGCGAGACTGAAGAAGAGTACGAGTGGTGCCTGGAGCAGACCATCCTCAAGGATGGCCAGCCATGGGACGCCAACATGATCCTCGACGACGGCGGCGACCTGACTCAGCTGCTGCACGACAAGTACCCACAGGTGCTGGACCGCGTTCACGGCGTGACCGAAGAAACCACCACCGGCGTTCACCGCCTGCTGGACATGCTGGCCAAGGGCGAGCTGAAGATCCCGGCGATCAACGTCAACGACTCGGTGACCAAGTCCAAGAACGACAACAAGTACGGCTGCCGTCACAGCCTGAACGATGCGATCAAGCGCGGCACCGACCACCTGCTGTCCGGCAAGCAAGCGCTGGTCATCGGTTACGGTGACGTGGGCAAGGGCTCTGCTCAGTCGCTGCGTCAGGAAGGCATGATCGTCAAGGTTTCCGAAGTTGACCCGATCTGCGCCATGCAGGCCTGCATGGACGGTTTCGAACTGGTTTCGCCGTTCATCGACGGTATCAACGACGGCACCGAAGCAAGCATCGACAAAGCGCTGCTGGGCAAGATCGACCTGATCGTGACCACCACCGGTAACGTCAATGTTTGCGACGCGAACATGCTCAAAGCCCTGAAGAAGCGCGCTGTTGTCTGCAACATCGGCCACTTCGACAACGAAATCGACACCGCTTTCATGCGCAAGAACTGGGCGTGGGAAGAAGTGAAGCCACAGGTCCACAAGATCCACCGTACCGGCCCGGGCGCTTTCGACGCACAGAACGACGACTACCTGATCCTGCTGGCCGAAGGCCGTCTGGTGAACCTGGGCAACGCCACCGGTCACCCGAGCCGCATCATGGACGGTTCGTTCGCCAACCAGGTACTGGCGCAGATCTTCCTGTTCGGCCAGAAGTACGCCGACCTGTCGCCAGCCGAGAAAGCCGAGCGTCTGACCGTTGAAGTATTGCCGAAGAAACTCGACGAAGAAGTGGCCCTGGAAATGGTGCGCGGCTTCGGTGGCGTGGTCACTCAACTGACCAAGCAACAGGCTGACTACATCGGCGTCACCGTCGAAGGCCCGTTCAAGCCGCACGCTTACCGCTACTGATTGACGCGGCGGCCTGCTCTCCCTGTGGGAGCGGGCTTGCTCGCGAAAGCGGTCTGTCATTCAGCATTGATGTTGCCTGACCCGCCGCTTTCGCGAGCAAGCCCGCTCCCACATGGGCGGTGCAAGCCTCACAGGCTTCGTGTTTCCAAGGGTATTTCCCATGTCCCAAGACCGTCGCTACAGCTTCGAGTTCTTCCCGACCAAGACCGATGCTGGGCATGAAAAACTGCTCAACGTTGCCCGTCAGCTGGCAACGTACAACCCCGACTTCTTCTCCTGCACCTACGGCGCTGGTGGTTCGACCCGTGATCGCACCCTCAACACCGTTCTGCAACTGGAAAGCGAAGTCAAAGTACCGGCCGCACCGCACCTGTCGTGCGTCGGCGACAGCAAGGACGACCTGCGCGGCCTGCTGAACGAGTACAAGGCTGCCGGCATCAAGCGCATCGTTGCGCTGCGCGGTGACCTGCCGTCCGGCATGGGCATGACCAGCGGCGAGCTGCGTCACGCCAACGAACTGGTGGAATTCATTCGTGAAGAAACCGGTGATCATTTCCACATCGAAGTTGCCGCTTACCCGGAGATGCATCCGCAAGCGCGCAATTACGAAGACGATCTCGCCAACTTCGTGCGCAAGGCCCGCGCCGGTGCCGACAGCGCGATCACCCAGTACTTCTTCAACGCCGACAGCTACTTCTACTTCGTCGACCGTTTGCAGGCGCTAGGCGTGGACATTCCGGTGGTGCCGGGGATCATGCCGATCACCAACTACAGCAAGCTGGCGCGGTTCTCCGATGCCTGCGGTGCGGAAATTCCGCGCTGGATCCGCAAGCAACTGGAAGCCTACGGCGATGACAGCCAGAGCATTCAGCGCTTCGGCGAGCAAGTTGTCAGCGAAATGTGCGAACGCCTGTTGCAGGGCGGCGCACCGGGGCTGCACTTCTATTCCATGAACCAGGCTGAACCTAGTCTGGCGATCTGGAATAACCTGAAGTTGCCGCGCTAAGCATTAAAAGAAAGATCAAAAGATCGCAGCCTTCGGCAGCTCCTACAGGGGTGTCGTTGCTGCGATTTTTTGCTTTTGAATCCCCGAATTAGAGCTTGTGCAGGCACTTTCTGGCTCTTTCGCGTTTCTCGTCGTAATCTCAAGCCATGCCTTTTTTCGCGCAGTTACTCACCGTGCTGGTTTTTGCTTGCCTGAGCTTTGCCGCTCGGGGCGAGAAGCTGCGTATTGTCACCGAGCCGTGGGCGCCTTATGTCTACGAGGAGGGCGGCAAGAACCTCGGGCTGGACTACGAAACCACCGCCATCGTGTTCAAGCGTCTGGGAATCGAAGTCGAGTGGCAGTTCCTGCCGTGGAAACGTTGTCTGTCGATGCTCGAAACCGGCCAGGCCGATGGCGCGCTGGATATTTTTCACAGCGACGAGCGTGATGCCACTCTGCTCTACCCCATCGAACCGCTGTCGGACGTCGAGTTCGTGATGTTCTACGCCAACGACCGTCCCCATCCGTTCCGCCAGCTCGAAGACCTCAAAGGCCTGACCATCGGCACTTCGCCGGGCTATCTGTACAGTCCGGACTTCAGCCAGTCGACACTGTTCACCCGCGAGCCGGCACCAACCCACGAGGCCAACTTCGGCAAACTGTTGCGCGGACGTATCGACTTGCTGATCACCGATCGCCGCGTGGGCCAGCATTTGCTCGATCAACTGAATATTCGCGATCAAATCACCGAAAATCCCACGGTCATCAGCCGTCAGAGCCAATATCTGGCCGTTCGACGCAATGCCGGGATGGATCTGCTGGTGGCGCGTTTCGGTGCCGAACTCAAGCGTTTCAAGCGCGAACCGGCCTACGCCGAGCTCAGCGCACGCTACGGCGCCGCCCCGGTCGACGCCGTGCCGCTGGGCAACGCCTCGGCCAGCCGCAAAACCGTTGAGCAGCAGGAAAGCAGCGCGCAGTGATTGCTCTGTTATACTCCGGCGTTCCCGCCAGGCTCACGCCCGGACGCCCGGAACCGTAACAGGCCTCTCGACCCGCTACAGCGCAGCTTTCAGCCCGCGCGAGCGCTCCTGACGTGCCTTCGGAGCCGCAGCAGGACCGGACGGGATCGCGTCCTCTTAAACGCGATTCGCGCCAGGCAAGACTCCCATTGGGCCAAGCCCTAACTAAAACAGGATTACTCATGTCCTTTGCTTCCCTCGGTCTCTCCGAGGCTTTAGTCCGTGCCATCGAAGATGCGGGCTATACCGAGCCTACTCCGGTGCAACAGCGGGCCATTCCCGCCGTGTTGCAAGGTCGCGACCTGATGGTTGCGGCACAGACAGGTACCGGTAAAACCGGCGGTTTCGCCCTTCCGATCCTGGAGCGGTTGTTCCCCAACGGTCACCCGGACAAATCCCAGCGTCATGGCCCGCGCCAACCGCGCGTACTGGTCCTGACCCCGACCCGCGAACTCGCGGCCCAGGTTCACGAGAGCTTCAAGATCTACGCCCGTGACCTGAAATTCGTCAGCGCCTGCATCTTCGGTGGCGTCGGCATGAACCCGCAAGTCCAGGCCATGTCCCGTGGCGTTGACGTCCTCGTCGCGTGCCCGGGTCGTCTGCTCGACCTCGCCGGCCAGGGCAGCGTCGATCTGTCCCACGTCGAAATCCTCGTCCTCGACGAAGCCGACCGCATGCTCGACATGGGCTTTGTCCACGACGTGAAGAAAGTCCTCGCGCGTCTGCCGGCCAAGCGGCAGAACCTGCTGTTCTCGGCGACGTTCTCCAAAGACATCACCGATCTTGCCGGCAAGCTGCTGCACAACCCGGAACGCATCGAAGTCACACCGCCGAACACCACGGTCGAGCGCATCGAGCAACGCGTGTTCCGTCTGCCGGCCAGCCACAAGCGTGCCCTGCTGGCGCACCTGATCACCGCCGGTGCCTGGGAACAGGTACTGGTGTTCACCCGCACCAAGCACGGCGCCAACCGTCTGGCCGAGTACCTGGACAAACACGGCCTGCCGGCTGTGGCCATCCACGGCAACAAAAGCCAGAACGCCCGCACCAAAGCCCTGGCCGATTTCAAGGCCGGTGAAGTGCGCATCCTGGTCGCGACCGACATCGCCGCGCGCGGTCTGGACATCGATCAGTTGCCACACGTGGTCAACTTCGAACTGCCGAACGTCGATGAAGACTATGTGCACCGTATCGGCCGTACTGGCCGCGCCGGTCGTTCGGGCGAGGCGATCTCGCTGGTGGCCCCGGACGAAGAGAAGCTGCTGAAAAGCATCGAACGCATGACCAAGCAGAAAATCGCCGACGGCGACCTGATGGGCTTCGATGCCAGCACCATCGAGGCCGAGAAGCCTGAAGTGCGTGAGCGTCCGGACATGCGCAACCCGCGCAACTCCCGTGGCCCGCGTGGCGACGGTCCGAATGGTGGCGGTGGTGGCGGCGGTCGCAAGGACAAAGGCAAAGACAAGGGCAAGGAAAAACCCGCCGGCGAACGCGGCGAGCGCCCTGCCCGTCAGCAGAAACCGCGTGAAGGCACCCCGGCCCGCGAACAGCGTCCGAGCCAGCCACCACGCGCGGCGGCTGATCGTGCACCGGACGAGTTCCTCGACGACGATATCGATAACTTCGGTAACCGCGTTGATTACGTGCCGAAAGCTGCTCCTGCCGGTGGCCGTGGTCGCCGTCCAGGCGCGCCAGCTCAGGGCGCAGGTGCAGGCGCTCCACGCGGCGGTCAGTCGCAAGGTCGCCAGAACGGCCCGCGTAACAGCAACGGTTCGAGCACCGGCACCCCACCGGGCAAACGCAGCGGCCCGCGCAACGGTGCTCCCCGTGATGGCCAGGGCCGTCGTGACGAGTCCTCGCGCAACCGCCGCCCGGCTCGCGACGATCAGCAACGCGCCGAACCGGCCGTGCAGAACCCGCGCAGCACCGGGCCGAAGATCATGCACAAGGAATCGAAAGCCGACCGCTTCCCGACGCCTGAGCAGCTCGATCAACTGCCGACCCGCCCGCGCGGCGAAAAACCAGCACTGCTGACCCGCAATCGCTGAGTTATCGCGGCAATGAAAAATGCCCCGGTTCGAAAGAGCCGGGGCATTTTTTATGAGCACGCCAATATCCCTGAATCACCACATCACCTGTGGGAGCGGGCTTGCTCGCGAATGCGGTATGTCTGTAACGGAAGTATCGACTGGCCCGCCGCATTCGCGAGCAAGCCCGCTCCCACAGGGGATCTGCGGTGAGATCAGTGTTGTGAAGGACAATAAAAAACGCCCCCGGCCTTACGACCGGGGGCGTTTTTGTATGGCGGCGAAAATTACTTCGCTTTCACACCTTCGAACGAGATGTACAGGTCGACCTTGTCGGACTGTGGACCCAGATCCATCATCTTGCCGAAATCAGAGCGCTTGATGCTGGTGGTACCTTCGAAGCCGGCACGGTAGCCGCCCCATGGATCCTTGCCCTCGCCCAGGAACACAGCCTTGACCACGATTGGCTTGGTCACGCCGTGCAGGGTCAGGTCGCCGGTCACGTCGGCAGTGTCTTTGCCATCGGCGTTCTTGCCGGTGGATTTGACGCTGGTGGAGACGAACTTGGCGTCAGCGTATTTGCCCACGTCCAGGAAGTCTTTGCTGGAGATGTGCTTGTCGCGCTCGGCGTGGTTGGTGAACACGCTGGCGGTTTTCACGTTGAATTCGATTTTGCTGTCTTCAGGCTTGGCGGCGTCGAAGCTGAACTTGCCGTCGATGTCCTTGAAGGTACCGGTGATGTAGCTGTAGCCCAGGTGGCTGATCTTGAAGTCGACGAAAGCGTGCTGGCCTTCCTTGTCGACGGTGTAATCAGCAGCCATCACGTTCGCGGACAGTACGGCCGAACCGATTGCCAGAGCGGCCAGAGTCTTTTTCAACATGCTTTCTTTTCCTTTGAGTCGAGGTTGAATTTCAGGCTTTGCGACCGAGCATTCGAGTAAGGGTCGCATCACGATCGATAAAGTGGTGCTTCAATGCTGCCAACGCATGGAGACCGGAAAAAATTACCAGCGCCCATGCCAGCCAGAGATGAATCACCCCAGCGGTGTCTGCCTGATCCGGTAACCCGGAAACCAGTGCAGGAACTTCAAACAGGCCAAACACCGGGATCCCGACACCGTCTGCGGTGGAAATCAGGTAACCGGCAAGCATCACAGCGAACAGCCCGACGTACAGAAACCCGTGGCCGAATTTGGCGCCGATGCGGGTCATGCGGCTGTAGCTTTGCAGCGTCGGTGGTGGTGGGCTGATAAAGCGCCACAACACCCGCAACACCATCACACCCAGCAGCACCAGACCGATGCTCTTGTGCAGATCCGGCGCGTCTTTGCGCCAGCTGCTGTAGTAATCCAGCCCCACCATCCACAGACCCAGCGCGAACAGTCCGAAGACCGCCAGCGCCACGCCCCAGTGCATGAAGATGCTGACCCAACCATAGCGTGAAGCAGAGTTACGTAGCTGCATTGCCCAAATCCTGTGAGAACTGCGAACCAAGACTAGCGAGTTATCTATCGAATTAAAGCGGAAAATTTTGCTTTGAAATATCGAGAAATACGATCAAGAGTCTTGAACATGGTAGTTAAGGAAAGATTAAAGGGGAAAGAGTGGGGCAGAAGGCTGGGTACAGATCCAAAGTCAGTGCTGCCTGAACCGGCCTCTTCGCGAGCAAGCTCGCTCCCACAGGGGATCGCATTCCAGCTGAGGGATCACGGTCGAATAATGTGGGAGCGAGCTTGCTCGCGAAGGCGGTTTGGCAGGCCAAAAAAAAGCGCGGCATGAGAGCCGCGCTTTTTCATTCACCGCAAAGCCTTACTGCGCTTTGCTATCGGTGTTTGCCGCCGGAGCCGGGGTTGTAGCCGGCTTGGCCGCAGGCTTCTTCGCCGGCTCAGCCTTTTTCGCCGCCGGTTTGGCCGGGGCCTTTTTCGCCTCGGTTTTCGCTGCAGGCTTCTTCGCCGCAGGCTTGGCTGGCGCTTTCTTCGCCGGCTCGGCTTTCACCGGAGCGGCGGGTTTCGGCGCTTCTACCGGAGCTGGCGCAGGGGCTGGAACCGGTGCAGGCGCTGGGGCTGCTGGAGCTGGAGCCGGCTCAGGCGCCTTCACAGGTTCTGGCTTCTTCTCGTCATCCGAACCGCCAAACAGGTTGCTGAAGAAGTTGCCCTTCTTCGCCGCCACGGCACCCGCCGCGCCTGCCGCTGCTGCGGCTGGAACCACTTTGACCGGCTCAAACGACTTGCCGGCGGCCAGGTCTTCAACCTGACTGGCCGCACGCTGACCGGTGCGCAGCGCGCCTTCCAGAGTGCCCGGATACAGGGTGTCGGTGTGTTCGCCGGCAAACGCTACGCGTTGCAGTGGGCGCTCCCACATGCGCCAGAACTTGCTGATCTGGCCCGGGCCGTAAGCCAGGTAGGCGCCGCCCATCGACGGGTCGGTGCTGTAGCGACGGATTTCATAGCCGGTGAACGAGCCACGGGCCTGTGGATAAAACGCGTGCAGACGGATCAGCACCTGATCGACCATCTGCTTGTCGCCGAACGCTTGCATCACGCGGGCATTGTCGCCGGACAGGTTGATCACCACGTTGGCGCCACCTTTCAGCGCCGGTTCGATCCAGAGCATGCCGAGGCCGGCGTTACTGTAGATCTCACCGGACATGCGCGCCTTGCTTTCCCACACTGGCGTCTTGAACTTGAGCATGATCTGGTCGCGCCAGCCGTAGTTGGTGCCCTTGATCGCGGCCAGGTGCTGAGCGTCCAGCGCCGGGGTGAGCGCAATCTTGTTCAGCGCACGCAGCGGCACGGCCAGCACCACGTAGTCAGCCTGATAGCCAACACTGCCGACCTTGACGGTCACGCCATCCTTGTCCTGAGTGATCGCGGAAACCGGCGAGTTGGTCTTGATGGTCTTGATCTGTTTGACGAACGCCTGGGCCAGCACCTGGCTGCCGCCGACCAGACGCGAGGCGCGCAGGTCACGGTCAGAGACGCCACGGTAGACGCGGTTCTGCTGGGCGAAATACAGCAGCGACAGACGCGAAGGCTCGTCGTAGTGGGTGCGGATGTCCTGGTTGATCAGCTGACGCGCGGTGGCCGGCAGGTTCTGCTTGTCGAGCCAGCTCGACACGTTGATCTGGTCCAGCGCATGCAGGGTGTTGGTCGCGGCCGGGTTCTGCGGGTCGTCGATCGAACGGGCCAGATCGTCGAGGGTTTTCTGGTAGCGCTTCAGGGCATCGGCGGTGGCCGGCTGCTTGGTCGCCAGATCGGCAGCGGAGAAATATTCACCGTCGATCAGATAACCCGGTGTACGCACGAATTCAGGGGCTGGCGTGGTGCTCAGCTTGAAGGTCGAGACGTATTTGTTCAGCACCGGCTGGGTCTTGTCGTTGCCGATCCACTCGCTGGTGGCCATGCCCGAGCGACCGCCCAGGCTCGGCTTGGCTTCGAGCAGCGTGACCTGCCAGCCCTTGTTTTGCAGCTCGTAAGCTGCGGTCAGGCCCGACAGGCCGCCGCCGATCACGATTGCGGTTTTATCCTTGGCCAGCGCCGTAACGCTGAACAGCCCCAACATCACCAGCGCACAGGCGCGCAGCCAACCGACAGACATTCAGCGAACTCCGGAAATACACGTAGGAAAAAAGCAGTTTTGCGGGTCAGACGACCCAAAGAACCGCGAAGAATACGTCAGCCATCAAAACGCCGCCAGCGACGTCTATCGGCCCATACAAAGTAGCTCAATCGACGCAATGGGTTGTCCCGGCGCGATGCATTGCATAGGCTTGCGCGATTGTTTGCCCGCGCCTGACGCGAGCCGCCTCGAGGAGACTGTAAATGGGCCTGAATAACCAGTGGATGCAACGCGACCTCGCGGTGCTGTGGCATCCCTGCACCCAGATGAAAGACCACGAACAGCTGCCGCTGATCCCGATCAAGCGCGGTGAAGGCGTCTGGCTCGAAGACTTCGAAGGCAAGCGCTACCTCGACGCCGTCAGCTCCTGGTGGGTCAACGTGTTCGGCCACGCCAACCCGCGCATCAACCAGCGCATCAAGGATCAGGTCGATCAGCTGGAGCACGTGATTCTGGCTGGTTTCAGCCATCAACCGGTGATCGAACTGTCCGAGCGTCTGGTGAAGATGACCCCGGAAGGCCTGAATCGGGTGTTCTACGCCGATAACGGTTCGTCCTGCATCGAAGTCGCGCTGAAAATGAGCTTTCACTACTGGCTCAACCGCGGCCAGCCAAACAAAAAGCGCTTCGTCACCCTGACCAACAGCTACCACGGCGAAACCATGGCAGCGATGGCGGTCGGCGACGTGCCGCTGTTCACCGAGACCTACAAAGCGCTGCTGATGGAAACCATCAAGGTGCCCAGCCCGGATTGTTATCTGCGCCCCGAAGGCATGAGCTGGGAAGAGCATTCGCGCAACCTGTTCGCCGCCATGGAACAGACACTGGCAGAACATCATGACAGCGTGGCGGCAGTCATCGTCGAGCCGTTGATTCAGGGCGCCGGCGGCATGCGCATGTATCACCCGGTGTACCTCAAGCTGCTGCGCGAAGCCTGCGACCGCTACGGCGTGCACCTGATCCACGACGAAATCGCCGTCGGCTTCGGCCGCACCGGCACCATGTTCGCCTGTGAGCAGGCCGGCATCCGCCCGGACTTCCTCTGCCTGTCCAAGGCCCTGACCGGCGGCTACCTGCCACTGGCGGCGTGCCTGACCACCGACGAGGTCTACAGCGCGTTCTACGACGACTACCCGACCCTGCGCGCCTTCCTCCATTCGCACAGCTACACCGGTAACCCGCTGGCCTGTGCGGCGGCGCTGGCGACCCTGGATATCTTCGAGCAGGACAACGTCATCGAGAACAACCAGGCCCTGGCCCGGCGCATGGCCTCGGCCACTGCGCATCTGGTCGATCACCCGAATGTCAGCGAAGTGCGGCAGACCGGCATGGTGCTGGCGATCGAAATGGTCAAGGATAAAGCCACCAAAGAGGCCTACCCTTGGCAGGAACGTCGCGGTTTGAAGGTGTTCCAGCATGCGCTGGAGCGTGGCGCGCTGCTGCGTCCGCTGGGCAGCGTGGTGTATTTCCTGCCGCCGTACGTGATTACCCCGGAGCAGATCGACTTCCTCGCCGAAGTCGCCAGCGAAGGCATCGACATCGCCACCCGTGACAGCGTCAGCGTGGCCGTGCCAAAAGATTTCCACCCGGGGTTCCGCGATCCGGGCTGATTGAAAATTTGTGGCGCCTGAACTGCCGCTTTCGCGAGCAGGCTCGCTCCCACCCTGGAATGCATTTCCCTGTGGGAGCGAGCCTGCTCGCGAATGAAGTCGACACCGATCCAACTGATTCACATCTTTCCAGAGACCCGAAATGAGACTGTCCCGCTTCTTTATCGACGCCCCCCTGAGCACCGGCGAACACGAACTGCCGGAAGCCCAGGCGCATTACATCAGCCGCGTGCTGCGCATGGCCGAGGGCGATGCGGTGCAGCTGTTCGACGGCTCCGGCCATGAGTTTCGCGGCTCGCTGGTGGAGGTCGGCAAGAAACGCGTCGTCGTGCAGATCGACGAGCAGTTAGCCGGGCAGATTGAATCGCCGCTGCAGATCCACCTCGGCCAGGGCCTGTCCCGTGGCGAACGCATGGACTGGGCGATCCAGAAAGCCACCGAGCTGGGCGTGACGGAAATCACCCCGATCTTCAGCGACCGCTGCGAAGTGCGCCTGAAGGACGAACGCGCCGACAAACGCCTGCTGCACTGGCGTCAGGTGGCGATCAGCGCCTGTGAGCAGTGCGGCCGCTCGCGGGTGCCGGTGATTCATCCGCCGGTGCTGCTGGCGGACTGGTTGAAACAGACCGAAGCCGAGCTGAAACTGGTGCTGCACCCGGTGGCGGAGCCGCTGGTGAGCCATGCCAAACCGGCGACCCTGGCGTTCCTGATCGGCCCCGAAGGCGGCTTGTCCGACGCCGAGGTCGAGCAAGCCAAGGGCAACGGTTTCCACGCCGCCCGCCTCGGCCCACGCGTGCTGCGTACCGAGACTGCGCCGGTGGTTGCACTGGCGGTGGCTCAGCAGCTTTGGGGTGACTTCTAGGGCCTCTTCGCGAGCAAGCCCGCTCCCACATTGGATTTCCAGTGAGCACAAATTTTGTGCACACCCGAGAACTACCGTGGGAGCGGGCTTGCTCGCGAAGAGCTTCACCTCGGTCTGACTGTCACTCCACCGGATCACTGACTGGCCTGGCAATGATCGCCTTCAACTCGCTGGTCATCGGAAACTCCAGGTTCAACCCCTTTGGCGGGATCGGCTGTTCGAACCACTTACGGTAAATCCCGTTGATCTCCCCCGAGCTGTACAGATCGGCCAGCGCGTCGTTCACCAGCGCGAGGAATTGCGGATCATCCTTGCGCACCATGCAGCTGTAGATTTCCCGCGATTGTTCCTCCCCCACCACGACCCAGTTGTGCGGGTCCCGCGCCTTGGCCCGCTCGCCGTAGAGCAATGCGTCGTCCATGTAGAAGGCCGCTGCCCGTCCCGACTGCAGCATCTGGAACGCCTCGCCGTGATCCTTGGCGCTGATCACGAACATGTTCAGTTTGTGGTCGAGGTTGTAGCTCTTCAGATAGCGCTCGTTGGTGGTGCCGGCGGTGGTCACCACGTTCTTGCCGCGCAGGTCATCGAAGCTGTGAATGCCGCTGTCCTTTGCGGTCAGCAACTGCCCTTTTACGTAGATGAAACCGTAGGAGAACGCGACCTGTTTCTGCCGCTCGGCCGTCACCCCGGTGGAGCCGCACTCAAGATCAACCGTGCCGTTCTGCACCAGCGGAATCCGCGTCTGCGATGTCACCAGGTTGTACTTCACCTTCAGCTCCGGCAACGCCAGTTGCTGCTTGATCCGCTCGACAATCTTGCCTGCCAGCTCCACCGAATACCCCATCGGCTGCCCGGTGTGATCGCCCACATACGAGAACGGCACCGACGCATCGCGATAGCCCAGGGTGATGCTGTTGGCGCTGGCGATCTTGCCAAGCGCGCCGGTCAGCGGCACTTCATTGGCCTGTGCCTGGGCGCCGATGAACAGCGCCAGTGTGCAGCCGAGCAACGTGATTTTTTGCATTGTTATTCTCCGTTGTGGTTGGGGTGTTTTAGCAGAATCCGTCACGCCGCACGGGGATTGAAGCCGTGCAGATCAATGGATGTACGCTGCTGGCCGATCAGTTCGCTGAGCAACTGCCCGCTGCCGCAGGCCAGGGTGAAACCGAGCGCGCCGTGGCCGAGGTTGAGCCACAGATTGCGATACGCCGTGGCGCCCAACAACGGTACGCCGGTGGGGGTGGCCGGGCGCATGCCCGCCCACTCCACAGCCGCGTCGTAATTGCCGGCATCGGGAAAGGTGTCGCGGGCCTGGCGCTTGATCAGTGCCAACCGCTCGGGATCTACCGCCGGGTCGAAACCGACGATGTCGACCATCGCCGCCACGCGTAACTGTTCGCCGATGCGCGCGTAGACGATCTTGCGGTCGTAGTCGGTGATGCTCACGTCCGGCGCCCGATGCCCGTTGCCGATCGGCACGGTCAGGCTGTAACCCTTCAGCGGATACAGCGGCACGTGCAGGCCGGGCAGCGCCAGCAAAGAGCTTCGGTGCCCGGCGGCGATTACCAGTTGGTCGACCGGCAGGGTTTCGTCGCCAAGCTCAATGGCGGTGACGGCGCCGTGGCTGTGACGAATGCCGGTGACTGCCTGACCGAGACGAAACTCGCAACGGCCCGACGCCTTCAATCGCCCCGCCAACTGCTGGCAGAAGGCGTGACAGTCGCCGACTTCTTCATCCGGCGTGTAGATCGCGCCCACAAACGGCGCTTTGGTCAAGGCCGGTTCCAGTTGCGCACATTCGGTGGCGGACAACACCTGTTGTTGCTGCGGATCGGCCAGGCCCTTGCGCGCATGGTCGAAACTGACGGCATTGCGGAAAGTCACCAGTTTGCCGTTGCGCCGCCAGTTGAAACCGGTAAGTCCGTCATCCTCGCGCCAGCGTTTCAGGGTGCTCTGGCTGAACAGCGCCAGACGCAACAGATGCGCCGCGTTTTCGCGGTTGATCGAGGTGCGGCAGGCGGCGAGAAACGACGCCATCCAGCGCCATTGCGCCGGGTCCAGACGCGGGCGCAGCTTGAGCGGTGAGTCGCCGCGCAGCATCCAGCCGATCGCCTGCAACGGCACGCCGGCATCGGCCAGCGGCGCCACATAGCGGTAGGACAACTGGCCGCCGTTGGCGAAGCTGGTTTCGCTGCCCAGCGACTGCCGCGCCTCGACCACTGTCACTTCGAAACCGTCGCGCACCAGCGCATAGGCCGTTGCCAACCCGATCACGCCGCCGCCGATGATGCACACACGCTGAGCCATGTCCGTCCCTATTTCTATGTGAAGACGAGGCTGAGGTTAGGGTGAGGTGACAGGCGCCGAACAATGAATAAAGATGCCAGACCTATAAACAAAGGTTATGGACTCGCCATGCGCCTTCGCCACATCGAGATTTTCCAGGCCATCCGCCAGACCGGCTCGGTCAGCGCCGCTGCGCAATTGCTGCACGTCTCGCAACCGGCGGTGACCAAAGTGCTGCAGCACGCCGAGCAGCAGTTGGGCTTTCCGTTGTTTCTGCGGGTGCGCGGTAAATTGCAGGCGACCCCGGAAGCGCTGGAGCTGGAGCGCGAAGTCGACAAGGTCACGGAAAGTCTGCAAGGCGTGCGGCGCCTGGCACAGAGCCTGCGCCGCGAACCCGGCCACAGCCTGCGGATCGGCGCGACTCCAGCGCTGGCGCTGTCGCTGCTGCCGCCGGCGATCCGGCAATGGACGGCGCAATTCCCGGACATCGCCTGCGAACTGTCCAGTGCCCACAGCCGCGAGTTGATGCAGAACCTGCTGATGCGCGAAGTGGACGTGGCCCTGACGTTGCAACTGCCGGATCACCCGGGGCTGAAAGCGCAGCCGCTGGCGGCGGGGGTGCTGGTGGCGTTGGCGCCAAAGGACTTCTGGCCGCCGGCAGACGTCGGCAAACCGCTGCCACTGATGGCGCTTGCGGATGTGCCGCTTATTGGTTTATCCAGCGCCGATCCATTGGCGGCAAGGCTCGACAGCTATCTGGAAGCGGTGGAGCCACCGCCACGGGTGCGGATTGCCGTGCAGACCTATTCGCTGGCACGGGCGATGGTCGAGTCCGGCGCCGGCGTCGCGGTGATCGATCCGTTCACCGCACTGGGCGCCTCTGTGGCAACCACCACCCTCCGCCCCCTCGCCCCGCCACTGCCGATCACTTTGTACGCCGTGACCCGCGCCAGCGAGCCACCACCGCATACGCTCAACGATCTGCTGCAGATTTTCAGCCAGCGAGCTGAACAACAACTCAATAACCTGCACTCGGCACAAGTCTGATGTGGGAACACAACTAATGTGGGAGCGGGCTTGCTCGCGAATGCGGTGTGTCATTCAACAGAGATGTTGTCTGAATCGACGCATTCGCGAGCAAGCCCGCTCCCACAGGGAGATTGGGGACAATTCCAGTTAGAGGACATAAAACAGAATCGCCACAAAGTGCAGCAGACTCCCGGCGATCACGAACAGATGCCAGATCCCGTGCGCATGCCGTAACCGGTGATCCAGGGCAAAAAAGATAATGCCCACGGTGTACAACACCCCGCCCGACGCCAGCCAGGCAAACCCTGCCGTGCCCAAAGCAGCAATCAACGGTTTGACCGCCACCAGCACGATCCAGCCCATCACCGCGTAGATCACGATCGACAGGATCCGCGCTTCCGAGCGTGGTTTGATCTCCTGCAGGATGCCGATCAGCGCCAGCCCCCAGACAATCCCGAACAACGTCCAGCCCCACGGCCCGCGCAGCGTCACCAGACAGAATGGTGTGTAGCTGCCGGCGATCAGCAGGTAGATCGAAAAGTGATCGACCTTCTTCATGATCGCTTTCTTGCGCCCGCGCACGCTGTGGTACACGGTCGAGGCGCTGTAGAGCACCAGCAACGTAAAGGCGTAGATCGCCACGCTGACAATTTTCCACGGACTGCCGTCGAGGCTGGCAATCACCAGCATCCACACGCCGCCGATAAATGCGGCCACTGCCCCGACCAGATGCGTCCAGGCGTTGAGTTTTTCCCCGTGATACATGTGTCGCTCACCTCGTTATTCGTTACCGCAGCGCGCAAGGCTCGGGCCTTGAGCGTAAAAGCGCAATGTTTCTGTTCAACGCGGACCTGCGCACGCCACGGTAATTGGGCACAATCGGTCGATACCAAAAAGAGTCCGCGCCATGCTGATCGACGAAGAATTGACCCTGAAAAAACTCGAGGTGTTCCTCGCCTTCATGCGCACCGGCAATCTGGCGCGCGCCGCTGCCGAGTTGCAGACCAGCAATGTCAGCGTGCACCGGGCGATCCATTCGCTGGAAAGCGCCCTGCGCTGCCCGCTGTTCAAGCACGAAGGGCGCAACCTGACGCCACTGGAAAGCGCCTACGTGCTCGAAGAACGCGCGCAGAAGCTGATTCAGGACGTGGTCGAAAGCGTGCGCCTGACCCGCGAGGCCGCCGGTTTCTCCGCTGAACGCTTCAAACTCGGCTCGCTGTATTCGCTGACGGTGAAAACCGTACCGCAACTGATCATGGGCCTGAAGATCCGCCGCAGCGAACTCAACATCGACCTGATCCTCGGCTCGAACATCGACCTGCTGTACAAGCTGAAGAACATGGAAGTCGACGCGATTCTGGTGTCGCTGGACGACACGGTCAGCGACCCGGACTGCGAGCAGATCCCGCTGTTTTCCGATGACATTTTCCTCGCCACGCCGGCAGATTCAAGATTCGCTCAACGCAGTGAAGTCGATCTGGCAGAGGTGCGCGATGAAACCTTCATCACCCTGACCCAAGGCTTCGCCACCCATCAGGACGGCATTCGGGTGTTCAAGCAGGCGGGGTTCGAGCCGAAGGTGGCGATGCAGGTCAACGACATCTTCACCCTGCTGAGCATGGTCAGCTCGGGGGTGGGTTATGCGTTGCTGCCGGGAAGGATTGCGGCGGTGTACGAGAACCGGGTGAAGCTGATTCCGTTGCAGGAGAAGTACCGCTTGCAGCAGCACATTGGCGTGGTGTTTCTCAAGGCCAAGGAGCGCGATCCGAATCTGCTGGCGTTGCTGGCGGAGTGTCGGATGTATGCCAATCGCCAGACTTGAGACCGAGTCGCGCCCTTCGCGAGCAAGCCCGCCCCCACAGGGGAACGCATTCCAAATGTGGGAGCGGGCTTGCTCGCGAAAGCGTCAACTCAGACAACTGAAATTCCGGATCTAGCCCACAATCCCGCGAACAATGAAGAACAGCAGCGAAGGCCCCAGCAAACAGCCAAGCCCAGTATGGAACGTAGCGGTCAACGCCCCATAAGGCACCAACCGCCGATCCGTCGCCGCCAGCCCCGCGGTCACCCCGCTCACCGTCCCGGCCAGACCACCAAACACCATCGCCGAGCGCGGGTTATCCAGGCCCATCCAGCGCGCCGCGACCGGCGTGCCGACCATCACCAGAATCGCCTTGATCAATCCAGTGGCAATCGACAGCGCCATCACATCCGAGGTCGCGCCAATAGCCGCACCAGTCACCGGTCCGACGATGTAGGTCACCGCGCCCGCGCCGATGGTGGTCATGCTCACCGCATCGCGATAGCCGAAGGCCCAAGCCATACACGCGCCGACAATGAACGGCAGGATGGTGCCGAGCAGCAGCGCGATCACGCCAATCAACCCGGCCTTCTTCGCCTCGGTCGCCTGCACTTCGAACGCCGTGGCGACAATCGCGAAATCCCGCAGCATCGCCCCACCCATCAGGCCGATGCCGGAGAACAGCGTCAGATCCGCCAGGCCTTTCTGGCCACCGGTCATGGTGCCGCCGACCCAGGCCAGCACCAGACCGATGACGATGGCAATCGCCGAGCCGTGAATGCGCCCGAAGGTCAGGCGTTTCGAGAGAATCACCGAGACCCACATGATCACGCCGACGAAAGCGAACGCGGTGATCAGGCCATTGTGTTCCAGACCGTTTTCAATGAGTGCCCACATGTCAGCGACCTCCTACCGGGGTGCCGACCGGGGTGACTTCCACCGGTTCGTCGGGCAATGGTTCACCCTTATGGGTGCGGCTGATCAAGGCAATCGTGCAGCCACAGACCAGCACCGAACCGATGGCCGCCAGCACCGCCACCGGGCCGCCGTGCAGGGCGGTGACGACGTTCTGTTGCGCGGCCATCGCTACCACCACCGGAATGTACATCGCGCCCCAGAAGCCGACGCCCATTTCGCAATCCCTGGTCATGCCGCCGCGTTTTTGCATCCACAACCGCGCGCAGATCAACAGAATCATGGCGATGCCGACCCCGCCGACGTTGGATTTGACGCCCAGCAACACGCCAAGCATGTCACCCATGATCACCCCTGCCAGCGTACAGATCGCCAGCAGCGCCACACCGTAAATAATCATTGTTGTAGTCCTCAAAGTGCATCGTCGAATGTTGTTTTTGTTGTTCGAAGCCTGAGTCGCGGCAGTTTATGGTCGGCGGCCACCCTCCTCTCGCAACAGCGCCTGCAAGGTGTCCAGACGCGCACTGTCAAAGGCAGTGACCGTGCCCGATTCAAACACCCGGCGCGCCAGCCCGGTCAGCACCGCACCGGGCGGCAGTTCGATTTGTAAACGTACGCCGCGCTCGTAAGCGCTTTGCACGGTGCCGCGCCAGTCCACCACGCGGCACATGTTGAAGGCGAGGTCGTCGCGCAAGGCATCAGGCTTGATCAGCGGACGCGCGCGGCTGCCACTCAGGTAAGCGATTTTCGGGGGCTTCAGTGCAACCTTGGCGAAGGCTTCGGCGAGGGTTTGCGCCGGCGCTTCCAGCAACGGACAGTGTGACGGCACGCTCACCGCCAGGCGTTTCGCCAGACCGGCGCCACGACTGCGCGCCAGTTCCGCCACCGCTTGCATCGCCTTGTCGCTGCCGGCAATCACCACCTGGTTATCGGCATTGATGTTGGCCAGATACACCGGCGACTCCGCGCTGTGCACCTGCGCCAGCAGCGTTTCGACGGTGGATAATTGCAGGCCGATGATTGCGGTCATGCCAAAGCCTTGTGGATAAGCCTGCTGCATCAACTCGCCACGCAGGCTGACCAGATTTAACGCATCGCTGAAGCTCAATGCCCCGGCGACCACCGCTGCCGGGTAGGCACCGATGGACAGACCGGCGACGTAATCCGCTTCCAATTCGTCCTGTAGCAACTGCCGCGAGGCAGCGACCCCGGCGATCAACAGGCACAGCTGAACCGCCCGGGTGCTGCGCAACGCGTCGGCAGAATCGAGCAGCGCGACATCTTCACCGAGCACCTCGCTGGCCTCGGTCAAGGTTTCCCGAGGCAAACGCAGGAGCATGCCCGGTTGCTGCGCGCCCTGGCCGGGGAACACCAACAGGCTGCTCACGCTGCCTGCTCCTGCGGGTTCCACGGATCAGTGACCAGACAGGCTTGATGGGCGTTTTTCAGCAGCACCCGTGCAGACCCACTGGCCCATTCGCGCAAAGCGACTGCACCGAACGGCGTCTGCAATTGCATGTCGACCCGGCACACGGCGTGATCAAAAACCGCGACCAGTTTGCGTGCTTGATTACGCGTGATCAGTTGCGGTGTACGCAGAATCAGATCGAGATCGCTGGCCGCGTGCATCGCCCTAAAACCACTGGCCAATTCAAACCCGACACTACCGCTGATACCCCAGACCCAACCGCAGTCATCAAGCATTGGCCGCAGTTGTTTGAGTGCCTGCATCACCGGTAAATCGCGCTCGCACTCAACATGACACAGCGCCTCAGGACTAACGCGACAGGCAATCGAATCGACCGGCATGAACGCCGCCAGCCGCTGCTCACGGAACACACCGCGCACGCCCACCGCGATCAAACCTTCAGCGCTCACCGCCCGCCGCACCACCACCGGTTGCCCGGCAGCCAGCGACTCGATCGCCCACTGCGGCGCATCCGCCGGCAACTGCGCCGGGGTCATGCCCCAGAGCAGGTCGTGAGCCAGTGGCATGTTCACCACTGCGCCCTCAGCAGTTCACGCACGCGGCTGGACGCTTCACGATTTTTCGCGCCGAGACGCTTGCGCAAGTCAGTGCTGGAGATATCGTCGATGGCCTGTTTCAGGCACTCGGTCACCCGCGCAAGATCCTCCGCCGTCGGCTGCTCGATCTGCTGCACCGAGAGGGTTTCCCAGAGCAATCCGAGGCTGGCGTAGCTGTCGATGTCATAGGCCATTGGCGGCACGCTGGCGGACAGTGCTTCCAGTTCCTCGACACTGCGCAGCGTCACTCGCGCCGCCGAGGCCTTGCCCATCGCATGCACCATCACCCCGGGATCGCGCAGGGCAATCAAACGGTTGGCCTGATAACCATGAGCAAGAAACGCCCCGGACATGGCCTTGCCCACCAGCAGCGCAATCACCGGATGCCCGGCCAGACGGGCGCGGGCATAACTGTCCGCCGCACCGGCCAGTGCCTGATGAATGCCGAGGGCTTCTTCGCGACGACCGTAAGCCTGGCTCGGGACGTCGACGATGGCGATGATCGGGCGCTTCTGCGCTTTGTCGCGATCCGCCGTGATCGCGTCATCTACAGCCTTGGCCAGACCCCAGCCTTCGAGCAAACCGACTTCGCCATTGCGAGCCCGTGGGAAACGGTTGTCGGGGTCAGCGACCACCGCAATAAAGCGTCCAAGTTCGCCATCGGCCACTTGCAACGATGGCGGCAAACCTTCTACGGCTTTCGCGCCCGCGCTCAGGGCGTTGAACCAGTTCAAACCGCGCACGGAATAACCACTCATGAGCGCTCTCCTTGATACAGATCGCGAACCACCGACGGTTCGATTTGCTTGGCGGTGTCCAAACGGTTCAGGCGTTGCAGGAACCAATCGGCGCGCTGACTGCGCGGCTTAGCGGGCAAACCCTGCTGCAGCAATTCACCGACCTGCTGACGGATCTGCGCCACATCATCGGCGACATAACGATCCACCAGCCCGCTGGCGAAACGCTGTTCGCCGCCGGTCAGGCTCCAGATGAAGGGCCGGTCGCGGGAGTCGTATTCCTCGATCCCGGCTTCCTGCTCGATCACCTGCGGCCCGTTCAAACCGAGACGCGCTTCCTGGGTCACCAGCAAATAACTGCACAGCGCAGCGGCAATCGACATGCCGCCGAAACAACCAACACTGCCCGCGACCACACCGACCACCGGTTGGTACTGCTGCAAATCGACAATCGCCGCATGAATATCGGCAATCGCCGCCAGCCCGAGGTTGGCTTCCTGCAAACGCACGCCACCGGTTTCCAGCAGCAACACGGCGCGAGTCGGGATGCCCTTGCGGTTGTCTTCGGCGGCCAGTTCCAGCGCGCCGGCAATCTTCGCCCCGCCGACTTCGCCGAGGCTGCCGCCCTGGAACGCGCCTTCGATGGCGGCGATCACCACCGGCAAACCGTCGAGGCTGCCCTTGGCGATCACAACGCCGTCATCGGCTTGCGGCACCACGCCCTGGCGTTCAAGCCATGGCGACATGACCCGCTGAAACGGGTCGAGCAATTCGCGGAAGGTCCCGGCGTCGAGCAAGGCTTTCGCCCGTTGCCGCGCGCCGAGTTCGACGAAGCTGTGCTTGTGCAACAGCGCTGCGCTGTCAGTCATGGCCGATCTCCTCGAAACCTTGTTCCAGGCGCAAACGCACCACCCCCGGCGTGGCGCCGAAATCGTGAATATCGATGGCCATCGCCGGCGGCGTGGTGCCGTCGAACATCCGCGCGAACAGATGCTGCCAACGCTGCTGCGCACCGTTGACCGAGGTCTGCACATTGATCGTCAGCTTGCCGGCCAGCCCCGGTTCAATCAGCACTTCCAGATCGCCCGAGCCGACACAGCCGACCAGCGCCCGCCCGCGTGGCGGCTGCCCGGCGGGGAATTCAAAGGATAAGGTTTCCATCAAAACGCTCCTTGAAGGATGCCGTCGCGCTCGATTCGATCGAGCAGCAGCGTGGCGGCGAGCAAATCGGCGGCGCCACCGGGCGAGGCATTCAATGCGATGAGTTGTTGATCCAGTTCGTGCAGACGCCGACGCCCGCTGAGGCTGGCGCTGCCGCCGGCGTCGAGCACCGCTTGCGCGCCGTGTTGCATGGCGTGCAGGCCTTGTTCACCGGCGCGGTAGAGCACGCAGGTGTCGGCCAGATCGGTCATGATCGCGAGCAGCGCGTCGAGCCGGGCGTTCTGTTCGCCGTGGCTGCTGGCGCGGCTGCGTTTGAGTTGCGGCAAGCCGCGTTGCAGCACGGACGGGAAGCCGAGTTGCGCTTCCTCACGGGCACCGCGTGCGCCGTAGCGCAGGGCGACTTGCGCGCCGTGGCTCAGCGGTTTTGGTGCGTAGCGGTCATCGAGTAATGCCAGACGTGCGGCGCGAAGAGAGACTGCGTTGGCGCTTGAGGATTTCGGTTCCAGCGCAGCAGCGGTCACCAGTAACCCCAGCGCCCAAATGGCGCCGCGATGGGTATTCACGCCGTTGGTGGTCGTGAGCATGGCTTGCTCGCCTTCACGGCCGATGCGGCCAATCGTTTCGCGCAACGTGGAATCGACTTCGCCGATTTCAACCGCCGCTTCGGCCATTTCCTTGAACGCCGGCCACAACGACAGCGCCGAGGCGTGCATCAGGCCCAGGTGCAGATCGGTGTGCGCGCCATTGCCACGTCGGTCGACCAGCGCCGGTTTCGGTGACAGATCGGCTTCGTCGATCAGCGCATCCACCGCCAGATCCGCCAGGCGTTCGCTCAGGCTCAGGGATTTCGCTTGCAGGTTGAGTGCGTGCATTACCAGCTCCTGAACTTGGCGGGCGGGTTGTACAGGCCGCCGGACCACTCGACCAGATCGGCCACACTTTTCGCCGCCAGCAGTTCGCGGGTGGCGTCGGTGCGGCGGATGCCGAGGTCTTCGGGCAAGGCGATCAGGCCTTCGCGGCGCATGCGTTCGGTGTCTTTCGGGTTGTGCCGCAGGCCGATGGCGGTAACGCCGGCCACCGCTGCGATCATCGCCTGACGCTCTTCCAGCGAGCGCGCCTTGTACAGGTAGGCGATGCCCTCTTCGGTGAGCAAGTGAGTGACGTCGTCGCCGTAGATCATGATCGGCGCCAGCGGCATGCCGCTTTTCTTCGCCACCTCCACCGCGTCGAGGGTTTCGACGAAGGTCGGTTTGCCGCCCTCCTGGAAGGTCTCGACCATTTGCACCACGAGTTTCTTGCCGCGCTCGAGCATCGGTTGCTGCGAATCGTCATGGCGCATGTCGAGCCACGCCGGGGTGCCGTGACGACGGCCGCGTGGGTCGTGCCCCATGTTCGGTGCGCCGCCGAAACCGGCGAGGCGACCACGGGTCACGGTGGAGGAATGGCCATCGCCATCGACTTGCAGGGTTGCACCGATGAACAGGTCCACCGCGTACTGCCCGGCCAGTTGGCAGAACATCCGGTTGGAACGCAGCGAACCGTCACGCCCGGTGAAGAACACGTCCGGCCGCGCGGCGATGTAATTTTCCATGCCCAGTTCGGTGCCGAAGCAATGCACGCTTTCGACCCAGCCGCTTTCGATCGCCGGGATCAACGTCGGGTGCGGGTTGAGCGTCCAGTTGCGGCAGATCTTGCCTTTGAGGCCGAGGGATTCGCCGTAGGTGGGCAGGATCAGCTCAATGGCGGCGGTGTTGAAACCGATGCCGTGGTTGAGCGACTGCACGTTGTGTTTTTCGTAGATCCCGCGAATCGCCATCATCGCCATCAACACGTGCACCGGTTTGATGTGCCGTGGGTCGCGGGTGAACAGCGGTTCGATGTAGAACGGCTTGTCCGCCACCACCACGAAATCCACCCACGAGGCCGGGATGTCGACGCGAGGCAGTTCGCTGACATCGTCGACCAATTGGTTGACCTGGACGATGACGATGCCATCGCTGAACGCCGCCGGTTCAATCAGTGCCGGGGTGTCTTCGGTGCTCGGGCCGGTGTAGATGTTACCGGCGCGGTCGGCCATGAACCCGGCCGAAAGCACGACGTTGGGGATCAGGTCCACCACCAGCCGCGCGTAGAGTTCGATGTAGGTGTGGATCGCGCCGATTTCCAGCAGGCCGTCTTCGAGCAACTGGCTGATGCGCAGGCTCTGGGTGCCGGCGAAGGAGAAATCGAGCTTGCGGGCGATGCCGCGTTCGAACAGATCGAGGTGCTCGGAGCGACCGACGCTCGGCATGATCATGTGCAGATCATGCAGCTTGGCCGGATCGGCTTTGGCCAGCGAACGGGAAAGGAAATCCGCCTGCTTCTGGTTGTTGCCCTCCAGCACCACACGGTCGCCGGGATGGATCAACGCTTCGAGTGCGGCGACGATCTTGTCGCTTGGCAGTACCACACCGTCGGCCAGCCCGCGCACCTTGTCGAGACGCCGCTGCTTCTCGTCACGCCGCCGCGTCCAGCGCGAGTCGGGGGAAATTGTTGTTGTCATGCTCACTCCACGGGGTTCGCTGTCGTGGAGCTACGTTAGGCGTGTGGGGTGGGGGCATCAATCAAGCGCGGTGGTGAATCGTTACGCTCAGGGTAACGATCGAGGGCTGCCCTCACCCTAGCCCTCTCCCGGAGGGAGAGGGGACTGATTGGGGGATGCTCAAGGGTTACGTCGACCTGGGAGTGTTGTACTGAATCCGGAATTCACCAGGTTTACCAAATCCATAATCGACTCGGTTTTTCAGGTCGATGTACAACGCCAGACACCTCGGTCGGCCCCCTCTCCCTCCGGGAGAGGGCTGGGGTGAGGGTCGGCTTTTAATCACTCCGTCGGCACCAACCTATCCAACACCCGATTCACCGCCATCTCCGCCACCATCACCACCTGAGCAATGCCCTGCAGCGTCTTGCGGTGCGTGCCTTGCACCAGCGCCGCATGGTTGTTGAGCATGACCGTGGCCGAGCCGAGGGATTCGCTGGCGTCGGCCAGCAGGGATTCGCTGTCGGCGTCGGGGTTGGCCATATACAGCGTGTTGGGGGTGTAGGGCGTGGCCATGAGGTCGGGTTTTGGCGGGCCGAGGTAATGGTCGAGGGCGCGCTCGGCGGCTTCGTGGAATTTCTTTGATTCGGGGGCTTCGTAGGGGGATGCCGCATCTGTTGGCGGCGGACTTGGTGTTGGTTTAATCATTTTCAGGTTCCGAAATAAAGCTGGAACCGCTTCTCTGCTAAAAGAAGGGGTGGCAGCTGAACGCAGGTTAGCAGACCGGGGAACCTAAGGAAGCCGGCGCGCCGAAGCGCCCTGCGCACAGCCGCCATCGAATGCAGGCACTGAGCCTGACGATGATGTATGTGCACCCTTAGATTAACCACGGGCTGCTAAACCCGATCACTGGGAATCAGTGACGGGATCAAGTTACGCAGCCTGCCGAGGGCGCACAAGCCGGCGGATTCTGGTGCATGCGTAGGCAGCGGCGCAAGGATTTGTAGGCTGCTGACCGTAACCTTGGGTGTCCTTAAACAGCGGGGCTGAAGTGTGTTTATTGCGCTGTAGAGATTGAGGATTTGTCTGTCGGATTGAGGTGAGGCGACTGGCGCCTTCGCGAGCAAGCCCGCTCCCACAGGGGATTTATGGCGTACATAAAATCTGCATCCACTGAAGACCCACTGTGGGAGCGGGCTTGCTCGCGAAGAGGCCAGTCATGCCACTGAAGACTCCGGATCAGTGGATAAGTCCGGCATCCACCAACAACTGCTCCAACCCCAACAAATCCGGCACCTTCGCCACCTGCTCCCCGACCTGCACCGCCGCCTGCTCCAGCGCACACAACGGCACATCGACATAACTCAACTGACTGTCGAGCTTGTACGAACGCGGGATCCCCTGCACCAGCAGCGCAATGAATTTCAGCTGCGGCAACCCACCGAGAGCATTGAGGATGACGATCCGCGCGCGTTCGCCGATGACGATTTTCTGCCCGCAGGCTGACTCGAAACTCAGCAGCGGAATCTGCCGTTCGCGCCAGCTCACCCGCCCCAGATACCACGGCGGGGTGTCGAGGTCGAAGGCGCTGGCCTGGTAGTCGATCAGCTCGGCGACGGCGACGTTGGGCAGGATCAGGTTGCGGTCGGCCAGCGGCAGCAGCAGGCCGGTGAGTTGGCTGGTGCGCGCGTTGTGGCGGCGCTCATGCATGTTTCTTGCTCCAGTGGGCAATGCTTTCGAGCAGCACCGATTCCTGATACGGCTTGCCGAGGTAGTCGTTGACGCCGATGGCCATCGCGCGGTCGCGGTGTTTCTGCCCGGTGCGCGAGGTGATCATGATGATCGGCAGGTGTTGCAGGCGCTCGTCATTGCGTACCTGGGTGGCGACTTCGAAGCCGTCCATGCGCGGCATTTCGATGTCGAGCAGCATCAGGTCGGGCATGTGTTCTTCGAGCAGCAACATGGCGTCGACACCGTCCTTGGCGGTCAGCACGTTCATGCCGTGGCGTTCGAGCAAACGGCTGGTGACCTTGCGCACGGTCACCGAGTCATCGACCACCAGCACCAGCAGTGGCTTCTGCGGTTCGCTGTCGATTTCCGTCTGCGCCGGGCGCTGCGCAACCCGCGCCTGCATCGCGCGGATCGGTGCGAGTAGATCAAGAATCAGCACCACCCGGCCATCGCCGAGAATCGTCGCCCCGGACACGCCCTGCACTGCCGCGAACTGCGGGCCGAGGCTCTTGACCACGATCTCGCGGGTGCCAGCCATCGCATCGACCTGCACCGCGATGTGCCGGTCATTGCACTGCACCAGCAGCACCGGCAGCGGCAGGCTCTGGCCGAGCAGTTTCGGGCGTGGCGCGGTTTTCAGCAGCTCGCCCAGATAGCACAGTTCGTAACGCTGGCCGGCGTAGTGGTAGCTCGGCGGATCGTTGCGGTAGTGCGCTTCCAGATCATTCGGCAACACGCGGACGATGCCTTCGATGGTGTTCAGCGGAATCGCGTATTGATCCTCGCCGCACTGCACCATCAGCGCGCGGTTGACCGACACGGTGAACGGCAGACGAATGCGAAAATGCACGCCCTGCCCCGGCACCGAGTCGATGCTCATGGTGCCGCCGAGCTGACGGACTTCTTCGTGAACCACGTCCATGCCGACGCCGCGTCCGGAAATCTGGGTGATCTTTTCCGCCGTGGAGAACCCCGGCTGCAGGATGAATTGCAGCACGTCGCGGTCGCTGATCTCGGCGTCCGGTGCCAGCAGGCCGCGCTTGATTGCCTTGCGCCGCACCGCGTCCAGCGGCACCCCAGCGCCATCGTCGCGAATATCGAAAACGATGTCGCCACCCTCGCGGGTCAGGTCGAGGGTGATCGTACCCTGCGCCGGTTTGCCCGCCGCCAGCCGCACTTCGGCCGACTCCAGACCATGGTCGACGGCGTTGCGCAGCATGTGCTCCAGCGGCGCGGCCATGCGCTCCAGCACGTTGCGATCCATCTCGCCTTCGGCGTTGCCGATGATGAACGCGACGTCTTTGTTCAGCTCTTCGGCGACCTGACGCACGATGCGTTTCAGGCGCGGCAGCATGCGTTCGAACGGCACCATGCGCGTACGCATCAGGCCTTCCTGCAACTCGGTGTTGATCCGCCCCTGTTGCTGCAACAGGTTCTCGGCGTCGTGGTTGCGGCGCTCGAGGGTTTCCTTGAGATCGAGCAAGTCGGAGGCGGATTCGAACAGCGCCCGCGACAGTTGCTGCAACTGCGAATGACGGTCCATTTCCAGCGGATCGAATTCTTCGTAACCGAGGCGTTCGGCATCGACTTGCTGACGGCTGAGAATACGCCCCTGGGTTTCGGTGTCGAGCCGGCGAAGCTGATCGCGCATGCGCTCGATGGTGGTTTCCATCTCGTTCAGCGCGGTTTGCGCATC
The DNA here is from genome assembly GCF_019891575.1 of Pseudomonas sp. MIS38. Classification (NCBI taxonomy): domain Bacteria; kingdom Pseudomonadati; phylum Pseudomonadota; class Gammaproteobacteria; order Pseudomonadales; family Pseudomonadaceae; genus Pseudomonas; species Pseudomonas sp. MIS38. Next base: position 235,659 of record NZ_JAFLXF010000001.1, read on the forward strand.
GCTGACTTGCTGCTCGATACGCCCACGGAAAATCGAGGTTTCCCCAGCCAGGTTGACCAGCTCATCGAGCAGTTCGGCGGAGACCTTGACCATGTCCGCGCCGGCATCAGCGGCGGGTGCCGCAGGCTCGGTCTTGGCCGGAATCGGCAGCAGCGGCGGCGTGTCAGGAGTCGCCGGGTGGCTGAAATTCTGGATCGCGTTGATCAGCCGATCCGCCGGCGGGCATGGCTGCCCGGCGCGCACGCCGTCGAGCATCTGCGCCAACCGGTCATGCCCGCGCTGCACCAGCGCGAACAGTTCGGCGGACGGTTGCAGCACGCCGGTGGCGAGGCTTTCGTAAAGGTATTCGAGCTCATGGGCGAGGTCGCCGATCGGGCCGATCTCGACCATCCGCGCGCCGCCCTTGAGGGTGTGCAGATCGCGCAGCAGGGTTTCCACTTCCTGCCGATTGCCCGGCTCTGCCTGCCAGCGCAACAGCGCGGCGCCGGAGCTTTCGATGATGTCGAAACCTTCTTCGAGGAAGATTTCCAGCAGTTCCGGATCATGCGCCGCGCTGTCGGGTACAGCCGTCGGCTGCGCCGCTTCGGCACTGCCGGACTGGCCCTGACGGAACTGGCGGATCGCTTCGATCAGGTCTTGCGCCGGGGTCAGTGGCTGATGGTTGTGCAACTGTTCAAGCAACTGCGCCAAGCGGTCGTGGCTCTTGTGCAGCAAGCGTCCGAGCAGCTCGCTGTAACTGTGGCGACGATCCACCAGACCTTCGTAAAGACTTTCCAGCTCATGGGCCAGATCGCCGATGGCGTCGACTTCGGCCATCCGCGCGCCGCCCTTGAGGGTGTGCAGATCGCGCTGCAACGACGACAGCGGCGCAGCGTTGTCCGGGTCGCTCAACCAGCGCTGCAGGGCTTGCCCGGCACTGTCGAGAATATCCACCGCTTCTTCGAGAAAGATCTCGACGATCTCGTCATCCGGCGCGCTTTCGGCGTTGGCGCGGGACAGTTCGGCGGTGGCGGCGCCCAGCTCATGGATGCTCAAGGTGCGGCTGCCGTCGCTGCGAATCAGCCCCATGGCGGTCGGGTCGAGGCTTTCATCGAGCAGTTCGTGCAGGGCGCGAATGCGCTGCGGCTGTGGGGTGATTTCCTGGCCGGCGGCCAGTTCGTCGAGCATGTTGATCAGCGCTTCGTGAGCGTTCTGCGCTTCGTGGAAGAACCTGTCGCTGACCGCCAGGCTGCTTTCTTCGACGGCGCCATAGAGGTCGAGCAAGGCTTCGCAGAGCACGTCCACCGGCAGCAGATCGGCGAGGTGTGCGCCTTCGCCCAGAGTAGTGAGTTCGTCCAGCAGCGCGCTGAGTTCCTGGCGCTCGCCGGGGTGTTGCTGCCAGCGTTGCAACAGGCTTTCGGCGTCGAGCAGGATGTCCATGCCTTGAGCGAGGAAGTTGTTGATCAGTTGCGGATCGCGCTTGATCCGCAGGCCGGTGTTCGGCGCGTTGAGGATCGCCTCCAGGCGTTCGGCCAGCAGCGTTTCGGTGCGTTTGATCAGCGACTGCGCACCGACAATCGGTGCCAGCGGATCGTGCTTGAGCTGGCGCAGACCGACGCGGAACAGGCCTTGGGCTTCAAGGAGCAATTCCACTTCATCAAGATCCAGCGGCAACTGATGCGCCTTGAACTCGCGCGCCAGTTTATCCAGCGGCGCGGCCAGTTCGGCAATCGGCAACACGCCGGCCATCGACGCACTGCCCTTGAGCGTGTGCAAGGCGCGCTGCAATTCGTCGCTGGCCGGCAGCGGCACATGCTCGGCAGCCTGATCGAGGAAGCGGTTGAGGCTGGCGAGGTGGGTTTCGGCCTCGTTGCGGAAGATCTCCAGCAACAACGGGTCGAGGGCCGCCACGTCGTCGACGTCTTCGGCCGCCAGCGGCTCGACGCCTTTGGCCAGCGCATGCGCGCGGGCCGCCAGTTGATCGACATCGCTGCGCTGACGCTGGCGCTGCGTGGCGAATTCGCTGATCAGTTCCGGCAGTAGCAACGCCGTGTCGGTGAGCAACTGCTGCACCTGCGCGCCAGGTTCGACGCTGTGTTCCAGCACGCGGTTGAGCAGGTTTTCCACCGCCCAGGCCAGCTCGCCAAGGATCAACGCGCGAACCATGCGCCCGCTGCCCTTCAAGGTGTGAAAGGCGCGGCGCAGTTCGGTCAGGGCGGCGCGGTCATGAGTGTCGGCCGACCAGCGCGGCAGGTATTCGTGCAGGACTTCGAGGACTTCGTCGGTCTCTTCGAGGAACACTTCGCGCAGTTCATCGTCCACCGGCTCTTCATCGGCCGGTGGTGGCATCAGGCTGCCGGGCGTGATCAAGGCCGGCGGGTTGACCGCCGACACCGGGCTGGCCAGCACATCGGCCAGCGACTGCACGGTGTCAGGGTCATCCAGCGCTTGCAGGTCCTGCATCACCAGCGCTTCGCTGGGGCTGAGCACATCGTCGAGCACCGGTACGTGCTGTTCGTGTGGAAAGAAACCGAGGCTGGCGAGGCTCTTTTGTGCGACATCCAGCAGTTGTTCATTCGGCGCTTGCGGGTCGTCGCTCAGGCGCTCGAGGTAATACTCGAGGCTGGTGATGACGTCGGCCAGATTATCCAGTTGCTGCCAGCCTGGCTGGTGCGGATCGAGCAGCAGGTGTTCGCGGATGAAGCTGTTACAGGCCTCGACCAGACTCGCCGCGCGGCTCAGCGGAATCATCGCCAGCGCGCCGCGCACTTGAGTCAGCAGTTCAGGCAGCGGCTGCAGTTGCTGGCGATCCCAATCGGCGTCGATGTAATCAACGATCATGTCCTTGGCCTGTTGCAGGCAGATGCGCGCTTCCTTGATCACGATCTGATGGATCTGCGTCAGGTCAGTGGTCGGCAGGCGCGCGTCTTCGGGGCTTTCCGGCTCTACGGTGCCGACCATCCCGGCGAGGTTGGCTTCGACGTAGAGCAGCGCACCGGCAACGTCCATCAGCGTCGCGTCATTCGGTTCGCGCTGGCCCTGGGCGAGGCTGAGCACCACCGCCAGTTGATCGATGATGACTTTGCGCGGCTGGCCGAAACCGAGCACCGCGAGGGTGTCGGCGATCTGCCGCAACGGCGCCAGCAGGCTCTCCAGATCGGAGGTGTGCTGACGGTCGCTGCGCACGAACAGGTCGAGGCGTTCCTTGACCCGCACCAACTCTTCGCACAGCGCCGCCAGCACCGAGCGCATCGCATCGCGGTCGGGACCGGCCAGGCGCGCGCGTTCTTCGTCGACCATCGCGCTGTCGGGCAACGCGTCGTCCAGGGAGTAGCGTTCTTTCATGGTCAGCATCTGCCCGGTGGGATGTTCGGCTTTGGCAATATAGAACAGCAGGCTTTTCAGCAGCTCCGGCGGGGGCGGCTGATTGAGGCCGCGCGGGCCTTGTTCGAGCAGGCGCTTGAGTTCCTTGTCGGCGTCCTTGAACAGGCTGCGCAGCGCCGGGCTGTTGGCGATGGCGCCTTCGCGCATGCCTTCGACCAGCGCGGAAGCGACCTGCCACAGCGGGCTCAGGGGCGCATCGGCGCTGAGCGCTTCGAGGCGCTGGAAAACTTTCGCCAGGTATTCGAGGTGGGTCTGGTCATCCTGCTCGCGCAGCAACCCGACCAGCGCCATTTGCAGCATCTGACGCAACTTGCGCAGCACGTTGGGCCAGTCGGCCGGCTCCAGCGCGGCCAAGGCTTCTGCGCTCAACGGCGACACGTCCGGCAAGGGCGGGCTGAACAGGCTGGTTTCCGAGAGCAGGCTATCGCCGCGCGCACTGCGCAGGTCGTTGATCAGCGGCAGCACCACCAGCGGCAAGTCGCGGCGGGCGCTCTGCACCCGATCGAGGTAGATCGGCAATTGCCCAAGGGCTTGCAGCAGCAAGTGCAGGGCTTCATCGCGATGGGCGACGCGCCCCTGCTGCAAGGCTTCGACCAGATGCTCCATTTCTTCGGCGAGCAACGCCGCGCCGTAGAACTCGACCATCTGCAAACTGCCGTGCACCTGATGGATATAGGCCAGACACTCATCCAGCCCCGGCGCGGCCTGCGGGTCATCGAGCACGGCTTCAATCGCCTGATGCGCCTGTTTCAGCGTTTCGGCAATTTCACCCTTGACCCATTCGAGGGCCACGTAGTCGTGCCGGTCACCCATAACCACTCCACTCACGCCTTGTCCGTCGCGGACGCCGACGGCAAGGTGAAACCGGATACCGAACGGCGCAGCTGACTGGCCATTTTCGCCAGATTGCCAATGCTCTCGGCGGTGGCGGTCGAGCCGGACGAGGTCTGCGTGGTGATCTGCTGGATCACGTTCATCGTCAGCGAGATCTGCCCGGCCGACGAGGTCTGCTGCTGCGCCGCGTTGGAGATGCTTTGAATCAACGCGGCGAGGGTTTTCGAAACGCCTTCGATTTCTTCCAGTGCCACTCCGGCATCCTGCGCCAGTCGCGCGCCGCGCACCACTTCGGTGGTGGTCTGCTCCATGGAAATCACCGCTTCGTTGGTGTCGGTCTGGATCGCCCGCACCAGGGTTTCGATCTGCCGGGTGGCGGCGGACGAACGTTCGGCCAACCGCTGCACTTCGTCGGCGACCACGGCAAAACCGCGTCCGGCATCCCCGGCCATCGAGGCCTGAATCGCCGCGTTGAGCGCGAGGATGTTGGTCTGGTCGGCAATGTCGTCGATCAGGCTGACGATGTCGCCGATTTCCTGCGACGACTCGCCCAGACGCTTGATGCGCTTGGCGGTGTCCTGAATCTGTTCGCGGATGTTGTCCATGCCGTGGATAGTGTTGTGCACCACCTCGTTGCCCTTGTTGGCGATTTCCACCGAGCGCTCGGCCACCGCCGAGGATTCAGCGGCGTTGGCCGAGACCTGATCGATCGACTGGGCCATATCGCTGATCGCGGTCGAGGCTTCGGAAATCTGCTGCGCCTGATGTTCCGAGGCTTGCGCCAGGTGCATGGCGGTGGCCTGGGTTTCCTGCACGGCGGCGGCGACTTGGCCGGCGGTGAGGTTGATCGTCGCGACCAGATCGCGCAGTTGATCGACCGAGTAGTTGATCGAATCGGCGATGGTTCCGGTGAAGTCTTCGGTCACCGAGGCGGTCACCGTCAGGTCACCGTCGGCGAGGTCTTCGATCTCGTCGAGCAGGCGCATGATCGCGTTCTGGTTGCGCTCGTTCTTCTCGGCGGTCTCGCGCAACTGGCGGTTGGTTTCACGAACCATGACCATGCCGATCAGGATGATCGAGGCCAGCGCCAGCAAGCCCAGCACGTAACCGCCGATGGTGTCGGTGTTACGCCCGCCGGCAAGATTTTCGAAACCGCTGGCGAGGTGCGAGGCCTCGTCGAGCAGGGTCTGCGACAGGCTGAAAATGTTGCTCGCCGATTCACGGACCTTGAACAGTTCTGGCGAGGTTTCGAGGATTTCATCCACCGAGCCGGAGACGAACTGGAACAGCTCGGAAATTTCACTCAGGCGCGCACGGGCATCGCGGTCTTCGACCTGGCTGATTTTCAGGGTCGGGTTGCCCTGCAGCATGCCGTTGAGCACCTGACCGAAACGGGTGGCATCGCGGCCAAACGCATCGGCGGCCTGCTGCGAATTTTCGTCGCCGGCCAGCACGGTGTTGACCGCACCGAGGATGCGCTCGGCCAGCAGCGATTGGCGTTGGGCCATCGCCACCTGCGCTGCCGGCGCGCCGCGCTGCAGGAGGATCTCGACGACTTTTTCGTATTCGATCTGCAACTGCGGCACGGTTTCGGCCAGGGTCGCGGCGACTTGATGCAGCGAGAGCACGGTCTGTTCGCTGGAGAGAATCGCGTCGGTGTTTTTCAGCAGGCGTTCCCAATCCAGCTGCACCGCGCGCATTTCCGGGCGCACGGTGGCCGGCGCGGGTGGCAGGCCGGTGGCCGGGTCGCCCTTCTTCAGGTAACCCCAGCGCTGGGCAAAATCATTGCGCGCATCGCTCAGCAGCTTGAACGCAGCCGACTTCCCGGCAGCCGCCTCGGTGGCGTTCTTGGCAATGCGTTGCGACAGCACGCGCAGTTCACCGGCGTGACCGATGTATTGCTTGTCGTAGTTGGCCTGGGTGTTGAGGTAGGCGAAGTTGGCGAACAGCAGCATGATGAACACGATCAGTGCGATGAACAGCACGATGATCTGCGAGCGACTGCGCGACCCTTCCGCCGATTTGCCTGTTTTTGCCTTTGTCATCGGTCCTCGCCTATGAAACCTGCCACGGTCCACTGTGGGATTTGTGGTGAGGGGATTTATCCCCGATGGGTCGCGCAGCGGCCCCAACACTGAGTTGTATCTGGCACATCGCGAATGCAGGTTTTGGGTTGGCTTAGCCAACCATCGGGGATAAATCCCCTCGCCACAAACCCCCACCCCATAGATATCTGGTGCTTCGGCTATATCGCGACGCTCATGAACACCGGCGATTTGGCCAGCGCAAACAGGCTGAACACCCGCCAGTTCTGCTCACGCCGGAAATAGCCTTTGACGAACTCGGCCTTGGAACCCTGGCGTTTGCTGATCGAGATCGGTTCGAAGCTGTCCTGCTCGAAGTGCTGCAGACCGAACACCTCATCCACCAGCAACCCGGCGAACACATCGTTGTGCTCCACCACCAACACACGCCGCTGCTTGCGCAGCGGCGACAGCTCGTGACCGAAGAATCCGCACAGGTCCATGATCGGCAGCAAGCGCCCACGCAGGTTAGCCACCCCTTTGACCCACGGCTTGACCCCGGGCAACTGAGTGCAGCGCGGTTCGTGCAGCACTTCGCTGACTTCGCCCATCGGCGTCACGTACCAATGCTCGCCGAGGCGAAAACCGATGCCGCTCCAGCGATCCTGACGGCCGGGCTGCGACGGCAGGTCCGCCGCCAGCAGACGGCAGCGCTGGTCGATCTGCCACAGCAGCTCGAACGCGGTCAGCGACTGGTTCATGGCCGCGCGATCAACCGGCCAGCACGTTGTTCAGGGTCTTGATCAGCATGTCTTCTTCGACCGGTTTGGTCAGGTAATCCTTCGCGCCCTGGCGCGTGCCCCAAACCTTGTCGGTTTCCTGATCCTTGGTGGTGATGATGATCACCGGAATATGGCTGGTCTCGGCATCCTTGGTCAGTTGCCGGGTGGCCTGGAAGCCGTTGAGGCCGGGCATGACGATGTCCATCAGCACGGCGTCGGGTTTTTCCTGACGGGCCAGGGCCACGCCGTCGGCGCCGTTTTCGGCCTTGAGCACTTCATGGCCGTGCTTTTCCAGCATGCCGGTGAGTTTGTACATTTCAGTCGGCGAATCATCGACGATCAGGATACGTGCCATGGTCTTCCCCATTTTTCTTGTCGACTCCCGGCCCGCTGGCCGAGCGTCACTGTACGTGTCTTACTGCGGCAAAACGGCGGCGAAGCCCGGAACATGGGCCTGAATCGCGTCGAGCAGTTCTTCCTTGCTGAAAGGCTTGGTCAAAAATTGATCAGAACCGACAATCCGCCCCTTGGCCTTGTCGAACAGCCCGTCACGCGACGACAGCATGATCACCGGCGTGGCCTTGAACGCACTGTTGTTCTTGATTAAAGCGCAGGTCTGATAACCATCCAGACGCGGCATCATGATGTCGACAAAAATGATCCCGGGGTGGTGGTCGGCGATCTTGGCCAACGCGTCGAAACCGTCGATCGCCGTGATGACTTCGCAGCCCACATTTTTCAACAGCGTTTCGGCGGTGCGACGAATCGTTTTCGAGTCATCGATCACCATGACCTTCAAGGCGCTGGACTGCTGTTCCATAAGAGGGCTCTACCGTCGCCTTTGCGAATCAAATTGTCCGTTTTGCGATGAGTAATGGCTGGAAACCCTTGATGCTCAAGGGCCAGCACGCTATGCCAGCCTTTTTAGCACAGTCTCCATAAGCAATCTATCGACGGGTTTTTCCTTGACCGAAAACCCGCCCGGCGCCACTCTGGCGGCACTTTTTCAATACCGATCCGGTAGCCAATTTTCGAGGAAAACCCAATGAGCGTTCGCGTCGGGATTGTCATGGACCCTATCGCCAGCATTTCCTATAAAAAGGATAGCTCGCTGGCCATGCTGCTGGCCGCGCAGAAACGTGGCTGGGAACTGTTCTACATGGAGCAGCGCGACCTGTATCAGGCCGAAGGTCAGGCCCGGGCGCGCATGAAGCCGCTGAAAGTCTTCGCCAACCCGGAAAAATGGTTCGAACTGGACGCCGAGCAGGACAACCTGCTGAGTGATCTGGACGTGATCCTGATGCGCAAGGATCCACCGTTCGACATGGAGTTCGTCTACTCCACCTACCTGCTGGAACAGGCTGAAACCGCCGGTGTGCTGGTAGTCAACAAACCGCAGAGCCTGCGCGACTGCAACGAAAAACTGTTCGCCACGCTGTTCCCGCAGTGCACCCCGCCGACCATCGTCAGCCGCCGCGCCGATGTGCTGCGTGAATTCGCCGCCAAGCATGGCGACGTAATCCTCAAGCCGCTGGACGGCATGGGTGGCACTTCGATTTTCCGCCACCGCGCCGGCGACCCGAACCTGTCGGTGATTCTGGAAACCCTGACCGCCCTCGGCAACCAGCAGATCATGGGCCAGGCCTACCTGCCGGCGATCAAGGACGGTGACAAGCGCATCCTGATGATCGACGGCGAGCCGGTGGATTACTGCCTGGCGCGAATTCCGGCTCAAGGCGAAACCCGTGGCAACCTCGCGGCCGGTGGTCGTGGTGAAGCGCGGCCGCTGACTGACAAGGATCGCTGGATTGCCGCGCAAGTCGGCCCGACTCTGCGCGAGAAAGGCCTGCTGTTCGTTGGCCTCGATGTGATCGGCGAAAACCTCACCGAAATCAACGTCACCAGCCCGACCTGCATCCGCGAGATCGACAATGCTTTCGGTACCGACATCGGCGGCCTGCTGATGGATGCCATCGACAAGAAGCTGCAAGCCGCCGGCAAAAAGCCGCAAGCTTGACGTGTGTCACATGCAGCTTGTCGCTTGAAGCGTGAAGCCCAAGGCGCGAAACCAACATTGCGTTATCATGCGCAGCCTCTGAAAAACGCGATGTTGGTTTTCTTGTCATGACCCTCCCGTCCGATCTGCCCGCAGAACTCGCCCACCGTGGCGTGCGCCCGGCCGATCGCCTCGGATTTACCCTGTTTCTCGCGGCGCTGATTCATTTGGCGCTGCTGCTTGGCGTTGGCTTCACCATGGTCGAGCCCAAGCAGATCAGCAAAACCCTGGAAATCACCCTCGCCACCTTCAAGAGCGAAACCAAGCCGAAAAAGGCTGACTTCCTCGCTCAGGAAAACCAGGAAGGCAGCGGCACCCTCGACAAGAAGGCGATTCCCAAGACCACCGAGGTCGCGCCGTTCCAGGACAATCAGGTCAAGAAGGTCACCCCGCCCCCGGCCGCCAAACCGGAAGTACGCGAAGCGGCGCCCAAGGCTGCGGTGACCACCGTGGCGCCGAAACAGCAAAAGGCGCCGACCAAGAAAGAAGAAACCAAAACCGAGACCAAACCCGCGGTCAACGCGCCGACATTCGACAGCTCGCAGTTGTCCAGCGACATCGCCAGCCTCGAAGCGGAACTGGCCAACGAACAACAGTTGTACGCCAAGCGCCCGCGGATTCACCGCTTGAGCGCCGCCTCGACCATGCGCGACAAGGGCGCCTGGTACAAGGACGACTGGCGCAAGAAGGTCGAGCGCATCGGCAACCTCAATTACCCGGAAGAAGCGCGGCGCAAGCAGATTTACGGCAACCTGCGCCTGATGGTTTCGATCAACCGCGACGGCTCGCTGTATGAAGTGCTGGTGCTGGAATCCTCCGGCCAGCCGCTGCTGGATCAGGCGGCGCAGCGCATCGTCCGGCTGGCGGCACCGTTTGCACCGTTTACCGGCGATCTGTCGGATATCGACCGACTGGAAATCATCCGCACCTGGAAATTCGCCCGGGGCGACAAGCTTTCCAGCAACTGACCGCCGGCATAAGGGCTTTTGTGGCGAGGGAGCTTGCTCCCGCTGGGCTGCGAAGCGGCCCCCTGCATTTATCAGATACACCGAGATATCAGTTTTTACGACTGCTGCGCAGCCGAGCGGGAGCAAGCTCCCTCGCCACAGTGGGCGGGAAGACCATTCGCAACGCATCCTCAGCTTGTCAGTTCGCCCCTTGAACGCCACACTATCGCTCATGAAAAACGTCAGCCCCAGCTACCTCAAGCATCACTTCCTGATCGCCATGCCACACATGGCCGACCCGAACTTTGCCCACACCTTGACCTACATCGTCGAGCACACGGCCAATGGCGCCATGGGGCTGGTGGTCAATCGACCGCAAGAGCTGAATCTGGCTGACATTCTCGAGCAATTACGCCCGGACATCGATCCGCCAGCGCTGTGCCAGCATGTGCCGATCTTCATTGGCGGCCCGGTGCAGACCGATCGCGGTTTCGTCCTGCACCCGTCGGGCAAGACCTTTCAGGCCACCGTCGAACTGGACGGTGATCTGGCGCTGTCCACCTCGCAGGACGTGCTGTTCGCCATCGCCGACGGCGTAGGCCCGGCGAAAAGCGTAATCACCCTTGGTTATGCCGGTTGGGAAGCCGGGCAACTGGAGGCCGAGCTGGCCGACAACGCCTGGCTGACCTGCCCGTACGACGCCGACATCCTGTTCAACACCAGCAGCGAGCTGCGTCTGGAAGCGGCGGCACGGCACCTGGGGATCAACCTCAGCCTGCTGACCAGCCAGGCAGGGCACGCCTGATGGCCCTGCGCCTGATTCTCGGCTTCGACTACGGCACCAAACAGATCGGCGTTGCGGTCGGCCAGGTGATTACCGGCCAGGCCCGCGAGCTGTGCACCCTGAAAGCGCAGAACGGCGTGCCCGACTGGAATCAGGTCGAAGCGCTGTTCAAGGAATGGAAACCCGACGCCGTGGTGGTCGGCCTGCCGCTGAACATGGACGGTACGCCCAGCGAGATGTGCCTGCGCGCGGAGAAATTCGCCCGCCGTCTCAATGGCCGTTTCAATGTGCCCTTCTATACCCACGACGAACGCCTGACCACCTTTGAAGCCAAGGGTGAGCGACTGGTGCGTGGCGGGCAGAAAGGCAGTTACCGCGACAACCCGGTGGATGCCATCGCCGCCGCCCTGCTGTTGCAGGGCTGGCTCGATGAAAACACTGCATTGTTTGAATCCTGACAAGCGCTTCGGCGCTTTTCTTTTGGTTATAAACCCAGCCGCGTCCGGCAGGACGCGGCTCGGAATCACGAAGGAGCAACCATGAGCCTGCCCAATCCCGCCGATCTGATCAGCCAGATGGCGACCCGCCTCAAGGCGCACCTTGCACAGCGTGATATCAGCGAACCGCGTTACATCGGCATCCGCACTGGCGGCATCTGGGTCGCGCAGGCCTTGCTCAAAGAATTGGCCAGCGACGCGCCATTGGGCACGCTGGATGTTTCCTTCTACCGCGACGACTTCAGCCAGAACGGCCTGCACCCGCAAGTGCGCCCCTCGGCCCTGCCCTTCGAGATCGAAGGCCAGCATTTGGTGCTGATCGATGACGTATTGATGAGCGGCCGGACCATCCGCGCCGCCATGAACGAACTGTTCGACTACGGCCGCCCGGCCAGCGTGACCCTGGTCTGCCTGCTCGACCTGGACGCCGGCGAGCTGCCGATCCGCCCGAACGTGGTCGGCGCGACCCTGTCGCTGGCCGCCAATGAGCGGGTCAAGCTGTCCGGCCCGGAGCCGCTGACGCTCGAACTGCAAGACCTGAATTCCTAACCCGCCCTTATTGAGAGTCCCCCTCGCGATGACGCCTCTAGATACCAAGCGCCCGCTGCAGCTCAATGATCAGGGCCAGCTGCGCCACTTCCTCTCGCTCGATGGCCTGCGCCGCGAGTTGCTGACGGAAATCCTCGACACTGCCGACTCGTTCCTCGAAGTCGGTGCCCGGGCGGTGAAGAAGGTCCCGTTGCTGCGCGGCAAGACCGTGTGCAACGTGTTCTTCGAAAACTCCACCCGCACCCGCACCACCTTCGAACTGGCGGCCCAGCGGCTGTCGGCGGACGTGATCACCCTGAACGTGTCGACCTCGTCGGCCAGCAAAGGTGAAACCCTGCTCGACACCCTGCGCAATCTCGAAGCGATGGCCGCCGACATGTTCGTGGTGCGCCACGGTGACTCCGGCGCCGCACACTTCATCGCCGAACACGTCTGCCCGCAGGTGGCAATCATCAACGGCGGCGACGGCCGTCACGCGCACCCGACCCAGGGCATGCTCGACATGCTCACCATCCGTCGGCACAAGGGCGGTTTCGAAAACCTCTCGGTGGCGATCGTCGGCGACATCCTGCACTCGCGGGTGGCGCGCTCGAACATGCTCGCGCTGAAGACCCTCGGCTGCCCGGACATCCGCGTGATCGCGCCGAAGACCCTGCTGCCGATCGGCATCGAGCAGTACGGCGTCAAGGTCTACACCGACATGAACGAAGGCCTGAAGGACGTCGACGTGGTGATCATGCTGCGCCTGCAGCGTGAGCGCATGACCGGCGGCCTGCTACCGAGCGAAGGCGAGTTCTACCGCCTGTTCGGCCTGACCACCGCGCGTCTGGCCGGGGCCAAGCCCGATTGCATCGTCATGCACCCGGGGCCGATCAACCGTGGCGTGGAAATCGAGTCCGCGGTGGCCGACGGCCCGCATTCGGTGATCCTCAATCAAGTCACCTACGGCATCGCCATCCGCATGGCCGTGCTGTCGATGGCCATGAGCGGGCAAACAGCGCAACGTCAATTCGAGCAGGAGAACGCCCAGTGAAGCTCAGCATTCTCGGCGCCCGCGTCATCGATCCAAGCAGCGGCCTGGATCAAATCACCGACATTCACGTTGAAGCCTGCAAGATCGTCGCCCTCGGCGCCGCACCGGCCGGTTTCACCGCTGTGGAAACCATCGACGCCAGCGGTCTGGTTGCAGCACCGGGCCTGGTCGACCTGAACGTCGCCCTGCGCGAGCCGGGCTACAGCCGCAAAGGCAGCATCGCCAGCGAAACCCGCGCGGCGGCGGCTGGCGGCGTGACCAGCCTGTGCTGCCCACCGAAGACCAAACCGGTGCTCGACACTTCGGCCGTGGCCGAACTGATCCTCGACCGCGCCCGCGAGGCCGGCAACACCAAGGTGTTTCCGATTGGCGCGCTGAGCAAAGGGCTGGATGGCGAGCAACTGGCAGAACTGGTGGCGCTGCGCGACGCCGGGTGTGTGGCGTTCGGCAACGGTCTGGAGAGTTTCCGCAACACCCGCACCCTGTGCCGGGCATTGGAATACGCGGCGACCTTCGACCTGACAGTGATTTTCAATTCGCAGGATCACGATCTGGCGGATGGCGGTCTGGCCCATGAAGGCGCGGTCGCCAGTTTCCTCGGTCTGCCGGGGATTCCGGAAACCGCTGAGACCGTGGCTCTGGCTCGCGATCTGCTGCTGGTCGAGCAGACCGGCGTGCGCGCGCACTTCAGCCAACTGACCAGCGCGCGCGGCGTGGCTCTGATCGCTCAGGCGCAGGCCCGTGGCTTGAAGGTCACGGCGGATGTCGCCCTGTATCAGTTGATCCTCACCGATGAAGCGCTGATCGACTTCAGCAGCCTGTATCACGTGCAACCGCCGCTGCGCACCCGCGCCGACCGCGATGGCCTGCGCGAAGCGGTGAAATCCGGGGTGATTTCGGCGATTTCCAGCCATCACCAACCGCATGAGCGCGACGCCAAACTGGCACCGTTCGGCGCGACCGAGCCGGGCATCAGCAGTGTGGAGTTGCTGCTGCCGCTGGCGATGACGCTGGTTGAGGATGGTTTGCTGGATCTGCCGACCCTGCTGGCGCGCCTGAGTGCCGGGCCTGCGGATGCACTGCGTCTGCCGGCGGGCAAACTGGCGGTGGGCGGTGCGGCGGATATCGTGCTGTTCGATCCGAAAGCGTCCACCGTGGCCGGTGAAGGCTGGCTGTCGAAGGGCGAGAACTGCCCGTTCCTCGGTCACACCCTGCCGGGGGTGGTGCGTTACACCTTGGTGGATGGGCGGATCAGCCACCAGGCGTAACCGGCTGCTGAGGGACATTGTGGCGAGGGGATTTATCCCCGATGGGCTGCGCAGCAGCCCTCAATCTACAACCGCGGTGATTCAGTTCCTCCGCGGTTGAATGTTTTAGGGCCGCTACGCGCCCCATCGGGGATAAATCCCCTCGCCACAGGTTACTGAAAAGCGCCGCGATTCTGCGCGTTACGCACCGAGACCTGATCATTCAGTGTCCAGAAGTCATACAGCACACCAATAAAGAACAACCCGCCGGTCAGCAGATACAGCAACCCGCTGATCCACTTGCCCTGGTACATCCGGTGCACGCCGAAAACGCCCAGGAACGTCAGCAGAATCCACGCCACGTTATATTCGATCGGCCCTGCGGTGAAACGCAGATCCGCCTCGCGATCCATTGCCGGGATCAGGAACACGTCGATCAGCCAGCCAATGCCTAGCAGACCGAAGGTGAAGAACCAGATCGTCCCGGTCACCGGCTTGCCGTAATAGAAGCGGTGAGCGCCGGTGAAACCAAAAATCCACAGCAGATACCCGATGATTTTGCTGTGCGTATCCTGCGGTGCAGCAACCTGCTGATAGCGGTTCATGAAGACCTCGATTCACTCGATAGATAAATTTTCTTTAATTCTTTGTGACTTTTTTACATGTAGCCGACGTACGGCAAATGTTACCGTGTCGTCCGTCAAAGCCTTATAGCACCGGACTTCTGTCCGACAATTGCGTCCGTTTGCCGCTTGTTTGGTTCCGTTGCCCTCCGATGGAATCGACCAACGGCCTCGGAAGGGACAAAAAAGCTGTTATAAAGTTGCGCGCTAACACATAAGAGCCACGCCTAATGCGACCATTTTTCAAGACATGGCTAACTATTTGCCTATTAATGCCACTGGCCGCCCACGCCACCAATCGTGAGCAACGTCTTCCCAACGTTAACGGTTTCACCCCTAAATCCCATGCTTCGGCTCCTTCGAGCAAGAGCAGCAAACAAACGAAACACACCACGCTCGCCAGCAAGAATCACGGCAAGCTGGTTCCACCGATGGCCAACAAGGAAAGCAGCAACGTCCTGAGCCGTGCGGTGAACGTCCTCGGTACTCCCTACCGTTGGGGCGGCAGCAGCCCAAGTAAAGGCTTCGACTGCAGTGGTCTGGTGAAATATGCGTTCAACGACGCCACGTTCGACCTGCCACGCACCTCCAACGCGATGGCCAGCGGGCATGGCGAGAAAGTCGAACGCAAGGATCTGAAGCCGGGCGACCTGATTTTCTTCAACATCAAGAGCCGTCGGGTCAACCACGTTGCCATCTACCTGGGCAACGACCGCTTCATCCACGCCCCGCGCCGTGGCAAAGCGGTGAGCATCGATACACTGAACAAGCCGTACTGGGAACAGCATTACGTGGTTGCCAAGCGTGTGCTGCCGAAAGAACCGGCTGGCAAACAGATGCGCGTGGTTCAACGCTGAGTCGACTGATCCGGAATCTGCTCAAGCAGTACTGACCCCTTCGCGAGCAAGCCCGCTCCCACATTGGAATGCATTCGAATGTGGGAGCGGGCTTGCTCGCGAAGAGGCCAGTGAAAGCAACACAAGCCTCTCTTAAAAATTATCCGGCGTACGCGCCTTCTCCCGCGCATGCTCGCGGCTGATCAAGCCCTTGGTCACCAGTTCCTTCAGGCACATGTCGAGTGTCTGCATCCCCAACGATCCTCCGGTCTGAATCGCCGAATACATCTGCGCCACCTTGTCCTCGCGGATCAGGTTCCGGATCGCCGACGTTCCCAGCATGATCTCGTGCGCCGCCACCCGTCCGCCGCCGATCTTCTTGATCAGCGTCTGCGACACCACGGCCAGCAGCGACTCGGACAGCATCGAGCGCACCATAGACTTCTCGTCGCCCGGGAACACATCGACAACACGGTCGATGGTCTTGGCGGCCGACGTCGTGTGCAGCGTGCCGAACACCAGATGCCCGGTTTCAGCGGCAGTCAGTGCGAGGCGAATGGTTTCCAGGTCGCGCATCTCGCCAACCAGAATCACGTCCGGGTCTTCGCGCAGTGCCGAGCGCAGCGCCGTGGCAAAGCTGCGGGTATCGCGATGGACTTCGCGCTGATTGATCAGGCACTTGCGCGATTCGTGGACGAATTCGATCGGGTCTTCGATGGTGAGGATATGGTGATGGCGATGGGTATTGAGGTAATCGATCATCGCCGCCAACGTGGTGGATTTGCCGGAGCCGGTCGGCCCGGTCACCAGCACCAGCCCGCGCGGGGCATCGGTGATCTTGCGAAAGACATCGCCCATGCCGAGGTCTTCCATGCTCAGCACTTTCGAGGGAATGGTGCGAAACACCGCGCCGGCGCCCCGGTTCTGATTGAACGCATTGACCCGAAAGCGCGCCACGCCGGGGACTTCGAACGAGAAATCCGTTTCCAGGTGTTTCTCGAAGTCGACCCGCTGGGTGTCGTTCATGATGTCGTAGATCAATTCGTGCACTTGTTTGTGATCCAGCGCCGGCAGATTGATCCGCCGCACATCGCCATCGACGCGGATCATCGGCGGCAGACCGGCCGACAGGTGCAGGTCGGAAGCGCCCTGTTTGGCGCTGAACGCCAGCAGTTCAGTGATATCCATAGCGTCCCTCAATTCCAGTAGAATGCCGCGAACCTTCAGACCGCCGGCGCCTCTTGATGTCCACGATAGCAGACAACATTCTTCAGGTTAGTTCGCGTATCCAGGCAGCGGCCAAAGCTGCAAACCGCGATGAACACAGCATCCAGTTGCTGGCCGTGAGCAAGACCAAACCGGCGCAGGCCCTGCGTGAAGCCTACGCCGCCGGCCTGCGTGACTTCGGCGAGAACTATCTGCAGGAAGCCTTGGGCAAACAGCTCGAACTGGCCGACCTGCCCTTGATCTGGCACTTCATCGGCCCCATTCAATCGAACAAGACTCGCGCCATCGCCGAGCATTTCGACTGGGTGCACTCCGTGGATCGCCTGAAAATCGCCCAACGCCTGTCCGAGCAGCGCCCGACCGAGCTGCCGCCGCTGAACATATGCATTCAGGTCAACGTCAGTGGTGAGGCCAGCAAGTCCGGCTGCACCCCGGCCGACCTGCCGGCGCTGGCCGAGGCCATCAGCGCCCTGCCCCGGCTGAAACTGCGCGGGCTGATGGCGATTCCCGAGCCGACCGAAGATCGCGCCGAACAAGATGCCGCTTTTGCTGCCGTGCAACGTTTGCAGGCCAGCCTGAATCTGCCGCTCGACACACTTTCCATGGGCATGAGCCACGACCTCGAGTCGGCCATCGCCCAAGGCGCCACCTGGGTGCGGATCGGTACCGCCCTGTTTGGCGCCAGAGATTACGGTCAGCAATGACCGACAGCCATCTGAAAAAGGACCTGACATGAGCAACACACGCATTGCCTTTATCGGTGCCGGCAACATGGCCGCCAGCCTGATCGGCGGCCTGCGGGCCAAGGGTCTGCAAGCCAGCCACATCCGCGCCAGCGATCCGGGCGAAGAGACCCGAACGCGCGTCAGCGCCGAACACGGCATCGAAACCTTCGCCGACAACGCCCAGGCCATCGACGGCGTCGACGTGATCGTACTGGCGGTCAAGCCACAGGCGATGAAAGCCGTGTGCGAAGCCATCCGCCCAAGTCTGAAATCGCAGCAACTGGTGGTGTCGATCGCCGCCGGCATCACCTGCGCGAGCATGACTGCGTGGCTTGGCGAGCAGCCGATCGTGCGCTGCATGCCCAACACCCCGGCGCTGCTGCGTCAGGGCGTCAGCGGCCTGTACGCCACCAGCGAAGTGACCGCCGAGCAGCGTCAGCAGGCTGAAGAGCTGCTGTCCGCCGTGGGTATCGCGCTGTGGCTGGACGAAGAGCAGCAACTCGATGCGGTGACCGCCGTCTCCGGTTCCGGCCCGGCGTATTTCTTCCTGCTGATCGAAGCGATGACCGCCGCTGGCGTCAAACTCGGCCTGCCAAAGGAAATCGCCGAGCAACTGACCCTGCAAACGGCTCTGGGCGCCGCGCACATGGCGGTATCCAGCGATGTCGACGCTGCCGAACTGCGCCGCCGCGTGACCTCGCCAAACGGCACCACAGAGGCCGCGATCAAATCATTCCAGGCTAACGGCTTCGAAGCCCTGGTAGAAAAAGCACTCGGCGCCGCCGCGCACCGCTCGGCCGAAATGGCTGAACAACTGGGCAAATAAGGAGCCTTACATGATTGGATTGAACACCGCAGCGGTTTACGTGCTGCAAACCCTCGGCAGCCTGTACCTGCTGATCGTGCTGTTGCGCTTCGTCCTGCAACTGGTGCGCGCGAACTTCTACAACCCGCTGTGCCAATTCGTGGTCAAGGCTACCCAGCCGCTGCTCAAGCCACTGCGCCGGATCATCCCGAGCATCTTCGGCCTCGACATGTCATCGCTGGTGCTGGCGATTCTGGTGCAACTGGCCCTGATGGCCCTGACCCTGCTGCTGACCTATGGCACCACCGGCAACCCGCTGCAGCTGTTCATCTGGTCGATCATCGGCGTGACCGCGCTGTTCCTGAAGATTTTCTTCTTCGCCCTGATCATCAGCGTGATCCTGTCGTGGGTCGCTCCGGGCAGCCACAACCCGGGCGCTGAACTGGTGAACCAGATCTGCGAGCCGGCGCTGGCACCGTTCCGCAAGATTCTGCCGAACCTCGGCGGTCTGGACCTGTCGCCGATTTTCGCCTTCCTGGCGCTGAAGCTGATCGACATGCTGGTGATCAACAATCTGGCGGCAATGACCATGATGCCGGAAATCCTGCGCCTGCTGATGTGAGCTGGTTTCGCTGGGACGGCGACGATCTGATCCTCGAATGTCATCTGCAACCGGCAGCCCGCAGCGATGATTTCGCCGGGCTGCACGGTGACCGCCTGAAGATCCGCCTCACCGCGCCGCCGGTCGAGGGCAAGGCCAATGCGTATCTGATGGGCTTTCTGGCCAAGGCGTTTGGGGTGTCCAAGAGTCAGGTCAGTTTGCTCAGTGGCGAGTTGAACCGGCAGAAACGGGTGAAGATCTGTGCGCCGAAGAAGCTGCCGGAGTTGCCTGATCTGACGCGTCCAGCCTGACCCACCGAGTCGCTCCATTCGCGAGCAAGCCCGCTCCCACAGGAGATCGCATTCCCCTGTGGGAGCGGGCTTGCTCGCGAATGGCCGCGCCTCGGTCCAAAGCGAACAAACAGGCCCGATCGTTGCTTGCCGCTAACCCCCATGCTCTTTAGACTTACGCCTCATTTCAACGAGAGCAGGGTCGATGCCAGCTGCCTTTCCCCCCGATTCTGTTGGTCTGGTGACGCCGCAAACGGCGCACTTCAGTGAACCTCTGGCTCTGGCCTGTGGCCGTTCGCTGCCCGCCTACGACCTGATCTACGAAACCTACGGCACGCTGAACGCACAGGCGAGCAACGCCGTGCTGATCTGCCACGCCTTGTCTGGTCATCATCACGCTGCCGGCTATCACAGCCCCGACGACCGCAAGCCCGGTTGGTGGGACAGTTGCATCGGCCCCGGCAAACCGATCGACACCAACAAGTTCTTCGTGGTCAGCCTGAACAATCTGGGCGGCTGCAACGGCTCCACCGGCCCGAGCAGTATCAACCCGGAGACCGGCAAGCCGTTCGGCGCCGATTTCCCGGTGCTCACCGTCGAAGACTGGGTGCACAGTCAGGCGCGTCTGGCTGACCTGCTCGGCATTCGTCAGTTCGCCGCCGTCATCGGCGGCAGCCTCGGCGGCATGCAGGCGTTGCAATGGACCATCACCTACCCGGATCGCGTGCGCCACTGCCTGGCCATCGCCTCGGCCCCCAAGCTGTCGGCGCAGAACATCGCCTTCAACGAAGTGGCGCGCCAGGCGATCCTCACCGACCCGGAGTTCCACGGCGGTTCGTTCCAGGAAGCGGGCGTGATCCCCAAGCGCGGGCTGATGCTGGCGCGGATGGTCGGGCACATCACCTACCTGTCCGACGACTCGATGGGCGAGAAATTCGGCCGCGGCCTGAAGAGCGAAAAGCTCAACTACGACTTCCACAGCGTCGAGTTCCAGGTCGAAAGCTACCTGCGCTATCAGGGTGAAGAATTCTCCGGGCGTTTCGATGCCAACACTTATCTGTTGATGACCAAAGCCCTGGACTACTTCGATCCGGCGGCCAACTTCGACGATAACCTGGCGAAAACCTTCGAGAACGCCACCGCCAAGTTCTGTGTGATGTCGTTCACCACCGACTGGCGCTTCTCCCCGGCCCGCTCGCGGGAGCTGGTGGACGCGCTGATGGCGGCACGCAAAGACGTCAGCTATCTGGAAATCGATGCACCCCAGGGCCACGACGCCTTCCTGATTCCGATCCCGCGCTATTTGCAGGCGTTCGGCAATTACATGAACCGAATTACGGTGTGAACAAGCCATGAGAGCTGATCTGGAAATCATCCAGGAATGGATCCCCGCCGGCAGCCGCGTGCTCGACCTCGGTTGCGGCGACGGCGAACTGCTGACCTGGCTGCGCGACAACAAGAACGTCACCGGTTATGGCCTGGAAAACGACGCCGACAACATCGCCGAGTGCGTGGCCAAGGGCATCAACGTCATCGAGCAGGACCTGGACAAGGGACTGGGCAACTTCGCCAGCAACAGTTTCGACATCGTCGTCATGACCCAGGCCCTGCAAGCCGTGCATTACCCGGACAAGATCCTCGACGAAATGCTGCGGGTCGGTCGTCAGTGCATCATCACCTTCCCCAACTTCGGCCACTGGCGCTGCCGCTGGTATCTGGCAAGCAAGGGCCGGATGCCGGTCTCCGAGTTTCTGCCGTACACCTGGTACAACACGCCGAACATTCACTTCTGCACCTTCGAAGATTTTGAAGAACTTTGTCGCGAACGTGATGCGAAGGTCATTGATCGGCTTGCCGTGGATCAACAGCACCGCCACGGGTGGGCCAGTAAGCTATGGCCTAATCTGTTAGGTGAGATTGGTATCTACCGCGTCAGCAGCCCGGTGCTTGCAGATCATCGGGTCGCGGTCTGAACCACGACATTTCGAGGAGAACGATCATGGGTCGCTTGATTACTGTGCTATTGGCCGCCTGCCTGAGTCTGTCGGCGGTGGCCGCCGATGCCATCAAGGGCGAACGCAAGGAAGTGTTCGGCGACGTTACCGTGCACTACAACACCTTCAACTCGACCTTCCTGACACCCGACATCGCCAAAGCAGCCGAGCTGATCCGCAGCAAGAACCAGGGCGTGATCAATGTCTCGGTGATCAAGGACGGCAAACCGCTGATCGCCAACGTCACCGGCACGGTCAAAGACCTGACCAGCCAGAGCGTGCCGCTGAACTTCCGCCAGGTCACCGAACAGGGCGCGATCTACTACATCGCCCAGTACCCGGTGGAGCAGCAGGAAACCCGCACCTTTGAAATCAAGGTGCAGAACGGTGACAAGATCAACACCATCAACTTCAACCAAGAACTCTTTCCCGGCGAATGATGAACCTCACGCAACTCGTACTGGCCAGCCATAACGCCGGCAAACTCAAGGAACTCCAGGCCATGCTCGGCGACTCGGTGCAACTGCGCTCGATCGGCGAATGGAGCAAGGTCGAACCGGAGGAAACCGGTCTGTCGTTCGTCGAGAACGCGATCCTCAAGGCGCGCAATGCCGCGCGCATCTCCGGCCTGCCGGCGCTGGCCGACGACTCGGGTCTGGCGGTGGATTTCCTCGGCGGTGCACCGGGCATCTACTCGGCGCGCTATGCCGACGGCAAGGGCGATGCGGCGAACAACGCCAAACTGCTCGAGGCCCTCAAAGACGTGCCGCAAGCCGAGCGCGGCGCGCAGTTCGTCTGCGTGCTGGCACTGGTGCGGCATGCCGATGATCCGCTGCCGATCCTCTGCGAAGGCCTGTGGCACGGGCGCATCCTGACCGCCGCCAGCGGCGAGCACGGTTTCGGCTACGACCCGCTGTTCTGGGTGCCGGAACGTAACGTGTCCAGCGCCGAACTGAGCCCGGCCGACAAGAACCAGATCAGCCACCGCGCCCGTGCAATGGATCTGCTGCGCCAGCGTCTGGGCCTGAAATGACCCACAGCCACCCCGCGTCGTCGCTGATCATCGGCGGCGCCGCCTCTTCGCCTCGGGCGCCGCTGCCTACGCTACCGCCTCTGGCGCTGTACATCCACATTCCGTGGTGTGTGCGCAAATGTCCGTATTGCGATTTCAACTCGCACACCGCCAGCCCGGTGCTGCCGGAAGAGGAATACGTCGACGCGTTGCTGGCCGATCTCGATCAGGACCTGCACGCGGTGTATGGCCGTGAAATCAGTTCGATCTTCTTCGGTGGCGGTACGCCGAGCCTGTTCAGCGCCGAAGCGCTCGGACGCCTGCTCAAAGGTGTCGAGCAGCGCATCCCGTTTGCGCACGACATCGAGATCACCCTGGAAGCCAATCCCGGCACCTTCGAGCAAGAGAAGTTCGTTGCGTACCGCAAGCTGGGGATCAATCGCCTGTCGATCGGCATCCAGAGCTTCCAGCAGCAGAAACTCGAAGCCCTCGGGCGCATCCATAACGGCGACGAAGCGGTGCGCGCGGCGGGAATGGCGCGCCAGGCCGGGTTCGACAACTTCAACCTCGACTTGATGCACGGCCTGCCCGATCAGTCGCTGGACGATGCCTTGAGCGACCTGCGTCAGGCCATCGAACTGAAACCGACGCACATCTCCTGGTATCAGCTGACACTGGAGCCGAACACGGTGTTCTGGAACCAGCCGCCGGTGCTGCCGGAAGACGACACGCTGTGGGACATTCAAGAAGCCGGGCAAGCGCTGCTCGCCGCGCACGGTTACGCGCAATACGAAGTCTCGGCCTATGCCCAGCCCGGGCGGCCGGCGCGGCACAACCTCAATTACTGGAGTTTCGGCGACTTCATCGGCATCGGTGCTGGCGCCCACGGCAAGCTCAGTCATCCGGACGGGCGCATCGTCCGCACCTGGAAGACACGCCTGCCGAAGGACTATCTCAACCCAGCCAAGAGTTTCCAGGCCGGCGAGAAAGTCCTGACCAACGACGAGATGCCGTTCGAGTTCCTGATGAACGCCCTGCGCCTGACTGCCGGGGTGGAATCACGCCTGTATCCCGAACGCACCGGCCTGCCACTGGAAAGTCTCGCCGAACACCGCCGCGAGGCCGAACAAAGCGGCCTGATGCAGGTCGAACCGTCACGTCTGGCGGCCACCGAGCGCGGACAACTGTTTCTCAACGACTTGCTGCAGAAATTTCTGAGCTGAGCCCCACGGCCGCCCTAAGGAAAACCGCATGGATTTGATACTCGATCTGCTCGCCACCGTGTCCCGCTGGAGCCGCAGCAACCTCTCGGAAATCGCCCTGGCGCTGGTGGGCTGCCTGCTGGTGCTGTTCGGCGCCGACTTCAAAGGCTGGGTCGAACAACGCCTGGGCAGCATCGCCGGCGCCCTGCGCGTACCGCTGATGGCCCTGCTGTGCGTGATCGGCAGCGGCGCCGCGCTGATCTATGCCACGCCGTGGGTGGTCAAGGGCCTGAGCCAGTTCAACAACTACAGCCTGGCGCCGGTGCTGCTGGTGGTGCTGGTGCTTATCGGCGTCGTCGCTGACCGCCGCTGATTTTCAGCCATCACCAAAAACAACTGTGGGAGCGGGCTTGCTCGCGAAGGCGTCGTATCAGTCAACATCAACGTTGAATGATTCACCGCTTTCGCGAGCAAGCCCGCTCCCACAGTTGATCGCAATGACAGGGAAGTTCATGAGCAAAAAAAATTTGGACGAGACAAGCAAATTTCTCAGCTTCGTATTGCGCCACGAACCTCAGGCGATCGGTCTGACGCTGGACTCTGAAGGCTGGGCAAATATCGAAGAACTGATCAACGGTGCTGCGCGTGACGGTCGCAAACTGGATCGCGAACTGATTGAAGCGGTCGTGACAAGTAGCGACAAGAAGCGCTTCTCGACTTCCGAGGACGGCCAACTGATTCGTGCGGTTCAGGGCCACTCAACGAAAAGCGTGGATTTGCAGTTCGAGCAGAAACAGCCACCGCAAACGCTGTATCACGGCACAGCGACGCGCTTTCTTGAGTCAATCAAAGAACAAGGCCTGATTCCGGGATCACGCCATCACGTGCACCTTTCCCAAGACATCGACACCGCTTCGGCCGTCGGGCAGCGCTATGGCACCGTGGTGATTCTGAAAGTCGCCGCACGGCAGATGGAAGAACAGGGTTTGAAGTTCTATCAGGCCGAAAACGGCGTTTGGCTGACAGAACAGGTGCCGGCGCGCTTTCTCTCCACCGTGTAATTGCTGAGCACACAAAACAACTGTGGGAGCGGGCTTGCTCGCGAAGGCGTCGTATCAGTCAACATCAACGTTGAATGAATCACCGCTTTCGCGAGCAAGCCCGCTCCCACATTGGGTTTTGCGTGATGCTCAGGAGATTTTTTCGAACTTCAGATCCCACACGCCATGCCCAAGACGTTCGCCGCGGCGTTCGAACTTGGTGATCGGGCGTTCGGCCGGGCGTGGTACGCATTTGCCGTCTTCGGCGAGGTTGCGGTAGCCCGGGGCGACGTTCATCACTTCCAGCATGTACTCGGCGTACGGTTCCCAGTCGGTGGCCATGTGCAGGATGCCGCCGACCTTCAGCTTGCTGCGCACCAGTTCGGCGAAGGACGCCTGAACGATGCGACGCTTGTGGTGACGGCTCTTGTGCCACGGGTCCGGGAAGAACAGCATCAGTCGATCGAGGCTGTTGTCGGCGATGCAGCGGTTGAGCACTTCAATCGCGTCGCAATCGTAGACCCGCAGGTTGGTCAGGCCCTGAGTCAGCACGCCGTTGAGCAGCGCGCCGACACCCGGACGGTGCACTTCCACACCGATGAAGTCCTGATCCGGTGCCGCCGCGGCCATTTCCAGCAGCGAGTGACCCATGCCGAAGCCGATCTCCAGCGAGCGCGGTGCCGAACGGCCGAACACCTGATCGTAATCCACCGGCGCGTCGGCCAGCGGCAGCACGTACAGCGGCGCGCCCTGGTCCAGACCCCGTTGCTGGCCTTCGGTCATGCGCCCGGCGCGCATCACGAAACTCTTGATGCGGCGGTGTTGGCGCTCGTCGCCCTCTTCCGTCTGGATAGGCGTGTCGTTCGATTCAGTCATCAATGGCTCTTACTTGATCAGACCATCCAGCGGCGAAGAGGCGCTGGCATAGAGTTTTTTCGGCATGCGGCCGGCGAGGTAGGCCAAGCGGCCTGCGACGATCGCGTGTTGCATGGCTTGGGCCATCATCACCGGTTGCTGAGCATGGGCGATGGCCGAGTTCATCAGCACCGCGTCACAGCCCAGTTCCATGGCGATGGTGGCGTCGGAGGCGGTACCGACACCGGCATCCACCAGCACCGGAATCTTGGCTTCTTCGAGGATGATCTGCAGGTTGTACGGGTTGCAGATCCCCAGTCCGGAACCGATCAGACCGGCCAGCGGCATGACCGCGATGCAGCCGATTTCCGCCAGTTGGCGAGCGATGATCGGGTCATCACTGGTGTAAACCATCACGTCGAAGCCTTCCTTGACCAGCGTTTCGGCGGCCTTGAGGGTTTCGATCACGTTGGGGAACAGGGTTTTCTGGTCGGCCAGCACTTCCAGCTTCACCAGGTTGTGACCATCGAGCAGCTCACGGGCCAGGCGGCAGGTGCGCACGGCCTCGATAGCGTCGTAGCAACCGGCGGTGTTCGGCAGGAAGGTGTAGCGATCCGGCGACAGCACTTCGAGCAGGTTCGGCTCGCCTTCGATCTGGCCGAGGTTGGTACGGCGCACGGCGAAGGTGACGATCTCGGCACCCGAGGCTTCGATGGCCTGACGGGTTTCTTCCATGTCACGGTACTTGCCGGTACCGACCAGCAAACGCGACTGGTAAGTACGACCGGCCAGAACAAAAGGCTTGTCGCTGCGAACGATGCTCATGGGGAATCCTCTTTAGGGGTGAGGGTCTTGCAGAATTCTGTGCCCTTGCGGGCCGGCGATCAGCCGCCGCCGATGGCGTGCACCACTTCGACGTTGTCGCCGTCGTTCAGGATGGTGTCGGCATGCTGGCTGCGCGGGACGATATCCAGATTGAGTTCGACTGCCACCCGGCGACCGGTCAGGTCCATACGGGCAATCAGGGCCGCAACGGTTTCACCGTCGGGCAGTTCAAGGGATTCGCCGTTCAACTGAATGCGCATGCGCCTGGCCGCCATCATTTTTAGGGGGTGGCATTCTAGCCCGATCATGACCTAAAGGTCAGCACCAAGCGTCAAGCGGTTTACTGCAGGCGCCAGGCGGCAAGTCCAAGACACAGCCAGCCAACCAGAAACGCCAGACCGCCGAACGGGGTGATGATGCCGAGCTTGCTGATGCCGGTGGTGGTCAGCACATACAGACTGCCCGAGAACAACAGGATGCCGACGGCGAACGAGATACCAGCCCAGGCCACCAATCGTCCCTGAATCTGCGTGGCCAGCAGCGCAACGCCGAACAGCGCCAGGGTGTGCACCAGTTGATAGGTCACGCCGGTGTGGAAAATCGCCAGATACTCGGGGGTCAGGCGGCTCTTCAGGCCATGAGCGGCGAAGGCGCCAAGGCCCACACCGGTAAAACCAAAGAAAGCGGCCAGCATCAGAAAGCCACGCAGCATGTGGAACTCCAGTCAGACTCGTTCGGCAGGGTCTGTATAATGGCCCGCTCTATCGGTTCGGCCAAGCCATCTCTATGCTGCGTTCACTTTTGCGTCGTCTCACGAAGGCCCTGCTCTGGTTCGCGGGCGGCAGTGTATTGCTGGTGTTGCTGTTTCGCTTCGTGCCACCGCCGGGCACGGCGCTGATGGTCGAGCGCAAGATCGAATCCTGGGTCGACGGCGAGCCGATTGACCTGCAGCGCACCTGGAAACCGTGGGACGAGATCTCCGACGACCTTAAGGTCGCGGTCATGGCCGGCGAAGATCAGAAGTTTCCCGAGCACTGGGGTTTTGACTTCGGCGCGATTCAGGCTGCGCTGGCCCACAACGAACTCGGCGGTTCGATTCGCGGTGCCAGCACCTTGAGCCAACAAGTGTCGAAGAACCTGTTTCTGTGGTCCGGTCGCAGCTATCTGCGCAAAGGCCTGGAAGCATGGTTTACCGCACTGATCGAGGTGTTGTGGCCCAAGCAGCGGATTCTTGAGGTTTACCTGAACAGCGTCGAGTGGGATGACGGGGTGTTTGGTGCCGAAGCCGCAGCACGTCATCACTTTGGTGTGAGCGCCAAGTCACTGTCGCGGCAGCAGGCGAGTTATCTGGCGGCGGTGCTGCCTAACCCGCGAGTGTGGAGCGCCAGCCATCCGACAGCGTATGTGTCGCGCCGGGCCGGGTGGATTCGGCAGCAGATGAGCCAGCTCGGTGGGACCAGTTACCTGCTAGGGCTTGATGATTCGCGTCGGGCGCCTTGGGCCGAATAACCACATTCAATCATTCAGACACCATCAATCACTGTGGGAGCGGGCTTGCTCGCGAAGGCGGTGGGTCAGCCAGCATTGTCGGTGACTGACACGACGCCTTCGCGAGCAAGCCCGCTCCCACAGGGATTTGTGTTGAAACAGAAATGAAAACGCCCCGATCATCGCTGATCGGGGCGTTTTTGTTTGCCTGAGCGCCGGTTATGCGGCGATCGACAATTTGAGCTTGTTCATCGCGCTCTTCTCGAGCTGACGGATCCGCTCGGCCGACACGTTGTACTTCTGCGCCAGGTCGTGCAGCGTGGCTTTCTCTTCTGCCAGCCAGCGCTGGTAGAGGATGTCGCGGCTACGTTCGTCCAGCACTTCCAGCGCTTCGTGCAGGTTGTGGTTGGAGTTGTCGCTCCAGTCGGCATCTTCCAGTTGACGCGCCGGGTCGTACCGGTGGTCTTCCAGGTAGTTGGCCGGCGACTGGAAAGCACTGTCGTCATCGGCCTCTGCAGCCGGATCGAAGGCCATGTCATGACCGGTCAGGCGGCTTTCCATCTCGCGCACTTCACGTGGTTCGACGCCAAGGCTTTCCGCCACACGGTGGACTTCCTCGTTGTTCAGCCACGCCAGACGTTTCTTCTGGCTGCGCAGGTTGAAGAACAGCTTGCGCTGGGCCTTGGTGGTCGCGACTTTCACAATGCGCCAGTTGCGCAGGATGAACTCGTGAATTTCCGCCTTGATCCAGTGCACGGCGAACGACACCAGACGCACACCCATTTCCGGGTTGAAGCGTTTTACCGCCTTCATCAGACCGACGTTGCCTTCCTGGATCAGGTCAGCCTGAGCCAGACCGTAGCCGGAATAGCTACGGGCAATGTGTACGACAAATCGCAGGTGGGCGAGCACCATCTGCCGAGCCGCCCCCAAATCCTGCTCATAGTAGAGACTCTCGGCCAGTTCACGCTCCTGCTCCGGCGTCAGCAATGGAATGCTGTTGACGGTGTGCACATAGGCTTCCAGGTTCGCACCCGGAACCAACGCGTACGCAGGTTGCAAAGAATTGGTCATGCGAAAAAACCTCCCACTTACATACTCGTGCCTCTCGGCACTGCGAAAAATTGACCGGGAATTCAAGTACAAGTTCCCAAAAAACCGCAAGGTCAATCACGCGCAAAAAAGATTCTACTTCGGCGCCAGCTCCCTGAGATGACGTGCGACTGCAATCCATGCACCGATATAACCCAACAGCACCGCGCCAAGCAAGAGCGACAGACCGTCGGCAACTGGCACTCCGGCCAGCGCGAAATCACTGCCGTACAAGCCGGCCAGTCCAACCACCGCGTCGTTCAGCCAGTTCAGGCCGAACGCCAGCACACCCCAGGACAGAACACCCGCACCGAAGCCATACAACGCGCCCATATAAAGGAAGGGGCGACGTACATAGCTGTCAGTGCCGCCGACGAGTTTAATCACTTCTATCTCTGTGCGGCGGTTTTCAATATGAAGACGAATGGTATTGCCTATCACCAAAAGTAATGCAGACACCAAAAGCACCGTCAGACCGAAGACAAAACGGTCACCGAGCTTGAGGATGGCGGCCAGACGCTCGACCCAGACTAGATCAAGTTGCGCCTGTTGTACCTTCGGCAGCTCGGAAAGTTTTTGTCTTAATGCTTCCAGAGTCGGCTTGTCGACCTCGTTCGGGGTCACCAGCACCACGCCCGGCAGCGGGTTCTCCGGCAGCTCGCGCAGGGCTTCGCCCAGACCGGACTGCTGCTGAAACTCTTCCAGCGCCTGATCACGACCGACATATTCGGCATTAGCGACGCCGGGCATGCCTTTGATCTGCTCGCGCAACGATTCACCCTGCGCGGGCGTGACATCCAGCTGCAGGTACAGCGAAATCTGCGCCGCACGCTGCCACGAACCGCCGAGACGCTCGACGTTGTTGATCAGCAGTGACAAGCCCATCGGCAGGCTCAGCGCCACAGCCATCACCATGCAGGTGAAGAAGCTGCCGATCGGCTGCTTGCCGAGGCGCCGCAGGCTGTCGAGCAGGCTGGCACGGTGACTTTCGATCCACGAACGCAACAGCGTGGAAAAGTCCGGGCCGTCGTCATCGTCGTGTTTTTTCTTCTTTGGCGGTTGCGGGTCGGCGGCTTTCGGGGCCACGCGCTCGGATACCTTCGGACTGCGTGTCGCACTCATACGCCGGCCTCCCCGTCGCCGATCAGTCGGCCGCGTTGCAGGGTCAGCATGCGGTGGCGCATGCGCGCAATCAGCGCCAGGTCGTGACTGGCGATCAGCACGCTGGTGCCCAGGCGGTTGATGTCTTCGAACACGCCCATGATCTCGGCCGCCAGACGCGGGTCGAGGTTACCGGTCGGTTCGTCCGCCAGCAGCAGGGCTGGACGGTGGACGATGGCGCGGGCGATGCCGACGCGCTGTTGCTGACCGGTGGACAGGTCGCCCGGGTACAGATCGGTTTTATCCGACAGCGCCACGCGCTCCAGCGCCGAATCCACGCGCTTGGCGATTTCGGCCTTGGACAAGCCGAGAATCTGCAGCGGCAGCGCGACGTTGTTGAACACCGTGCGATCGAACAGCAACTGGTGATTCTGGAACACCACGCCGATCTGCCGACGCAGGAACGGAATCTGCGCGTTGCTGATGGTGCTCAGGTCCTGCCCGGCCAGCAGCAGTTTGCCGCTGGTCGGACGCTCCATCGCCAGCAACAGGCGCAACAGCGTGGACTTACCGGCACCGGAGTGACCGGTGACAAACAGAAACTCGCCACGACGGACTCGAAAGCTCAGCTCATGCAAGCCGACGTGACCGTTCGGGTAGCGTTTACCGACCTGTTCGAAACGAATCATGAACGCTCCCGCTCGGCAAACAGTGCCTGGACAAAGGGTTCGGCTTCAAAGGTACGCAGATCGTCGATGCCTTCACCGACACCGATGTAGCGGATCGGCAGACCAAACTGCTTGGCCAGGGCGAAAATCACCCCGCCCTTGGCGGTACCGTCGAGCTTGGTCAGCGCCAGGCCGGTCAGTTCGACGGTCTGGTTGAATTGCTTGGCCTGGTTGATCGCGTTCTGACCGGTGCCGGCATCAAGTACCAGCAGCACTTCGTGCGGTGCGTCGGCGTCGAGCTTGCCGATCACCCGGCGAACTTTCTTCAGCTCTTCCATCAGGTTGTCTTTGGTGTGCAGACGACCGGCGGTGTCGGCGATCAACACGTCGATGCCACGGGCCTTGGCGGCCTGCACGGCGTCGAAGATCACCGAAGCAGAGTCGGCACCGGTGTGCTGGGCAATCACCGGGATCTTGTTGCGCTCGCCCCAGACCTGCAGCTGCTCAACGGCAGCGGCGCGGAAGGTGTCACCGGCGGCGAGCATGACTTTCTTGCCTTCCAGTTGCAGCTTCTTCGCCAGCTTGCCAATGGTGGTGGTCTTGCCGGCGCCATTGACGCCGACCACCAGAATCACGAACGGCTTGTTCTGCGAGGCAATTTTCAGCGGCTGCTCGACCGGCTTGAGCATCGCTGCCAGCTCGGCCTGCAACGACTTGTACAGCGCGTCGGCGTCGGCCAGCTCTTTGCGTGCGACCTTCTGGGTCAAGCGCTGGATGATCTGCGTGGTGGCTTCGACACCGACGTCGGCGGTCAGCAGACGGGTTTCCAGCTCATCGAGCAAATCGTCATCAATGGTTTTACGGCCGAGAAACAGGCTGGCCATGCCCTCGCCGATGCTGGCGCTGGTTTTCGACAAGCCTTGCTTGAGGCGGGCGAAGAAGCCGACTTTGGTTTCTTCGCTGCGCGGGGCTTCCACTGGCGTTTCAGCAACCACTTCTACCGGCACCACCGGAGCAGCGACGACAGGTGCAGGTGCAGGTGCAGGTGCAGGTGCAGGTGCAGGCTCGGGCTGCTGCACGACCGGCGCAACAGGGGCGACGACCACCGGGGTCACTGGCTCGGGAACAACCGGCGCAGGCTCGACAACCGGCTCAACCAATGGCGCCGGAGCGACTTCAGGGACGAACGCGGCAGGTGCAGGAATCGGCGGCGTCACATGCGGCGCAGCCTCTTCGACCAAGGCCACCGGCTCTTCCGCCACCGGCAAGGTCAGCCACGGCTCGGTCACCGCGGTCAGTGACAACTCGGCCGCCACCGGAGTTTCAGGTTCTGGCTCGGGCTCGACCGGTTGCAGCACCGGCTCGGCAATCGGCAGCACGATCGGCGCCGGCTCTTCTTCTATAGCAGGCGCTGGCGTCGGAGCCGGTTCAGGAATCGCGGGCGGCTGTTCGACGACGGGTTCCTGCGGTTTCTTACGCAGCCATCCGAACAGGCTTTTCTTCTCGCCAGCCGCAGCTGGGGTCTTCTTGTCGTCGTTGGAACCAAACATGGAGGACGGCTATCTCACGGTAGCGACGCGCCATAAGGGCGCCCCGGCAAATAAATATTCGATGCAGAACAGACTGTGTTTCATCCAGCTTGTTCACGCGCAACATTTTGTCGAGGCGCCAGCGGCACCCCAAAGATTCGTATTAACGAAGGACTAAACCGGCAAAATCGGCGAAAAAGCGAAGTCTAGTCGATAAACCGCAGCTTTCTGCCGCCAACCTATACAACCGCATCAGGCCTGAAAACCTGATAGGCGTGGTCGCCGGTAAAACGGATCAGTATCCTAGCACCCTCTCGCCCGCCGACGCTAAGACCAAGCGGGCAGCCCAACAGGTTAAAAAACGAATGAATGCTCTAGCCCGCCGCGCTGCAGGCCTGCTGCTCAGCACAGTCTGCCTGCCCCTTTCGGCCCTGGCGGCCGACCCGCAACCGACCCACGAATTCACCCTCGACAACGGTCTGAAGGTCGTCGTGCGCGAAGACCATCGCGCGCCGGTGGTGGTGTCGCAGGTCTGGTACAAGGTCGGTTCCAGCTACGAAACCCCGGGCCAGACCGGCCTGTCCCACGCGCTTGAGCACATGATGTTCAAGGGCAGCGAGAAAGTCGGCCCCGGCGAAGCCTCGTTGATCCTGCGCGATCTGGGCGCCGAAGAAAACGCGTTCACCAGCGACGATTTCACCGCGTATTACCAGGTGCTGGCCCGCGACCGTTTGGGCGTGGCCTTCGAACTGGAAGCCGACCGCATGGCCAATCTGCGCCTGCCGGCTGACGAGTTCGCCAAGGAAATCGAAGTCATCAAGGAAGAGCGTCGCCTGCGCACCGACGACAAGCCGATGTCCAAGGCTTACGAGCGTTACAAGGCGATGGCTTACCCGGCCAGCGGCTACCACACACCGACCATCGGCTGGATGGCCGACCTCGATCGGATGAAGGTCGAAGAGCTGCGCCACTGGTATCAGTCCTGGTATGTGCCAAACAACGCCACGCTGGTAGTGGTCGGCGACGTCACCCCCGATGAAGTGAAGACCCTCGCCCAACGCTACTTCGGGCCGATTGCCAAGCGCGACGTGCCACCGGCGAAGAAACCGCTGGAACTGGCCGAGCCGGGTGAGCGCCAGATCACCCTGCATGTGCAGACCCAACTTCCCAGCCTGATGCTCGGCTTCAACGTGCCAAGCATTGCCACTGCTGAAGACAAGCGCTCGGTCAACGCCCTGCGCCTGATCTCGGCGCTGCTCGACGGCGGCTACAGCGGGCGCATCCCGACGCAACTGGAGCGCGGTGAAGAGTTGGTCTCGGGCGGTTCGTCGAGCTACGACGCCTACACCCGTGGCGACAGCCTGTTCACCCTGTCGGCGACGCCGAACACCCAGAAGAACAAGACCATGGCGCAAGCTGAAGCCGGTCTGTGGAAATTGCTGGAACAGCTGAAAACCACCGCACCGTCCGCCGAAGAACTCGAGCGCGTGCGGGCACAAGTGATTGCCGGCCTGGTGTTCGAACGTGATTCGATCACCAGTCAGGCCACCGCCATCGGCCAACTGGAAACGGTCGGTCTGTCGTGGAAGTTGATGGACACCGAACTCGCCGATCTGGAAAGCGTGACCCCGCAAGACATCCAGAACGCCGCCAAGCTGTATTTCACCCGCGAACGTCTCAGCGTCGCCCATGTCCTGCCACTGGAGACGACTCATGAGTGAGCGCAAATCCCCACGCCTGTTGCTTGGTCTGATCGCTGTGGCGGTCATCGGCTCCGCCGCGTTCTATCTGATGCCCGGTGTCAAAACCGACGCCAGCGAAGCACTGGACAACGCCAAGACCAGCCAGAAGCTGCAATCGCTGGCCGAACTCGACGGCAAGGCCCCGGCCAGCCGCAAGCTCGACGTGCAGACCTGGAACACCGCCGAAGGCGCCAAGGTGCTGTTCGTCGAAGCCCATGAGCTGCCGATGTTCGATATGCGCCTGATCTTCGCCGCCGGCAGCAGTCAGGATGGCAATGCACCGGGTCTGGCAGTCCTGACCAACGCCATGCTCAACGAAGGCGTGGCCGGCAAAGACGTCGGCGCCATCGCCCAAGGCTTCGAAGGCCTCGGTGCGGATTTCGGCAATGGTGCCTACAAGGACATGGCGCTGGCTTCGCTGCGCAGTCTGAGCGCCGCCGACCAGCGCGAGCCGGCGCTGAAGCTGTTCTCAGAAGTGGTGGGCAAACCGACCTTCCCGGCCGATTCCTTTGCGCGCATCAAGAACCAGATGCTCGCCGGTTTCGAATACCAGAAACAGAACCCCGGCAAACTCGCCAGCCTCGAGCTGATGAAGCGTTTGTACGGCGATCACCCATACGCGCACTCCAGTGACGGCAATGCGCAGAGCGTGCCGAAGATCACTCTGGCGCAACTGCGTGAATTCCACGCCAAGGCCTACGCGGCCGGCAACGTGGTGATCGCGCTGGTCGGTGACTTGTCTCGCGCCGAAGCCGAGGCGATTGCCAATCAGGTCTCCGGCGCCCTGCCTAAAGGCCCGGCATTGTCGAAAATCGCCCAGCCGCAGGAACCGAAAGCCAGCGTCAATCACATCGAGTTCCCGTCGAAGCAAACCAACCTGCTGCTCGCACAGCTGGGCATCGACCGTGACGACCCGGATTACGCGGCGCTGTCGATGGGTAACCAGATCCTCGGTGGCGGCGGTTTCGGTACGCGCCTGATGAGCGAAGTGCGCGAGAAGCGTGGCCTGACCTACGGCGTGTACTCGGGTTTCAGCCCGATGCAGGCTCGCGGCCCGTTCATGATCAACCTGCAAACCCGCGCGGAAATGAGCGAAGGCACGCTGAAACTGGTGCAGGACGTGCTCGCCGATTATCTGAAGACCGGCCCGACCCAGAAAGAACTCGACGACGCCAAGCGCGAGCTGGCCGGCAGCTTCCCGCTGTCCACCGCAAGCAACGCCGATATCGTCGGCCAACTGGGCGCCATGGGCTTCTATAATCTGCCGTTGAGCTATCTGGATGACTTCATGCGTCAGTCCCAGAGCCTGACTGTCGAGCAGGTCAAAGACGCGATGAACAAACACCTGAGCACGGACAAACTGGTCATCGTCAGCGCTGGCCCGACCGTGCCGCAAAAGCCGTTACCGGCCCCATCTGATAAACCTGCCGAGCAACCGCTCGGGGTTCCGGAGCATTAATGGCTACTCGTCCTAAAAAACCTGTGCAGAACGTCCACAACGGTGTGAACCAGTTGCGCATCATCGGCGGCGAATGGCGCAGCCGCAAACTGAGCTTCCCCGATGCACCGGGCCTGCGCCCGACACCGGACCGCGTGCGCGAAACCCTGTTCAACTGGCTCGCGCCGTATGTGGCCGGGGCCAAGGTGCTGGACCCGTTCGCCGGCAGCGGCGCGCTGTTTCTTGAAGCACTGTCGCGTGGCGCAGCCATGGGTCAGGCGCTGGATGCCAGCCACGTAGCGGTATCGAGCCTGAAGGAACACCTCGGCACCCTGCGCTGCACCAACGGCCAGGTGCAGACCGCCGACGCGCTGCGTTATCTGGAAACCCAGGTCGCCACGCCGTTTGACTTGGTGTTCCTCGATCCGCCGTTCAACCAGAACCTGCTGCCGGCCGTTTGCGCCCTGCTGGAAGAGCGCCAATGGCTGGCGCCGGATTCGTGGATCTACACTGAAAGCGAGACCGCGCCTTCGACGCTGGGCCTGCCGGGCAACTGGCGCCTGCACCGCGAGCAGAAATCCGGGCGGGTGTACTACGCGTTGTGGCAACGTATGGCCGTTAACTGAACGTATTGAACAACCCTGTGGCGAGGGAGCTTGCTCCCGCTGGACTGCGCAGCAGTCCCCAAAAAGGGCCGCTTCGCGCCCCAGCGGGAGCAAGCTCCCTCGCCACAAAAGGTGTGTGCCCTCTGGAAACTGAACGCTTCACCCCCGCCTTCGGCCTCGGCAATCCGCACCTGCAAACCTTGTGGGGGCCGCTGTGGCGCAAAACCGTCCACCTTGATCGCGAGCGGGAACGCCTGTGGCTGGATGACGGCGACTTCCTCGACCTCGACTGGCATGGCCCGCACAGCGCCGAGGCGCCGTTGGTGCTGGTGTTGCATGGGCTGACCGGTTCTTCGAATTCGCCTTACATCGCCGGGATTCAGGCCGCCCTCGCCGCGCAAGGCTGGGCCAGCGTCGCGCTGAACTGGCGCGGTTGCTCCGGCGAACCCAACCTGCTGCCGCGCAGTTACCACTCCGGCGCCAGCGAAGACCTCGCCGAAGCGATCCAACACTTGCGTGCCAAGCGCCCGCTGGCGCCGCTGTATGCGGTCGGTTATTCCCTCGGCGGCAATGTATTGCTCAAGCATTTGGGCGAGACCGGCAGCGACAGCGGCGTGCTCGGTGCAGTGGCGGTGTCGGTGCCGTTTCGTCTTGATCAGTGTGCAGACCGCATTGGCAAGGGATTTTCCAAGGTTTATCAGGCGCACTTCATGCGCGAGATGGTCGCCTACATCAAGAACAAGCAACGCCAGTTCCAGCACGACGGGCGCGAGGATGGCCTGGCGGCTCTGGCGGCGCTCGGTTCGCTGGAGAACATGCGGACTTTCTGGGACTTCGACGGCCGGGTCACCGCGCCGCTGCACGGCTTTACCGATGCCGAGGATTACTATCGCCGGGCGTCGAGTCGCTACTTTCTCGGCGAGATCCGCACCCCGACCCTGATCATTCAGGCCGCTGACGATCCGTTCGTGTTCCCCCACAGCTTGCCGACGGCCGAAGAGCTGTCCGCCAGCACCCGGTTCGAGCTGCAGGCCAAGGGTGGGCATGTCGGGTTTGTCGATGGCACGTTGCGCCAGCCCGGTTACTACCTGGAACGGCGCATCCCGCAATGGCTGGCCCGTGTGACGTCATGAGCGATCAGGGCGAGTCGATCCGGTTCTGGCAAACCGCGCCGCTGGCCGGGGTCGAGTTGCTGTCGGCGCGCTACATCGAGCATCGCTTCGCCCCGCACGTCCACGACGGCTATGTGATCGGCATGATCATGGCCGGTGCCCAGCGTTATCGCTATCGCGGTGCCGAACACCTGGCCGGCAGCGGCACGCTGGTGCTGATCAACCCGGACGAATTGCACACCGGGCACAAGGGCACCGAGGACGGCTGGCTGTACCGGGCGTTTTATCCCGATACCGGACAGATCGTTTCACTGCTCGAAGAACTGGAACTGCCCACCGCGCCGATGCCGGCCTTCGGCGCAACGCTGTACCGCGACCCGGATCTGGTCAACGGTTTCTGTCAGTTGCATCGTTTGCTGGAAAGCCCCGCCACCGCCCTGCAACAGCAGACGATGTGGCGCGAAATGATGATGCTGTTGTTGCAACGGCATGCGGCGGTGCAGATCAACGGCAAACCGGGCAAAGAGCACCGCGCGGTGGTGATGGCCAAGGAGCTGCTACATGCGCAACTCGCTGCGCCGCCGTCGCTGGAAGAGCTGGCGGCCGCAGTGAATCTGTCGCCCTTCCACTTCGCCCGGGTGTTCCGCCGCGCTACCGGCATGCCGCCACACACCTGGCTGATGCAGCAGCGCATCGCCACGGCCCGGGGTTTATTGCAGCACGGTTGCCTGCCGGTGGAAGTCGCCATGCAACTGGGCTTTGCCGATCAGAGTCATCTGAGCCGGCAGTTCAAGCAGGTGTATGGCGTGGGGCCGGCGGCGTATCGCAGTGCCCGACAACCTGTCAGCGACGATTAACCCCTGTGGGAGCGGGCTTGCTCGCGAAAGCGGTGTTTCAGCACACATCATGGTTGACTGACACACCGCTTTCGCGAGCAAGCCCGCTCCCACATTGGGGGTATGGTGACTTTATTCGCCGGTGGCAATCCCGCGAGAAGGCTCGTTGATCCACTCACTCCACGACCCGGCATACAACGAACCCAGCGGATACCCCGCCAGGCACAACGCGAACAGATTGTGACACGCCGTCACCCCGGAGCCGCAGTAAGCGACCAGCTCCGAAGGCGAACGCTCGCCGAGTTTCGCAGCAAAGCGTTGCTTGAGCTGCTCTGCTGGCAGGAAGCGTCCGTCGCTGCCGAGGTTTTCGGTAAACGCCGCACATTGCGCGCCGGGAATGTGCCCGGCAATCGGATCGATCGGCTCCACCTCACCCTTGAAGCGCGGCAAGGCCCGGGCGTCGATCAGGGTCAGGGACGGCTGACCGAGGCGCTTGTGCAATTGCTCGGCGCTCAGCAGCAGTTTCATGTCCGGCTGACCACTGAAGTTGCCCCGGCTGACCGACGGCGCGTCCAGACTCAGCGGCAGACCCGCCGCGTGCCAGGCCTTCAGCCCGCCGTCGAGAATGAACACGCCATCGCGCTTGCCCAGCCACGCCAGCAACCACCAGGCGCGGGCCGCATAGGCACCGGGGCCGTCGTCGTACAAAACCACATCGCTGTCGGCATTGATGCCCCAGGCTTGCAGACGTTCGATCAATGCCGCCGGTTCGGGCAGCGGGTGACGCCCGGTCACGCCTTTGATCACCTTGCCGCTGAGGTCACGCTCAAGGTCGGCGAAGCGGGCGCCGGCGATGTGCCCTTCGGCATAGCTGCGCTGCCCGTAGTCCGGGTCTTCGAGGGCAAAACGACAATCGAGAATCACCAGCCCCGGCTGCTCCTTGCGGGCATCCAGTGCATTCGGGCTGAGCAGTTGCGCAATCGGCATAACGGACTCCTGTGAGCGACTTCGAAATGGGTTACCGCCCTTCCTCGAGGGCCTGGGCCAGCGGCACGTAGAACTCGTCGAACAAGGCATTCACCTCTTCACGGGCCTGATCGGTGACGAATCCGGCTTCCAGCACCAGCACCTGATACACGCCACGCTTGATGGCCTGCTCGCTGAGGTGGTTGGAGTTTTCCCGGGTGGTGCACAGAAAGCGCACCCACGAGGTGAGGATGATCCAGGCATTGATCGTCAGGGATTCGATCTGCACCCGATCCATCTTGAGAATGCCGGCGGCGACGAAGCCTTCGTAGATCGCCATGCCCTGAATCACGCAGCGCTGAGAGAAACGCCGGTAGCGCGCGGCCAGGTCCGGGTCGCTGTCGAGCAGGTGCTCAAGATCCCGATGCAGAAAGCGGTAGCCCCACATCGCCGACAGCAGCTCCTTGAGGTAATAGCGCTTGTCTTCGACGGTGGCGGCACGCCCCTGCGGCGGGCGCAGAAAGCTGTCCACAAGCGTCTCGTACTCACTGAACAGCACGGCGATGATCGCCTGCTTGTTCGGGAAGTGGTAGTACAGATTGCCCGGAGAAATCTCCATGTGGGCGGCGATGTGATTGGTGCTGATGCTGCGCTCGCCCTGCTGATTGAACAGTTCGAGGCTGTTCTGCACGATGCGCTCGCTGGTTTTTATTCGTGGGGCCATGGCTTGAGCTTTAATTCAGAGTGCGGTGAGGGGCATCTTACGACCTAACCGGAATGGGATAAAACAAAGCTGTGTCGGGAAGTCATTTGACTTTCTAGAGCATAGACTCTAGAAAGTCATCACTACAATAAATCCGGAGCCGACGATGACTGCCGACATTGCTTATCTGCAAACGCTGCAACAGCCCCTGGAAGAGCTGGATCGGC
Source organism: Pseudomonas sp. MIS38 (assembly GCF_019891575.1). Lineage (NCBI taxonomy): Bacteria > Pseudomonadati > Pseudomonadota > Gammaproteobacteria > Pseudomonadales > Pseudomonadaceae > Pseudomonas > Pseudomonas sp. MIS38. The sequence continues at coordinate 275,317 of NZ_JAFLXF010000001.1, forward strand.
TGTTCGCGGCACAGCGCGCCGCCTATGCCGCCAACCCGATGCCACCGGCAGATCAGCGCCAGCAGTGGCTCAAGGCGTTGCGTGAATTGCTCAGCCAGGAGCGGCAGGCGCTGGTCGAGGCCATCAGCGCGGATTTCAGTCATCGCAGCGCCGATGAAACCCTGCTCGCCGAACTCATGCCCAGCCTGCACGGCATCCATTACGCCAGCCGCCATCTCAAGAGCTGGATGAAGTCGTCGCGGCGCAAAGTCGGCATGGCCTTTCAGCCGGCGTCGGCGAAAGTCGTGTACCAGCCGCTTGGCGTGGTCGGCATCATCGTCCCGTGGAACTACCCGTTGTATCTGGCCATCGGCCCACTGGTCGGCGCGCTGGCGGCGGGCAACCGGGTGATGCTCAAGCTCAGCGAATCGACCCCGGTCACCGGCCAGTTGCTCAAGACCCTGCTGGGACGGATTTTCCCCGAAGATCTGGTCTGCGTGGTGCTGGGCGAGGCCGACATCGGCGTGGCGTTCTCCCGCCTGCGTTTTGATCACCTGCTGTTCACCGGTGCCACCAGCATCGGCAAACACGTGATGCGCGCTGCGGCGGAAAACCTGACCCCGGTGACCCTCGAACTGGGCGGCAAGTCCCCGGCCATCGTCTCTCGCGACGTGCCGCTCAAGGACGCCGCCGAACGCATCGCCTTCGGTAAAACCCTGAATGCCGGCCAGACCTGCGTCGCCCCCGATTACGTGCTGGTGCCGCAAGACCGCGTCGGCGCGTTCGTCGAAGCCTATCGTCAGGTGGTGAACAATTTCTATCCGACCCTCGCCGACAACCCGGACTACACCGCGATCATCAACGAACGCCAACTGGCCCGGCTCAACGGTTATGTCAGCGACGCCACGAGCAAGGGCGCGCTGCTGATCCCGCTGTTCGAACAGGGCCAGGGCCGGCGCATGCCGCACAGCCTGCTGCTCAATGTCACTGACGAGATGACCGTGATGCAGGACGAAATCTTCGGCCCGTTGCTGCCGATCGTGCCGTATCAGGATCTCGATCAGGCGTTTGCCTACATCAATCAGCGCCCGCGTCCTCTGGCGCTTTACTACTTCGGCTACGACAAGCGCGAGCAGAACCGCGTGCTGCACGAAACCCACTCCGGCGGCGTGTGCCTGAACGACACCCTGCTGCACGTGGCGCAGGACGACATGCCGTTCGGCGGCATCGGCCCGTCGGGCATGGGTCATTACCACGGCCACGAAGGCTTCCTAACCTTCAGCAAAGCCAAGGGTGTGCTGATCAAACAGCGCTTCAATGCAGCGAAGCTGATTTACCCGCCCTACGGCAAATCGATTCAGAAACTGATCCAGAAGCTGTTCATCCGCTAATCGTCGTCACCGCCGGGTAATAACAACAATGCACCCAAGCCTGACCGAAACACCTGCCCTGTCGCGCCGTGGCCTGCTGAAGTTCAGCCTTGGCGCCACAGCGTTTCTCGCCACCGCCGGCCTCGGCGCCAGCCTCAGTGGCTGTTCATCGAGTGTCGCAGCCAATGGCTTCGTCACTTTGCGTGACGGCGACCTGCTGTTTCTGCGCGCACTGATTCCGGTGATGCTCGAAGGCGCCGTGGCCGCCGAGAAAATGCCCGGTGCGGTGGATGGCACCCTGAAGTCGCTGGACTACAGCCTCGATCACCTGTCGCCGGAAATGCTCAAACTCACCCGGCAATTGTTCGATGTGCTCGGCATGACCGTCACCCGCGGTCCGCTCACAGGGATCTGGGGCAGTTGGGAAAACGCCAGCCCCGAGACCATGCGCCACTTCCTCGAGCGCTGGCAGAACAGCTCATTGAGCCTGCTGCGCATGGGCCACAGCTCATTGCAGCAGATGGTGATGATGGCCTGGTACACCCGCGCCGAGTCCTGGGGCCATTGCGGCTACCCCGGCCCGCCCACGGTCTGAAACCGAGTCGCGCCGTTCGCGAGCAAGCTCGCTCCCACAAGGGAATGCATTTCAATGTGGGAGCGAGCTTGCTCGCGAAGGCGCCAGCCACCACACCACCGCTCCCAGAATAATAAAGAGAACCTGATCAATGCCCGTACCCGACCCGTTCCGCGAAGGCCTCGCCCGTGGCTGGAAAACCTACAACGGCGCCCAACTGACCGGCGACCTGACGCTGCAAGCCGATGTGGCGATCATCGGCAGCGGTGCCGGTGGCGGCACCACGGCAGAAATCCTCAGCGTCGCCGGTTACAAAGTGCTGCTGATCGAAGAAGGCCCGCTCAAGACCAGTTCCGACTTCAAGATGCTCGAAGACCAGGCCTACAGCAGCCTCTATCAGGAAGGCATCGGCCGCATGAGCAAGGACGGCGCGATTACCATCCTCCAGGGCCGTGCGGTCGGCGGCACCACGCTGATCAACTGGACCTCGAGTTTCCGCACGCCCGAGCCGACCCTCGAGCACTGGGCCAAGGAACACAACGTCAAAGGCCACAGCCCGTCCGAGATGGCGCCGTGGTTCGAAAAAATGGAGCAGCGTCTCGGCGTCGCGCCATGGATGGTGCCGCCCAACGCCAACAACGACGTGATCCGCAAGGGCTGCGAGCAACTCGGCTACAGCTGGCACGTGATCCCGCGCAACGTGCGTGGCTGCTGGAACCTTGGCTATTGCGGCATGGGCTGCCCGACCAACGCCAAGCAGTCGATGCTGGTCACCACCATTCCGGCGACCCTGGAAAAGGGCGGCGAGTTGCTGTACCTGGCCCGCGCGGAAAAGCTGTTGATCAGCGGCGACAAGATCACCGGCCTGCAATGCGTGGCGATGGACGAGCGTTGCGTCGCGCCGACCGGACGCAAAATCACGGTCAAGGCCCGGCATTACGTGCTGGCCGGCGGTGGCATCAACAGCCCGGCACTGCTGCTGCGCTCGGATGCACCGGATCCGCATCAGCGCCTCGGCAAACGCACGTTTCTGCATCTGGTGAACATGTCCGCCGGGCGTTTCGACGAAGTGATCAATCCGTTCTACGGCGCGCCGCAGTCGATCTACTCGGATCATTTCCAGTGGAAGGACGGCACCAGTGGGCCGATGGGCTACAAACTCGAAGTGCCACCACTGCAGCCGGCGCTCGCGGCGACGTTGCTCGGCGGCTTCGGCACCCAGAACGCCGAACACATGGCGGACCTGCCGCACACCCATGCGATGTTGGCGTTGCTGCGCGACGGGTTTCACCCGGACAGCCCCGGCGGCAGTGTCGAACTGCGCGGTGATGGCTCGCCGGTGCTCGACTATCAAGTCTCGCCTTACGCCTGGGAGGGCCTGCGCCGCGCCTTTCACAGCATGGCCGAGATCCAGTTTGCCGGCGGCGCCAAAGCCGTGATGCCGATGCACGCCGATGCGCGCTCCGTGAAAACCCTGGCCGAAGCCCGCACGCTGATCAACGGTCTGAGCCTTGAGCTGTATCGCACGCGCCTGGGCAGTGCCCACGTGATGGGCGGTTGTGCGATGGGCGAAGAGCCGAAAAACGCAGTTACCGACAGTCTTGGCCGGCATCATCAACTGAGCAATCTGTCGATTCACGATGGCTCGCTGTTCCCCACCAGCATTGGCGCCAACCCGCAATTGTCGGTGTATGGCCTGACCGCGCAGCTGGCGACAGCCCTCGCCGATCGGCTGAGAAATCCGTGAAAAAACCGGTTTATCGCGTCGTCTATAGTGCTTTCTTACCCAACAGGCGACTTGGCCGACCGGGACGGCTGCGATACCATCCGACTCCCCAACGGACTCCCGCCAGGACGACGCGATGAACCGAGTGTTGTACCCAGGTACCTTCGACCCTATTACCAAAGGGCATGGCGATCTGGTCGAACGCGCCTCGCGCCTGTTCGATCACGTGATCATTGCGGTCGCCGCCAGCCCGAAGAAAAACCCGCTGTTCCCGCTGGAACAACGGGTTGAGCTGGCTCGCGAGGTCACCAAACACCTGCCCAACGTCGAAGTGGTCGGCTTCTCGACGCTGCTGGCGCATTTCGCCAAGGAGCAGAACGCCAATGTGTTCCTGCGTGGCCTGCGTGCGGTGTCGGACTTCGAATACGAATTCCAGCTGGCCAACATGAACCGCCAGTTGGCCCCGGACGTCGAGAGTCTGTTTCTCACCCCGTCCGAGCGTTATTCGTTCATTTCCTCGACGCTGGTGCGGGAAATCGCCGCGCTGGGCGGCGATATCAGCAAGTTCGTCCACCCCGCCGTGGCTGACGCGCTGACCCTGCGCTTCAAAAAGTAGGAGCTGCCGAAGGCTGCGATCTTTTGCTTTTAAAGATTGCAGTCTCGTGCCCTTGATCGCAGCCGCGTGCACTGCGCTCGCCAATGCGGCACAATTGCGCGCATTGATTTATTGCGCCCGGGCCTGCCGCCCCGGCTGGAGTTAGCATGTCCCTGATCATCACCGACGATTGCATCAACTGCGACGTCTGCGAACCCGAGTGCCCGAACGCCGCCATTTCTCAAGGCGAAGAGATCTATGTGATCGACCCGAACCTGTGCACCCAGTGCGTCGGCCACTACGACGAGCCGCAGTGCCAACAGGTCTGCCCGGTGGATTGCATTCCGCTGGACGAGGCGCATCCGGAAACTGAAGAACAGTTGATGGAGAAGTACCGCAAGATTACCGGCAAGGCCTGATCTGAACATTTTGTAGCGCTCTTCCGGGCCTCTTCGCGAGCAAGCCCGCTCCCACAGTTGGAATGCATTTCAATGGTGGGAGCGGGCTTGCTCGCGAAAGGGCCATCAGCAACACCACACCATCCTGATCAGCTCACTCGCGCTGCTCAAACCCCTCCCCTGTACACCCCAAACAGCGCACAAACGCCGCTTTCGCCGGATCCACCACCAGCGCCTGCCCCGCATCACCTACCCCGCCACCCAGCGCGGTAAACGGCAATGACACCACAAACACCCCCGCACCCAGCACCGTTGCCACCACCAATAAAGGTCGGGCAATCAGCAAATCGCCGATCATGGCGTAGGCGGGAGGGTTCTGGATGGCGTAGCGAGGATCACCGCTGCCGTTTTCCGCGGCTTGAACGGCCAGGCTGGAACACAGCAGCAGTGCGGCAAACAGGACTTGCAAGGACTTCATGGCACGATCCTTCGGGCTGAACAGTGAGACCACTCACTATAGACCGTAGGACTTTTTCAGATTTTTGCCTCAGGTCTGGCAGCGCGGACAGAACACACTGGCCCGTTGCCCCAGCTTCACTTCCCGCAGGCCAGTACCGCAGACCTTGCAGTGCTCACCACCGCGACCATAGACAAACAGTTCCTGCTGGAAGTAGCCGGGCTGCCCGTCACCGCCGATGAAATCCCGCAACGTGGTGCCGCCGCGCTCGATGGCTGCGGCGAGAATCCGTTTGATCTCGATCGCCAGCTTCAGATAACGCGCCCGGGAGATGCTTTTGGCTCCGCGGCGCGGATCGATCCCGGCAGCGAACAGCGCTTCGGTCGCGTAAATGTTGCCGACGCCCACCACCACCGCGTTGTCCATGATGAACGGCTTGACCGCCATCGAACGCCCGCGCGACAACTGGAACAGGCGCTCGCCGTCGAACAGATCGGTCAACGGCTCTGGCCCGAGACGAATCAGCAGTTCGTGATTGAGCGGGTCGGTACTCCACAGCATCGCGCCGAAACGGCGTGGATCGGTGTAACGCAGCGCCAGACCGGATTCCAGCTCGATATCGACGTGCTCGTGCTTGAGCGCCGGCAACCCGACCTCCACCAGCCGCAGGTTGCCCGACATGCCCAGGTGACTGATCAGCGTGCCGACTTCGGCATTGATCAGCAAATACTTGGCCCGCCGCTCGACCATCACGATGCGCTGCCCGGACAGGCGCACATCGAGATCTTCGGGGATCGGCCAGCGCAGCCGGCGGTCACGTACGATCACCCGGCTGACGCGCTGGCCTTCAAGGTGCGGAGCAATGCCCCGGCGGGTGGTTTCGACTTCCGGCAGTTCAGGCATGGTGTCCTCGAATCAATGCGCGCCGAGGTCGCGGATCGTCTGTTTGAGGGTTTCAAAGTCGTAATCCGACAGGCCGACGTAATCGAGCACCAGCGGCCCGACAGCGTTCCATTCGAAGTCTTCGGTCTGATTGCCCAGCACCCGGTAGGACGCGCAGATGTGCTCGGCCATCTTCAGGATCGCCAGCAGGTTTTTCAGCTGGCTGTTGCGTGACGACTCGTCGCTGAAGATTGCCAAGGCGTTGTGGTGATTGGCGATCGCCGCGCTGACATGCTCCGGCAGGCGCCACGACTTGGCGGTGTAGTAACCGACCACGGCGTGGTTGGTATTGAACTCGCTGTTTTCGGTGTCCACCACCCGGCACTCGGCGCTGGCATTGGCATAGGCCTTCTCCAGCACCGACATGTAATTGGGGAAACGCTGCAGCATCAACGGCACGCCACAGTCATGGAACAGACCCAAGGCATAGGCTTCATCACCGGCCTGGGTGCCGATGCGCTTGGCCAGGGTCAGGCACGTCATCGCCACGTCCTGAGCGGTGTCCCAGAAACGGTTGAGGGTGACGATGGTGTCGTCGTTCATCTCGCCCTTGATCGACTGCGCGTTGATCAGGTTGATGATCGACCGACTGCCCAACAGATTCACCGCGCGCTGGATCGAAGTGATCTTGTTGCTCAGGCCGTAATACGGCGAGTTGACGATTTTCAACAGAGAACCGGACAGGCCGGGATCCTGAGCGATCAGCTTGGCGATCACCTCCAGGTCCGGGTCGGGCATGTACTGCTCCATCTGCAGATCCACCATGATCTGCGGCTGCGCGGGCACGCTGATGCCTTGCAGGGATTGTTGAATCTGTTCGGTGGTCAGCTCTTGGGACATAAGTACACACTCTGGGACAGGCGGCGATTCTAACCTCTAAAAACCGCAGGACGACACACCAGTGGGCAATTGTCAGGAACTTTCATTCACGCTCAGGCTTCGGACTTTGTAAGGCCGACCGGACAATCAAGCACCGGCTCGGCGGTAATTTCCCGCAGACTCAGGAGCTTATCGATGGCTACTTCCCTCACTGGCAAACGCGTCGCCATTTTAGTAACAGACGGTTTCGAACAGGTCGAACTGACCGGGCCCAAGCAAGCACTGGAGCAGGCCGGCGCCCAGGTCGACATCCTTTCGGCCGAGGCCGGCAAGGTCAAAGGCTGGAACCACGACAAACCGGCGGATGACTTCAAGGTCGATCAGACCTTTCAAGGCGCCAGCAGCGAGCAGTACGACGCGATCGTCCTGCCGGGCGGCGTGCAGAACTCCGACACCATCCGCATCGACCAGGATGCCCAGCACCTGGTCAAGACCGGCGCCTCCGCCGGCAAACCGATCGCGGTGATCTGCCACGGCAGCTGGCTGCTGATTTCCGCCGGGCTGGTCAACGGCAAGACCCTGACCAGCTACAAGACGCTCAAGGATGACCTGGTCAATGCCGGGGCCAACTGGGTGGATAAAGAAGTGGTCAAGGACGGCCACCTGATCAGCAGCCGTCAGCCGGACGATATTCCAGCGTTCAACCGTGAGTTGATCGACGCGCTCTCTGCCTGATCTGTGGGCTTGTGAGTTTATGTGGTGAGGAGATTTATCCCCGATGGACAGCGCAGCTGTCCCAGATCGACTCACGCGGTCAGTCAGAAAACTGCGTTGGGGGTTTGCGGCTGCTGCGCAGCCGATCGGGGATAAATCCCCTCGCCACAGGTAATGTCTTCCACCGGCAATGACTTGCCACATGTCCACTCACCAGCCAATCAGGCCGAGCAACACGGTATACTCCCGCTCTTTTTTCCGGAGCGACGTCATGTCCCTGCCTAGCCTGCGCCTCAAAGCCAACGCCGACCGTCGCCTGCGCAACGGCCACTTGTGGGTCTACAGCAACGAAATCGATGTGGCCGCCACGCCACTGCACGGCTTCAAGGCCGGCGATCAGGCGATCCTCGAAGCCGCCGGCGGCAAGCCGCTGGGCATCGTCGCGATGAGCCCGAACAACCTGATCTGCGCTCGCCTGTTGTCGCGCGACATCAAGCTGCCTCTGGACAAGTCGCTGCTGGTACACCGCCTGAACGTGGCCCTGTCGCTGCGCGAGCGCCTGTTCGACAAACCGTTCTACCGCCTGGTCTACGGCGACTCCGACCTGCTGCCGGGTCTGGTGGTCGACCGTTTCGGCGACATCCTCGTGGTGCAGATCGCCTCGGCGACCATGGAAGCGCATAAAGATGACGTGATCGCTGCACTGACCCAAGTGCTCAAGCCAAGCGGCATCCTGTTCAAGAACGACTCCGCCGCCCGTGACGCCGAAGGCCTCAACCGCTACGTCGAAACCGTGTTCGGTCTGGTGCCGGAGTGGGTCGCGCTGGAAGAGAACGGCGTGAAGTTTGAAGCGCCGGTGATCGGCGGCCAGAAAACCGGCTGGTTCTACGACCACCGCATGAACCGCGCCCGCCTCGCCCCTTACGCCAAGGGCAAACGCGTCCTCGACCTCTATAGCTACATCGGTGGCTGGGGCGTGCAGGCTGCGGCGTTCGGTGCCAGCGAAGTGTTCTGCGTCGACGCGTCGGGCTTCGCCCTCGACGGCGTCGAGCGTAACGCCGCGCTGAACGGCTTCGCCGACAAGATGACCTGCATCGAAGGCGACGTCTTCGAAGCATTGAAGGAACTCAAGGCCAGCGAAGAACGTTTCGACGTGATCGTTGCCGACCCGCCAGCGTTCATCAAGCGCAAGAAAGACATGAAGAACGGTGAAGGCGCCTACCGTCGTCTGAACGAGCAAGCCATGCGCCTGCTGACCAAGGACGGCATTCTGGTCAGCGCTTCGTGCTCGATGCACCTGCCGGAAGACGATCTGCAGAACATCCTGCTGACCAGCGCCCGTCACCTGGACCGCAACATCCAGATGCTCGAGCGCGGTGGTCAGGGCCCGGACCACCCGGTACACCCGGCCATCGCCGAGACTCGCTACATCAAGAGCATCACCTGCCGCCTGCTGCCTAACAGCTGATCGGCCCATGAAACGGGGAGCCTGCGGGCTTCCCGTTGGCTTTACGGCGATGCAATGTCGTCGAATTTCTTCCTCTTTCCTACAACTAACTTCCTACATGCATGCAGGACATTTCCCTGCGCATTACATTTCAACATCTAATACTTACAAGTTTGCCCTTGCAGCACGCCCACTCCGACAAAATTAATAGAAATTTCCTACCCAAGTATCGCTTGCCAATAATTCATTACAACCTATTATTAAGTTGTCACCACGACGGTGACATTCACTCTCAATGAACAAGGAGTTCATACTTATGAAAGCAATTACTCTGGAAACCAACCAAATCGCAAACCTGGCCTTCCTGGTTGCGCCTAAAGCCCGCTAAGTGAGCCAGAACGCTGGGGAGTGCCGGCACCCCAGCGTTCTTCCGACCCGTTCCAGAGCGATGAACACAACATGCATATCAATCCCTATTTATTCATATTGCCGCGCACGCCCGGACAAATAGTCTGGAACTATAAAGACCACACTCAACATGAACTTGACCTGACTTACTCTTGTCGACTTGCACAACTTATCAACAACCCGGAACAGTTCGACAGACGCAACATCATAGACTCACAACTTCTGAACGCCGGAATATTAACCGTTGCAAAAATAGACAGCCCGCCATGGGGCTGGGATGAATTGTCGAAGATTTATCATATCGGCACCCAGAACATTCCCTGCGAACAGACACCCCAGAATATTCACGAGTGGTCCAGGCAATACCTGAACCATTGCAACGCGGTGCTGACTACACCGGCACCCGCGCAAGATCGGTCGACACCTCAAGACGAACCTCGAATCGCCCTGCCCGCCTCCGCGGCCCTGACCGTTGCCAGCTTGGGCAATGTCCTGCGCCTGAGAAAAACCTGCCGCTCTTTCACTGGCGCAGCGATCACCCTCAATGACGTCGGTACACTGCTGTACCTCTCGCTGGGCTTTCTTCGCCATCGCGACAATGACCGCGACGAGAGCATTGCCGAGGGCCTCGGCGCCCGCCGCAGCAGTCCTTCAGGTGGCGGGTTGAATGCCTGTGAAGGATTTCTTCTGGCACGCAATATCGAGGGCCTCGAACCGGGTGTCTACGCCTACCACCCGGCAGAACACGCACTCAGCCGGGTCAATCCTTTGCCCGACCCCGCGCTGGGTCATTTGCTGGCGGGTCAGCACTTCATCAATAACCTGCCACTGGGTCTGTTTATCACCGCTCGTTTCGACAAGCTCTGGTGGAAGTATGAACACTCACGCGCCTATCGCATGGCGTTTGTCGAGGCGGGTCATCTGTCGCAAACCTTTCAACTGGTGGCCACAGCGCTGGGCCTGGGAACGTGGCTGACCGGGGCATTCGCCGACCGCCAGGTCGAAGCCCTGCTCAAACTCGAAGGCAGCGCTGAACAACCGTTGTTCTTTGTCGGCTGCGGCGCCAGCGACGGTCAGGCGATGTGTCAGGAAGTGCGCGACCTGTTGCAGGAGACGCGCAAATGAGCGCATCAACCGTGGATCAGCCCGAAGCGCCAGAGTCCTGGGCGCTTCGATTCACCCTCGGCGACTGGAACAACCACGCTTCGGTACGCACCAGCCGGCACGACTACCAGTTGCCGGCAGACCTGCAGTTGCAACTGCAAACCCGCTTCTGGTTTCCGCCGGCATTCCTGCCGTATCTGTCCCACCCGGCGATCGAAGCCGCAGGCAGCAAGGTCATGCATCGGCTGGCTGCCAACCACCTGGTGCACTTTCTCGACTACACCACGCTGCTGGAACACCGCATCGTCAACCGCGCCGTGGAAACCATCGTCCACGGTGAGTTGCCCGCGCACATTCCGTCAAGGATGAAAACCGCCGCGCTGCAGCTCTATACCGACGAGGGTTATCACGCATTGTTCTCCCATCATCTGGCCGAACAGATCGCCGAACTGCATGGTTTCACCGGTCGTCAGCAGGTGCCGTTGCGCATCACCCGCCTGACCGGTCAGATCGCCCGAACACCGGAGAGCAAACGCCCGCTGGCATGGTTTCTGCTCGGCTTCGTCTCCGAAACCATCATTGCCCGGGAGTTGCTGGATGTGTGTCGGGAAACGCTGGTCAGCAGCGTGAACGACATGCTGCGCGACCACCTCGCTGATGAAGCGCGCCACAGCCGTTTTTTTTCCGAGGTCTTTCACTACCTCTGGTTGACCCTGAACAGCCGCCAGCGCGCCTTTGCGGCCAGAACCTTGCTGGAGACCCTGGCGACCTTCTTCGAAGTCGACGAGCAATGGCTGCACCAAAGCCTGCGCCGCGCCGGCATTGGCGAAGGTGCGATCAAGGAAATCCTCGACAGCCTGACCAACGAACAGGCCAGCCGCCAGCGTGCCCGATCCGGAGCGACGGCTACGCTTGCTGCACTCGAAAAAGCCGGATTCTTCGCGCTACCCAACAACCGCAAACTTTTCGCCAAGGCAGGACTGATCGATGCTTGAAGGAAGAACGGTGGTAACGACCCGACAACGACGCGGGGCGATCAGCCTGCTTTTGGCCATGGTGCTGCTGGGGGTGTTTCCGCTGGACGTCCTGCTGCCGTCGTTCCCGGCGCTGGCCGAACACTTCGCCAGCACTCCGACCGACATCGCCCTGTCGATCAGCCTGTTCGCGGTGGGCATCGCCTTTGCCCAACTGCTGATCGGGCCGTTGTCCGACGTCATCGGGCGCAAGGGGTTACTGCTCGCCGGCATGGCTGTCTCGATCCTCGGCGCCATCGGCTGCGTAATGACCAGTGACTACACGCTGTTCATGGCCTTTCGCATCGTGCAGGCCATCGGCTGTGGCTGTTTCGTCCTGTCACAGGCGCTGGTGCAGGATCTGTTCGAGGGCGCAGAGCGCGATCGCCTGCGGATCCTGATGGTGACCGCCACCGGGATCTTCATCTCCATATCACCGCTGGCCGGAACCTTCCTGCAGGCGACCCTGGGCTGGCGTGGCAGCTTCTGGCTGTTCATCGCACTGGCGGCGGTGGTGTTGCTCAAGGCCTGGCTGTTTCTGGACGGCGGTCGGCCAGTCGCCAAAGGCACACCGCTCAACTTCCTCAGCGCCTACCGGCGAGTGCTGGCGGATTTCGAGTTCGTCGGCTACTGGCTAATTTCGGCTTTCGCGTTCGCCTGCCACTTCTCGTTCATCGTCATTTCGCCGTTGATCTTCATGGATCAGTTGCAGCTGTCAGCCTACGACTTCTCGCTGATCCTGCTGATCTACGGTGCGGCGTATGTGACCGGCGGGATTGCCGCCACGCTGTTGAGCCGGCGCATCAGCTCTGCGCAACAGATCGTGGCCGGGTTGAGCCTGATTCTGCTGGCAGGGCTGGTGATGCTATTCCTGTCGCAGTACTTCGCACTCTCGCCCGTCACGGTATTGATCCCGATGCTGATCTGCACCGCCGGCACCACCATTGCACGCCCGGCCGCCACCTCACGCGCCATGGGCCTGTTCCCGGAGAACGCCGGTACTTCGGCCTCGGCCGGTAGCACGATCATCTTCATCTGCGGCGGGTTGATCAGTGCGCTGATCAGCCTGAGTCCAGGCAACCTGCAGGCCACTCTCGGCTACTGTTTTGTCCTGCTCAGTTGCATCGCGCTGGCGCTGAACAAGAGGATCAGCCATCGCGCCAGCGTCATCGAAAACGGCGCCGTCACGCCCTCTGGCAGCGATTGAGCCTGCCGGTCGTCATGCCATACGCACCGTCGGCACTGGAACAACGCTTTGCGCCATTCCCTCCAGACGCCAGCGGTGTAGAATCGGCTGATTCATCGCCATTCATCCCCCGGCGGGTTTATGAGCTCAGGCTGAGGCAAGCGGCGATCCCGCAAAGTCATCGGCAACATCCAGGACACACGGCCATTTCTGAGTGTTCCAGACGTCAATAGAAGCTCACTCCCTTTTGATACCTGATTAGCCGCCCGGAGTGCTCCATGCCAGATTACCGCTCGAAAACATCCACCCACGGCCGCAACATGGCCGGCGCCCGCGCACTGTGGCGCGCCACCGGGATGAAAGATGACGACTTCAAGAAGCCGATCATCGCCATTGCCAACTCCTTCACCCAGTTCGTGCCGGGCCACGTGCACCTCAAAGACCTCGGTCAACTGGTTGCCCGGGAAATCGAACGCGCCGGTGGCGTAGCGAAAGAATTCAACACCATCGCCGTGGATGACGGCATCGCCATGGGTCACGACGGCATGCTCTATTCGCTGCCGAGCCGCGAGATCATCGCCGACTCTGTCGAATACATGGTCAACGCCCACTGCGCCGACGCCATCGTCTGCATCTCCAACTGCGACAAGATCACCCCGGGCATGTTGATGGCCGCTCTGCGCCTGAACATTCCGGTGATCTTCGTTTCCGGCGGCCCGATGGAAGCCGGCAAGACCAAACTCGCTTCCCACGGCCTCGACCTCGTCGACGCCATGGTGATCGCCGCCGACTCCAGCGCTTCTGACGAGAAGGTTGCCGAGTACGAGCGCAGCGCCTGCCCGACCTGCGGTTCCTGCTCCGGCATGTTCACCGCCAACTCGATGAACTGCCTGACCGAAGCGCTGGGCCTGGCATTGCCGGGCAACGGTTCGACCCTCGCGACCCACAGCGACCGCGAGCAGCTGTTCCTTCAGGCCGGTCGCACCATCGTCGAACTGTGCAAGCGTTACTACGGCGAGAACGACGAGTCCGTGCTGCCGCGCAACATCGCCAACTTCAAGGCGTTCGAGAACGCGATGATGCTCGACATCGCCATGGGCGGTTCGACCAACACCATCCTGCACTTGCTGGCTGCGGCTCAGGAAGCCGAGATCGATTTCGACCTGCGCGACATCGACCGTCTCTCGCGCAGCGTGCCGCAACTGTGCAAAGTGGCGCCGAACATCCAGAAGTACCACATGGAAGACGTGCACCGCGCTGGCGGCATCTTCAGCATCCTCGGTTCGCTGGCACGCGGCGGTCTGCTGCACACCGACCTGCCGACCGTGCACAGCCGCAGCATGGAAGAAGCCATCGCCAAGTGGGACATCACCCAGACCGACGATGAAGCCGTGCACCACTTCTTCAAGGCCGGCCCGGCGGGCATCCCGACCCAGACCGCGTTCAGCCAGTCGACTCGTTGGGAAACCCTGGATGACGACCGAGAAAACGGCTGCATCCGCAGCTTCGAACACGCCTACTCGAAAGAAGGCGGCCTGGCCGTGCTGTACGGCAACATCGCTCTCGACGGTTGCGTGGTAAAAACCGCCGGCGTCGACGAGTCGATCCATGTCTTCGAAGGCAACGCGAAGATCTTTGAAAGCCAAGACAGCGCGGTGCGCGGCATCCTCGCCGACGAAGTGAAGGAAGGCGATATCGTCATCATTCGCTACGAAGGCCCGAAAGGCGGCCCGGGCATGCAGGAAATGCTCTACCCGACCTCGTACCTGAAGTCCAAAGGTCTGGGCAAAGCTTGTGCGTTGCTCACCGACGGTCGTTTCTCCGGCGGTACTTCCGGCTTGTCGATCGGCCACGCTTCGCCAGAGGCTGCGGCCGGTGGCGCGATCGGTCTGGTGCAGGACGGCGACAAAGTGCTGATCGACATCCCGAACCGCTCGATCAACCTGTTGGTCAGCGATGAAGAACTGGCTGCGCGCCGGGTCGAACAGGACAAGAAAGGCTGGAAACCGGTCGAGCAGCGTCCACGCAAAGTGACCACTGCGCTCAAGGCCTACGCCCTGCTGGCGACCAGCGCCGACAAGGGTGCGGTGCGTAACAAGGCGATGCTCGACGGGCTGTAAGCGTCAATCGCAAAAACAAAAATGCCCGGCCAAAGTGCGGGGCATTTTTTTGCCTGATCCAAAAACAATGAAGATCAAAACTGTGGGAGCGGGCTTGCTCGCGAAAGCGGTCTACCGGTCAAAAAATCTCCCGCCTGACACTCCCTCTTCGCGAGCAAGCCCGCTCCCACAAGGGACTGTCAGTGATTCTGGAATCTAAGTTCCAACAGGGATTGGGGGCTTACTGGATTTCTTCAGGCTTGACGATCACCCAGTTCTTGTCCGCCGTCACCGGCAATCCTTCCTTGGCCTGCGCCGCTGCGTGTTTGGCCATCATGCCGTTGAGCTGGGTCATGTATTTGTCCTTGCGGTTGACCCACAAGTGAATGCCGCCCTTGGCTACATCCACATCGTGGAACAGCATGTAGCCGTCGCTGCTCGGTGTGTCGCCGCCCACCAGTACCGGTTTTTTCCACTCATCAATGTAGGTCAAGATCGCCGCGTGTTTGCCGGCCATCCAGGTTGCCGGGGTCCACAGGTACGGCGTCAACTCCAGACCGAGGTTGGCCTTCTCGTCATATTTGCCGGCGGTGATCTGCTTGCGCGCGGTCGTCAGCTCGCCGGTTTCGCGGTTCTTCAGCAACATGGTCACGCCGATCACATTCTGCGGTTTGACGTTGTAACCGTACTTCGGATCGGCCGCGACCATGCGCACCAGTTCTTCGGAGGCGGCGGTCATCACGTAAACCTCGATGCCGTTCTCCATCAGCTTGTTGTACAGCTCGGCCTGGCCGGTGAAGACTTTCGGCGGCTGCACATCGATGTTCTTCACTACATCGCCTTCGTAGTAAGTGGCCGGCACCGGTTTGCCCGACGCCATCAGCTCATCGACGTAGCCCTTGAGTTCCTTGAGAGTGAAGCCGGAGAACACCTGCGCTACCCACGGGTAGCAGACCATGTCGTCGACTTCGCACAGGCGATAGTAGTAACTGAACAGGCTTTCCTTATGGTCGGCGGTGTCCTTGAACGGCATCAGTTTCAGGGAGGGATCGAGTTTGTCGCGGGTGATCAGGCCCTTGTTTTCCATGAACGGCAGCAA
The DNA here is from genome assembly GCF_019891575.1 of Pseudomonas sp. MIS38. Lineage (NCBI taxonomy): Bacteria > Pseudomonadati > Pseudomonadota > Gammaproteobacteria > Pseudomonadales > Pseudomonadaceae > Pseudomonas > Pseudomonas sp. MIS38. The sequence goes on from NZ_JAFLXF010000001.1 coordinate 291,247, forward strand.
CGACTCTTCGAGGTCGTAGCGGTAACTGGTGTTGTCCATGTCGAACACCGCGTAGTTACCCTTGTTGGCATTGGCGGCGATCATCGCGTCCAGTGCCTTGGCCTGATCCGCCGGCCAGTGCTTCAGGTCGGTGGCGAATGCGTGAGCGGCCAAGCCCAATCCAAGAACCACAGCGAGCATTTTCGGTGCGAACTTCATCGGCGTTTTCTCCCTGACTGAAAGACATCGACGCTAACAAATAAGTGTGACAGTCCTCGTCTGTCAGCGACCGCTTACGTCTCCTCAACGCCAGTTGCATTGCCGAGAGCGACAAGTGCTTATTCCAAAAACGACGGACAACCTGCGATTTCGGTATTAATTCATTGGAAATCAAACTGTTAGGCTTGCCGGTTCGCAGTTGCCCAAGAAGGCGACTGGCACAAGTCTTATCGGAGTCTTCATGAATCTGCCACTGATCCTCAATCTGCTGGTGTTCCTCGCCCTGCTCTTCGGTCTGGCGCAAACCCGCCACACGACGTGGAGCCTGGCGAAAAAAGTCCTGCTCGCGCTGGTACTCGGCGTAGCGTTCGGTGTTGCCCTGCACACCGTTTACGGTGCCGGCAACCCGGTACTGAAAGCTTCGATCGGCTGGTTCGATCTGGTCGGCAACGGTTACGTGCAGTTGCTGCAAATGATCGTGATCCCGCTGGTGTTCGCCTCGATCCTCAGTGCGGTCGCGCGTCTGCACAACGCCTCGTCGCTGGGCAAGATCAGCTTCCTGACCATCGGCACCCTGCTGTTCACCACCGCGATCGCGGCGCTGATCGGTATCGGCCTGACCAACCTGTTCGGCCTCACCGCCGAAGGCCTGGTCGCCGGCACGCAGGAAATGGCCCGCCTGCAAACCATCCAGACCGACTACGCCGGCAAGGTTGCCGACCTGAATGTGCCGCAGCTGCTGCTGTCGTTCATTCCGCAGAACCCGTTCGCCGACCTGGCCCGGGCCAAGCCGACTTCGATCATCAGCGTGGTGATCTTCGCTGCTTTCCTCGGTGTCGCGGCGCTGCAACTGCTCAAGGATGATGTCGAAAAAGGTCAGAAAGTGATCAACGCCATCGACACCCTGCAAGCCTGGGTGATGCGTCTGGTGCGTCTGGTGATGAAGCTGACCCCTTACGGCGTGCTGGCGCTGATGACCAAAGTGGTGGCCGGTTCCAACCTGCAGGACATCATCAAGCTCGGCAGTTTTGTCGTGGTCTCGTACCTCGGCCTGGGCCTGATGTTCGTAGTACACGGGCTGCTGGTGTCGGCCGCCGGGATCAACCCGCTGCGTTTCTTCCGAAAGATCTGGCCGGTGCTGACGTTCGCGTTCACCAGCCGCTCCAGTGCGGCGAGCATCCCGTTGAGCATCGAAGCGCAGACCCGTCGTCTGGGCATTCCGCAGTCGATCGCCAGTTTCGCCGCCTCGTTCGGTGCGACCATCGGCCAGAACGGTTGCGCCGGTCTGTACCCGGCGATGTTGGCGGTGATGGTTGCGCCAACCGTAGGCATCAACCCGCTGGATCCGCTGTGGATCGCGACACTGGTGGCGATTGTCACGCTGAGCTCGGCCGGTGTGGCCGGTGTTGGTGGCGGCGCGACGTTCGCGGCACTGATCGTGCTGCCGGCGATGGGCTTGCCGGTGTCACTGGTGGCGCTGCTGATTTCGGTTGAGCCGCTGATCGACATGGGTCGTACGGCGTTGAACGTGAGTGGTTCGATCACGGCCGGTGCGATTACCAGCCAAGTGATGCAGCAGACCGATAAAGCACTGCTGGATGCGGATGAGCATGCGGAGCTTGCTCAGGCTTAAATTCTTCTTTGCCTGACCTGCCCTCTTCGCGAGCAAGCCCGCTCCCACATTGGATCTGTGATCGACACAAATCCAATGTGGGAGCGGGCTTGCTCGCGAAGCTTTTAAGCTTTTTCCCAGACTTCGAAGTTGTAAGCGGGCTTGTCGCCCTCGGCCGGATTCGGCACGTTCGACACCAGCTTCCACTGGTTCAGGTCAAACTCCGGAAACCACGCATCTCCTTCCGGGCTCAGCGTCACTCGGGTCAGATACAAACGATCCGCCTGCGCCAGCCCTTGTGCATACAACTGCGCGCCGCCAATCAACATCAATTCATCGACACCCTGCGCTTTCGCCCATTCCTCGGCGCGCACCACTGCAGCTTCCAGCGACGGATACACTTCCGCCCCCTCCAGCAGCAGATCCGGCTGACGGCTGACCACGATGTTCAAGCGCCCCGGCAGCGGACGACCGAGGGAGTCCCAGGTCTTACGGCCCATGATGATCGGCTTGCCGAGGGTCGTGGCCTTGAAGTATTTGAAGTCCCCCGGCAGGTGCCAGGGCATGCTGTTGTCGACGCCGATCACGCGGTTTTCACCGAGGGCTGCGATCAGGCTGAGGGGGAGTGATTTAGTCATGCCGGCGAGGATACCAGAGCCTCGCTTGACCCGATAAGCGCCACAGCGGTTATGCTCACTGCTCAATTGAGCAACGGAATGGCGCGTGACTGAACTGACTCCACTGCAAAACCTCTGGCTGACCGAAACCATCCGCCTGCGCGAAGAACACGCAGGTCCCCTGGAGGATCTGGAAGCCAATCGACTGGCCCGCGCGGCCGGCGGCGATCTGCCGGGCCGTATTCAGCGCCGCGCCGTGTGGCTGGCCGAGCGCGACGGGCTGAGCGCAGCACTCCAGCACTGGCTGCAAGGCGCGCGTCTGGCGCTGGTGCTGCTGGTCATTTTTGCGCTGCTGAGCGGCGCCGGTCTGGCCTTCGCCGCGCTGAGCCAGACACCGGTGAATGTGTTCTGGGCTTTGGGCAGCCTGCTCGGATTGAACCTGATTCTGCTGCTGAGCTGGGCGCTGGGGCTGATCTTTGCCGGTGAACACGGCGCCACCCTCGGGCGCTTGTGGCTGTGGCTCAGCGAAAAACTCGCCCGCGATGCCAAAGCCGCGCAACTCGCGCCGGCCCTGCTGCTGATGTTGCAGCGCAGGAAACTCAATCGCTGGGCGCTCGGCACTTTGGTCAATGGCCTGTGGTTGCTGGCGATGCTCAGCGCACTGCTGTTGCTGCTGACACTGATGGCGACCCGGCGCTATGGTTTCGTCTGGGAAACCACCATTCTCAGCGCCGACACCTTTATCAACCTGACCCAAGCCCTCGGCGCGCTGCCGGCGCTGCTCGGCTTCAACGTGCCGACCGTAGAGATGATCCGCGCCAGCGGCGGCGCAGCGCTGGATATCGAAAGCGCGCGACAAGCCTGGGCAACCTGGCTGGTCGGCGTGCTGGTGGTCTACGGCGTGCTGCCGCGTCTGCTGCTGGCGCTGTTGTGTTTCTGGTGCTGGAGTCGCGGCAAAGCCGCGCTGACGCTGGACTTGAACCTGCCCGGTTACGCCCAGTTGCGTGAACGGCTGATGCCGACCAGCGAACGCCTCGGCATCAACGACGCCGCGCCTGCGCAGTTGCATCGGGTCGAAAGCAGCGTCAGCGAACACGCCAGCGACGGCGCTTTGCTGGTAGCCATCGAACTCGACGATCAGCGCCCGTGGCCACCGGCCCTGCCGAAAACCGTGAGCAACGCCGGAATCCTCGACAGCCGCGAATCGCGGCACAAACTGCTCGAACAGCTCAGCCGTTTCCCCCCGGCGCGTCTGCTGATCGCCTGCGACCCGCGACGCTCGCCGGATCGCGGCAGCCTCGCGCTGATCGCCGAACTGGCGCGCAACGCCAGCGCCACCCGGGTCTGGCTGCTGCAAGCACCGCCCGGCGAAGCGCTGGACAGTGCCCGTCTCGGCGACTGGCACGTTGCGCTGCAACAACTGGAGTTGCCGTTCGCCGATTGCGCGCCGATGAACTGGCTGGAGAGCGGTCATGACTGATGCCCGGAAAGCGCCGCTGAAACTCGCGGTGGTCGGCCACACCAACGTCGGCAAGACTTCGCTGCTGCGCACCCTGACCCGCGACGTCGGCTTCGGCGAAGTCTCGCACCGGCCGAGCACCACTCGACATGTCGAGGGTGCGCGGTTGTCGGTGGACGGCGAGCCGTTGCTCGATCTCTACGACACGCCGGGGCTGGAAGACGCCATCGCCCTGCTGGATTTCCTCGAGCGTCTGGAGCGCCCCGGCGAACGTCTCGACGGCCCGGCGCGACTGGCGCGGTTTCTCGACGGCAGCGAAGCGCGTCAGCGTTTCGAACAGGAGGCGAAAGTGCTGCGACAGCTACTCGCGTCCGACGCCGGTCTGTATGTGATCGACGCCCGCGAACCGGTGCTGGCCAAGTATCGTGACGAACTCGAAGTGCTCGCCAGCTGCGGCAAACCGCTGCTGCCGGTGCTGAATTTCGTCAGCAGCGCCAACCATCGCGAACCGGACTGGCGCGAAGCGTTGGCGCGGCTCGGCCTGCATGCGCTGGTGCGGTTCGACAGCGTTGCGCCGCCGGAAGATGGCGAGCGGCGCCTGTACGAAAGCCTTGCGCTGCTGCTGGAAAACGCCCGTCCGCAACTGGAGCGCTTGATCGCCGATCAACAGGCCCAGCGCCTCGCCCGCCAACAAAGTGCGGCGCGTTTGATCGCCGAATTGCTGATCGACTGCGCCGCGTGCCGACGCAGCGTGGTCAGCGAGGCCGAGCAGGAGCAGCAAGCGATCAGCGAACTGCGCAAAGCCGTGCGTCAGCGTGAACAGAAATGCGTCGAAGCGCTGCTCAAGCTCTATGCGTTTCGCCCGCAGGATGCGGCGGCCAGTGATCTGCCGTTGCTCGATGGGCGTTGGGGCGATGATCTGTTCAACCCGGAAACCTTGAAGCAACTCGGCGTGCGGGTGGGCGGCGGGATTGCGGCAGGCGCTGCGGCCGGGGCTGGCGTGGATTTGCTGGTGGGCGGGATTACCCTCGGTGCGGCGGCTTTGGCCGGTGCGATTGCCGGTGGTGCACTACAAACGGCGCGCAGTTATGGCAGCCGCTTGCTCGGCAAGATCAGGGGCCAGCGGGAGTTGACCGTGGATGACGGGGTGTTGCGGCTGCTGGCGTTGCGGCAGCGCCAACTGTTGCTGGCGCTGGATCAGCGCGGGCATGCGGCGATGGAGGCGGTTCAGGTCGCCACCCCGCAGGACAAGACCTGGCGCGAAGGCAAGTTGCCGGATGCGCTGAGCAAGGCGCGGGCGCATCCGCAGTGGTCTTCGCTCAATCCGCATGCGAAGTTGAATCAGGCGGAGCGGCAGGAGCAGATTGAGGCGTTGGTTGATCGGGTGCTTGAGCTTTAGATCGCTACCCCCTCACCCCAGCCCTCTCCCCCAAGGGGTAGAGGGGGAAGGGAGCAGATCTTCTGGCTTTTCAAAACCTGAGTTCGACTGGATATTTCAGATCGATGCAGGGCCCAAGAACAACACGGTCGGCTCCCTCTCCCTCCGGGAGAGGGCTGGGGTGAGGGTTGCAATCACTCAGCCGACAACAAAACCTCAGCCTTGCGCTTCAGCACACCCAAATCCATCACCGGCACCGCCCTCTCCTTGGCCAGCTCGTCCCACTGGCGCATGCGCAAGCTGACGGCACACAACGGATCCCGCTCAAACACATCCGCCTCAGCCTCGCTCATCACCCCGCCCTGATATTCCAGCGTGCGGCGACTCGCTTCACTCAGGCGTTCGAAATACCCAGGCTCACGCAAGGTCAGATAGCGCTTGGCCTCAACGTGATATTCCACCAACCGCGCCAGGCGCTCACTGAATCCCGCCTCACGCAAATAATCCGCCCCCAACCGCTCATGGCTGACCACGCCATAACCGCCCATGTTCTCGGCACCTTCGGCGCACAGGTGGCCGATGTCGTGGAAGAACGCCGCCAGCACCACTTCATCATCAAAGCCTTCAGCCATCGCCAACTGCGCTGCCTGAGACATGTGTTCGATCTGCGACACCGGCTCGCCGATGTAATCACTAGCACCAAAGCGTTCATACAACGCAAACACCCGGTCAACGACTTGCGCATGCCCCGCCATCACATTTCCTCCAGCCATTGCGCCACGTTGCGCTCGGCCATTGCCGGGCCGACGCTCATGCCGACGCCGGTGTGCATCAACGCCACACTCAGCCCCGGTGCCGGGCGCAGCAACGAAAACGGCCCCGGCCCACGGACACCGTAGACGCCCTGCCAGCGCTCGACCACTTGCACCTTGCAGCCCAGCGTGTGCTCGGCCAGCTCCAGCATCCAGTTGTCCACTTGCTCGGCGTTGAACGGCGACGGATCGCTGCCGTAATGGTGCGAGTCGCCGATGATCAGCTCGCCATACGGCGTCGGACTGATCAGCAGGTGAATGCCGTTGTCGTGCAGGTGCGGTTGTTCGCGCAGGATCTGCGCCTGCACCGCCGCCGCTTCTGGCAAATCGGCGAAGGCGCCGTAGTGCACGCAGCTCAAACCGGTGAGCAAGGCGTGTTGCAGATTCAGCTCGATCTGCGGTTTGGCGCGGAGCATTTGCAGGCGGCAGATCTGCGGATCGAGCGCGGCAATCGGTTCGGCCAGCAGGGTCTGATAATCGTGGCCGGAGCAGACGATGATTTGCTTTGCCGTGAAGCTGCCGGCGGTACTGTGCAGGTGCCCCGGTTCGACGTCGCGCACCAGCGTACTGAAGTGAAACTCGACGCCGAGGTCGCGGCGCAGATAGTCGATCAACGCCGGAATCGCTTCACGCGAGTACAGCTGTTGATCGTCCATGCCGTGCAGCGCCGCGCGGTGGTGGCTGAACTGACCGTGATACAGATCACGCAGGGCGGCGCCACGCAGCAAAGCGACGTTGTACCCGTGCTCCACGGCGCGGCCGTTGCAGAAAGCTTCGAGCAAGTGTTCTTCGGCTTCGCTGCGGGCGAACAGGTACGAGCCGTTTCGCTTGATCTGCAGACCGGCGAGTTGCGCCCAGTCACCCCAGATCTCGCGGCTGGCCTTGGCCAGTTCAAGCATCGGCCCCGGTGGCTGGCCGGTGACCAGCGCCTGACCGAAGTTACGCACCGAAGCGCCGAGGGGCGTGGCGGTGCGTTCGAAAACGCTGACCTTGAGGCCGCGTTTGGCGGCGGCGTAGGCGTGGGACAGGCCGAGGATGCCGGCGCCGACGATCAGCAGGTCTTTGTGTTGAGTCATGGAGATTTTCCCTGAATGGGAGACCGCCTTCGCGAGCAAGCCCGCTCCCACAGTTTGATCGCATTCCTTCCGGTGGAACTCGGTCGAATGTGGGAGCGGGCTTGCTCGCGAAGAGGCCCTGTCAGTCGATAAAGATCTTACTTGGCAACGACTTTCTCGGACTTGCCGTCATAACGCTTGCGCCATTCGGTCAGGATCTCGTCGCGGTTCTTCGAGGCCCAGGCGAAGTCGTTTTTGATCAAGCGCTGCTCGTAGTCGGCCGGCAGTTCGGTCTGCGGCTTGGCGATGCCCGGCTGGGCGAGGACGGCGAAGTTTTCCTTGTACAGATCCATTGCCTCGGCGCTGGCGGAGAAGTCCGCGAGTTTTTTCGCCGCGTCTTCATGCGGGGTGCCTTTGATCACCGCAGTCGCCTCGATCTCCCAGCCCAGGCCTTCTTTCGGCAGGATGATGTCCAGCGGCGCGCCCTGGCGTTTCAGCTGTACCGCCGGGTATTCGAAGGAAATACCGATCGGGAATTCGCCCGCAGCAGCCAGTTTGCAAGGCTTGGAACCGGAGTGAACGTACTGGCCGATGTTCTGGTGCAGACCGTCCATGTAGGCCCAGCCCTGCTTCTCGCCGAAGGTTTGCAGCCAGGCGCTGACGTCGAGGAAACCGGTGCCGGACGACGCCGGGTTAGGCATGACGATCTTGCCCTTGTACTCAGGCTTGGTCAGATCCTGCCAGCTCACCGGCTTGCTCAAGCCCTGCTTCTCGGCTTCCACGGTGTTGAAGCAAATGGTCGCGGCCCACACGTCCATGCCGACCCAGGCTGGCGGGTTGGCGGCGTCGCGGTAGTTCGCGCCGATCTTGCCCAGATCCTTCGGTGCATAGCTTTGCAGCATGCCCTGCTGATCGAGGATCGCCAGGCTCGAAGCGGCCAGGCCCCAGACCGCGTCAGCCTGCGGACGGGCCTTTTCGGCGAGGAGTTTGGCGGTGATGATCCCGGTGGAATCGCGCACCCACTTGATCTCGACGTCCGGGTTGGCCTTCTCGAACGCGGCTTTGTAAGCGGTCAGTTGCTCGGCTTCGAGGGCGGTGTACACCGTCAACTCGGTTTTTGCCGCGAAGGCATTCAGGCTGAAAGTAGCGAGCACAGCAGCGGCCAGGGCCATAGGCTTGAACATGATCGTTTTCCTGTCGGTGAGTTGAGGCTGTAGGGATAAGTCGTCAATCAGTGACCGGGCGCGGTTTGCCGCCAGGCCTGGGAACGGCGCAGCAAGCCGCGCGAAGCCCACGCCAGCAGCAAGGACACGCCTGCCGAGGTGAACAGAATCAGGGTCGACATCGCTGCCGCGCCGCCGACGTTGCCGGCGTCATCCATGTTCAGCACCGCGACCGCCGCGAGGATGGTGTCGGGGCTGTAGAGGAAGATCGCCGCCGACACCGTGGTCATCGCCGAGACGAACAGGTAGCGCACGATGTCCAGTAGCGCCGGCAGGCAGATCGGCACGGTGACGCGCAGGTAATGGCGGTACAGCGGCGCCTTGAGCGACAGCGCGGCGGCTTCGAACTCGGCGTCGAGCTGGCGCAGCGCGGTGGTCGCGGTCATTTGCGCGGTGGTCAAATAGTGCGCAATGGTGCAGACGATCAGCAGGGTCATCGTGCCGTACAGCACGTGCAGCGGGTTGCCGCTGAGGTTGAAGAAAAAGACGTAACCCAGGCCAAGCACCAGCCCCGGCACTGCCATCGGGATGAAACTGAGCATGCGCAACGTCAGGTTGAGGCCGCGTTGGCTGCGGGTTTTCTCCATCAGGTAAGCGCCAGTGAAGATCAGCACGCTGCCAATCAGCGCCGTGCCCAGCGCCATCTTCAAGCTGTTGCTGTACGCCAGCCAGCCACCGCCGGCGGTCTCGTTGAACTGGTAGTGATTGAGCGACAGCGACAGGTTGTACGGCCAGAACTTCACCAGCGACGAAAACACTGCCATGCCGAACACCAGCAGCAGCGCCGCGCTGATCAACAAAACAATCGCCAGATAGCAGGCATCGCGCCGCTTCGACGGCGCCGGTTTGAACACCTGGGCGCGGCCGCTCATGGAATCGCCGTGACGCCGACGCAACCAGGCATCGACGCCGAAGCTGAACAGCGCCGGCAGCAACAGCACCATGCCGATCAGCGCCCCGCGACCGAATTGTTGCTGGCCGACCACGGCTTTGTAGGCTTCCAGCGCCAGCACTTGATAGTCGCCACCGACCACCACCGGCACGCCGAAATCTGTGATGGTCAGGGTGAACACCAAGCAGAACGCGGCGAACACTGCCTGCCGGGTCGCCGGCCAGGTGATGCTGCGAAAGGCTTTCGCCGGACTGGCGCCCATGCTCGACGCCGCATCGAACAGCCGCGCATCGGCCAGCGACAGCGCCGACAGCAGAATCATCAGCGCATGGGGAAAGGTGTAGATCACCTCACCCAGCACAATGCCCCAGAAACCGTAGATATTGTCCGAGAGCAGCCCGCGCAACATGCCCTGGTTGCCGAACAGATAGACCAATGCGATACCCGGCAGCATCGATGGCGCCATCAATGGCAGCAGGGAAATCCCGCGCCAGATGCCCTTGGCTGGAATCAATGTACGTTGCAGGGCGTAGGCAAACAGGTAGGCCAGCGGTACGACGATGGCCGCGACGCTGAGGGAAACTTTCAGGCTGTTGCCGAGCAGCCAGTGGAAATTCGCGCTGCTCACCAGTTCCTTGGCGGCGAGCCAGCCACCGCCCTGCCCGGCCTCGCTGCTGAAGCCGCGCCAGAAGATCGCCAGCAACGGCAGCAGCACAGCGACACCGAGTAGCAATAGCAGCAGGAGTTTGCCGCCGAGGACGAAGATCCGGTCACCGACCTCGGCCCCGGACACTCGCCGCGCCTGCTTGTGCGGTAGCGGCAGTGCGATGTTCGCGCTCATCAGGCGAACACCTGCAGGCTGCGCGGCGGCAAGGCGACCATGATCTGCTGGGCGCCAAGGCGTGGCATGGCTTCCGGCGCCAGTTCAGCAAGCAGCGCGTGGCCCGGCAATTGGTCGAGTTCGAAGCTCATGCGGCAGCGATTACCGAGAAAGGTGATCTCACGGACTTTCGCCGGAAACAGGTTTTCTTCGTGCACCAACGGATTGACGCTGATTGCTTCCGGGCGGCAGAACAGTCGGCCCGAAGCGCCGCTGACGCTACCATCGGCCAGACGCACATCCATCCCTCCAACCCGGGCGTGACTGGCGCTGCTGCGCTGGAACGGCAGCCAGTTGCCCTGCCCGACGAACTCGGCCACGAATGGCGTGGCCGGGCGGTTGTAGATTTCCTGCGGGGTAGCGTATTGCTCGACGCGGCCGTTGTTCATCACGGCGATGCGGTCGGCCATCAGCATGGCTTCGTCCTGATTGTGCGTGACCATCAGGGTGGTGATGCCGAGGTTGCGCTGCAGTTGGCGCAGCTCGGTGCACAGATGCTCACGGACGCGGGCGTCGAGGGCCGACATCGGTTCGTCGAGCAATAGCAGCGACGGCGCCGGGGCCAGGGCGCGAGCCAGGGCAACCCGCTGTTGCTGGCCGCCGGACAATTGACCCGGGTACTTTTTCTCACTGCCGGTGAGGCCGACCAGTTCCAGCATCTGCCCGACGCGACGGCGTACTTCGTCGCGACCGCTGCCGGCGAGGCCGTAGGCAATGTTCGCTTCGACGGTCAGATTGGGGAACAGCGCGTAGGACTGGAACAGAATCCCGTAATCCCGGGCCTGCGGCGCGAGGTGCGAAACATCGCGGTCACCGAGGTACAACTCGCCGCTGTCCTGCTTCTCCAGCCCGGCGATGCAGCGCAGCAGCGTGGTCTTGCCACAGCCCGACGGGCCGAGCAGACACACCAGCTCACCGGCCGCGACATCGAGGGAGACGTTATCCAGCGCGGTGAACGCGCCGAAGCGTTTCTGCACGCCGCGCACTTTCATCGGCGCACCGGGGTTGGTCAGGGCAGTTGCGATTGCAGGATTCATGGACAGACCTCATCAAGCTGATGGGGCCAATCCTAGAGTTGTAATGCGTCCGTCATGTGGCAGTAGGGCAAAAACGGCTGATAGTGGTATTCGGGGATTTTGGTTCAGGTTTCAAGTCATGGGTTGCCTGGTCTGACGCCTTCGCGAGCAAGCCCGCTCCCACACGGGGACAGTGTTCACAACACACATCCAATGTGGGAGCGGGCTTGCTCGCGAAGAGGCCCATATGTGCACTGAAGAAATCAGGCCGGGGACATCTCTTGGGCCAGGCCAAGAAACGCCGCCGGCAACCGCGCACCCTTGCGCTCCTTGAGGCAATACAGATACTCGGGAATCTGCGGCGCATTCTCGATGGTCAGCACCCGCAACTGCGGATCGTGCGGCACTTCCTGGCGGGCAATGATGCTGATGCCGATATTGCGCAGCACCGCCTCGCGGATCGACTCGCGGCTGCCGATCTCCAGCAACGGGCCGAAACTGACCCCGGCGTTTTGCAGCAACTCCTCGGTCAAACGGCGGGTGGTCGAACCCGACTCGCGCATCAACAACGTATGCCCGGCCAGCGCACTCAACGCCACATGCTCCTGCGTCGCCAGCGGATGATTGCGATGCACCGCCAGCACCAGTGGATCGCTGCCCAATACCCGGCGAATCAACCGCGCGTCCTCAAGCAACTGCGACGACGCGGCGACATCGACCCGGTAATCCTCCAGCGCTTCGAGCACCTGCTGCGAGTTGCCGATCTCCACCGATACTTCCACCTGCGGCAGACGCTCGCGGAAGGTCTTCACCAGATCGAGGATGTAATACGGCGCAGTGGCAGCGATGCGCAACGTGCCCTGCACCTGACCGCTGTTGCGCAGGAAGAACTCGATATCGGCCTCCTGCTGCAACAGCGCCTTGACCATCGGCAGCAACCGCGCGCCTTCGTCGCTGACACTCAAGCGTCGGCCGCCACGGTAGAACAGTTCCACCGAGTACTGACTTTCCAGATTACGAATCTGCGTGGTCACGGTGGGTTGGCTGAGGCCGAGCTTTTTCGCCGCCAGCGTAATGCTGCCCAGGCGGGCGACCATATAAAACGCTTTCAGCTCGGCACTCAGCACAACCATCCCTCATCGTTTATTTACGCAGCAGGCGCAAACCGTTGAACACCACCAGCAGGCTCACGCCCATGTCGGCGAACACCGCCATCCACATGGTGGCGAGTCCGGCGAAGGTTACCCCAAGAAAGATAGCCTTGATCACCAGTGCCAAGGCGATGTTCTGTTTCAGGATGCTCGCGGTGTCACGCGACAGACTGATGAACGCCGGGATCTTGCGCAGATCGTCGTCCATCAGGGCGACATCGGCGGTTTCAATCGCGGTGTCGGTGCCGGCGGCCGCCATGGCGAAACCGATCTCGGCGCGGGCCAGTGCCGGGGCGTCGTTGATGCCGTCGCCAACCATGCCCACCCGATGACCCTGTGCATAAAGCGCTTCGATGGCTAGCAGCTTGTCGGTTGGCAGCAAGTCGCCCTTGGCCTGATCGATGCCGACCTGCGCGGCAATCGCCTGCGCGGTGTGCACGTTGTCACCGGTGAGCATCATGGTTTTCACGCCCAGCGCGTGCAACTGGCGGATCGCTTCGCGGCTGGACTCCTTGACCGTGTCGGCCACGGCGAACAGCGCCAGCGGACCAGAACTGTCGAGCAGCAACACCACGGATTTGCCCTGTTTCTCCAGCGCAAACAGCTTCTCTTCCAGTTGCGGCGAGCACAGGCCCAGCTCCTCGACCAGACGATGGTTGCCCAAGTGATAGGTCTGGCCGTTGACCTGTCCCTTCACGCCACGACCGGCCAGCGCTTCGAAGTTATCCACAGTCAGCACGGCGAGGTTTTTATCCACAGCGGCGTTGGCGATCGCCAGCGACACCGGGTGATCGGAACGCCCGGCCAGCGCCGCGGCGATTGCCGGAGCAGTGGCGTCAGCGGTTGGGTCGAGCGACAGGTAATCGGTCTGCACCGGTTTGCCATGAGTGATGGTGCCGGTCTTGTCCAGCGCCAGATAGTCGAGCTTGAAGCCGCCCTCCAGGTACACGCCGCCCTTGACCAGAATGCCTTTGCGCGCCGCCGCTGCGAGGCCGCTGACGATGGTCACCGGGGTAGAGATCACCAGTGCGCACGGGCAGGCCACCACCAGCAGCACCAGCGCACGGTAGATCCAGTCGAACCACAACGCGCCCATAAACAGCGGCGGAATGATCGCCACGGCCAGCGCCAGCACGAACACCACCGGGGTGTAGATTTTCGAGAACTGATCGACGAAGCGCTGCGTCGGCGCCCGCGCACCCTGAGCCTGCTCGACGGCGTGGATGATCCGCGCCAGGGTCGAGTTGTTCGCCGCCGCAGTCACCGTGTATTCCAGCGAACCGGCCTGGTTGATGGTGCCGGCGAAGACTTTGTCGCCGATGGTTTTCTCCACCGGCAGGCTTTCACCGGTGATCGGCGCCTGATCGATGGTCGAACTGCCGCTGACGACCTCGCCGTCCAGCGCAATGCGCTCGCCGGGTTTTACCCGCACGCGGGCGCCGAGTTCGACGCTTTTGACCTCTTGTTCGACCCAGTTGCCGTCGGCTTGCTGCACCGTGGCCTGTTCCGGGGTCATCTGCATCAGGCCGCTGATGGCATTGCGCGCACGATCCAGCGAGCGCGCCTCGATCAGCTCGGCCACGGTGAACAGGAACATCACCATCGCCGCTTCCGGCCACTGCCCGATCAGCACCGCACCGGTCACCGCGATGCTCATCAGCGCGTTGATGTTGAGGTTGCGGTTCTTCAGGGCGATCCAGCCCTTTTTATAGGTGGTCAGGCCGCCGCTGAGGATCGACACCAGCGCAATGATCGCCACCACCCAGGTCGGCGCGGCGTTGGTGAAGTGGATCACTTCAGCCGCCAGCGCACCAACGCCAGACAGCGCCAGTGGCCACCAGTGTTTTTTCACCGGCGCCGGGGCCGGGGTTTCGATGCCCGCCTCCAGTGGTTCGGCGTGCATGCCCAGAGACGTGATCGCCTCGGTGATCGGCGCGGTGTCCGGCAGATTGTGGGTCACGCCGAGCACGCGGTTGATCAGGTTGAATTCTAGTTGCTGCACACCGGCCAGTTTGCCGAGTTTGTTCTGGATCAGCGTCTGCTCGGTCGGGCAGTCCATCGCTTCGATGCGGAAACTGCTCAGGCGGGCGTCAGCGCTGGTCTTTTCGCTCAGTTGCACCAACGCAGGCGCGGCGACTGTCGACGAGCAGCAAGAATCTTCGTGCGAATGAACCGGTGCCGGTGCTGCGGCTTTCGACCCGCAGCAGGAATCGCCGCCATGTTCGTGCTTATGCACAGGCTGCAATTTATGGCTGTGGCTATGATCGTGCCCGTCGCCGGGCTTGTGGGTGTGCTGGGAATCGCTCATTGGTCGCGTCCATGAAGGTGCCTGTTGCCAAGTAAAGACCCTGTAGCCACTATAGGGTCAAGCACCCTTTTGGAGATTGCCGTCATGAAGATCGGAGAACTGGCCAAACTCACCGACTGCGCCGTGGAAACCATCCGCTATTACGAGCGCGAAAACCTGCTGCCGGAGCCGGCGCGCAGCGACGGTAACTACCGCGTTTACACCCACGCCCACGCCGAACGCCTGACCTTCATCCGCAACTGCCGCACCCTCGACATGACCCTCGAAGAAATCCGCAGCCTGCTGACCTTGCGCGACAGCCCGCAGGACCAGTGCGAAAACGTCAATGCGCTGATCGACGAGCATATCCAGCATGTAAAGGCGCGGATTGACGGGTTGCTGGCGTTGCAGACACAACTGCTCGACCTGCGCCAACGCTGTGGCGAAGGGCCGGGGGCGGATCAGTGCGGGATTTTGCAGCGGCTGGAGGTGAGTGGCGGGGTTGTGGCGACGGAAGTCGAACACTCCCATGTAGGCCGTAGCCACGGCCACTGAGACTTACACAGAACCGAATGTGGGAGCGGGCTTGCTCGCGAAGACGGAGTGTCAGTCGACATCATCGTTAACTGATACACCGCATTCGCGAGCAAGCCCGCTCCCACCAGGTATTGCGTGAAGTTTTTAGACCGCCATTGGCGCGGTCATTGGCGCATGGTGCTCATAGCCTTCCAGCGAGAAATCGCTCGGCTCGACCAGCTCCAGCCACTCCGGCTGGTACACACCGGTCTTGGCAAACTCCGGCACGCGGTCGGAGATTTTCAGTTTCGGCATGGCGAACGGCTCGCGTTTGAGCTGTTCGTTGAGCATGTCCAGGTGGTTCTCGTAGACATGCGCATCACCGATGAAATAGGTGAACCAGCGCGGCGTGTAGCCGGTCAGGCGCCCGATCAGGCTTAGCAGCGCAGCGCCTTCGGTGAGGTTGAACGGCGTGCCCAGGCCCAGGTCGTTGGAGCGGATGTACAGGGTCAGGGAGATCTCTTTGGTCTCGACGTTCGGGTGGAACTGGTACAGCAGATGACATGGCGGCAGGGCCATTTCATCGAGCTGGGCGACGTTCCAGCCGTGGAACAGAATACGGCGGCTGCCCGGATCCTTGATGATCGTGTCGACGCACTGGCGCACCTGGTCGATGGCTTTGTACAGCACCACATAAGCCTGGCCGTCTTCTTCGCCCTGGGCGATCTGCTTGTAGCCGTTGCTCAGGGTCTGTTCGATGGCGGCAGTGTTGCTCAGCGGGATCTGCTTGTACGCCGGCCATTTGCGCCATTGCACGCCGTAGATTTCGCCGAGGTCGTCTTCGCCCTGACGGAACGGGTTGGCCAGCCATTGCGCATTTTCGTTGGCGTTCTGATCCCAGACCTTGCAGCCCAGCGCACGGAATTCCGCGGCGTTGTTCACGCCGCGCAGAAAACCGCACATCTCGCCGATGGCCGATTTGAAGGCCATCTTGCGGGTGGTGATCGCCGGAAAGCCTTCCTGCAGATCGAAACGCAGCATCGCACCCGGGAAACTGATGGTGTTGATGCCGGTGCGGTTGGCCTGTTTGGTGCCGTTCTGGATGACGTGCGAGACCAGTTCGAGATATTGCTTCATGAGTTACCTGTGTCCTTTGAGCCCCGGCGTCGCGCGCCGGGGTTCGTAGTTTAAGCGGTCGGCGCGAGCGGCGCTGCCGGCGCACGACGATAGGCCAGCCAGATCAGGAACAGACCGCCGACGATCATCGGTACGCACAGCACCTGACCCATGGTCAGCCAGTTCCAGGCCAGGTAGCCCAGTTGCGCGTCCGGAACGCGGACGAACTCGACAATAAAACGGAAAATTCCGTAAAAAAGCGCGAACATGCCGGATACGGCCATGGTCGGACGCGGTTTACGCGAGAACAACCACAGGATCAGGAACAGCGCCACGCCTTCGAGCGCGAACTGATACAGCTGCGACGGGTGACGCGGCAGCTGCGCCGGATCGCTGAACGGCGGGAAGATCATCGCCCACGGCACGTCGGTCGGCTTGCCCCACAGCTCGGCGTTGATGAAGTTGCCGATACGCCCGGCACCCAGACCGATCGGCACCATCGGCGCAACAAAGTCCATCAGTTGGAAGAAGGTCTTGCCGTTACGCTTGCCGAACCACAGCGCGGCGAGCATCACCCCGATGAATCCGCCATGGAACGACATGCCGCCCTTCCACACTTCGAAAATCAGCGTCGGGTTGGCGATGTAGGCGCTCAGATCATAGAACAGCACGTAACCCAGACGTCCACCGACAATCACCCCCATCGACAGCCAGAACACCAGATCGGAGAGCTTCTCCTTGGTCCAGGTCGGGTCGAAACGGTTGAGCCGGCTCGACGCCAGCAGCCATGCGCCGCCGATGCCGACGAGGTACATCAGGCCGTACCAGTGGATTTTCAGCGGACCGATGGCCAGGGCCACCGGGTCGATCTGCGGGTAAGGCAGCATTGCGACTCCTCGTTAGAGTTGAAACCAAAATTCCCGGGCGACGCTGCCACCTCAGGATTAAGCCAGGATTGCGGCCCGTTCTGACCCAGCGGATCAGAGCAGGAAATTCAGGCCCACGCAGAACAGCAAAGCGGCGAACAGCCGTTTCAGCAAGCGCGGCGACAATCTGTGGGCCAGGCGCGCGCCGAGACGGGCGAACACCATGCTGGTCAGGGCAATGCCCAGCAGCGCCGGCAAATAGACAAAACCGAGACTATGCGGCGGCAACAGCGGATCATGCCAGCCCAGAATCATGAAACTTAACGCACTCGCCACAGCAATCGGCAAACCGCAGGCCGACGACGTTGCCACCGCCTGCTGCATCGGCACGCTGCGCCAGGTCAGGAACGGCACGGTCAGCGAACCGCCGCCGATTCCGAAAATCGCCGAGGCCCAGCCGATCACACTGCCGGCCACGGTCAGACCGAGTTTGCCCGGCACCGTTCGACTGGCCTTGGGTTTGACCTCCAGCGCCAGTTGCACGGCAATCACCAAGGCGAACACGCCGATGATCTTCTGCAGGTTCGGCCCGGAAATCGCCTCGGCCGTCAGCGCCCCAAAACCGGCGCCGAGCAGAATACCCACGGTCATCCACATGAAGATCGGCCAGCGCACCGCACCACGTCGATGGTGTTCACGCACGGCGTTGACCGAAGTGAAGATGATGGTCGCCAGCGATGTCCCTACCGCCAGATGCGTGAGGATCGACTGATCGAATCCCTGCAAGGTAAAACTGAACACCAGCACCGGGACAATAATGATCCCGCCGCCCACCCCGAACAGCCCGGCCAGCACGCCCGCACAGGCGCCCAACGCCAGATAGAGCAGAAATTCCATGACCGTCTCCCAGACGCATCCCCAAAACCGGAGCGGCATGGTAACGGATGCATGCCCTTTGGCTCCACTGACGATGGATGCACGGACGCCGACTGCGTAGAGTGAGCAGAAAACACACAAGGACCACCTTATGTGCCTGATCGTTTTCGCCTGGCGCCCGGGCCATGCCCAGCCGCTGATCGTCGCGGCCAACCGTGACGAGTTCTACGCCCGCCCGAGCCTGCCGCTGGCGCCATGGGCCGACGCGCCGCATGTGCATGCCGGCCGCGATCTTGAGGCTGGCGGCACGTGGCTGGGGATTGGTGCCAACGGACGTTTCGCCGCACTGACCAATATCCGCGACCCGCACCAGCCGCCGGCGCGCAAGTCACGAGGGGAACTGGTGGCGCGGTTTCTCACGGGCGATGCGTCGATTGATGATTACTTAAGCGATGTGGTCGCGCGCTCGCCGGAGTACGCCGGGTTCAACCTGCTGCTGGGTAATGCCCATGAGCTGTGGCACTTCAATGCGCGGACGTCGGAACCGGTGATGCTCGAACCGGGCGTCTACGGGCTATCGAATGCCGGGCTGGATACGCCGTGGCCGAAGTTGCTCAAGGCCAAGGTGGCCCTGAGCGCGGTCTTGGATGATCCGCAGCCTGCGCGACTGCTGGGGTTACTGAGCGATGCGCAGACCGCGCCGTTTAACGAATTGCCGGACACCGGGGTCGGGCTGGCCACTGAATCACTGCTGTCGAGTGTGTTTATTGCCAGTCAAAGTTACGGGACACGGGCGAGTACGGCGTTGATCGTGCAGGCGGACGGCACGCGGCGAATGGTCGAGCGCAGCTTTGGGCCGTATGGCGGGCATTTGGGCGAGGTGGAGATTGCTGTTTAGCAGCGTTTGAACTGACGCCTTCGCGAGCAAGCCCGCTCCCACATTCGACCACATTCCAAAGGTAGAACTCGGTCAAATGTGGGAGCGGGCTTGCTCGCGAAGAGGCCCACAAGGTTTTAGAGAGCCTTGTTGACCGCCGGCGGATTCATCTTCGACAACCCGAGATTCTTCAGCGCCAGTTGCAGCGAGCTGTGGATAACTTGCGGGTTATCGATCTTCATCAGCTCCGCCAGCAGATCCTTGGCCTTGCTCAGGTTGATCTGGCGCAGCATCCACTTCACTTTCGGCAAGTTGGTGGCGTTCATCGACAGGCTGTCGAAGCCCATCGCCATCAACAGCACCGCCGCTGCCGGATCACCGGCCATTTCACCGCAGATGCTCACCGGTTTGCCTTCGGCATGCGCGTCGCGGACCACGGTTTGCAGGGCTTGCAGCACCGCCGGGTGCAGGTAGTCGTAGAGGTCGGCCACTCGCGGGTTGTTGCGGTCGACCGCCAGCAGGTACTGGGTCAGGTCGTTGGAGCCGACCGACAGGAAGTCCACCTGCCGCGCCAGCTCCTTGGTCTGGTACACCGCAGCCGGAATTTCAATCATCACCCCGATCGGCGGCATCGGCACGTCGGTGCCTTCGTCGCGCACTTCGCCCCAGGCCCGGTGGATCAGGTGCAAGGCTTCTTCGAGTTCGTGGGTGCCGGAGATCATCGGCAGCAGGATCCGCAGGTTGTTCAGGCCTTCGCTGGCCTTGAGCATCGCGCGGGTCTGCACCAGGAAGATTTCCGGGTGATCGAGGGTCACGCGAATCCCGCGCCAGCCGAGGAACGGGTTGTCTTCCTTGATCGGGAAGTACGACA
The DNA here is from genome assembly GCF_019891575.1 of Pseudomonas sp. MIS38. Taxonomy (NCBI): domain Bacteria; kingdom Pseudomonadati; phylum Pseudomonadota; class Gammaproteobacteria; order Pseudomonadales; family Pseudomonadaceae; genus Pseudomonas; species Pseudomonas sp. MIS38. The sequence goes on from NZ_JAFLXF010000001.1 coordinate 310,949, forward strand.
GCGACTTGTCACCGCCGATGTCGAGGCTGCGCATGGTCACCGGTTGCGGGTGGAACGCGGCGAGCTGCTCGCGGTAGATCGCCAGCTGTTCCTTTTCACTCGGGAAGCGCTGGTTGATCATGAACGGCACTTCGGTGCGATACAGGCCGACACCTTCGGCGCCGCGCTTCTGCGCCCGCGCCACATCGGCCAGCAGCCCGGTGTTGACCCACAGCGGCATGCGGTGGCCATCGAGGGTCACGCACGGCAGATCACGCAGGGTGTCGAGGCCCAGCGCCAGTTGTTTCTCTTCTTCGACCACCTCGGCAAACTGCTTGCGCAGCACATCGCTGGGGTTGGTGTAGACCTCGCCGCGGGTGCCATCGACGATCACTTCGATGCCGTCAACCTTGGCGTACGGCAGGTCAACCAGACCCATCACCGTCGGAATGCCCATGGCCCGGGCCAGGATCGCGACGTGCGAGTTACCCGAACCGAGGACCGACACCAGACCGACCAATGTGCCTTCCGGCACCTCGCCGAGCATCGCCGGCGTCAGCTCTTCGCTGACCAGAATGGTTTTTTCCGGGTAGACCAGGTTCTGCTGACGCTCTTCCTGCAAGTAGGCCAGCAGGCGGCGGCCGAGGTCTTTGACGTCCGACGCACGCTCGCGCAGGTAGGCGTCGTCCATCAGTTCGAAACGATTGACGTGCTCAGTGACCACCTGACGCAGCGCGCCCTGGGCCCACTGGCCGGTCTTGATCACGGTGGTGATTTCGCTGCCCAGCGAGGCATCGTCGAGCATCATCAGGTAGACGTCGAACAGCGCACGCTCTTCCGGGCGCAGCTGGGTCGCGAGCTTGGCGGACAACGCGCGCATGTCGGCGCGCACACCTTCGATGGCGGTCTTGAACAGCGCCAGCTCGGCGTCGATGTCGGTGATGGTTTTATCTGGCACAACGTCCAGGTCCGCCGGCGGCAGCATGACCACCGCGGTACCGACCGCCGCACCCGGCGAGCCCGGTACGCCGACGAACTTGGCTTCCTGAATGCCCTTGCCCTGTCTGCCCAGACCACGGATCGAGCCGGTGGCCTCGGCGTGGGCGATAACGCCGGCGAGCTGCGCGCTCATGGTCACGAGGAAGGCTTCTTCACCTTCATCGAACTGGCGGCGTTCTTTCTGCTGGATGACCAACACGCCGACGACGCGGCGGTGGTGAATGATCGGCGCCCCGAGGAAGGAGGCGTAGCGCTCCTCGCCGGTCTCGGCGAAGTAGCGGTAGCGCGGGTGATCCGCGGCGTTTTCGAGGTTCAGGGGTTCTTCACGCGTGCCGACCAGACCCACCAGACCTTCGTTGGGTGCCATGCTGACTTTGCCGATCGAGCGCTTGTTCAAGCCCTCGGTGGCCATCAGGACGAAGCGGTTGGTCTCGGGATCAAGCAGGTAGACCGAGCAGACCTGGCTGCCCATGGCCTCTTTGACGCGCAACACAATAATCCCCAACGCCGCCTTGAGATCCTTGGCGGAGTTAACTTCCTGGACGATCTTGCGCAGCGTATTGAGCATGGCTCGGGGTCGAACTCCGTCGTCAGTCGCGCGCTAAAAGGCGCGGGGCAAGCTCTTTGAGGGCGCGTCGATACACCTCGCGCTTGAATGTCACCACCTGGCCCAACGGATACCAATAACTGACCCAGCGCCAGCCATCGAACTCCGGTTTACCGGTCAAATCCATCCGCACCCGCTGCTCGTTGGAGATCAGGCGCAGGAGAAACCATTTCTGCTTCTGGCCGATGCACAGCGGTTGGCTGTGGGTACGCACCAGACGTTGCGGCAAACGATAGCGCAACCAGCCACGAGTACAGGCCAGTATTTCAACATCTTCACGTTCCAGGCCAACTTCTTCGTTCAGCTCGCGGTACAAGGCGTCCTCCGGCGTCTCCTCGGGGTTGATTCCCCCTTGTGGAAACTGCCAGGCATCTTGATTGATACGGCGAGCCCATAGCACCTGGCCGGCGTCATTCGTCAGAATGATCCCGACATTGGGGCGGAAACCATCGGGGTCGATCACGGCAACAACCTCGCAAACGCATGTCGCCGCATTGTTCCACAAAGCTTGATAAGGCGGCAACGAAGGTTCCTACCTTATGTGCACTCTTGTGAAAAGACCGTATTCTTGTCGCCTTTTTACTGACTTTTCAGCGGGTAACTGCAATGCGCCTGGCTCTATTCGATTTGGACAACACCCTTCTGGGCGGCGACAGCGATCACGCCTGGGGCGACTATCTGTGCGAACGCGGCTTCCTCGACCCGGTTGCATACAAGCAGCGTAACGACGAGTTCTATCAGGATTACCTGGCCGGCCAACTGGATAACGCCGCGTACCTGAACTTCTGCCTGGAAATCCTCGGCCGCACCGAAATGGCCGTGCTTGAACAGTGGCACAACGACTACATGCGCGACTGCATCGAGCCGATCGTGCTGCCCAAGGCGCTGGAACTGCTCAAACAGCACCGCGACGCCGGCGACAAACTGGTGATCATCACCGCCACCAACCGCTTCGTCACCGCCCCGATTGCCGTGCGCCTGGGCGTTGAAACCCTGATCGCCACCGAGTGCGAGATGGTCGATGGCCGCTACACCGGGCGCAGTACTGATATTCCGTGCTTCCGCGAAGGCAAGGTGACGCGCCTGAATCGCTGGCTGGAGGAGACTGGGTATTCGTTGGATGACAGCTATTTCTATAGTGATTCGATGAATGATTTGCCGCTGCTGGAGCAGGTGGCGAACCCGGTGGCGGTGGATCCGGATCCGAATCTGCAGGCCGAGGCCGAGAAGCGCGGGTGGCCAGTGATTTCGTTGCGCGACTGATTAGGCCTTCGCGAGCAAGCCCGCTCCCACAGGAGATGGTGTTCACAACACCAATCCAATGTGGGAGGGGGCTTGCTCCCGAATGGGGCAACGCGGTGTGAAGCCTTAAACAGGCTTGGCGCCCATCAACCCGGCAATGGCGATAAAGCAGACAAAGCTGAATAACGCCAAGGCAAAAGTGAACCTGCCAACCCCGCCCGGCGCCTTGCGCAAGCGATTCAACCGCACCAGCAACCAGAACCACGCCAGCGCCGCCACGGTGTACAGCACGCTGGAAGCCAGCAGCCAGGTCTGCCCCAGCGGCCAGCCGACCAGATGCACCATGCCCCAGCCGGTAAACGGCATGCTCAACAGCGCCAGGCCCATCAACAGCCAGATGAACACCCGTGGCCGTTGCAAGGTGCGGCTGCCAGCCGTTGCATCACCTTTGCGGCGCGCCAGAAAAACCCAGACTCCCAAACCCAGCGCACTGGCCAGCAACACCACGGTGGCGACCATGTGCGCGGTTTTCAGGGCAGTTAACGTTTCCATTGTTCGATTTCCTTATGGCCTGCCCATCAGCGTAGCCGCTCAGCCAAGAAACAGCTGATAGGCCGGGTTCTCGCTTTCATCCCAGTACGGGTAGCCGATTTCTTCAAGTGCCGCCGGCACCAGATGACGCTCGTCATGCGGTACTTGCAGGCCTGCGACGACACGACCATCCGCCGCGCCATGATTGCGATAGTGGAACATCGAGATGTTCCAGCGCCCGCCGAGCTTGTTGAGAAAGTTGAACAGCGCGCCCGGACGCTCCGGGAATTCGAAGCGAAACACCACTTCGTCGATCACGTGCGCCGCGTGGCCGCCGACCATGTGGCGAATATGCAACTTGGCCAGTTCGTTGTCGGTCAGGTCGAGTACCGGGAAACCCTGCTCGGTCAGACTCGCCAGCAGCGCGCTGCGCGGGTCGTTTTCCGGGTGCGTCTGCACGCCGACGAAGATGTGTGCTTCGCTGCCGGTGTTGTAGCGGTAGTTGAATTCGGTGATCTGGCGCTTGCCGATCGCTTCGCAAAACGCCTTGAAGCTGCCGGCCTGTTCCGGGATGGTCACGGCGATGATCGCTTCGCGACCCTCGCCCAGCTCGGCGCGCTCGGCGACGTGGCGCAGGCGATCGAAGTTGACGTTGGCCCCGGAGTCGATGGCGACGAAGGTCTGGCCACTGACGCCGCGCAACTCGACGTACTTCTTGATCCCGGCCACGCCCAAGGCGCCGGCAGGTTCGGTGATCGAGCGGGTATCGTCGTAAATATCCTTGATTGCCGCGCAGATCTCGTCGGTGCTGACAGTAATCACTTCGTCGACGTAGTCTTTGCAGATGTCAAAGGTGTGCTGGCCGATCTGTGCCACCGCCACGCCGTCGGCGAAAATGCCCACGGTCGGCAGTACCACGCGCTCACCGGCGGCCATGGCCGCTTGCAGGCAGTTGGAGTCGTCCGGCTCGACGCCGATGACCTTGATGTCCGGACGCAGGTATTTCACGTACGCCGCAATACCGGCAATCAGACCGCCGCCGCCGACCGGCACGAAAATCGCGTCCAGCGGTTGCGGGTGCTGGCGCAGAATTTCCATCGCCACGGTGCCCTGCCCGGCAATGGTGTGTGGATCGTCGTACGGGTGGATGTAGACGTAGCCCTTTTCATCGACCAGTTTCAGCGAGTACGCCAAGGCTTCCGGGAAGGAATCGCCGTGCAGCACCACTTTGCCGCCGCGCGAACGCACGCCTTCGACCTTGATCTCCGGGGTGGTCTTGGGCATCACGATGGTCGCTTTCACGCCCAGCACTTTCGCCGCCAGCGCCAGACCTTGCGCATGGTTGCCCGCCGACGCGGTAACCACGCCACGGGCGCGCTCTTCGTCAGTCAGCTGGGTCAACTTGTTGTACGCGCCGCGAATCTTGAACGAGAACACCGGCTGCAAGTCTTCACGCTTGAGCCAGATGTCATTGCCCAGCCGCTCGGAGAGCTGGCGAGCGTTCTGCAGCGGGGTTTCTACGGCAACGTCATAAACGCGCGAGGTGAGGATCTTTTTGACGTACTGTTCGAGCATCGGAAAGCATCACTGGCGATTGGGCGGGGCCGACGAGTCTAACCCGGCTTTTGGGCGCACGACCACACTGAACAGGGGGTTTTAGCCGGGGCGAACAGTTTGTGATGTAAACCTCATTGTGGTGAGGGGATTTATCCCCGATCGGCGGCGCAGCCGTCGTCAACCTGAGAGCGCAATATTTGGGAGGAGTGCTGGGGAGCGCTTCGCCCTCCATCGGGGATAAATCCCCTCACCACAGGAGTGTTTCCCCCTGCCTTGTCGCGGGGCCTATAATGCCGGCCTTTCCGTACTCACCTGCCCGCTTCCGGAGCCCGCATGACCCAGGATCAACTCAAACAGGCAGTGGCTCAGGCCGCTGTCGACTTCATCCTTCCGAAACTCGACGACAAGAGCATCGTCGGGGTCGGCACCGGCTCCACCGCCAACTGCTTCATCGATGCACTGGCCCAGCACAAGGGCGCGTTCGATGGCGCGGTCGCCAGCTCCGAAGCCACTGCGGCGCGCCTCAAGGGCCACGGGATTCCGGTGTATGAGCTGAACACGGTCAGCGACCTGGAGTTCTACGTCGACGGCGCCGACGAGAGCGACGCGCACCTGAACCTGATCAAGGGCGGCGGCGCCGCCCTGACCCGCGAGAAGATCGTCGCGGCCGTGGCCAAGACCTTCATCTGCATCGCCGACGCCAGCAAACTGGTGCCGGTGCTGGGCGAATTCCCGCTGCCGGTCGAAGTGATCCCGATGGCCCGCAGCCACGTCGCCCGCCAACTGGTGAAACTGGGCGGCGACCCGGTGTACCGCGAAGGCGTGCTGACCGACAACGGCAACATCATCCTCGACGTGTTCAACCTGCAGATCACCAACCCGGTGGAGCTGGAAGCGCAGATCAACGCGATCGTCGGCGTGGTCACCAATGGCCTGTTCGCGGCGCGTCCGGCGGATCTGTTGCTGCTGGGCACCAGCGAAGGTGTGAAAACCCTGAAGGCTGAGTAAGCCCGGCCGCCCCATTCTTGAGGGTAATTGCGTTACCCCCTGTGGGAGCGGGCTTGCTCGCGAATGCGGTGTGTCAGATACATTAATTTGTCTGATACACCGCATTCGCGAGCAAGCCCGCTCCCACATTTGGTTTTTTGGGGTGTCAGTCAGTTTTGCGCAGGTTTCTTGAAGACGTAAAACAAGTTCGGTTCACTCACCAGATACAACGTCCCATCGTCATCCATCGCAATGCCCTCGGCCTGCGGTACGCTCTTCTGTAAACCCTGCCGCCCCTTGTTCAGTGACAGTGTGCTCAACGGCCGCCCGTCCACGTCCAGTTCCAGAATCAGCCCCGACTCGTCGGACAGCGCCAGCAAATGGCCGCTGCGCTCGTCGTATTGCAGGCTCGACAGATCGCGCACGAACATCCCGGCATCGCGCTTGGGGTTGTTGACCACGTGTACCGCGTAGGATTTTTCCGGGTTGAAGTGCGGAAAACCGTGCACCTCATAAATCAGCATCGGATCACGTTCCTTGGCGACGAACAGGCGCTTGCCCACCGAGTCATAGGCCAGGCCTTCGAAGCCCTTGTTGCCGCTCATGTGCACGCCCAGAGTCATCTGTTCAGCGTCCGCCGCATCAAGGAACGTGGTGTCCCGCTCCAGATGCACCTTGATCAGGCGTTGCTGGCGCTCGTCGGTGATCACATAGGTGTCGGCGCTGATGAACTCCACCGCTTCAGGATCGCCGAAGCCGATCAGCGCGATGCGCCGCAGGATTTTGCCGTCGAGGGACAACTCGACCAACTCGGCATTCTTGTTGGTCACGGTGAACAGGCTTTTGCGCACCGGATCGTAGGTCAGCGCCGAAACATCGTCGTTCAGGCCGTCGATGATCCTGGCCTCGACCTCGACCCGGTATTGATCCAGACCAATGGCCTCGCTGCTCAACGGCTGCCACAAGGTATGCAGATTGAACCAGGCGCGCTCGAACAGGCGCAGGTATTGGCCGATCGCGATCAACACGATCAGGACAACAACCGACAGGATGATAAACAGGGGCTTGGGGCGGGCAAGTCGACGCATTCAGGCAGGCTCGGGATCAAAACAGGCGGATGAAATATCACGCCTGTCTGAACTGAAGCTTAATGGCCACTTGCCTCAGGCCACAAGACAACCCTGTGTAGGAGTTGCCGCAGGCTGCGATCTTTTGATCTTGAAAAACAAAAGCAAAAGATCGCAGCCTGCGGCAGCTCCTACATGAGGATTAGTGAAAGGTGGTTATTTCTGCTTTTCGAAGCGATAGAACAGGTTCGGCTCGCTGACCATGTACAGCGTACCGGCGTCGTCCATGGTCACGCCTTCGGCACGGGGAATGGTGTTCTTCAATCCGTTGAAACCGCCAAGCAGGGTCATGAAGCTGACTTGCTCGCCCTTCTCGTCCAGTTCCAGCAACAGGTGCGAATCGGCGGACAGCACCAGGGTGTGGCCGGTACGTGGGTCGATGGCCAGTGCCGAGAGGTTGCGAATGTCCAGTTCATCATTGGCCAGCTTCTGCTTGTCGCCCTTGAGGATCTGGCTGCCGTCGCTTTTCCAGGTGAACAGCGCCGGCGGCCGCTCTTCGCCCAGCAGCAACTGCTGGTTGCGCGGATCCCAGGTGATTGCCTCGAACGCTTTGTTCTGGTTTTTCGACGGGCCGAGGTCGTATTTCGGGAAGTCGGCGATATTCAGCTCGCGGGTGTTGGCATCGACCTTGACGATGGTCAGCAGGTGTTCGCGCTCATCGACGATCGCCATCAGGCCGTTTTCCATCACGGTCACGCCCTCCGGATTGCTCCAGCCCACCAGCGGCATCTTGCGCAGCACATCACCCTGCAGGGTCAGTTCGACCAGAAACGGATTCTTGCCCATCACCGAAAACAGGGTTTTGGTCTGCGGGTTGTAGGACAGGTCCGAGGCCTCGTCCTTTTCCATGCCCGGCAGCAGTTTGCCGTCGATCACCGCCCGATAATCCGGCAACCAGATGCTTGCCTTCTGCTCGGCCTGAGTCTCGAGTCGCTCGCGCAGCCACAGCAGGCCACGGTCGTCCCAATGCATGATATGCGCCACGCCATAAGCGACAGCGAGCACCAGCAACAGCCAGACATACCAGCGCAGGGCAAAACGTGAACGACGGGAAGTTTTGAGCTGGGTGTGAGCAGACATCAGGGACGCGTTCCGAATATTCAGGCTATGGGTAATAGCACAAAGAGGCCGGCTCAGACGCCAGAATGAGAGGAATTATCCGGACAGGATGTGAAAAAAACGGCAAATGACGGGATTGTTGTGCGGCTTTGCGAGCCGCGACACAGAGCCAATGTAGGAGTGAGCCCTGTGGTGAGGGGATTTATCCCCGATGGGCTGCGAAGCGGCCCCAAAGCTGGGACTGCTGCGCAGGCCATCGGGGATAAATCCCCTCACCACAACAGGCTATCTCCCACAGGGTGTTGCAGTTTCGCGGTCAGCGCACGCTGCTGCTGAAGCTGCTCGCGCCAACCAGTTCCAGCACGATGTCGTCGCCGACATTCAGCGGGCCGACGCCCACTGGCGTGCCGGTGAGGATCACGTCGCCGGCCTGCAGCGAGAAGCAGCCGGCCATGTGCTGGATCATCGGCACGATCGGGTTGAGCATCGCGCTGCTGTTGCCGTCCTGGCGTACTTCGCCGTTGATGGTCAGGCGAATGCCGATGTCGGTCAGGTCAGGGAAAGTGCTGCCGACCACGAACGGGGCAATCACCGCCGCGCCGTCGAACGACTTGGCGATTTCCCATGGCAGGCCCTTGGACTTGAGCTCGGCCTGCTTGTCACGCAGGGTCAGGTCCAGCGCCGGGGCGAACCCGGAGATCGCGTCGAGCACTTCTTCACGGCTCGGCTTAGTCGACAGCGGCTTGCCGATCAACACGGCGATTTCCGCTTCGTAGTGCACCGAACCGCGCTCGGTCGGAATGCTGAAACCGCCTTCCAGTGGCACCACGCAACTGCCTGGCTTGATGAACAGCAACGGCTCGGTAGGCACCGGGTTGTCCAGTTCCTTGGCGTGTTCGGCGTAATTACGGCCAATGCACACCACTTTCCCGATCGGGAAGTGAATGCGCGTGCCGTCGACGTACTGGTGCTGATAGCTCATTTACCGACTCCTGCCTTCATTGATTCATCAGGGATTGCCAATCAAACCGCGAAGATCTTGCCCGGGTTCATGATGCCGTTCGGGTCGAACACCGCTTTGACCGCTTTCATGTACTCGATTTCGACCGGAGAACGGCTGTAGGTCAAGTAGTCGCGCTTGGTCATGCCCACGCCGTGCTCGGCGGAGATCGAACCGTTATATTTCTCGACGGTTTCGAACACCCACTTGTTGACGGTCGCGCACTTGGCGAAGAACTCGTCCTTGCTCAGGTTATCCGGCTTGAGGATATTCAAGTGCAGGTTGCCGTCGCCGATGTGGCCGAACCAGACAATTTCGAAGTCCGGGTAGTATTCGCCGACGATCGCGTCGATTTCCTGCAGGAATGCCGGGACTTTCGACACGGTGACCGAGATGTCGTTCTTGTACGGCGTCCAGTGCGAGATGGTCTCGGAGATGTACTCGCGCAGCTTCCACAGGTTCTGCAGCTGGGTTTCGCTCTGGCTCATCACACCGTCCAGCACCCAGCCTTGCTCGACGCAGTGTTCGAAGGTTTCCAGCGCCGTGTTGGCCACTGCTTCGCTGGTCGCTTCGAATTCCAGCAGCGCGTAGAACGGGCAGTCGGTTTCGAACGGCGCCGGTACGTCGCCACGCCCCAGCACTTTGGCCAATGCCTTGTCGGAGAAAAATTCGAACGCGGTCAGATCAAGCTTGCCCTGGAAGGCGTGGAGCACCGGCATGATCGAGTCGAAGTCGGCGGTGCCGAGGACCATGGCGGTCAGGTTTTTCGGTGCGCGATCCAGACGCATGGTCGCCTCGACCACGAAACCGAGGGTGCCTTCAGCGCCGATGAACAGCTGGCGCAGGTCGTAGCCGGTGGCGTTCTTGATCAGGTCCTTGTTCAGCTCCAGCACATCGCCCTTGCCGGTGACCACTTTCAGGCCGGCGACCCAGTTACGGGTCATGCCGTAACGAATCACCTTGATCCCGCCGGCATTGGTGCCGATATTGCCGCCAATCTGGCTGGAACCGGCCGAAGCGAAGTCCACCGGGTAGTACAGGCCGTTTTCTTCGGCGACGTTCTGCAGGTGCTCGGTGACCACGCCCGGCTGACACACGGCGGTGCGGTCGGTGAGGTTCACGTCGAGAATCTGGTTCATGTAGTCGAACGACACCACCACTTCGCCATTCGCGGCCACGGCGGCAGCGGACAGCCCGGTGCGCCCGCCCGACGGCACCAGCGCCACTTTACGGGTGTTGGCCCAGCGGACGATGGCCTGCACCTGCTCGATGGTCTTGGGAAACACGATGGCGCTCGGCGCGGGGGCGAAGTGCTTGGTCCAATCCTTGCCGTACGCGTTCAGGGAGTCGGCGTCGGTCAGGACCTTGCCAGGCTCGACCAGGGTCTTCAGTTCATCAATCAGGGCAGGATTGGTCATCGACAGAACTCTCGAACAATTCATGGTCATCCTGAAGACGCTTCACGTCGCAGGAATGAGTGTTTAGCGGGGTGGCTATGCTAGCATACCGACCCCGCAGGCCAGTGCCCAAGGCCAGTTCTGCGGTGACGGCTTTCTTGTCGTCCAGGTCAATGTCTGTTGACCATTTCCTGCCATTTTTCTCCGGGATACAGGTTTACGCAGATGAGCAAGACTTCTCTCGATAAGAGCAAGATCAAGTTCCTTCTTCTCGAAGGCGTCCACCAATCGGCTGTCGACGTCCTCAAGGCGGCGGGCTACACCAGCATCGAATACCTGACAGGCTCCTTGCCGGAAGCCGAGCTCAAGGAAAAGATCGCTGACGCTCACTTCATCGGCATTCGTTCGCGCACCCAACTGACCGAAGAGATCTTCGATCACGCGAAGAAGCTGGTCGCGGTCGGCTGTTTCTGCATCGGCACCAACCAGGTTGACCTGAGTGCTGCCCGCGAGCGCGGCATCGCCGTGTTCAACGCGCCGTACTCCAACACCCGCTCCGTCGCGGAACTGGTGCTGGCCGAAGCGATCCTGCTGCTGCGCGGCATCCCTGAGAAAAACGCTTCCTGCCACCGTGGCGGCTGGATCAAATCCGCAGCCAACTCCTTCGAGATCCGTGGCAAGAAACTCGGCATCGTCGGCTACGGCTCGATCGGTACGCAGCTGTCGGTTCTGGCTGAAGGTCTGGGCATGCAGGTGTTCTTCTACGACACCGTGACCAAGCTGCCGCTGGGCAACGCTACTCAGGTCGGCAACCTGCACGAGCTGCTGGGCATGTCCGACATCGTCACCCTGCACGTTCCGGAAACCGCGGCGACCCAGTGGATGATCGGCGAGAAGGAAATCCGCGCCATCAAGAAGGGCGGCATCCTGATCAACGCCGCGCGCGGCACCGTGGTCGAGCTGGACGCCCTGGCGGACGCGATCAAGGACAAGCACCTGATCGGCGCGGCCATCGACGTGTTCCCGGTGGAGCCACGCTCCAACGACGAAGAGTTCGAAAGCCCGCTGCGTGGCCTGGACAACGTGATCCTGACCCCGCACATCGGTGGCTCGACTGCCGAAGCGCAGGCCAACATCGGTCTGGAAGTGGCGGAAAAACTGGTCAAGTACAGCGACAACGGTACATCCGTTTCGTCGGTGAACTTCCCGGAAGTGGCCCTGCCGGCTCACCCTGGCAAGCACCGTCTGCTGCACATCCACGAGAACATCCCGGGTGTGATGAGCGAGATCAACAAGGTCTTCGCCGAAAACGGTATCAACATCTCCGGTCAGTTCCTGCAGACCAACGAGAAAGTCGGTTACGTGGTGATCGACGTCGACGCCGAGTACTCGGAGCTGGCGCAAGAGAAGCTGCAACACGTCAACGGTACTATCCGTAGCCGCGTGTTGTTCTGATCCGACGCTGAGCGACAAAAAAAGGGAGCCTTCGGGCTCCCTTTTTCATGCGTGCGAAAACGTCATTCGACGTTGACGGTGATCTTTTTCGAGACGATCGGCGGATCGAACGCCATGTGGCCGCTGTCACCCAGCTCCAGTTGCAAGGTGTGCTTGCCCGGAGCCAGTTTGATCGTGGCCTCGGTCTGTGCCTTGCCGAAGTGCATGTGGTTGGCGTCGGTCGGCACGACGGAACCGGCCGGAACGATTTCCTTGGCATCAATCAGCAGGTGGTGGTGACCGGTGTTCTTGGTGACGTCACCGGCCGGTGCCAGCGCAACGTCCTTGACCCCGAACTTGACCTTGAACTCCTGAGAAACCGTGGCCCCGTCTTCGGGAGAAACGATGAACACTTCGGCGCCCTTGGGTGCCGGGGTCGCTGCACTGGCCAGCACTGAAACACTCATCAACAGGCCAGCCAAGGCTGCTCGTGACATAAACGTTTTCATTCTCTTCTCCAGTTTTTCCGTAAAATCCGCGCGGTCATGACAACTTCATGACCATTCGTTGTCGAAGGCACTCGACAACCATAGCAAAGCGAGCCTGACTCAGAGCATCGCAATAATGACTTCAAAGGAGTGACCATGCGCTTTCTGCCTGGCCTGATCTGCCTGCTACCCCTTCTGAGCCCTCTGGCTCACGCCGAACTGATTGATGACGTCAACGACCGTGGCGAGTTGCGCATTGCCCTTGAGGCTAATACACCGCCCTTCAATTTCAAGGATGGCGACACACTCACGGGGTTCGAGGTCGAGCTAGGGCAACTGCTGGCCAACGAGCTGGATGTGCGCGCCGACTTCATCGTCACCGACGAAGCCGACCTGCTCCAGGGCGTTGAAAGCGGCAAGTACGACGTCGCGCTCAACCACATAGCACTGACACCTGAACTCAAGGATCGTTTCGACGTCAGCGAGCCTTACGGCAAGGTCGATTCGCAGCTGCTGGCGAAGAAGGATGAGCAGCCTCGACCGATGGTGCTGGTACAGGCGCTGACCGAGGAGAAGCCGAAGACGGCGGTGCCGGTGGAGTTGGCGATTCCGTTTCAGAAGGGTAATCCGGCGTTTCAGGCGAGCCTTGCGGGTGCGTTGCAGCGGATCAAGGCGGATGGGCGGTTGGCGGCGTTGTCCGAGAAGTGGTTCAGCGAGCCCAAATGAACACTTAAACCCTGTGGGAGGGGGCTTGCTCCCGAAGGCGTCGTGTCAGGCAATACACAGGTTGGATGACCCGCCGCTTTCGCGAGCAAGCCCGCTCCCACATGGGTTTTGTGGGTGGCTTTCAGTCGAGTTGGGTCAGGGCCATTGCGGCCTCAGGCAGTTCGAGCTCACTGAACACCTGCACCCCATGCCGTTTGAGCAGCGCAGCCGTCACGCCTTCGCCACTGACCTTCACCCCACTGAACGTCCCGTCATAGGTCAGCAAATTCCCGCAAGAAGGACTGTTGGCCTTGAGCACCGCCACGCGGATGTCATGCTTTTGCACCAGCTCCAGCGCTTGCCGCGCACCATCGAGAAACTGCGCGCTGACGTCCTCGCCTTCGCTGGTGATCACCGCCGCCGTGCCATCGAGCACTTCGGCGCCCTGCCCGCCCGGGATCTCCGCCGCTGCCCGCGGTGTTGGCAAACCGCCAGCCACTTCGGGACACAGCGGCACCACACGGCCTTCGGCGATCCACTGTTTGAGCAGATCGAACGGCCCGCTGGCCCCGCCGTCGTAACGCACGCGGTGGCCCAACAGGCAGCGGCTGACCAGAATCTTCTGCATATCAGAACGGCTCGTTGCCACGGCGACGGAACCAGCCGGTCAGCGACAGGCGTTCGCGGTGCGCCGGCAGCACTTCATGCGGCACCTCGCCGGAGAGGAACACCACCAGACAGCCGCCGGTGGGTTGCACGTCGTGGACGCGCTCATCGTCCAGGTACATGCGCAGCTGACCGCCGTCTTCCGGCAACCACGCGTCATTGAGGTAGACCACCACCGAAACCATGCGCCGGTCATCGTCGCGAAAACGGTCGACGTGCTTGCGATAAAACGCGCCCGGCGGATACAGGGCGAAATGGCATTCGAAATCCTCGAGCCCGAGGAACAGCCCGCGATTGAGCGCCTCGCGCAGACTGTCCATCAGGCTCAGATAACGGTCGCTGGCCTCGGCCTGGCCCGGGTCGATCCACTGGATGTGGTCGCCACGAATGCCCTCGCGAATCTCCGAAAACGGCCCACGGCCTACCCCCGCCGGCGCCAGTTCACCCTCGGCCTCACGTTTGCGGCACTCGGCCGCCAGCTCACGGGTCAAACCCGCGGGCAGGAAAATGTTCTGCTGCGACCAGCCGTGTTCGGCCAGGTCGTCGACGATGCGTAACAGCAGCGGGTGTTCAGAGGATATTTGCATGGCGCGCATAGTATGCCGGCGGCAGGAAATCCGACAGAGCCACGCAGCGGCTTGCTACGAATTCTCGACAAGTCCCGGCACCGCACGGAGAATAGTCCGCTGCTGACAGGAGTCCCTATGCGCCGTTTGCTTTTTTCACTGTTGATGTTCTGCGTTTTGCCCGCCTGGGCGGACGGCCACGATCAGCTGTACAAGATCGCCGGCTGGCCAGATCAACGTGCGCATTTCAATGATGCCCTGAGTGCCGCGCAGCAGCGCTACCAGAACAACCTGCCGCCGGCGGTGTTTCAAGCCCTGGTCAACAACAGCAACCAGCGCTTCGCTCCCCAGGCCATGGATCAGCGTGCCGAAGCGCAACTGCGCCAGCACCTTGCCGATCCACAACCGGCACTGACCTTCTTTCAATCGCCGCTGGGCAAGAAAATCGTCGCCGCTGAATTGCTCGCCACCCGTCGCGATCAACTGGCGAAGAACGCCAAGGGCCTGCCGAAGATGCAGGCCAGCGACAGCCGCCTGCTGATCATCGGCCATCTGGCCCAGGCCCTGCCCGCCCGCGAGGCCGGCGCGGAAGTCAGCCTGGCGATTGCCGGGGTGGCGGCGGACAGTTTGAGCTCGATGATCCCCGGCTTGCTCGGCGGCGGTCAGGCGCAAGGCATGTTGAACGGCCAGCGCCAGCGCCTGATGGAGCAGATCGGCGCCGATTTGAACAACACGCTGCTCTACGTTTATCGCGATCTGTCGGATGACGAACTGGAGCAGTTCGCGACCTTCGCCGAGTCCAGCGAGGGCAAGGCGTATTACCAGGCGGCGCTGGCGGCGATTCGGGCGGGGTTGGCGGTGGGGCAAAGCTCCTCGAACCTTGGTCAGTGATCTTTATTGCCTGACCGGCCGCCTTCGCGAGCAAGCCCGCTCCCACAGGTGATCGCGGTTTCATGTGGGAGCGGGCTTGCTCGCGAAGAGGCCCTTACAAACACTATAAATTTCTGCCCCTGATTCGCTTGTTCAGAAACTCGAAATACTCCTCGCGCATTTCCAGCGTCTCGTTCGCCAGATGATGCCGCGCCTCCGGCAGCAGCAGAATCTGCGGCCGGTCGAACTTCCACTTCAGCACCTGTAAGTTGTGCTGCCAGTCCACGGTCATGTCCGCCTGCCCCTGAATGATCAGCGGCCGTCGCGGACTTTTTTTCGCGTGTTCGACGCGGATGATCCAGCGCGACAGTGCACCGACCCACGCCGTCGGCAAACGTTTTGGCTGTAACGGATCGGTCTGCAGGAACGGCAGGAAATCCGGGTCGTTGGAGTTCTCGCTGAAGCGCCGGGCGATGCCCCGCACGAAAGGCCTCAGCAGGTAATAACTGAGCTGCGACCAGCCCCAGGCGCGCGGACGCACCAGCGGCGCCAGCAGAATCAACTGGCCCTGCGCCGGACTGTTCTCGCCATGGTTGAGCACATGATCGACGACGATCGCGCCGCCAGTGCTTTGTCCGCACAGATGCCAGGGTTGCGGCAGGGCAATCGAACTGGCTTCAGCGAACAACGCCTGCAACGTGTCCTGATATTCGGAGAAGTCGCGGATGCTCGCCCGCGGTCCACTCGACAAACCATGGCCCGGCAAGTCGCAGGCGATGACGGCAAAATCCTGATCCAGCGCCCACTCGATCACATGCCGATACAGCCCGGTGTGATCGTAAAAACCGTGCAGCAGAAACAGCGTGCCCTTGACCTTCTCCGGCCACCAGCAATGGCTGACCAGCTCATAACCGTCCACCTCGAACCGGCCCATGCCGCGCCAGACATCGCGCTCGGGAAAGTCGGTCTGATAGAACCGCTGATACGCCTTGGCCTCGTCCGACAACGGCTGCCACTGGGCCAAAGGCTTGAGGCTGGCGCGTAAATGATCGGCATCGAAAGTGTCAGGCATGCGGGTATTCCAAAGCGGTAAACAGACTTTATCGGCCTGCGATATTCATCTGTTGCGGCAAGCATGGCAAGCTAGCCCCCCTTCGAGGATCGAAAAACCATGCGCTCGCCCTACCGCACCGCACTGTTTGCCAGCCTGCTCGCGCTTGTGTGTGCCGGGGTGCTGTGGGCGGCGTACGACTGGTTTCAGGGGCGCTATCTGCGTGCGTTCAGTCAGCACACCGCCGTGTTTTCCGGGGATCCGTTGCGCCTGCCGGATGAACTGGCCGGCCCCGGCAAAATCCGTCTCGTGCATTTCTGGGATCCGGCCTGCCCATGCAACGTCGGCAATCAACAGCACCTGACCGAGATGGTCGAGCAGTACGGCGCGCGCGGTGTGGAATTCTTCGCCGTGCAGCGCGCCGGCTCCCACGGCCAGTTACCCGCCACCCTGAGCAATCTGAAAACCATCGCGGTATTGCCCGGTTCCGAGCAGATCCCGGCCAGCCCCGCCGTGGCGATCTGGGATCGCAGCGGCAAACTGGCGTACTTCGGGCCGTACAGTGAAGGGCTGACCTGCAATTCCAGCAACAGTTTTATCGAACCGATCCTCAATGCCCTGACCGAAGATCGCCCGGTCAACGCCACGCACACCCTGGCGGTCGGGTGTTATTGCCCGTGGCCGGTAGTGGCGCAGTAAGGCATTCCGGACTTTTCAAGGACAGCGATGCACGGCACGGAAGGTCTGTGCTAATTGTTTGCAGCCCGACGGGCGGCAATCCCGCATGCACAAGGAGTCACCATGAAACGCGTTTTCACCGTTCTTGCCTTGCTCATCGTTGTCCTGCTCGCCAGTGTCGGCGGGTACGTCTATAGCAAGCAACCGACGCGTCAGGGCCAGGTGAAGCTGCGCAATCTGCAGGGTTCGGTGACCGTGCGTTACGACGAACGCGGGGTGCCGCATATTCGTGCCGAGAACGAAACCGATCTGTATCGCGCCCTCGGCTACGTGCACGCTCAAGACCGGTTGTTCCAGATGGAAGCCATGCGCCGCCTCGCGCGCGGCGAGCTGGCCGAAGTGCTCGGGCCGAAGCTGCTCGACACCGACAAACTGTTTCGCAGCCTGCGCATCCGTGAACGCGCTGCCAGCTATGTCGCCAGTCTCGATAAGCAGTCCCCGGCGTGGAAGGCCCTGCAAGCCTATCTGGACGGCATCAACCAATATCAGGACAGCCACGTCGCGCCGGTGGAGTTCGACGTGCTGGGCATTCCCAAGCGGCCGTTCACGGCGGAGGACAGCATCAGCGTCGCCGGTTATATGGCCTACAGCTTCGCCGCCGCGTTTCGTACCGAACCGCTGCTGACCTACGTGCGCGATCAACTCGGCGCCGATTACCTCAACGTCTTCGACCTCGACTGGCAGCCCAAAGGCGTGCTCGCCAAAGATCAGGCCAAGAAGTCGCCGACCCTCGCCGCCGGTGACTGGCAAGACCTCAACGCCCTCGCCCGCCTCAGCGAGCAGGCGCTGATTGAAAACGGCCTGCCGCAATTCGAAGGCAGCAACGCCTGGGTGATCGCCGGCAGCCGTAGCCAGAGCGGCAAACCGCTGCTGGCCGGTGACCCGCACATTCGCTTCTCGGTGCCGTCGGTGTGGTACGAGGCGCAACTGTCGGCGCCGGGCTTTGAGCTCTACGGCCATCATCAGGCACTGGTGCCGTTCGCGTTCCTGGGGCACAACCTCGATTTCGGCTGGAGCCTGACCATGTTCCAGAACGACGATCTGGATCTGATCGCCGAGAAGGTCAACCCGGACAACCCGAATCAGGTCTGGTACCACGGCCAGTGGACCGATCTGGTCAGCTCCGAGCAGCAGATCGCGGTGAAGGGCCAGACGCCGGTGACGCTGACCTTGCGCCAGTCGCCCCACGGCCCGATCGTCAACGACGCCCTCGGCACTGCCGCCGGTAAAACGCCGATCGCCATGTGGTGGGCGTTTCTCGAAACGCCGAACCCGATCCTCGAAGGTTTCTACCAGCTCAACCGCGCCGACACCCTGGCCAAGGCCCGTGCGGCGGCAGCCAAGGTGCAGGCGCCGGGGCTGAACATCGTCTACGCCAACGCCAAGGGTGACATTGCATGGTGGGCCTCGGCGCTGTTGCCGAAACGCCCGGCCGGGGTAAAGCCGGAGTTCATTCTCGACGGCAGCAGCAATCAGGCGGACAAGGACGGCTACTACCCGTTCAGCGCCAACCCGCAGGAAGAAAACCCGGCGCGCGGCTACATCGTCTCGGCCAACTTCCAGCCGCTGTCGCCGACCGGGATGGAGATTCCCGGTTACTACAACCTCGCCGATCGCGGCCAGCAGCTCAACCGCCAGCTCAGCGACAAGAATCTGAAGTGGAGCAACGAGGCCAACCAGAAGCTGCAACTGGGCACCACCACCGCCTACGGCCCGCGTACCCTGGCGCCATTGCTGCCGGTGTTGCGGGAAGTGGTGAGCGATCCGGCGCAGCTGAAACTGGTCGAGCAACTGGCGCAGTGGCAAGGCGACTATCCGCTGGATTCGGTCAACGCCACACTGTTCAACCAGTTCCTCTACGACCTCGCCGATGCGGCGATGCGTGATGAGCTGGGCAACGATTTCTTCGAGACCCTGCTGTCGACCCGGGTGATCGACGCCGCCCTGCCACGCCTGGCGGCGAATGCGGACTCGCCGTGGTGGGACAACCGCAACACACCGAATAAGGAGACCCGTGCCGACATCGTCAAAGCGGCGTGGCAGGCGAGCATGACGCACCTGAAACAGACCCTCGGCGACAATACGTCCGACTGGCAATGGGGCACGGCGCACACCCTGACCCACGGTCATCCGTTGGGTCAGCAGAAGCCGCTGGACCGGATCGTCAATGTCGGGCCGTTCGCTGCTCCCGGCAGTCATGAAGTGCCGAACAATCTCTCGGCCAAGCTCGGCCCGGCGCCATGGCCGGTGACCTATGGGCCTTCGACACGGCGCCTGGTGGACTTCGCCGACCCGGCGCACAGCCTGACCATCAACCCGGTCGGCCAGAGTGGTGTGCCGTTCGACAGCCACTATGACGATCAGGCTGAAGAGTACGTCGAGGGGATGTATGTGCAGGCGCATTTCAGCGAGGAAGAGGTGACGGCCAATACGCGCAGTACCCTTAAGCTGTTGCCGGCGCGGGCGACCCAATAGTTCTCGGTCAGCCGGACGGCCCCTATCGCGAGCAGGCTCACTCCTACAGGGGAACGCATTCCAATTGTAGGAGTGAGCCTGCTCGCGATGGGGCCCGCCAACTCAACACATCTCTCAGAGCATCAACGCAAAATTCAGCCGAAACTGCTGCGGCGTCACGCCCAATCGACGGTTGAACACACTGCGCATGTGCTGCGCATCGCGAAACCCGCACTGATAGGCCACGGTCTTCAGCGGTGCCGTGGTGCTTTCCAGCAGCACCCGCGCCGCATCCACTCGCGCACTTTCGACGAACTCCGCCGGGGTGACCCGAGCCTCACGGGCGAACACCCGGGAGAAGTTGCGCGCACTCATGTTCGCCGCGTTCGCCAGATCGGCAATCGTCAGATCGCCGGTGAGGTTGGCCAGCACATACAACTGCACCATCGCCACCGCTGACGTCGACTCCGCATGCGGTGTGAGGAACGGGCTGAACTGCGATTGCCCGCCGGAGCGCTGGGTGAACACCACCAGTCGCTTGGCCACACTCAGCGCTACTTCAGCGCCGTGATCGCGGGCCAACAGGTACAACGACAGATCGATCCCGGCGGTGACCCCGGCTGAGGTGTAGAGCGCACCGTCCTCGACATACAGGCGGTCGGCCTCGACTTGGGTCGATGGACACAACTGGGCCAAGGCTTCGGCATCGTTCCAGTGGGTGGTCACGGTGCGCCCTTCGAGCAACCCCGCCCGCGCCAGCATGAACGCGCCGTTGCAGATCGAGCCGAAACGCCGCGCACGGGCGCAGGCCTCACGCAGCCAGGTGTCGAAGCTTTTGCCGAAATCCATGAACGGCAACTGCGGGCCGCCGGCCACCAGCAGCAGGTCCCAGGCGTCGAGCGCTTCGCTGAAGTGCCGGTGAGCACTGAGGTTCAACCCGTTGGAGCAGGCCATCGGCCCGCGTTCGAGGCCGATCACCTCCAGTTGATAGTGATCCTCAGGCGGCAAAAAACGATTGGCCTCGGCGAACACATCCATCGGCCCGCTGACATCCAGCGCCTGCACGCCGGGGAATACCACGATGGCGATGGTTTTGTTCATAAGCCTCCAATGTCCTCAATGCCTGTGGCAAACACAAATCCCTGTGGGAGCGGGCTTGCTCGCGAAAGCGGTGTGTCATTCAACAGGTAAGTTGAATGTGAGGGCCCTTTCGCGAGCAAGCCCGCTCCCACATGGGCCGTGCCTGCCTTGTTGATTGAGCCAACCCTAGCCAATCCAGGTTCAACAAGCGAGGTTGGCACGATTTGCAGGTCGATTGGCAAGGATCGCAGCCATGCGTTGATTGTCCGTTTAGTGCCTCGGGGAACAGACTTTGCCCATCAGCGCCACGACGGCGTTTTCGATGAGGATACCTTCATGAGCACGACCATTGCCGGCATCAAGATCCCCGACAGCGCCCTCGCCCGGGCCACCACCGAGTACATTCGCGACATCGAAACCGACCTGCTTTACCACCACTCGCGCCGGGTGTTTCTGTTCGGCGCATTGAGCGGCGAGCGCCAACAACTGGCCTACAACCCGGAGCTGCTGTATATCGGCGCGATGTTCCACGACCTCGGTCTGGTCGAGGGCTATCGCAGTGCCGACGAGCGTTTCGAAGTGGATGGCGCCAACGCGGCAGCGGCGTTTCTCAAACCGTATGGGCTCAGTGATGACGACATCGAACAGGTCTGGCTGTCGATTGCCCTGCACACCACGCCGGGCGTGCCCAAACATCTGCGGCCGACCGTGGCGCTGGTGACGGCAGGTGTCGAGATGGACGTGTTGGGCATGGATTACGCGGCGTTCAGCAGTACCCAGCGCGAAGCCGTGGTGCATGCGCATCCACGCGGGGAAGGTTTCAAGGAGTGCATCATCTGCGCGTTTGCCGACGGCTTGCGCCATCGTCCGCAGACCACGTTCGGCAACGTGAAGACCGATGTGCTGGTGGATCAGGAGCCGGGGTTCAAGCCGATGAACTTTGTTGAAGTCATCCGCCAATCTCCCTGGACTGCCTAATACCAACTGTGGGGGTGTGCCCTGTGGTGAGGGGATTTATCCCCGATGGACTGCGTAGCAGTCCCTTTCTTTTTGAATCAAGAGAGGGGGCCGCTTCGCAACCCATCGGGGATAAATCCCCTCGCCACAAAAGCCCGCTCCCACATTTGGATTTGGGTTGGCCTTGAGAAAGTGGCCAACCCGATATGGCTTAAGCCGCTTCCGGCGCAGGCGCGCGGCGCACGTCCGGTTGCTTCCACGAATCGGCGGCGCCTTCTTCGATGGCTTGCTGGATGGCTTTCTTGCGCGCTTCTTCGGCGCGGCGGCTGAAGAACCACACCATGAACGTCACGATCGACACCGCCAGCAGAATCAGGCTGGCCACGGCGTTGATCTCAGGCTTCACGCCCAGACGCACCGCGGAAAACACTTCCATCGGCAGAGTGGTCGAACCCGGGCCGGAAACGAAGCTCGCCAGCACCAGGTCGTCCAGCGACAGGGCGAACGACATCATTCCGCCCGCTGCCAGCGATGGCGCGATCATCGGGATGGTGATCAGGAAGAACACCTTCCACGGCCGCGCACCCAGATCCATCGCCGCTTCTTCGATCGACAGGTCCAGCTCACGCAGACGCGCCGACACCACCACCGCCACATACGCCGCACAGAACGTGGTGTGGGCGATCCAGATGGTGACGATGCCACGTTCCTGCGGCCAGCCGATCATCTGCGCCATGGCCACGAACAGCAGCAACAGCGACAGACCGGTGATCACTTCCGGCATCACCAGCGGCGCGGTGACCAGGCCACCGAACAGCGTACGGCCCTTGAAGTGGGTGATGCGGGTCAGCACGAAGGCTGCCAGCGTACCCAGCGCCACCGCCGCAACCGCGGTATAGCAGGCGATTTCCAGGGAGCGCACCACCGAGCCCATCAGTTGGGTGTTGTCGAGCAGGCCGACGTACCACTTGATCGACCAGCCGCCCCACACCGTCACCAGTTTCGAGGCGTTGAACGAGTAGATCACCAGGATCAGCATCGGCAGGTAGATGAACAACAGACCCAGTACCAGCATCAGGCTGGAGAAACGGATGCGTTTCATTCTTTGCCCTCCATTTCCTTGGCCTGACTGCGGTTGAACAGGATGATCGGCACAATCAGGATCGCCAGCATCACCACCGCCAGGGCGGACGCCACCGGCCAGTCACGGTTGTTGAAGAACTCTTGCCAGAGCACTTTACCGATCATCAGGGTTTCCGGGCCGCCCAGCAGTTCCGGGATCACGAACTCGCCGACCACCGGGATGAACACCAGCATGCAGCCGGCAATGATCCCGTTCTTGGACAGTGGAATGGTGATTTTCCAGAAGCTGTTGAAGGTGCTCGAACCGAGGTCGGAAGCGGCTTCCAGCAGGCTCTGATCGTGCTTCACCAGGTTGGCGTACAGCGGCAGGATCATGAACGGAAGGTACGAATAAACCACGCCGATATAGACCGCCAGGTTGGTGTTGAGGATCTGCAGCGGCTCGTCGATAAAGCCCATGCTCATCAGGAAACCGTTGAGCAGGCCGTTGTTGCTGAGGATGCCCATCCACGCGTAAACGCGGATCAGGATCGCAGTCCAGGTCGGCATCATGATCAGCAGCACCAGCACCGTCTGCAGCTCTTTGCGCGCACTGGCGATGGCGTAGGCCATCGGGTAGCCGATCAGCAGGCACAGCAGCGTGCTGAAGAACGCCATCTTCAGCGAGCCGAGGTAGGCGGCGATGTACAACTCGTCGTCGCCGAGCATCGCGTAGTTGCCCAGGTTCAGCAGCAGTTGCAGCTTCTGCTCGGCGAAGGTGTAGATCTCGGTGTACGGCGGGATGGCCACGTCGGCTTCAGCGAAGCTGATCTTCAGGACGATGAAGAACGGCAGCATGAAGAACAGGAACAGCCAGATGAACGGAACCCCGATGACCAGTTGCCGGCCATTGGGAATTATTCGGTTGAGCCGTCGTTTGAACTTGCGCATGTTCATGAGCGAAGTACCACGCCGCTGTCGTCTTCCCACCACACGTAAACCTGATCGCCCCAGGTCGGACGCTGGCCGCGACGTTCGGCGTTGGCGACAAACGACTGCACCAGCTTGCCGCTCGGCAATTCGACGTAGAACACCGAGTGGCCGCCGAGGTAGGCGATGTCATGCACCTTGCCGCTGGACCAGTTGTATTCGCAGGTCGGCATTTCGGCGGTGACCAGCAGCTTCTCCGGACGAATCGCGTAGGTCACGGATTTGTCCTGTACCGAAGTGCTGATGCCGTGGCCGACGTAGATCTGCCGGTCGAGGTCTTTGCAGGTGATGGTCGCGTGGCCTTCGGCGTCGTCGATCACTTCGCCTTCGAAGATGTTCACGTTGCCGATGAATTCGCAGACCAGACGGCTGGTCGGGGTTTCGTAGATGTCGATCGGGCTGCCGATCTGGGCGATCCAGCCCAGGTGCATGATCGCGATGCGCTCGGCCATGGTCATGGCCTCTTCCTGGTCGTGGGTCACCATCACGCAGGTCACGCCGACGCGCTCGATGATCTCCACCAGCTCCAGTTGCATCTGCGAACGCAGTTTCTTGTCCAGTGCGCCCATCGGCTCGTCGAGCAGCAGCAACTTCGGCCGCTTGGCCAGCGAGCGCGCCAGTGCCACCCGCTGCCGCTGACCGCCGGACAGTTGATGCGGCTTGCGCTTGGCGTACTGGCTCATCTGCACCAGCTTAAGCATCTCGGCCACGCGCGCATCGATCTCGGCGTTGGGGATCTTGTCCTGCTTGAGGCCGAAGGCGATGTTCTGCGCCACAGTCATGTGCGGGAACAAGGCATACGACTGGAACATCATGTTGATCGGTCGCTCGTACGGCGGCATGTCGGTGATGTCGACGCCGTCGAGGAAAATGCGCCCCTCCGTGGGCCGTTCGAACCCTGCCAGCATCCGCAGCAGCGTGGATTTGCCCGATCCCGAGCCGCCGAGCAGGGCGAAGATCTCGCCTTTCTTGATTTCCAGGGACACATCGTCCACGGCAATCGTCTCGTCGAACTTCTTCGTGACCCGGTCGATTTTGACCAACACCTGCTTAGGTGTCTGGTCGCCCTCGAGGGCTTTCTTATAGGCGCCGGAGGCAACTGCCATTTACGAAACTCCCAGAAAAAAACAGTGCAGTTCGCCCCATGCGGGCGAACCCAGGATAGTTTGTGCCTTACTTGCCCGACTTGACCTTGGTCCAGCTACGGGTCATCAAACGCTGAATATTGGGTGGCAACTCGACCGACACGTAGGTCTTGTCGAGGACTGCTTGCGGTGGATAAACCGCTTCATCGGTGCGGATGGACTGTTCCATCAGCTTGTCCGACCCCGGGTTGGGGTTGGCGTAACCGACGTAATCACTGACCTGGGCGATCACCTCAGGTTTCAGCAAATAGTTGATGAAGGCGTGGGCCTCTTTGACGTTGGACGAATCCTTCGGAATCGCCAGCATGTCGAACCACAATGCGCCGCCCTCTTTCGGAATCGAGTAGGCGATGTTCACGCCCTTCTTGGCTTCTTCGGCACGGTGTTTGGCCTGGAAGATATCGCCGGAGAAACCGATGGCCACGCAGATGTCGC
Source organism: Pseudomonas sp. MIS38 (assembly GCF_019891575.1). Classification (NCBI taxonomy): domain Bacteria; kingdom Pseudomonadati; phylum Pseudomonadota; class Gammaproteobacteria; order Pseudomonadales; family Pseudomonadaceae; genus Pseudomonas; species Pseudomonas sp. MIS38. The sequence continues at coordinate 336,075 of NZ_JAFLXF010000001.1, forward strand.
CGTTGGCCAGATCACCGATGTATTTCGACGAGTGGAAATAGGTCACGTAGGGACGCACGGCCAGCAGTTTGTCGGTGGCCTTGGCGTAGTCCTTCGGATTGGTGCTGTTGGCGTTCAGCCCCATGTAGTTGAGCACGGTCGGCATCATTTCATCGGCCGAGTCGAGGAACGCGACGCCACAGCTGTGCAGCTTCTTGATGTTCTCCGGCTCGAACAGCACGCTCCAGGAGTCGATCTTGTCGATGCCGAGCACCGCTTTGACTTTCTCGACGTTGTAGCCGATGCCGTTGGTGCCCCACAGGTACGGCACGGCGTACTGGTTGCCCGGGTCGTTCTGTTCCAGGCGCTTGAGCAGCACCGGATCGAGATTCGAATAATTCGGCAACTGCGACCTGTCGAGCTTCTGGAACGCGCCCGCCTTGATCTGTTTGCCGAGGAAGTGGTTCGACGGCACGACCACGTCGTAACCGGTACGCCCGGCCAGCAGCTTGCCTTCCAGGGTCTCGTTGGAATCGAACACGTCGTACACCGGTTTGATCCCGGTGGCTTTCTCGAAGTCGGCCAGGGTGGTCTCGCCGATGTAATCCGACCAGTTATAAATATGCACCGTACCGGCGGCCTGGGCTCCGACAGCGATCGTCAGGCCGGCAGTGGCCAGCAGGGCTTTGCGCAAAGAAGAAAAAATAGGCAAGTGGAGGTCCTCTAAATTAGTTGGGCCCAAGTTGCCCCGCGTTACATGACAGCCATGGCTGCCCGGCAACCAAACCGGCGCGCAACTTACCCTCGAAAAACCGTTCCTGCAAAACTTCCTGTCATTTAATTGATCCGCTGGCCGCCGTCGCGGCGACGACGGCCAGTGGTTGCTGCGTCAAACCGGCTTATTTACCGGATTTGATCTTGGTCCAGCTGCGGGTCAGTTCACGCTGGGTAGCGGCCGGCAAATCGGCGATCGCATACAGCTTGGCCTGCACGTCGGCTGGCGGGTAGATGCCTGGATCGGAGGTGATGTCCTTGTTCACGTACTGGGTCGCTTCGGCGTTACCGTTAGGGAAGCGCACAGCGTTGGTGATCTCGGCCATCACTTTCGGTTGCAGCAGGTAGTTCATGAACTTGTAGGCGCCGTCGATGTTTTCCGCATCTTTCGGAATCGCGACCATGTCATAGAAGCTGCCGGCACCTTCCTTCGGAATGGCATAGCTGACTTTGACCTTGTCACCGGCCTCGGCGGCACGCGACTTGGCCTGCTGCACGTCACCCGAGTAGCCGACCGCTACGCAGATGTTGCCGTTGGCCAGGTCCGAGATGTACTTGGAGGAGTGGAAGTAGGTGATCGAAGGACGAATCTTGAGGAACAGTTCCTCGGCTTTCTTGATGTCTTCTTTCTTCTGGCTGTCGGTTGGCAGGCCCAGGTAGTGCAGCGCGACCGGGAGCATTTCGGTCGGCGAGTCGAGGAAGCTCACACCGCAGCCCTTGAGCTTGGCGATGTTCTCCGGCTTGAGCAGAGTGTCCCAGGAGTCGATGGTGTCGACGCCCAGTGCAGCCTTGACCTTCTCCGGGTTGTAGCCGATGCCGATCGAGCCCCACATGTACGGGAAGGCGTGCTTGTTGTCCGGGTCACTGACCGAAACCGCCTTGAGCAGCGATTTGTTCAGGTTGCCGTAGTTGGACAGCTTGGACTTGTCCAGCTCCTGATAAACGCCCGCCTTGATCTGCTTGGCCAGGAAGTTGTTCGACGGCACAACGACGTCGTAACCGGATTTGCCCGCCAGCAGTTTGGCTTCCAGGGTTTCGTTGCTGTCGAATACGTCGTAGACGACTTTGATCCCGGACTCTTTCTCGAAGTTGGCAATGGTGTCCGGAGCGATGTAGTCGGACCAGTTGTAGACGTGCAATACCTTGTCGTCCGCGTGGACCGCGCCCGCCATCATGCCCGCAACGGACAAAGCGAGAAGAGTCTTGCCAGCAAGCTTTTTACCTAATGCCTTCATGCGTCATGCTCCAAATTTTTCTTTTTTGAACCACTTTGTTCAGCGGCCGAACCCGGACAACTGGAACCGCGGCTAGTCTGGCAAGATCGGAGGCGGTCTTTCAAGAAAAGGCCAACCTTTCTGACACCTTCGAGCGAGAGCGCCGCAGCTCCCCCGCTCGAAGCCTAGCACTTAGGCCTGCAACGCACTGAGGGTCAGGTCCAGACACTTGCGTGCCTTGGTCACCAGCTCATCGATCTCCGCCTTGCTGATCACCAGCGGCGGCGCAATGATCATGGTGTCGCCCACGGCGCGCATGATCAGGCCGTTATCGAAGCAGAACTGCCGACAGATCATGCCCACGCCCTTGCCTTCGTAACGTTTGCGAGTGGCCTTGTCCTGCACCAGCTCGATCGCCCCCAGCAGACCAACGCCGCGCACTTCGCCCACCAACGGGTGGTCGTTGAGTTCGCGCAGACGTTTCTGCAAATACGGTGCCGTTTCGTTATGCGCGTTCTCGATAATTTTCTCGTCGCGCAGAATCCGGATGTTTTCCAGCCCCACCGCCGCCGCCACCGGGTGCCCGGAGTAGGTGAAGCCGTGGTTGAAATCGCCGCCCTCGTTGAGCACCTTCACCACTTCGTCACGCACGATCAGGCCACCCATCGGGATGTAGCCGGAGGTCAGGCCTTTGGCGATGGTCATCATGTCCGGCTTCAGGTCGTAGAAATCCGAACCGAACCACTCGCCGGTACGACCGAAACCACAGATCACTTCGTCAGCGACGAACAGAATGTCGTACTTGGCGAGGATTTCCTTGATGCGCGGCCAGTAGGTGTCTGGCGGAATGATCACGCCGCCGGCGCCCTGAATCGGCTCGGCAATGAACGCACCGACGTTGTCCACGCCGACTTCGAGAATCTTCTCTTCCAGCTGATTGGCCGCCCAGATGCCGAACTCTTCCGGCGACATGTCGCCACCCTCGGCGAACCAGTACGGCTGCGCGATATGGACGATGCCCGGAATCGGCAAGTCGCCCTGCTCGTGCATATAGGTCATGCCACCCAGGCTCGCGCCGGCCACGGTGGAGCCGTGATAACCGTTCTTGCGGCTGATGATGACTTTCTTGTTCGGCTGGCCCTTGATCGCCCAGTAATGGCGAACCATGCGCAGCATGGTGTCGTTGCCTTCGGAGCCGGAACCGGTGAAGAACACGTGGTTCATGCCTTGCGGCGCCACGTCGGCGATGGCCTTGGCCAGTTCCAGTGCCGGCGGGTGCGCAGTCTGGAAGAACAGGTTGTAGTAAGGCAGTTCGCGCATCTGCTTGGCAGCTGCGTCGGCCAGCTCATCGCGGCCATAACCGATCGCCACGCACCACAGACCCGCCATGCCATCGAGGATCTTGTTGCCCTCGCTGTCCCACAGGTACACGCCCTTGGCGTTGGTGATGATCCGTGGACCCTTCTCTTTCAGCTGCTTGAAATCGCTGAACGGGGCCAGGTGGTGATCGCTGCTCAGGGCTTGCCACTCACGGGTTTGCGGGTTGTTGCTGGTCATGCCAATTCTCCTTGTTATCGGTGAAGGCGCGGCTGCTGCCAGCCGCGCCCGGCGTATCAGACGGCGAAGAGCAGGTACTCACGCTCCCAGGAACTGATCACGCGCTTGAAGTTTTCATGCTCGGCCCGCTTGACCGCGACGTAGCCGGTGATGAAGGTCTTGCCCAGGTATTTCTCGATGGTCGCGCTGTTTTCCATGCGCTCCAGCGCGTCCTCGATGGTCAGCGGCAGGCGCAGGTTTCGGCGCTCGTAACCACGACCGACCACTGGCGCGCTCGGGTTGAGGCCCTCGACCATGCCGATGTAACCGCAGAGCAGGCTCGCGGCAATCGCCAGGTACGGGTTGGCGTCGGCGCCCGGCAGGCGGTTTTCCACCCGACGGTTCTGCGGGCCGGCATCCGGTACGCGCAGGCCCACGGTGCGGTTTTCTTCGCCCCACTCCACGTTCACCGGCGCCGAAGTGTCCGGCAGGAAGCGGCGGAACGAGTTGACGTTCGGGGCGAACAGCGGGAGCAATTCCGGGATCAGTTTCTGCAGACCACCGATGTGGTGCAGGAACAGCTGGCTCATGGTCCCGTCTTCATTGGAGAACACGTTCTTGCCGGTCTCGATGTCGATGATGCTCTGGTGCAGGTGCATCGCGCTGCCCGGCTCGCCGGTCATCGGCTTGGCCATGAAGGTCGCGGCCACGTCGTGTTTGAGCGCGGCTTCGCGCATGGTGCGTTTGAATACCAGGATCTGGTCGGCCAGCGACAGTGCATCGCCGTGACGGAAGTTGATTTCCATCTGCGCCGTGCCGTCTTCGTGGATCAGCGTGTCGAGGTCCAGCTCCTGCAGTTCGCACCAGTCGTAGACGTCTTCGAACAGCGGGTCGAATTCGTTCGCCGCTTCGATCGAGAACGACTGACGCCCGATTTCCGGACGGCCCGAACGGCCGATTGGCGGCTGCAACGGATAGTCGGGGTCGTCACTGCGCTTGGTCAGGTAGAACTCCATCTCCGGCGCCACAATTGGCTGCCAGCCCTTGTCGGAATAGAGCTTCAAGACTTTCTTGAGGACGTTGCGCGGCGACAGCTCGATCGGGTTGCCTTGCTTGTCGTAGGTGTCGTGGATCACCTGAGCGGTCGGCTCTATCGCCCATGGCACCAGGTACACGGCGTTCTGGTCGGGACGGCAGATCATGTCGATGTCGGCCGGGTCGAGCAGTTCGTAATAGATGTCGTCTTCGACGTAGTCGCCGGTCACGGTCTGCAACAGAACGCTTTCTGGCAGGCGCATGCCCTTCTCGGCGATGAACTTGTTGGTCGGCGAGATCTTGCCCCGGGTGATACCGGTCAAGTCGCCGATCATGCATTCGACTTCTGTGATCTTGTGGTCTTTCAACCAATCGGTGAGCTGGTCGAGGTTGTTACTCATAAATGCCTCTGGGCTGAGTCTCCTGACATCGTGTCAGGCAAAGTTTGACGCCGTGGCGTCGCGTTAAAGGGGGCTTGCTTGCGCGCAGTACCGGCTTACGCCTGGCACCGCGCATAGACAATGAAAGAGGAGCTTACCTGCCCTTTACGCTGGCGTTGCATTTCCTGTGCACATTCAAGGCGTGCAGAATCATGAGCACGGCTTTGGGAGCGGCACAGGCTTTGGGACTCAAAGGGATCTATATTGGAAGGAGACGCCATAAACAGGATGCTGTCCCGTGCGTCCAGAATATCGGACGTTGCCGTTGGGCCTGATGCGCACGAGAACCTCGTCGACCCGCCGCGAGCCATGCTGGCTGCATTACGGACGGATTTGTCGCCACTGATGTGATGAGCATGCAGACCGGACTGTTGCGAGCAGTCGGTGATGCCGATTAACGGCAGGCGAGACATGAAGCACCCCGGTATTATTGCTGTTATGGGTTTGGTCGGAGCTTAGCCTTGTTCATTTTTTTACACAACACCCCCGTAAAAAATACAACACGGCCTGCTCAAGCCCGCGGGTGCCAAGCGTCCCAAGGACAGAAAACTGCCCCAAAGTGCCCCATAAATGCCCTTGCAGCGCTTTTTTAGGGCAAAAAAGGCCTCGCTTGACTTCGGCAGGCCGTTCGGGTTGACTGAAACCAGAAAAGATCAATGATTGATATTTTTAACAACAAAGGTGTTGCATCATGTCGGTACCCCCGCGTGCCGTTCAGCTTAACGAAGCGAACGCGTTCCTTAAGGAACATCCTGAGGTTCTGTACGTTGACCTTCTGATTGCGGATATGAATGGTGTGGTGCGCGGCAAGCGCATCGAACGCACCAGCCTCCACAAGGTTTACGAGAAAGGCATCAACCTGCCGGCCTCCCTATTTGCTCTGGATATCAATGGCTCTACGGTGGAAAGCACCGGCCTGGGTCTGGACATCGGCGACGCCGACCGGATCTGCTATCCAATCCCCGATACCCTGTGCAACGAGCCATGGCAGAAGCGCCCTACCGCGCAACTGTTGATGACCATGCACGAACTTGAAGGCGATCCGTTCTTCGCCGATCCGCGCGAAGTGCTCCGTCAAGTTGTTGCAAAGTTTGACGAGCTGGGCTTGACCATCTGCGCAGCCTTCGAGCTGGAGTTCTACCTGATCGACCAGGAAAACGTGAACGGCCGCCCTCAGCCGCCACGCTCGCCGATCTCCGGCAAACGCCCGCACTCGACTCAGGTCTACCTGATCGACGACCTCGACGAATACGTCGACTGCCTCCAGGACATTCTGGAAGGTGCCAAAGAGCAAGGCATCCCCGCCGACGCCATCGTCAAGGAAAGTGCCCCGGCGCAGTTCGAAGTGAACCTGCACCACGTCGCCGACCCGATCAAGGCGTGCGACTACGCGGTCCTGCTCAAGCGTCTGATCAAGAACATCGCCTACGACCATGAAATGGACACCACCTTCATGGCCAAGCCGTATCCGGGCCAGGCGGGTAATGGTCTGCACGTCCATATCTCGGTGCTCGACAAAGATGGCAAGAACATCTTTGCAAGCGAGGATCCCGAGCAGAACGCCGCGCTGCGTCACGCGATCGGCGGTGTGCTCGAGACCCTGCCGGCGCAGATGGCTTTCCTCTGCCCGAACGTCAACTCGTACCGTCGCTTCGGCGCGCAGTTCTATGTACCGAACTCGCCGTGCTGGGGCCTGGATAACCGCACCGTGGCGATCCGCGTACCGACCGGCTCAGCCGATGCCGTGCGTATCGAACACCGCGTGGCCGGCGCCGACGCCAACCCGTACCTGCTGATGGCTTCGGTCCTGGCCGGTGTGCATCACGGTCTAGTGAACAAGATCGAACCGGGCGCTCCGGTCGAAGGCAATAGCTACGAGCAGAACGAACAAAGCCTGCCGAACAACTTGCGCGATGCCCTGCGCGAGCTGGACGACAGCGAGGTGATGGCCAAGTACATCGATCCTAAGTACATCGATATCTTCGTCGCCTGCAAGGAAAGCGAGCTGGAGGAGTTCGAACACTCCATCTCCGACCTTGAGTACAACTGGTATCTGCATACCGTTTAAGCGAATTGCGACCAGATAAAACGCCGTCGGCCGTCTTGGCCCACGGCGTTTTTTTATGGCCGGATTCTGTTCTGAATGGCCGCCTGCGGCGGTTCGGGAGCAAGCCCCCTCCCACAGGGGATCTACAGCGGATGGGGATCTTTTGTACGCAGAAGATCAACTGTGGGAGGGGGCTTGCTCCCGAAGGCGTCCTGGCAGACAACACACGGCTCGGCTCGTACAATGCCCGCTGCCCCGCAGGAGACTTCCATGACGCGTCCCGCCCCCGTTCGCAAACCCCGTGCCCGTAGCCAGGCGCGGATCGATTCGATACTCGACGCCGCGCGTACGCTGCTGGCCGCCGAGGGTGTGGCCAGTCTGTCGATCTACAGCGTCGCCGAACGCGCGCAGATTCCGCCCTCCTCCGTGTACCACTTCTTCGCCAGCGTGCCGGCACTGCTCGAAGCGCTGACCGCCGACGTGCATGCGGCGTTTCGCGCCTGCCTGCAAGCGCCGATCGACCACGAGGCGCTGCGCGACTGGCGTGACCTGTCGCGGCTGGTCGAAGAGCGGATGCTGGAGATCTACGACGAAGACGCGGCGGCCCGCCAGTTGATCCTCGCCCAGCACGGCCTGACCGAAGTGACCCAGGCGGACCGCCAGCACGACATCGAACTCGGCGACCTGATGCACAAGCTGTTCGACCATCACTTCGAATTGCCGCGCCTGCCAAGCGATGTCGATGTGTTCGCGCTGGCGATGGAACTGGGCGACCGCGTGTATGCGCGCTCGGTGCAGCAGCACGGGCAGATCACACCGCGCATGGCCGAGGAAGGGATGCGGGTGTTTGATGCCTATATCGGCCTGTATCTGCCGCCTTACCTGCCCAAAAGAGTTCTCTAGCGCATTCACCGGCCCCTTCGCGAGCAAGCCCGCTCCCACATTTGGAACGCGATCCCCTGTGGGAGCGGGCTTGCTCGCGAAGGCCGCGCCACAGTTTTCAGATCAGGCACAAAAAACCCCGAAGGGCTCACGCCCTCCGGGGTTTGTTTTGTTCCACAGGCTTACAACTTGGCGATCGACACCTCGGTGGATTTCACGAAGGCGATCACCTCGCTGCCCACCGCCAGTTCCAGCTCCTTGACCGAGCGGGTGGTGATCACTGAAGTGACGATGCCGGAAGCGGTTTGCACGTCGATTTCCGACAGCACGTCGCCGAGAACGATCTCCTTGATCGAGCCTTTGAACTGGTTGCGCACGTTGATGGCTTTGATAGTCATGGCTTTGATTCCTGTCGTTGGATGTAACTTGAGTTATTGAGCCCAGCGCAATTGCGTAGGCAGTGGTGAAACAGGTTCCGGCTCCGGCGGCTCGCCGGGCAGGGACAGAACACGGTTGAGCACTTCGGTTTCCAGCGCCGCCAGTCGATGCGATCCGCGCACTCGCGGGCGTGGCAGTTCCACTTGCAGGTCGAGACCGACTTCGCCGTCCTCGATCAGAATCACCCGGTCGGCAATCGCCACCGCTTCGCTGACGTCATGGGTCACCAGCAGCACGGTGAACCCATGCTGCTGCCAGAGGCGTTCGATCAGTTGCTGCATCTCGATGCGGGTCAGCGCATCCAGCGCACCCAGCGGCTCGTCGAGCAACAGCAGGCGCGGCTGGTGAATCAGCGCCCGGGCCAGCGCCACACGCTGCTTCTGCCCGCCGGACAAGGCGGCCGGCCACTCGTTGGCGCGATCGGCCAGACCCACCGCTTCCAGCGCCTCCAGAGCTTGCGGGCGCCAGTTGCCTTTAAGGCCGAGGCCGACGTTGTCGATGATCTTTTTCCACGGCAGCAGCCGGGCTTCCTGGAACATCAGCCGGGTGTCTTCCCGCGCATCACTCAGCGGTGCGGCACCGGCCAGCAGCTCGCCGCCAGTCGGTTGGTCGAGGCCGGCGAGCAAGCGCAGGAAGGTGCTCTTGCCGCACCCGCTGCGTCCGACCACGGCGACGAATTGCCCCGCCGGAATGTGCAGGTCGATGTCACGCAACACCTGCCGAGCGCCAAAGGTTTTCTGCAGATTGCGCACCACCAGCGGAATCCCGCGCAGCAGGCGTGGGGGTTGTTGAGCGGTCATGCCGCACCTCCCTTGGCAACCTGATAAGCCGGATGCCAGCGCAACCACACACGCTCAAGTCCACGGGCGGCGAGATCAGCGAGTTTGCCGAGTACCGCGTAAAGCAGGATCGCCAGCACCACCACATCGGTCTGCAAAAACTCCCGGGCATTCATCGCCAGATAGCCGATGCCGGAGCTGGCGGAGATGGTTTCGGCAACGATCAGCGTCAGCCACATGAAGCCCAGCGCAAAGCGCACACCGACCAGAATCGAAGGCAACGCGCCCGGCAGAATCACCTGCCAGAACAAACTGAAACCGGACAGGCCATAACTGCGCGCCATTTCCACCAGCGCCGGGTCGACGTTGCGGATGCCGTGGTAGGTGTTGAGGTAGATCGGGAACAACGTGCCCAATGCGACCAGAAAAATCTTCGCCGACTCATCGATGCCGAACCACAGGATCACCAGCGGAATCAGCGCCAGGTGCGGCACGTTGCGGATCATCTGCACCGAGCTGTCGAGCAGGCGTTCGCCCCACTTCGACAGGCCGGTGATGAAGCCCAGCACCAGGCCGATGCTGCCGCCGATGGTGAAACCGAGTGCCGCGCGCCAGCCGCTGATTGCCAGGTGCGTCCAGATCTCGCCGCTGCGCACCAGACTGACACCGGCCTCGATCACTGCCACCGGTGCCGGCAGGATCCGCGTCGACAACCAGCCAGCCGACACCGACAACTGCCACACCGCCAGCAGGAGCACCGGCAACGCCCAGGGCGCGAGGCTGTGGATAAATTTGTTCATGGCGCGCCTCAGCTCTGCGACGCGGCTTTGGGAAGAATATCGTTGGCCACCATCTCGCCGAACGGGCTGACGTAACCGGCACTTTTCGGCAGCTCTGGGCGCTCGATCTCGAGGTGCGGGAACAGCAGTTCGGCGACGCGGTACGACTCTTCGAGGTGTGGATAACCGGAGAAGATGAAAGTATCGATACCCAGATCAGCGTATTCCTTCACGCGGGCGGCCACGGTTGGACCATCGCCGACCAGCGCGGTACCGGCACCGCCACGCACCAGGCCGACGCCGGCCCACAGATTCGGGCTGACTTCGAGGTTGTCGCGACTGCCGCCGTGCAGCGCGGCCATGCGTTGTTGACCGACCGAGTCGAAGCGCGCCAGCGATGCTTGCGCACGTTTGATGGTGTCGTCGTCCAGATGCGAAATCAGCCGGTCTGCCGCTTGCCAGGCTTCGGCGTTGGTTTCGCGCACGATCACATGCAGACGAATGCCGAAGCGCACGGTACGCCCGAGCTTGGCGGCTTTGGCGCGCACTTGTTCGATCTTCTCGGCCACCGCGGCTGGCGGCTCGCCCCAGGTCAGTACCATTTCGACCTGTTCGGCAGCCAGATCCTGCGCCGCTTCCGACGAGCCGCCGAAGTACAGCGGCGGACGCGGTTGCTGGATCGGCGGATAGAGCAGCTTGGCGCCCTTCACGCTGATGTGTTCGCCGTCGTAATCGACGGTTTCGCCTTCCAGCACCCGACGCCAGATCCGGGTGAACTCCACCGAGGCCTGATAACGCTCTTCATGGTTGAGAAACAGACCATCACCGGCCAACTCTTCCGGATCGCCACCGGTCACCAGGTTGAACAGCGCACGGCCGCCGGACAGACGATCCAGCGTCGCTGCCTGCCGCGCCGCGACCGTCGGGGAAATGATCCCGGGGCGCAGGGCGACAAGGAATTTCAGACGCTGGGTCACCGGGATCAGCGACGCGGCGACCAGCCACGAGTCCTCGCAGGAACGGCCGGTGGGAATCAGTACGCCGCCAAAGCCCAGACGATCCGCCGCTTGTGCGACCTGTTGCAGATAACCGTGATCAACGGCGCGGGCGCCTTCGGCGGTGCCAAGGTAATGGCCGTCGCCGTGGGTAGGCAGGAACCAGAAGATGTTGAGGCTCATGGAGTGGTCTCCTTGGGGATTCGATTTACTGGGTTTGGCTAACCGAGCTTTGGGCCACAGCGGCCGGTGGTGTCCAGATCACATCCTTGATGCTCAACGGCTTGGGAATCAGCTTGAGCTGGTAGAAGGTGTCGGCGATTTTCTGTTGCGCGGCGACCACGTCCGGGGTCAGGAACAGCGCACCGTAGCCCTGGCGTTTCACCGAGGTCAGGGTGATGTCCGCCGGCAGGCCGAGCAGCGGCGCGACCTGCTGGGTCACGTCTTCAGGGTTGGCTTTGGACCACTCGCCCACAGCGCGCACTTCTTCGACGAGGGTCTTGATCACTTCGGGATTTTTCTGCGCGTAAGGTTTGGTCGCGAGGTAGAACTGATGGTTGTCGACGATGCCTTTGCCGTCACGCAGGGTGTGCGCTTGCAGCTGTTTCTCGGCAGCGGCCTGGTACGGATCCCAGATTACCCAGGCATCGACGCTGCCACGCTCGAACGCGGCGCGAGCATCGGCCGGCGGCAGGAACACGGTCTGGATATCGGAGTATTTGAGGCCGGCATCTTCCAATGCGCGAACCAGCAGGTAGTGCACGTTGGAGCCTTTGTTCAGGGCGACTTTCTTGCCCTTGAGATCCGCTACCGATTTGATTGGCGAGTCTTTCGGTACGAGGATCGCTTCGCTGTTCGGCGCTGGCGGTTCGTAGGCGACGTAGAGCAGATCAGCGCCGGCAGCCTGAGCGAATACCGGAGGGGTTTCGCCGGTAACACCGAAGTCGATCGAGCCAACGTTCAGGCCTTCCAGCAGTTGCGGGCCGCCGGGGAATTCAGTCCATTGCACGTCCACGCCTTGGGCGGCCAGACGCTTTTCCAGAGTGCCTTTGGCCTTGAGCAGCACCAGCGTGCCGTACTTCTGATAACCGATCCGCAATGTCTCGGCTTGAGCTTGAGTCATGGCGCCGAAGGACACAGCCGCAGCAAACAGAGCGACCAGACCACGACGCAAAAATACAGTGCGCATAGCGCTCTCCTTTTTGCTGTTGGGTTTTGGCTGCACCTGCTTGGCCGTTAGCGGCTGAGTAAGGTGAGTGGAGCAAATTCGGGTAAGGCTCAAATGCTCCAGCGAGCACTCAATAAACGTTCATTCAACAGGCCCGGCTCCAGCGGTTTCGGCCGGCGAGCCATGGCACTGACAAACTGATCCAGCGCTTCATGCAGACGCTGTTCCAGCGCTGGCGCCAGTTGCGCCTGGGCGCTGCCTTCGCCGTAAGCGATCTGGCTGTCCTCGGCGAAAATGCCCTGGAGCATTTCCTGGGCTTTCAATGCCGACAGCACGGGCTTGAGCGCGTAATCGACCACCAGCATGTGGGCGATGCTGCCGCCGGTGGCCATCGGCAGAACAATCTTGTGATTCAAGGCGCGTTCGGGCAGCAGATCGAGTACGGTCTTCAGCGCCCCGGAAAACGACGCCTTGTACACCGGCGTGGCGATCAGCAGACCGTCAGCGTTTTCAATCTGCGCCAGCAGGTCGAGCACCTTCGGGCTGTCGAAGCGGGCGTGGAGCAAATCTTCGGCCGGGAAGTCCCGCACCTGATAACTCACCACTTCCACCCCTTGCGCCTGCAACCAGCGTTGCGAGCGCTCAAGCAACACTCCTGAGCGGGAGCGCTGGCTAGGACTGCCACCGAGTGAGACGACCAGCATTGAGACAATTCCTTAAGCGTTACAGGCGATTCGCGGGTTGCGATCTCGCTTCGATGGAAGTGACCTTACCAGCTGATTTATATATCCATAAATCATATTTATTCATTTGGTTATGCGTTTAAGAGATATGCGATTTGCTTTGTTCCGGGCAAAAAAACAGGCCGTGAAAACGGCCTGAAATCCCCTGCTTTGTGGTTCTGGATTTTGTGTCGGCTTGGCCGACGCCTTCGCGAGCAAGCCCGCTCCCACAGGGGAACGCATTCCAAATGCGGGAGCGGGCTTGCTCGCGAAGGCGGCGGTAGCTACAGCCCAAATTTCACTGATTCACTTGTTCGGCTGCGGCGTCAGGCGCAGGTATGGCTTCACAGCACGATAGCCTTTGGGAAAACGCCGCTTGATCTCTTCCTCATCCTTGAGCGACGGCACGATCACCACCTCATCACCGTCCTGCCAGTTGGCCGGGGTCGCCACTTTGTAGTTGTCGGTGAGTTGCAGCGAATCGATCACCCGCAGGATCTCGTGGAAGTTGCGCCCGGTACTCGCCGGGTAGGTGATGGTCAGGCGAATCTTCTTGTTCGGATCGATCACGAACAGCGAACGCACGGTCAGGGTGTCGTTGGCATTCGGATGGATCAGGTCATAGAGATCGGAAACCTTGCGATCGGCGTCGGCCAGGATCGGGAAATTGACGATGGTGTTCTGGGTTTCGTTGATGTCTTCGATCCACCTGTGGTGCGAGTCCACCGGGTCGACAGACAGCGCGATGGCTTTGACGCCGCGCTTGGCGAACTCATCCTTGAGCTTGGCAGTGAAGCCCAGCTCGGTGGTGCATACCGGGGTGAAGTCGGCCGGGTGGGAGAACAGCACGCCCCAGCTATCGCCCAGCCACTCGTGGAAACGAATCTTGCCGGCGCTGGAATCCTGTTCGAAGTCGGGGGCGATGTCGCCGAGTCTGAGGCTCATGATGCTGCTCCTGATGAGTTGTTGGAGAACTCAACTGTAGCTCGGGATTCGACATCATGAAAAAGAATAAATAAATAGATATTTAGAATCTAAAGGAATATTAAACATCGTTCACTGGACGCTCACCGGCATCGCGACGAACATCGCTCTCAAGGTTCGAGAAGGCCTTGAGTAGCTGCAAAAGAGGGAAATTTCGGAACAGGCTTACGGGGGTGAGCCTGACCCGAAAATGCAAAAGCCCCGTCCGGCGCGATGCCGGACGGGGCTTTTTTTACATCAACAGCTTGAACGCGCTGTTACAGCAGCGGGATCGAGTAGCTGACGATCAGGCGGTTTTCGTCCTGGTCGCGTTGACCTGGGATGTCGTTGCGCCAGGTAGCGTTTTTCCACATGAAGCCCAGGTTCTTGGCCGGGCCTTCAGGAATAACGTAACCGATGGTCAGATCGCGTTCCCACTCGGAAGCACCGGTACCGTTCTCACGACGGTTGGAGCCAACGGTGTCGATATCATCGCCACGCAGGTAGACCAAACCGGCGGTCAAGCCAGGCAGGCCGACTTTGGCGAAGTCATACGAGTAGCGTGCTTGCCAGGTTTTCTCGCCGGCACGACCGAACTTCTGGATCTGCATGTCGGTGATGGTGTAGTTCGACGAACCGTCGCCCTGGTTCAGCCAAGGGAAGTCGGAGCTGCCGTTGGAAACCTGGTAGCCGCCACCGAAGGTGTGGCCTTCAACGGTGTACAGGAACAGGCCGCTGTACAGATTGTTGTCGATCGGGCCTTTGCCGCTGACGTTGCCGACGTAGTTACCGTTACCGAAGTAGGCTGCGGTGTTGCCATTGGCGCCGTCGTCGCTGCTGTGGAAGTAGCGGAAGTCAGACTTCAGCACGCCCGGGCCGATTGCCCAGTTGTGAACCAGACCCAGGAAATGTTGCTTGTAGAAGTCTTCCAGGTTGCCGTAGTAGTACTGGGCAGTCAGGTCCTTGGTGATTTTGTAGTCACCACCGGCGTAGTAGAACTTGTTGCTGTTGGCAACGCGAGCGTTCGCACCACCAACGGACAGGTTCTCGTTGTTGCTGGAGTTACGACCTTTCACTGCTTCGATCTGACCAGCGACCAGGGTCAGGTCCTTGATCTCGCCGGAAGTGATCTGGCCACCCTGCCAGGTTTGTGGCAGCAGACGACCGTCGTTTGTCACGATGACCGGGTTCTTCGGCTGCAGGGTACCCAGCTTCAGTTCGGTCTGGGAGATCTTGGCCTTGGCGGTCAGGCCCAGGCTCGAGAAGTTATCAACAGCTTCGCCGTTGGACTTGCTCGGGAAAACAGTGCCACCGTAGGAAGTCGAGGTTGCACCGTTGGTGCCGCCGCCCGAATCCAGGCGCACGCCCAGCAGGCCGATGGCATCGATACCGAAGCCTACGGTGCCTTGGGTGTAACCGGAGATGAAACGCAGATCGAAGCCTTGGCCCCATTCTTCGTTCTTGTTCTGCGCGCCAGCCGCTTTGGTGCCGGAGTCACGGTTGTCAGTGTTGATGTAGAAGTTGCGCAAGCCCAGAGTGGCCTTGCTGTCTTCGATGAAACCGGCGGCGCCTGCCTGCTGCGCCATAACCCCTACGGCCACAGCCAGGGCCAAGGTGGACTTGTTCATGTAAAGCTCCTCTCGTTTCTAATTCTTGTGTTCCTGGCCCGGGGTCTGATGCCCTGGATCCTAAGATGCGCGATTAGCGCCAGACCGTGACTGACAAGTCAATCGTAACCTTGTGTGTCTACGACCAAGGTCTAATCGCAGTGATTTGGTCCGTGCAGAGTAAAGATTTCCTGATAAACCCAAAAAGAATTTATTCATTCTTTTTCATATCATTCGGGAATATGGCCACTATCTAGCCATCTTCGCCCGGATACAACGTATCGGCGACTAAGCTCATTCCTAAATGGTATTTGTTAGCCTTTTTTTATATCGATTAGCTTTGGCGCAACCCCAATTCGTCAAACCCTATCGAAAAGGCGACGCCATGATGGCTAAACGCGCACTATCTAGTCAATTTGTTACAGTTTGTGTGTCGACGCTGATTTGTTTTTCCGCGCAGGCTGCCAACCTCACCATCGGTTATCAAACCGGGATCGACCCCAGCAAAGTCCCCCAGGCCGACGGCACTTACGAAACAACCATCGGCCAGAAGATCGACTGGCGACGCTTCAATAGTGGCCCGGAAGTTGTGACAGCCATTGCCTCCGGCGATGTGCAGATCGGCAACCTCGGCTCCAGCCCGTTGGCAGCGGCCGCTTCACGCAATCTGCCGATCGTCGCCTTCATTGTTTCAGCGCAGATCAATGCCGCCGAGGCCTTGGTGGTGCGTAATGGCAGCGGCATCAATAGCCCGCAGGATCTGGTCGGTAAGACCATCGCCACGCCCTTCGTTTCCACGTCTCACTACAGCCTGCTCGGCGCACTCAAGCACTGGGGCCTGGACACCTCGAAAGTCAAAGTGGTGAACCTGCAACCGGCGGAAATCGCTGCGGCATGGAAGCGTGGCGACATCGACGGCGCATTTGTCTGGTCACCGGCACTGGGCGAAATCCGCAAGACCGGCAAGACCCTGACCGATGCCGCTCAAGTCGGCCAATGGGGCGCACCGACCTTCGAAGTCTGGGTCGCGCGCAAGGACTACGCCGAGAAACATCCTGAGGTGGTAGCCAAATTTGCCAAGGTCACTCTAGACGCGTTTGCCGATTACGCCAGCCATAAAGACAGCTGGACAGCGGACTCGGCGCCGGTGCAGAAAATCGCAAAACTGACGGGTGCCAATGCCGCCGACGTGCCGGAATTGCTCGCCGGTTCCGCGTTCCCTGATGCCAAGGCGCAGCAATCAACTGCACTGCTGGACGGCGGCACGGCGAAGGCGATTGGTGAGACGGCGAAGTTTTTGAAGGAACAAGGCAAGGTCGAGACGGTGCTGCCGGACTACTCGCCGTACGTCAGTGCGAAGTTTGTAACCGAAAACAATTGAATAGATGGCGAGGGGATTCATCCCCAATGGACTGCGCAGCAGTCCCCTGCTTTTGGTGAAGCGGGGCCGCTGCGCGGCCCATCGGGGATGAATCCCCTCGCCACAAGAATCCCTCGGTATCTTCAGAGGGTCTTTTCGAAGATCTTCGAGTTGCGCTGATAGTTGTAAAGCGACGCCCGCGCCGCCGGCAGACGCTCGACACTGCTAGGTTCGAACCCGCGCTCGCGGAACCAGTGCGCCGTGCGGGTGGTGAGGACGAACAGGGTTTTCAACCCTTGCGCCCGGGCACGGGTCTCGATGCGCTCCAGCAGCTCATCGCCGCGACCACCGTGACGGTACTCCGGATTCACCGCCAGGCACGCCAGTTCACCAGCGTCCGAATCGGCAATCTGGTACAACGCCGCACAGGCGATGATCATGCCTTCACGCTCGACCACGCTGAACTGCTCGATCTCGCGCTCCAGCACTTCGCGCGAACGACGCACCAGAATCCCCTGCTCTTCCAGCGGGCTGATCAAATCGAGCAAACCACCGACGTCTTCAATCGCCGCCTCGCGCACCAGTTCGAATTGCTCCTGAGCGACCAGTGTGCCGCCACCGTCGCGGGTGAACAGTTCGGTCAGCAGCGCGCCGTCTTCGGCGTAGCTGACGATATGGCTGCGCGCGACACCGCCACGGCAAGCCTCGGCAGCAGCATCCAGCAGTTCCGCCTGATAGTTATTGCCCAGACGCGCCAGATGCGCAGGCACCTGTTGCGGACGCAGTTCGCGCACCAGTTTGCCGTTCTCGTCGATCAGACCGAGGTCGGCGCCGAACAGCAGCAGCTTGTCGGCACCGAGGTCGATGGCGGCGCGGGTGGCGACGTCTTCGCAGGCGAGGTTGAAGATTTCCCCGGTCGGCGAGTAGCCCAGCGGCGACAGCAGCACGATCGAACGCTCGTCGAGCAGACGATTGATGCCTTTGCGATCGACCCGGCGCACTTCACCGGTGTGGTGATAGTCGACACCTTCAAGCACACCGATCGGCCGGGCGGTAACGAGGTTGCCGCTGGCCACCCGCAGGCGCGAGCCCTGCATCGGCGACGAGGCCATGTCCATCGACAGCCGCGCTTCGATAGCGATACGCAGCTGACCGACCGCGTCGATCACGCACTCCAGCGTCGCCGCATCGGTGATGCGCATGCCGTGGTGGTAGTGCGGGGTCAGGCCGCGAGCGGCGAGGCGGGTTTCAATCTGCGGGCGCGAACCGTGGACCAGCACCAGACGCACGCCGAGGCTGTGCAGGAGCACCAGGTCGTGGACTATGTTGCCGAAATTCGGATGCTCCACGCCGTCGCCGGGCAGCATGACGACGAAGGTGCAGTCGCGGTGGGCATTGATGTAAGGGGACGCGTGACGAAGCCAATTGACGTATTCGGGCATGAACCTGGGCCTGTAATAAATAGCAGCCGAAAAAAGGGCGAAACGGAAAACGCACAGCGGGCTGATGGTTATCGTCGGAACAGGCTTGGCGACACGCGCGCTCTCCTCATGAATACGGGTTGGGGTGCTGGCAATTTACAGCGTTTGGTCTGACAAAACACCGTCCCCCCTGTGGGAGCGGGCTTGCTCGCGAAAGCGGTGTATCAGGTACATCCATGTCGACTGACCCACCGTCTTCGCGAGCAAGCCCGCTCCCACAGGTGGACATCATCGTTTGTCCGGGCTCAGGCAGTAATGTTCAATCAACTGCCGCAATAGATGCACGGTAGGCTGCAAACGTGACATTTCAAGGTATTCGCCGGGCTGGTGTGCACAGGCGATATCGCCGGGGCCGAGCACGATGGTTTCGCAGCCAAGGCGCTGAAGATAAGGCGCTTCGGTGCCGAACGCTACTGCTTCGGCACTGTGGCCGGTGAGCTTTTCGGCGATGCGCACCAATTCGGCGTCTTCGGCCTGCTCGAATGGCGGCACTTCCGGGAACAACGGCTGGTAGTCGATCTTCACCTGATGACGTTCCGCAACCGGATTGAGCTTGCGCAGAATCTCCGCACGCAGGACTTTCGGGTCCATGCCCGGCAACGGGCGCAGATCGAACTCCAGCGAACACTGGCCGCAGATGCGATTCGGATTGTCGCCGCCATGAATACAGCCGAAGTTCATGGTCGGCTGTGGAACACT
Source organism: Pseudomonas sp. MIS38 (assembly GCF_019891575.1). Lineage (NCBI taxonomy): Bacteria > Pseudomonadati > Pseudomonadota > Gammaproteobacteria > Pseudomonadales > Pseudomonadaceae > Pseudomonas > Pseudomonas sp. MIS38. The sequence continues at coordinate 354,973 of NZ_JAFLXF010000001.1, forward strand.
GAACTGCGGGTTGTTGAATTCACGCTGCCATAGCAGACGCAAACCGCGCAGCTCGCCAATGGCATCGTGCATCGCTTCGAGGGCGCTGTGGCCGAGGCGCGGATCCGACGAATGGCCGCTCTGCCCGAGGATATCGATGCGCTCCATCATGATGCCCTTGTGCATGCGGATCGGTTTGAGCCCGGTCGGCTCGCCGATCACCGCCGCACGGCCCAGTGGCTTGCCGGCCTCGGCCAGCGCCCGGGCACCGGACATCGAGCTCTCTTCATCACAGGTGGCGAGGATCAGCAGCGGTTGCTTGAACGGCTGGTCGAGCAGCGGCTGCACGGCCTCGATGATCAGCGCGAAAAAACCCTTCATGTCGCAACTGCCCAGCCCGACCCAGCGGCCATCGACTTCGGTGAGTTTCAGCGGATCGGTCTGCCACAGCGCATCGTCGTACGGCACCGTGTCGCTGTGCCCGGCCAATACCAGACCGCCGGGGCCACTGCCAAAACTGGCGAGCAGGTTGAATTTGCCGGGGCTGACCTGCTGGATATCGCAGCTGAAGCCCAGATCCCCCAGCCAACCGGCAAGCAAATCGATCACCGCCCGGTTGGACTGATCCAGGCTCGGTTGGGTGCAACTGACCGACGGTGCGGCGATCAGTGCCGCGAACTGGTCTTGCATGGATGGCAAAGGCATCGCTGACTCCAACTCCCGATTTGAAGTCCATCATAGAGCCATCCGGCGCTCGGAATAAACCGCCGCAGGGCGTAGGAAGTTTGAGTCCTGTACACTGCACGGCCTTGGCAGCCACACATTCCCCCGGCTGCGCTCCCGATCCTGGATTTTCCGGCCATGCAGAAAGAAACCGAAATCAAACTCCGCGTCAGCCGCGAAACCCTCGCTGCCCTGCGCGAGCACCCGCTCCTGAAAAAACGCAACAAAAATGGCTGGGAACGCCGTGAGTTGATGAACCAGTACTTCGACACCCCCGAGCGCGACCTGGCTCAGGCCAAAGTCGCCCTGCGCCTGCGCAAGGACGGTGACGAAGTGATTCAGACCCTCAAGACCCGTGGTCAGAGTGTTGCCGGTCTGTCCGAGCGTAACGAGTACGACTGGAAATTGCCCAAAGCCAAGCTCGACGTGAAGAAACTCGACGGCGAATGCTGGCCCGAGTCGCTGGCCGAGCTGGACAAGAAAACCCTGAAGCCGATCTTCACCACCGATTTCGTCCGCGAGCGCGCGGAAATCGCCTGGGGCCGCGGCAAGGCCAAAGTGGTGATCGAAGCCGCGCTGGACCTCGGTCACGTGGTGGTCGGCAAACAGAAAGAAGAAATCTGCGAGCTGGAACTGGAACTGCGCGAAGGTGAGCCTGCCGCGTTGCTGGAACTGGCCGCCGAACTGGCCGAAACCCTGGCCCTGATGCCGTGCGACATCAGCAAGGCCGAGCGCGGCTACCGTCTGTACGACGCCAACAGCTACTCGCTGAGCCTGCCGGCGCCGCAATTGACGCCGGAAACCCAACTCGACGACGCCTTCGCCGCACTGGCCTGGCACTTGCTCGGCAGCAGCCAGCGTCTGGCCGAACAATATCGCTTCAACGGCCACTGGCGCCTGCTGCAGGACTGGGTCGAGAACCTCGCGGAAATGCGCGCCCTGCTCAGCAGCCTCGGCCAGGCCGCACCGCGTCCGGCCACTCACGACCTGCGGGTGGCGCTGGATGCACTGCTGGAAGACTGGCGCCCACTGGTTCAGGTCGGTATCGAAGACGAAGACGTACGCAAGGCCGCGCCGGAGCAATTCCTCGAAGAACTGGAAGACCCACGCTGGGGCCTGTTCTCGCTGACTGTTTCGCGCTGGCTGCTGGCCCGCACCTGGGCCGCCGAGCGCAACACCCGCGGCAATCGTCAGGGCGCCGCGCAACTGCACAGCTGGCTGCCGCGCATGCTCGGCGAAGAAGCCACGTCCCTGCAACTGCAGCGCTATCAGCAGCAGCCGGAAGATCTGGCCGAGCAACTGCCGCGCATCGAACGCATCCAGGTCTGGCTGCACCACGCGCGTAACGTGCTGGAGATCGCGGAAATGGATCGCCTGTACGGCGAGCTGAACAAACTGGCGCAACTGGCCAACGAGCCGACGATCACTGACGAACTGCTCGATGCGCGCAAGCAGCAGGCGATTGCGGTTTATCAGAATCGTGCGTGGAAAATGCTGCTGCGCATGTGATGACTGTGTGGTGAGGGGATTCATCCCCGATGGACTGCGCAGCAGTCCCTGCTTTCTACTAAAGCGGGGCCGCTTCGCGACCCATCGGGGATAAATCCCCTCGCCACGGAGGCCATCCGTGCTAGACCGGGAGGCTGGTCGTCGACTTGATCTCCGACAGCGCCACAATCGAGTTCACCTCCTGAATCCCTGGCACCAGCGACAGCTTTTCGAAGAAGAACCGCTCATACGCCTCGATGTCCGCCGCGACAATCCGCAACAAAAAATCCACCGCACCCATCAGCACATAACACTCCAGCACTTCCGGAAAACCGCGAATCGCCTCGGTGAATTCGGTGAAGTTCGAACGCCCGTGGGCGTTGAGCTTGATCTCGGCGAAGATCTGCGTGTTCAGGCCGATCTTCTTGCGATCAAGCAAGGTCACCTGCCCGCGAATGATCCCCTCCTCCTTCATCCGCTGAATCCGCCGCCAGCACGGCGATTGCGACAGGCCCACCTGCTCGGCGATCTGCGCGCTGGACAGTGACGCGTCCTCTTGCAGCAGGGCGAGAATCCGCCGGTCGTAGCTGTCCAGCTCGCCATGCATAATCAATCCTCAAAATGATCATTTTGCGAATCGTTCCAGTCGAGTAATCCGCGAATTCGCTCATCTTAGACAAGAAATGCCCGGCATCGAATGTAAAAATTCCTCCACTGACTCTGGAGACCGGACATGCCTCACCTCGAAGCCGTGAATACCCCCGCGCCCCGCGCCGATGTGTGGAACGTCAACAATGCCCACTGCTGCGCGCGTTATCAGTTGCTTGCCGAGGCCGAGCCGGATCTGCTGGTGCGGGTGCTGAATCTATTTGCGCTGCAATTCCTCACGCCGCAACAGGTCCACGTCGAGCGGCTCGACGATCTGCTGTCGATCGATATCGTCATCGATGGTCTGAGCTGGCATCGCGCCCAGGTGATTGCGGAAAAACTTCGTAACCTGATCAGCGTCTGCTCGGTGAACCTGCAAGACGCCGACACGGCGTGGGCTGCGCCCGCGCAAGCGGCCGGCTGACAAATCCGGCAACGGCTTTGTCGGGTAGTGGCCCAACAGTCTGCGGGGCCACGACTATCCTTTGCGCACAGTCGTTCAAAAGGAGCCCGCATGTCCGTTCAACTCGCCACTCAGGACCGCTGGCTGGATCTCAACGATGTGTTGCGTGAACTGGTCGCCCAGGGTTTTATCAGCCAGGACTCGGCGGAGCAGGCGCTCAACGCCCGCCGCCGCCACGCGACCCACGGCCAGCAACATCCGCTGGAGTTCATCGCCAGCCAGCAACTGGATGACCTCAGCCGTCCAGGCAAACATCTGGACCTGGAAAGCCTGACCCTGTGGCTGGCGCAGCAGGCCGGCCAGCCGTACATGCGCATCGACCCGTTGAAGATCAACGTCGCGGCGATCACTCCGCTGATGTCCTACGCCTTTGCCCAACGGCACAAGATTCTCGCGGTGGCGGTCGACCGCGACGCAGTGGTCGTGGCCAGCGCCCAGCCCTACGTCACCGGTTGGGAGGCTGACCTGACCCACGTGCTGAAGCTGCCGATCAAACGGGTGGTCGCCAACCCGGTGGATATCCAGCGTTTCAGCGTCGAGTTCTTTCGCCTGGCCAAATCGGTCAGCGGCGCCAGCACTGCCGACGCGCAGAGCGGTAACCTCGGCAACTTCGAACAACTGCTCAACCTCGGCGCCAGCGATCAGGAACCGGACGCCAACGACGCGCACATCGTCAACATCGTCGACTGGCTGTTCCAGTACGCCTTCCAGCAGCGCGCCAGCGATATCCACATCGAACCGCGCCGCGAACAGGGCACCGTGCGTTTCCGCATCGACGGCGTGCTGCACAACGTCTATCAATTCCCGCCGCAGGTGACCATGGCGATCGTCAGTCGCCTGAAAAGCCTCGGGCGGATGAACGTCGCCGAGAAGCGCAAACCCCAGGACGGCCGGGTCAAGACCAAAACCCCGGACGGCGGCGAGGTGGAGCTGCGGCTCTCAACGCTGCCCACCGCGTTTGGCGAAAAAATGGTCATGCGGATTTTTGACCCGGAAGTGCTGCTCAAGGACTTCGATCAGTTGGGCTTTTCCGCCGACGACCTGCGCCGCTGGCAGGACATGACCCGTCAGCCCAACGGCATCATTCTGGTGACCGGGCCCACTGGTTCGGGCAAGACCACCACGCTCTACACCACGCTGAAAAAACTGGCGACGCCGGAGATCAACCTCTGCACCATCGAAGACCCGATCGAAATGGTCGAGCCGGCGTTCAACCAGATGCAGGTGCAGCACAACATCGACCTGAGCTTCGCCGCCGGCGTGCGCGCGCTGATGCGGCAAGACCCGGACATCATCATGATCGGCGAGATCCGTGACCTGGAAACCGCAGAAATGGCGATTCAGGCGGCACTCACCGGCCACCTAGTGCTGTCGACCCTGCACACCAACGATGCCCCCAGCGCGATCAGTCGGCTATTGGAACTCGGCGTGCCGCACTATCTGATTAAAGCCACGGTGCTCGGGGTCATGGCCCAGCGTCTGGTGCGCACCCTGTGCCCGCACTGCAAGGCGCCGCTGACGCTGGAAGAGGAAGACTGGCAAACCCTGACCCGGCCCTGGCAGGCGCCGCTGCCGGGCAATGCGCAACGCGCTATCGGTTGCCTGGAGTGTCGCGACACCGGTTATCGCGGACGCGCCGGGGTCTACGAAATCATGCAGTTGAGCGATAGCCTCAAAGCGCTCATCACCCCCGACACCGACCTCACCGCCATCCGCCGGCAAGCCTTCAAGGAAGGCATGCGCAGCCTGCGCCTGTCGGGTGCGCAGAAGGTCGCGGCGGGGCTGACCACCCTCGAAGAAGTGCTGCGGGTGACACCGCAGAGCGAGCAGAAATAGGCCACTACGGAACCGGATTGGCGAATCGTTATCCAACGCCGTAGTTAACCCCCAGGAGTCACTCAATCATGCGTCTCAAACTTGCTGTCGCCACCGTTGCCTTGCTGTCCCTTCCCGTTGGTTCAGCGATGGCCGACAGCTTTTGGCGTAACGTCATTTCGTCCGGCGCCACCACCGGTTCGACCTACCTGACCTTCAAGGATCACAAGCTGATCGTTGCCGCACAGGACGATGCCGGCAGCTTCGTTGCCAGCGATGGCGGCATCCGTGGGCCGTACCTGGAAGCAGCGATGCAGAAAGTCCGCGCCGACAATCCGGGCCTGCAGGCCACGGACATGGAACTGGCGAATGCGATTCTGGCGAAGAACGCAGTGGCCTCCGAGTAAGCCAGGCGCCAACAAAAATGCCGCTCGATCGAGCGGCATTTTTTTGCCCGTAATGTCGAATTCACCACGACCCCCTGTGGGAGCGGGCTTGCTCGCGAAGGCGGTGGGTCAGACGCATCCATTTTTCTGACACGACGCCTTCGCGAGCAAGCCCGCTCCCACTATGGCTCTGCGTGTTGCCTGAAGATCAGCGGTAATCGTCTACCGGGACGCAGGCACAAAACAGATTGCGATCCCCATAAACGTTATCCACCCGATTCACCGCCGGCCAATACTTGTGCGCCTTGGTGTGCGCATCCGGGGTGATCCCCTGCTCGATGCTGTAAGGCCGCTCCCACACTCCGGTGACATCCGCCAGGGTATGCGGCGCGCGCTTGAGCGGGTTGTCTTCCGCCGGCCAGTTGCCGTTCTGCACTTCGGTGATTTCCGCGCGGATGCTCAGCATCGCGCCGATGAAACGATCGAGTTCGGCCTTGGACTCGCTCTCGGTCGGCTCGACCATCAACGTCCCTGGCACCGGGAAGGACATGGTCGGCGCATGGAAACCATAGTCCATCAGGCGCTTGGCGACGTCCTCTTCACTGATCCCGGTCTGCGCCTTCAAGGGCCGCAGGTCGAGAATGCATTCGTGAGCGACCCGCCCGTTGCGCCCGGTGTACAACACCGGGAATGCGCCGGATAAATGCTGCGCCAGATAGTTCGCCGCGAGGATCGCCACTTCGCTGGCATCCGCCAGTTGCGGCCCCATCATCGCGATGTACATCCAGCTGATCGGCAAAATGCTCGCACTGCCCCACGGCGCCGCGCTGACTGCGCCGTTCTGTGGCAAAGGGCCGTCAATCGGCACCACCGGGTGATTGGCAACGAACGGCGCCAGATGCGCGCGAATACCGATCGGCCCCATGCCCGGCCCGCCACCGCCGTGGGGAATGCAGAAAGTCTTGTGCAGGTTCATGTGCGACACGTCGGCGCCGATGTCCGCCGGCCGCGCCAGCCCGACCTGCGCATTGAGGTTCGCGCCATCCATGTACACCTGACCACCATGCTTGTGGATAACTTCGCAGATTTCGCTGATGCCCTCCTCGTACACACCATGGGTCGACGGATAGGTCGCCATCAGGCACGACAACTTGTCCCCCGCCTCGGCAGCCTTGGTTTTCAGGTCGTCCAGATCGACGTTGCCGGCCTCGTCGCACTCGACGATCACCACGCGCATCCCGGCCATCTGCGCCGAGGCCGGGTTGGTGCCGTGCGCCGAGGACGGGATCAGGCAGATATCCCGCGCGCCCTGCTGCCGGCTCTCGTGATATTTGCGAATCGCCAGCAGCCCGGCGTACTCGCCCTGAGCGCCGGAGTTGGGCTGCATGCAAATCGCATCGAACCCGGTGATCGCGCACAACCAACGCTCCAGTTCTTCAATCATCAAGGTGTAACCGACCGCCTGTTCCCGTGGCGCGAACGGGTGCAGGTTGGCGAACTGCGGCCAGGTGATCGGGATCATCTCGCTGGTGGCGTTGAGTTTCATGGTGCAGGAGCCCAGTGGGATCATCGACTGGTTGAGCGCCAGATCCTTATTTTCCAGTTGCTTGAGGTAGCGCAGCATCTCGGTTTCGCTGTGATGCGCGTTGAACACCGGGTGGCGCAGGTACGGCGTGTTGCGCTGCAGGTGGTCGGGAATGCCGGAAACCAGTGCTTCTGCGTCAATGTCGTCGACGTTCAAACTATGATCGGCACCGAGCAGCACGTCGAACAGTTTGGCCACCGTGTTTTCATCGCAAGTCTCGTCGAGGCTCAAGCCGACTCGGCCACGGCCGAGAATCCGCAGGTTGATCTGCGCAGCCTTGGCGCTATCGATGATCGCGCTCTGCGCGCCGCCAACCTCCAGCGTGAGGGTGTCGAAAAACTGTGCGTTGACCCGCGCAATACCATGGCGCTCAAGGCCCGCCGCCAGGATGCAGGTCAAGCGGTGCACGCGCTGGGCGATGCGTTTCAAGCCTTGCGGCCCGTGATACACCGCGTAGCAACTGGCGATGTTGGCCAGCAGCACCTGCGCGGTGCAGATGTTCGAGTTGGCCTTCTCGCGGCGAATATGCTGCTCACGGGTTTGCAGGGCCATGCGCAATGCGACGTTGCCACGAGCGTCTTTCGACACGCCGATGATCCGCCCCGGAATCGCCCGTTTGTACTCCTCGCGACTGGCAAAAAACGCCGCATGCGGGCCACCGTAGCCCATCGGTACGCCAAAGCGCTGGGACGAACCGAACACGACATCCGCGCCCAATTCACCCGGCGGTGTCAGCAGCAACAGGCTCAGCAGATCGGTGGCGACACACGCTAACGCCTGCTGCGCGTGTAACTGATCGATGACCGGACGCAGATCACGGATCTCGCCGTGAGTGTCGGGATACTGCAGCAACGCGCCGAACACCTGATGCTGGTTGAGGTTATCCACAGCGTCGATGATCAGCTCGAAGCCGAAACCTTCGGCGCGGGTTTGCACCACGGAGATGGTTTGCGGATGACAGTTCTCATCGACGAAAAACAGATTGCTCTTCGACTTCGCCACACGCTTGGCCAGCGCCATGGCTTCTGCAGCGGCGGTGGCTTCGTCGAGCAAAGAGGCGTTGGCCAGTTCAAGACCGGTGAGGTCGATGGTCAGTTGCTGAAAATTCAACAACGCTTCGAGACGGCCCTGGGCGATCTCCGGTTGATACGGGGTGTACGCGGTGTACCAGCCGGGATTTTCCAGCACGTTGCGCAGGATGACCGTCGGCGTCAGCGTGCCGTGGTAGCCCATGCCGATCAGGCTGGTCCAGACCTGATTCTGCTCGGCGTAACCGCGCAGCTTGGCCAGCGCCGCCTGCTCATCAAGGGCCGGCGGCAAGTCCAGCGCCCGATTCAGGCGAATGCCCGGCGGCACCGTCTGCTCGATCAGTTCGACCCGGCTGCCCAGACCGAGGCTGTCGAGCATCGCCTGCTGTTCGGCGGCGTCGGGGCCCAAATGGCGGCGCAGAAAGGCTTCGGGGTCGCGTAACTGGCTCAAGGATGGCAACTGGGACATGACGGGCTCTCTCTTGGCTGGCGCTCGGCGTCAATGCAACACGGTCAAACCAGCATAGCAGCCGATCCCGACGCGCACGGCTTGGCGGCAGAGGAGGTTCCGGGGCATGCTGTAGCGCCTGCATCAGGCGTCCAACTTTCGGATGATCGAATCCTCATGAGCCAACTGCCGTTCCTGCCGTTTTCCAAACCTGTCATTGATGAAGCCACGATTGCCGCCGTCGGCGATGTACTGCGCTCCGGCTGGATCACCAGCGGGCCGAAGGTCCAGGCCTTTGAAGCACAACTGTCGGAATACTTCGGCGGGCGCCCGGTGCGCACCTTCAACTCCGGCACCTGCACCATGGAAATCGCCTTGCGCATCGCCGGCATCGGGCCGGGTGACGAAGTGATCACCACGCCGATTTCCTGGGTCGCCACCGCCAACGTGATCCTCGAAGTCGGCGCCACACCGGTGTTTGCCGACATCGACCCGGTGACCCGCAATATCGATCTGGACCGGCTCGAAGCGGCGATCACCCCACGCACCAAAGCAGTGATTCCGGTGTACCTCGCCGGCCTGCCGGTGGACATGGAACGCTTGTACGCCATCGCCCGCAAACACAACTTGCGCATTGTCGAAGACGCCGCTCAGGCCCTGGGGTCGAGCTGGAACGGCCAGCGCATCGGCGCCACCGGCGATTTCGTGTCGTTCAGCTTTCAGGCGAACAAGAACGTCACCTGTTCCGAGGGCGGCTGCCTGGTGCTGAACACCCCGGAAGAAGCACGGCTGGCGGAGAAGTACCGCTTGCAGGGCGTGACCCGCAACGGCTTTGATGGTCTGGACGTTGATGTGCTCGGCGGCAAGTTCAACATGACCGATGTCGCTGCCACCATCGGCCTCGGCCAGTTCGCCCATATCGAGGCGCTGACCGCCCATCGTCAGGAACTGGCCCGGCACTACTTCAAATGTTTTGGCGATGACTTTGAAGCGACTTATGGCGCCCAACTGCCACCGGCGGACTTCACCCAGAGCAACTGGCACCTGTTCCAGCTGGTCCTGCCGGAGCGCAAGGACGGCTTGCCGGCCCGCGCCACGTTCATGGAGCAGATGCAGGCCAAAGGCATCGGCATCGGCTATCACTACCCGCCGATTCACTTGCTGAGTCTGTACCGCGAGCGCGGTTTCAAGGAAGGGATGTTGCCGGTGGCCGAGCGGGTCGGGCGACTGATTGTGTCGTTGCCGATGTTCACCACCATGACCAAGGACGACGTCGAGCGTTCGGTGGCGGCGGTGAAAGCGGTGCTGCGCGACGCCTGATCGGCGCCCACAAAAAAGCCCCGAGAGATCGGGGCTTTTGCAGTATTACAGTCTGCTTATTCGCCGATGGCAGCCTTGTAGGCAGCAGCGTCCAGCAGCTTGTCCAGCTCGGCCTTGTCGCTTGGCTTGAGCTTGAAGATCCATGCGGCGTACGGATCGTTGTTCAGCTCTTCCGGCGAGTCAGCCAGCGTTTCGTTGACCGCGATCACTTCACCGCCGATCGGGGAGTAGATGTCGGACGCGGCCTTCACCGACTCGACAACACCGGCAGCCTCACCGGCAGCAAACACCTTGCCGACTTCGGCCAGTTCAACGAACACCACATCGCCCAGCGCTTCCTGCGCGTGATCGCTGATGCCCACGGTAACGGTGCCGTCGGCTTCCAGGCGTGCCCATTCATGACTTTCGGCAAAACGCAGTTCAGCGGGGATATTGCTCATGCTCGGTGTCCTCAAGAAAATTGTCAGCGGTCAGGCCCGCCGGAAAAGGTCAGATCAAGGTTTTACCATGGCGCACGAAGGTCGGTTTGACCACTCGTACCGGATACCACTTGCCACGGATTTCCACTTCGGCGCGGTCGGCGGTAGCCATCGGTACACGCGCCAGGGCAATCGATTTGCTTAGCGTAGGAGAGAAACTACCACTGGTGATCTCTCCTTCGCCAACATCGGCGATACGAACCACTTGATGGGCGCGCAAAACACCGCGCTCCTCAAGCACCAGACCCACCAGTTTGTGCGCAACGCCGGCGGCTTTTTCCGCTTCCAGCGCCGAGCGACCGATGAACTGCCGCGAAGCCGGTTCCCAAGCGATGCTCCAGGCCATATTGGACGCCAGCGGCGAGACATCCTGATGAATGTCCTGGCCGTAGAGGTTCATCCCGGCTTCGACCCGCAACGTGTCGCGGGCGCCGAGGCCGATTGGCGAAATACCGGCACCGACCAGATCGTTGAAAAATCCCGGCGCCTGCTCGGCCGGCAAAGCGATTTCCAGGCCGTCTTCACCGGTATAACCGGTGCGGGCGATGAACCAGTCGCCATCGACTTCGGCTTCGAACGGTTTGAGGTGCTGGATCAGTGCGGCGCGGGACTGGGTCACCAGTTCGGCAATCTTCTGCCGGGCCTGCGGGCCTTGAATGGCGAGCATCGCCAGATCCTGACGCTCGTGCAGATGCACGTCGTAACCGGCGACCTGCGCCTGCATCCACGCCAGATCCTGGTCGCGAGTGGAGGCGTTGAACACCAGACGATAACGGTCTTCGAGGCGATAGACGATCATGTCGTCGACGATGCCGCCACGTTCGTTGAGCATCGTGCTGTAGAGCGCGCGGCCGGGGCGATGCAGGCGTTCGACGTCATTGGCCAGCAAATGCTGCAGCCAGGCCTTGGCCTGGGGGCCGTCAATGTCGATAACGGTCATATGGGAAACATCGAACACCCCGCAATCGCGGCGCACCTCGTGGTGTTCCTCGACCTGCGAGCCGTAATGCAGTGGCATGTCCCAACCGCCAAAATCGACCATCTTCGCGCCGAGGGCGAGATGCAGGTCATACAGAGGCGTACGCTGTCCCATGGGTTTCTCCTTCCGGGCGTGGCGAAGGTGCGGACAGCCGCTGTACGGGGTGAAAGCCTCGAAATAGAAGGCTTTCAGCCGATTTCAGCGAACGGGTCTGTCAGACGAACCGCACCGAATGCCGCGCATTGTAGCCGCATGATTCAGGACTGACGACTAAGTGTTTCGGTGCGCCGAGCGGCGGATCAGGCCGATGACCGGTAACAGGCCGACCAACACCAGGGTCAGCGCCGGCAGCGATGCCCGCGCCCACTCCCCTTCACTGGTCATTTCGAAGATCCGCACCGCCAGCGTGTCCCAGCCAAACGGGCGCATCAGCAGGGTCGCGGGCATTTCCTTGAGCACATCGACGAACACCAGCAACGCCGCGCTCAGTGTGCCGGGCAGCAACAGCGGCAGATACACTTTGAAAAACAGTCGCGGCCCACTGACACCCAGACTACGTGCCGCTTCGGGCAATGAAGGCCGTATACGCGCCAGACTGTTTTCCAGTGGTCCGTAGGCCACCGCGATAAAGCGCACCAGATAGGCCATCAGCAACGCCGCCAGACTGCCCAGCAGCAATAGCTTGCCGGCGCCGCCGAGCCAGCCCGACAGCGGAATCACCAGTTCGCGGTCGAGATAACTGAACGCCAGCATGATCGACACCGCCAGCACCGAACCCGGCAGCGCATAACCAAGATTGGCCAGACTGACCCCGGAACGGATTGCCCGGGTCGGCGCCAGACGTCGGGCAAACGCCAGCAACAGCGCGACGCTGACGGTGATCAACGCCGCCATGCCGCCCAGATACAGGGTGTGCAGGATCAGCCCGGCATAACGCTCATCGAGATCGAAGCGCCCGCGCTGCCAGAACCATACGAGCAGTTGCAGCAACGGAATCACGAACGCGCAGGCAAACACCAACGTGCACCAGCCGGTCGCCGCGAACGCCTTTAGCCCGCGCAGCTGATACAACGCCTTGACCCTGGGGCGCTCGTTGCTCGCCCGGTTGGCGCCACGGGCGCGCCGCTCTCCGTACAGCACCAGCATCACCACCAGCAGCAACAGGCTCGCCAGTTGTGCGGCGCTCGGCAGGCTGAAGAAGCCGTACCAGGTCTTGTAGATGGCGGTGGTGAAGGTGTCGAAGTTGAACACCGACACCGCGCCGAAATCCGCCAGCGTCTCCATCAGCGCCAGCGCCACACCGGCGCCAATCGCCGGACGCGCCATCGGCAACGCCACCCGCCAGAACGCCTGCCATGGCGATTGCCCGAGTACCCGCGCCGCCTCCATCAAGCCTTTGCCCTGCGCGAGAAACGCGGTGCGCGCCAGCAGGTAGACGTAGGGATAAAACACCAGCACCAGTACCACAATCACCCCGCCGGTAGAGCGCACGCGCGGCAGGCGTAAGCCGCTGCCGAACCACTCACGCAGCAGGGTCTGCACCGGGCCGGCGAAGTCCAGCAGGCCGACGAAGACGAACGCCAGCACGTAGGCCGGGATGGCGAACGGCAGCATCAGCGCCCAGTCGAGCCAGCGCCGTCCGGGGAATTCGCAGAGGCTGGTGAGCCACGCCAGACTGACACCGAGCAGCGTCACACCGACGCCAACGCCGAGCACCAGCGTCAGGGTGTTGCCGAGCAGGCGCGGCATCTGGGTTTCCCAGAGGTGCGACCAGATCTGCTGATCGATGGTCTGCCACGACAGCAGCAGGACACTCAGGGGCAACAGCACCAGCGCGGCAATGGCGAGGACGATGGGGTACCAGCGGCGTTGGGCGGGGTGGGCCACTTTTGGGACTCTGAGGGGTGGTTGGTGGTTCTGATTCAGGTGTTTCAGCTCGAGATTGCTGCCCTCACCCTAACCCTCTCCCGGAGGGAGAGGGGACTGAACGTGGTGATCTTTCGATTTACGCCGACCTGATACATCGAGCCGAGCTCCGGTCTTGAAAGCCATGGAGATCGGCTCCCTCTCCCCCCGGGAGAGGGCTGGGGTGAGGGCAGCGATCTTGAGCGAACACAGCGACCGGCAAATACTCAGTTCCAACCCGCCCGATCCATCATGCGGATCGCTTCCGCCTGACGCTTGCCCGCCACTTCCACCGGCAAGGTGTCAGCGACGAACTTGCCCCACGCCGCCACTTCTTCCGAAGGTTTCACTGCCGGGTTGGCCGGGAACTCCTGGTTGACGTCGGCGAAGATTTTCTGCGCTTCAGGTGTGGTCATCCATTCGACCAGCGCCTTGGCTGCTTCCGGGTGCGGTGCATGTTGGGTCAGGCCGATACCGGACAGGTTTACATGCACGCCGCGATCGGCCTGATTCGGCCAGAACAGTTTCACCGGCAGGTCGGGCTTCTGCTTGTGCAGGCGCCCGTAGTAGTAGGTGTTGACGATGCCGACGTCGCACTGCCCGGCGTTGATCGCTTCCAGCACCGCAACGTCGTCGGAGAACACATCGGTGGACAGGTTGTTGACCCAGCCCTTGAGGATCTTCTCGGTCTTCTCGGCGCCGTGCACTTCGATCATGGTCGCGGTCAGCGACTGGTTGTAGACCTTCTTCGCCGTGCGCAGGCACAGACGCCCTTCCCAATTCTTGTCGGCCAACGCTTCGTAGGTGGTCAACTCGCCCGGTTTCACCCGTTCGGTGGAATAGGCGATGGTCCGCGCGCGCAGGCTCAGGCCGGTCCAGGCGTGGCTGGAGGAGCGGTATTGCGCGGGAATGTTGCTGTCGATGGTCTTCGAGGTGAACGGCTGGAGGATGCCCATCTGTTCGGCCTGCCAGAGGTTGCCGGCATCCACGGTGAGCAGCAGGTCGGCGGTGGCGTTTTCGCCCTCGGCCTTGATCCGCTGCATCAGCGGCGCTTCCTTGTCGGTGATGAACTTGATCTTCACCCCGGTTTTCGCGGTGTAGGCGTCGAACACCGGTTTGATCAACTCATCGATACGCGAGGAGTAGACCACCACCTCGTCGGCGGCCTGGGCGGCAGTGCTGCCGATCAGGGTCAGGGCCAGTGCGGTCAGGAGACGCTTGGGTGCCAACATGGGAGTGATCTCTCGGTCGGAAAATGTGGGCCAAATGATAAGGACTCACATTTACCAGCTCAATCGAACACTTGGGCAAGGAGTTACCAGATGTTGCACAAGCTGAAATTCATGGCGTCGGTTCTGGCCCCTTCGCGAGCAAGCCCGCTCCCACCCCTGAAATGTATTCCAATGTGGGAGCGGGCTTGCTCGCGAAGAGGCCATCAGCCTCAAACAAATCTCAGGGTTTGGCCAGTACCGGCAGATCCCCGGTCAACCCCAGCGCCTCACGCACAAACAACGCCTTGGCCTCCGGCATCTGCTCCACCAGTTTCAATCCGGCGTTGCGCAACCAGCGCACCGGCAACGGGTCAGCCTGGAACAAGCGCTCGAAGCCCTCCATCGCCGCCATCAATGCCAGGTTGTGCGGCATGCGCCGGCGCTCGTAGCGGCTCAGCACCTTCACATCCGCCAGCCGTTCGCCGCGTTCCGCCGCTTGCAACAGCACTTCAGCCAGCACCGCCGCATCGAGGAAACCCAGGTTCACACCCTGCCCGGCCAACGGGTGAATGGTGTGCGCGGCGTCGCCGATCAGTGCCAGGCCTTCGGCCACGTAGCGTTTGGCGTGGCGTTGACGCAAAGGCACGCACAGCCGTGGATCAGCACTGACGACTTCGCCCAGGCAACCTTCAAAGGCTCGCTCCAGCTCACGACAGAATGCCGCTTCATCCAGCGCCATCAGGCGTTCGGCTTCACTTGGCGTTGTCGACCAGACGATCGAGCACCAGTCCTGCTGCCCGTCACGCTCCAGCGGCAGAAACGCCAGCGGCCCGTGATCGGTGAAACGCTGCCACGCGGTCATCCGGTGCGGCTTGCTGCTGCGCACGCTGGTAACGATGGCATGGTGCAGGTAATCCCACTCGCGAGTAGCGACGCCGGTCAGACGGCGTACCGCCGAATTGGCGCCGTCCGCCGCAATCACCAGCGGCGCACGCAACTGCCGACCATCGGCCAGAGTCAGAAGCCAGTCGTCACCGGAGCGGCGCATCTGTTCCAGCCGTGCGTTGGCCAGCATGCCCAGATCGCAATCGTGCAAACGATCGAGCAAGGCATCCTGCACCACGCGGTTTTCGACGATATGGCCGAGCACTTCGGCATGCACACTGCTCGCCGAGAAATGAATCTGCCCGGTGCCGCTGCCGTCCCACACGTGCATGTCGGTGTACGGGCTGCTGCGGCGCTTGGCGATGCCGTCCCAGACGCCAAGGCGTTCGAGTATCCGCTGGCTGGCCGCCGACAAGGCGCTCACTCGCGGCTCGAACGGCGCGGCGGCGTCGAACGGTTTGACGCTCAGCGGGCTGCCGTCGAGCAGCAACACTTCCAGGCCGCTGTCCTGCAACGCCAACGCGAGGGCGCTGCCGACCATTCCGGCTCCGACAATCAGCAGATCTGCGCGCATTTCCATGCTTTAAGCCTGTCTCGCTGGCGGCATACGCCGCCCGTAAAGGGTTTTAGCCAGCGCGCCAGTTGGCGGCGCGCTGCTGAAAGTGAAAGTGCCGACCCGCCGCTCAAGCATCCGGCCGCGTCCCCAGCCCCATGGCCTGACGAGCAAACCAGCGCTTGGCCGGTGGCAACAGATCGAGACCGAGCAGGCCGATGTTGCGGCCCAGCGAGATCAGCGGCTGGGTGCTGCCGAACAGCCGGGTGACCTGATCGGAGAAGCCCACGGTGAGCTCCTGATCCAGACGCTGCCGCTCGCGATAGGCCTGCAAGGTGGCGAAGTCGCCCAGCGGTTTGTCGCTGGCGAGCAGTGCGGCAGCCAGTGCATCAGCATCCCGCAGGGACAGGTTGAAACCTTGTCCGGCAATCGGGTGCAGGCTGTGCGCGGCATTGCCGAGTACGGCCAAATGCGAGCGCACCTGCTCTTCGGCCTCGACCAGTGACAACGGATACAGATGCCGCGCGCCGACCTGTTTCAAGGTGCCGAGGCGGTAGCCGAACACGCCTTGCAGTTCGCTGAGGAAATCGCGCTCGCTGAGGTCTGCCAGGCGTTGCGCATCCATGCCCAGGCGGGTCCAGACCAGTGCGCAACGGTTGTCCGGCAGCGGCAGCAAGGCCATCGGCCCTTCGTCGGTGAAGCGCTCGAAGGCCATGCCGTTGTGTGATTCGCTCGGGGTGATGTTGGCGATCAGCGCGCTCTGGTTGTACGGACGCTTGCGCACGTTGATGCCCAGTTGTTCGCGCAGACCGGAGCGACCACCATCGGCGAGCACCGCCAGATCGCACTCGACGGTGGTTTCATCATTGAGGGTCAGGCGATAGCCGTCAGGCAGCGGCTCCATGCGCGTGACTTCCGCCGGGCAGCGCCAACTGATCACGTCTTTGTCCAGGTGCTGCCACAGGCACTGGCCGAGCCAGGCGTTTTCCACCACGTAGCCGAGTGCCGGCACGCCCTCTTCCATCGCCGACAGACGGGCGGTGGAGAAGCGGCCACGGTCGGACACGTGAATCTGTTTGATCGGCTCGGCGCGGCGGGAAATCTCCTGCCACACGCCCAGCCGTTGATAGATCTGCCGGGAACCGAAGGACAGCGCCGACGAACGTGCGTCGTAGCTCGGCTGCCAGCTGTCGCCGGGGGCGAACGGTTCGATCAGGACGATTTTCCAGCCACGCGCCTTGGCCCCGGCCTGCAAGGCCAACGCCAGGCTGGCGCCGACCAGGCCGCCACCGATGATTGCCAGATTGACTCGACTCATGCCGCGTGTGTCCGTGCTTGCGCCATCAGCGCTTCGATTTCGGCGACGGTTTTCGGTACGCCGCTGGTCAATATTTCACAACCGGTCTTGGTCACTACCACGTCATCCTCAATGCGCACGCCAATGCCGCGCCATTTCTTTGCCACGTTCTGGTTGTCCGGGGCGATGTAGATGCCCGGTTCCACGGTCAGCGCCATGCCAACCTCAAGCACCCGCCATTCGCCGCCGACCTTGTACTCGCCAACGTCATGTACATCCATGCCCAGCCAATGGCCGGCACGATGCATGTAAAACGCTTTATAGGCTTCGGTCGCGATCAACTCATCGACCTCGCCTTGCAGGATTCCGAGCTTGACCAGGCCTGCGGTAATCACCCGTACCGTGGCTTCGTGCGCCTGGTTCCAGTTTTTGTTCGGAGCGATTTCAGCGAATGCGGCTTCCTGCGAGGCCAGCACCAATTCGTAGATCGCTTTCTGCTCGGCGGAAAACTTGCCGTTGACCGGCCAGGTGCGGGTGATGTCGCTGGCGTAGCAGTCGATCTCGCAACCGGCGTCGATCAACACCAGGTCGCCGTCCTTGAGCAGCGCGTCATTCTGCTGGTAATGCAGGATGCAACTGTTGCGCCCGGCGGCGACGATGGAACCGTAGGCCGGCATCTTCGCCCCGCCCTTGCGGAACTCGTAATCGAGCTCGGCTTCGAGGCTGTATTCGTACAGTCCCGGCCGGCTGGCCTGCATCGCGCGGATATGCGCCTGAGCGGAAATCCGTGCGGCTTCGCGCATCACCTTCACTTCTGCCGCCGATTTATACAGGCGCATGTCGTGCAGCAGATGATCCAGGGCAACGAATTCGTTCGGTGGCTGGGCGCCGAGGTGCGCCTTGGAGCGGATCACGTTGATCCAGTCCATCAGATGGCGGTCGAACTCCGGGTTGCTTCCCATCGCCGAATACACCCGGTCGCGGCCTTCGATCAGGCCCGGCAGGATGTCGTCGATGTCGGTAATCGGGAACGCGTCGTCAGCGCCGTAATCACGGATTGCGCCTTCCTGGCCGGCGCGCAGGCCGTCCCATAACTCGCGTTCGGCATTGCGCTCGCGGCAGAACAGCACGTACTCGCCGTGCTCGCGGCCGGGCATCAGGACGATGACCGCCTGTGGCTCGGGGAAACCGCTGAGGTACTGAAAGTCGCTGTCCTGACGGTAGACGTGCTCGACGTCGCGGTTGCGGATCGCGACTGCGGCGGCGGGCAGGATCGCGATGCTGTTGGGTTCCATCTGCGCCATCAGGGCCTTGCGGCGACGGCTGTATTCCGCTTTGGGGATATGGATCATGGGCAGATGGCTTTCCCTGGCACGCGATTAATGCAGCGACGGCTTGGCGGCTGGCGGCACGTCGGCTTTCTTGGTTTCCGAGAACAGCAGCAGCGGCGCGACGCGCAGGTATTCCATGACTTCCATGTAGTCGCTTTCGCCGTCTTCGGATTCTTCCAGAGCGTCTTGCACCTGGGAGATCGCCGCCAGATCCTGCAGCACTTCGGTGGCTTCAGTGCTGAGCATGCTGCTGTCGCGGCAGTTCAGGCCGAAACCGCTGAGGAAGCCCTGGCACCATTGGCCCAGTGCGGCGGCGCGGTCGGCCAGGGGCGCGTCATCGGTCGGCAGCAGCAGAACGACGGTGACGTCGTCACCGGTCAACTCACCCTTGACCATCTCTTGCAGGCCGATCAGGGCGTTGCGGACGTTGTCCTGTGGCTCGTTTTCCAGAAGTTCGGCGGCATCGATCAGCCACTCGTCGGCGTTGAAGCCGGCACCGGCGCAGCTGCGGCCGAGCAGCAGGCCGTGCAGTTCGGCAGGCGAGACGTTGTGGCCGCTGGACGTCAGCAGGGTGGCAAAGGCTTGATACGGGGAATTCGCAATGGTCATGGGCAGCTAGGCGCCAGACGGCGCTATGTCTAGAATGAAGGCCTTGTATCCTACATCGACAGACTCGCCAAGACTATTAAAGGCTGTCCGCCAGCCAGGCGCCTGCCGCCCATCAGATGAATTCAGTGGACACAATGGAAGACACCGACCTGCAAGCGCTGATGGCCAGACTCGAAAAGCTGATTAGCCGAGTCGAGCAACTAAAGAGTCAAAACGCACTCTTACTAGCTCAGGAAAAGACCTGGCGCGAGGAACGCGCTCACCTCATTGAAAAAAACGAAATCGCCCGGCGTAAGGTCGAATCGATGATTTCGCGCCTCAAGGCCCTGGAGCAAGACTCATGAGTTCAAGCAATAGCGTTACCGTGCAGATCCTCGACAAAGAATATTCGATCATCTGCCCCCAGGAAGAACGCAGCAATCTGGTCAGCGCCGCCCGCTACCTGGACGGCAAGATGCGCGAGATCCGCAGCAGCGGCAAAGTCATCGGCGCCGACCGTATTGCGGTAATGGCCGCGCTGAACATCACCCACGACCTCTTGCACAAAGAAGAGCGCCCGGACATCCAGGCCAGCGGCTCGACCCGTGAACAGGTGCGCGACTTGCTCGATCGTGTCGATCTGGTGCTGGCCGACGATCCGGACATCAGCAAGGGCTGATTCGCCAGGCCGCTTGAGGTATACTCGCGGCACTCCCTGGGGTGCTTGCCAGTTGACGATGTCCCTGAGCCGATTCGCACTACCCTGGAAGTTGCACGTTGGGCTGGTGTGCATGTCCGCCAGACGGAAAGCCTTAAAGTCTACTGCATCTTCCACCTTGAACTTTCGGGTTCAAGGGCTAAGTTGACAGCGGTTCATCCGGGGAGCCTGATTCGAATCCGATGCCGGTTTTTGCCGGCATCGGATTTTTTATGCGTGCGTTTTCGCCCTCACCTGCCGAAGCCGAACCATGACCGAACCTGCGCTGCTGCCCCGCCCGCAACTCCGCCGCCTGCTGCGCAAGGCGCGTCGTTCACTGACTCCCGGTGAACAGCGGCAGGCCGCCAAAGGCCTGTTCCGCCAACTGGCGCAAGACCCGCACTTCCGCCGGGCCCGACATATTTCGCTTTATCTGCCCACCGACGGTGAAATCGACCCGCGCCTGCTGCTGCGTGAAGCCCAGCGTCGCGGCAAGGCCACCTACCTGCCGGTGCTCAGCGCCTGGCCGCGAACCAAAATGGTGTTCCAGCGGATTCGCCCCGGCGACAAGCTCAAGCCCAACCGCTTCCGCATTCTCGAACCACGAGCCAATCTGGCCCATCAGCGCAAGATCTGGACCCTGGATCTGGTGTTGTTGCCACTGGTGGGGTTTGACGATGCTGGCGGACGCCTGGGGATGGGCGGCGGATTCTACGATCGCAGTCTGGCGTACCTGGCCCGGCGCAAGAACTGGCGCAAGCCGACGTTGCTGGGCCTGGCCCATGAATGTCAGAAGGTCGAACGCCTGGCGCAGGCCAGCTGGGATGTACCGTTGCAGGGCACGGTCACCGATAAAGCGTGGTATTTCGCGGGATAGACGCCGCGCAGATCAGCGGCGTCGGGAAGGCAGTTTCAGCGTTTGAAGGCGGTCGACTGTTGGACCTGTTGCGCGACTTCAACCGGAGCATCGGTCTTGCTCGTCCACAGACTTTGCGCGTAACCGGTGGTCACGACACCAAGGCCGAACAAAATAACCAAAGTCCATAGCAAATCCGGTTTGCGTTTCATCGATTGCCCCCCTCAAGGCACATCATCACGATGACAGCAGCGGTTTCCGTTCGTAGGCCGTGCAGCAGCGTCAAGCTTTAAAGGCCGGCATTTTGCGACAACGTGAACCCGGGCGCAAACGCTGACGTCAACCGACCGTCGGTTTGTCATAAAATTGCCCGACAACCTGCCCAATCACCGCTTGAGGAGCAAAAGACATGGCCTATTGGCTGATGAAATCCGAGCCCGACGAACTCTCGATCAAAGATCTGGAGAAACTCGGCAAAGCGCGCTGGGACGGGGTTCGCAACTATCAGGCGCGCAATTTCCTGCGGGCGATGGCGGTGGGCGATGAGTTCTTTTTCTACCACTCCAGTTGCCCGGAGCCGGGTATCGCCGGAATCGGCAAAATAATCGAGGCGGCGTACCCGGATCCCACCGCACTGGAACCCGAGAGCCATTACTTCGACCCGAAGGCCACACCCGAGAAAAACGCCTGGAGTGCGATTGATGTGGCACACGTCGAGACGTTTGCCCGGGTGCTGAAGCTCGATTACCTGAAACAGCAGACTGCGCTGGCCGAAATGCCGCTGGTGCAAAAAGGCAGTCGCCTGTCGGTGATGCCGGTGACGGCCGAACAGTGGGCCGCCGTGCTCGGCTTGCGCTGAGAACTTGCCGGTCACGGTTTTTACCGACAAAAGGGGCTAGGCTTGACGCTCATTTGACTGACATCAAGCGAATGGAACGCTTGAACAGTCAGACTGCAAGCCACTGCCGCAGGATGCCCCCATGTCGACGCACAGCCGTTCTTCACTTCTATACGCCGGTTCGCTCCTGGTATTACTCGCCGTCGCTGGCGGCCTCGGTTACTGGATGTCCATCAGCAGCCGCCTGGTCGAAGGACTGTCGATGGGCAACGGGCGGCTGGAAGCCACCGAAGTGCAGATCGCCAGCAAGACTCCCGGGCGCCTCGCCGAAGTACTGGTCGACGAAGGCGACAAGGTCAGCAAGGGCCAACTGCTGGCGCGTATGGACACCCGCACCCTCGAAGCCCAGCGCAATCAGGCCGAAGCCGAAGTGTTGCGCGCCCGGGAGAATCTCAACGCCGCTCAGGCCAACGTGCAATTGCGCCAGAGTGAACTGCTGCTGGCCCAGCAAGAACTCGGCCGCTCGCAATCACTGTTCAAGCACGGTTACGTCAGCGCGCAGATCATCGATCAGTTGCAGTCACGCATCGGCACTGGCAACGCTGCCGTTGTCGCCGCCCGGGCCCAGGTGTCTGCTGTCAGTGCGGCGATTGGCGCGGCACAGGCTCAAGTCGCACAGTTGACCAGTGAAATTGACGACAGCAGTCTGCGCGCGCCGATTGATGGCGTGATCCAGCTGCGCATGGCCGAGCCCGGCGAAGTGCTGGGGGCCGGTGGTCGCGTGCTGCTGCTGATCGATCCCAACGACCAGTACATGAACCTCTATCTGTCAGCCGCGGTGGCTGGGCGCCTGGCGGTGGGCGATGAGGCTCGCGTGCTGCTCGATGCCTTGCCCGATAACCCGCTGCCGGCAAAAATCAGCTTCGTCGCAGCCAAATCGCAGTTCACTCCCAAAGAGGTCGAGACCCGCGACGAGCGGCAAAAACTGGTGTTCCGCGTCAAGCTGCGCCTGGTTCAGCCCAGCGCCGTGCCGCAGGCCAAACCCGGCATGCCCGGGGCCGGCTACGTGCGGATCGCGCCCGTCGAATGGCCGGCCAATCTGCAATGAGCGGCCTTGCGGTTCAAGCGAACGGTATCGCGCACCGCTACGGCAAACAGCAAGCGCTGAGCGATATCGCCTTCAGCCTGCCCGCCGGTAAGCGCTGCGGGCTGATCGGCCCCGATGGCGCCGGCAAATCCAGCCTGCTGGGGTTGATTGCCGGCGTGAAGACCTTGCAGCAAGGGCAACTGGACGTGCTCGGTGGCGCGATCGAGGATCGCCGGCATCGCGACACACTCTATGCGCGCATCGCCTTCATGCCGCAGGGGCTGGGCGGCAACCTGTACCCGGAGCTGTCGATCCGCGAGAACATCCAGTTCTTCTCGACGCTGTTCGGCCTGTCCAAGGCTGAAAGCGAGCAGCGCATGCACAGCCTGTTGCTCGCCACGGATCTGCTGAAGTTCGCCGAGCGCCCCGCCGGCAAGTTGTCCGGCGGCATGAAGCAGAAACTCGGGCTGTGCTGCGCGCTGATCCATGAACCGGATCTGCTGATCCTCGATGAGCCGACCACCGGCGTCGACCCGCTCTCGCGCCGGCGCTTCTGGGAGTTGGTCGACGATGTGCGACGCCAGCGCCCGCAACTGACGCTGCTGGTCGCCACGGCCTATATGGAAGAAGCCGAACAGTTCGAGCATTGCCTGATGCTCGACGCCGGCAAATTGATCGCCACCGGCCTGAGCCGCGAGCTGGCGAACGTCACCCCCAGCGCCAAACTCGATGACGCCTTCACCCATTTTCAGGGTGACAGCCAGCATGACGCTCAGCCGCTGGTGATTCCACCGCGCACCGGCAACAGCAGCGACATCGCCATCGAAGCCCACGACCTGACGCTGCGCTTCGGCGACTTCACCGCTGTGGATCACGTCAGTTTTGCCATTGGGCGTGGCGAGATTTTCGGCTTTCTTGGCTCCAACGGTTGCGGCAAGACCACCACCATGAAAGTCCTGACCGGGTTGATGCCGGCCAGCGAAGGCAGTGCGACGCTGCTCGGCAACCCGGTGAACGCCAAGGATCTGGCCACGCGCAAGCGGGTCGGCTTCATGTCGCAGAGTTTTTCGCTGTATGGCGAACTCAGTGTGCGGCAGAACCTCGAACTGCACGCGCGGCTGTTCGACCTGCCCAAAACCGAGAGCGCACAACGCATCGAGGCGTTGATTCAGCGCTTCAATCTGCTCGCTGTAGCCGACCAACCATCCGGGGCGTTGCCATTGGGGCTGCGCCAGCGTCTGTCACTGGCGGTGGCGGTGCTGCACCGCCCGGAAGTGCTGATCCTCGATGAGCCGACTTCCGGCGTCGATCCGGCAGCCCGTGATGATTTCTGGCGACTGTTGATCGAGTTGTCCCGCGAACAGGGCGTGACGATCTTCCTCTCCACGCATTTCATGAACGAAGCGCAGCGCTGCGACCGCATCTCGCTGATGCACGCCGGCAAGGTCCTCGCCTGCGACACCCCGGCGGCGCTGCAACGCCAGTTTGCCGGCGAGACGCTGGAAGCGGCCTTCGTCACTTGCCTGGAACAGGCTCAGGACGCTCAGCCATCAGCGCCTGTGGCCGAACCGCAAATGGCGCCGCCGAGCGCAGCGACAACACCGCTGCCCCGTCACGGTTTCAGCCTCGGTCGCCTGTTGGCCGTGGCCAGTCGCGAAGGCAAGGAGCTGTTGCGCGACAAAGTGCGCATGGCGTTCGCCTTGGCCGGGGCGATTTTCATGATGGTGATCTTCGGCTACGGCATCTCGCTGGACGTGGAAAACCTCGCGTTTGCCGTGTACGACCAGGATCAGACACCGCAAAGCCGAGCTTATCTGGAGGCGTTTCGCGGCTCCCGGTACTTCGACGAACAGCCGGCCATTCATGACCCGCAGGAACTGCACCGGCGCCTGCAACGCTCGGAAATCAAACTGGCGCTGGAGATTCCCCCCGGATTCGGCCGCGATCTGTACGCCGGGCGCCAACCCGCTGTGGCGGCGTGGCTGGATGGCGGCATGCCGTTTCGCGCCGAAACCAGCCGTAACTATGTTGAAGCCGTGCACCTGGGCAATCTGCAACAGCTGGCCCAGCAGAGCAGCCCCGCGCTGGCCCACCCGGCGGCCGCCAGCCTGGAAACCCGCTTTCGCTACAACCAGGACGTGGTCAGCGTCAACGCTATCGGCCCCGGGGTCATGGCGCTGATTCTCGCCTTTATTCCGGCGATGCTCACGGCGCTGGGCATCGTGCGCGAAAAGGAGTTGGGCTCGATCACCAATTTCTACGCCACGCCCCTGACCCGTCTGGAGTTTCTGCTGGGCAAACAGGCGCCGTACCTGCTGGTCAGTCTGGTCAATCTGGCGCTGCTGGTGGCGATGAATCGCTGGCTGTTCGGCGTGCCGTTCAAGGGCAGCCTGCTGACACTGGCATTCGGCGGACTGCTGTATGTGTTGGCGACCACCAGCATGGGCCTGCTGATTTCGGCATTCACCCGCACGCAAATCGCCGCGATCCTCGGCACCATGATCATCACCAGCCTGCCGACCATCCAGTTCTCCGGGCTGATCGTGCCGCGCTCGTCGCTGGAAGGTGCGGCAGCAGTGATGGGCATGCTGTTTCCGGCGGGGCACTTCCTCGACATCGCGGTGGGTACGTTCACCAAAGCGCTGGACTTGCGTCAACTGTGGCCACAGTGCCTGGCGCTGTTCGGGTTCTTTGTCGGGTTCACCGGGCTGAGCCTGATCATGCTGAAAAAGCAGGAGGCCTGATGCACAAGTTCGCGCACATCCTGCGCCTGGGACTCAAGGAACTGACCAGCCTGCGCCATGACAGCGTGTTGCTGCTGTTCCTGTTCTACGCCTTCACCGTGGCGATTTACATGCCCGCCGCCGGTTCGGTGATCGGCGTGCACAACGCCAGCGTGGCCATCGTCGACGAAGACCACAGCGCCCTCTCACGCCAATTGGCCCAGGCCCTGCAGCCGCCGGAATTCCAGACGCCGGTGCTGCTGCCTTATGCGCAACTGGATCAGGTCATGGACAGCGGTGAGTACACCTTCGTGATCAATATTCCGGCGGGCTTTCAAACCGACTTGCTCGCCGCGCGGCAACCGGCGATTCAGGTCAACGTCGATGCCACAGCGATGAGCCAGGCGTTCATGGGCGCCGGCTACATCGGCCGGATCTTCCAGCGCGAATTGCTCGACTATGCCGGTCAGGGCGGTGCAGCGGCCAAGGCACCCGTGCAACTGACTACTCGCGCCCTGTTCAACACCAATCTGGAGGGCGGCTGGTTTCTGGCGGTGATTCAGATCGTCAACAACATCACTATTCTGGCGATCATCCTCACCGGCACGGCGCTGCTGCGCGAACGCGAACACGGCACGCTCGACCATTTGCTGGTGCTGCCGCTGACGGCCCTGGAAATCATGCTGGCGAAAATCTGGAGCAACCTGCTGGTGGTGGTGTTGTGCACCTGGCTGTCGCTGGAGGTGGTGGTCAAAGGCCTGCTGGATGTGCCGTTGGCCGGCTCGATGAGCCTGTTTTTGCTGGTGACTGCGGTTTATCTGTTTGCCAGTACCGCGCTGGGCATCTTTCTGGCGACGCTGGCGCGTTCGACGCCGCAGTTCGGCCTGCTGGCGATTCCGGTGATCATCCCGATGTTGCTGCTGTCCGGCGGCAGCACGCCATTGGACAGCATGCCGCAGTGGCTGCAATGGGTCATGCAGGGCTCGCCGTCCACACACTTTGTCAGCCTCAGCGCCGCGATTCTGTTTCGCGATGCCGGGCTGAGCGTGGTCTGGCCGGACTTGCTGGCGCTGACGGCCATCGGCCTGCTGTTCTTCGTTATCGCCTTGGCGCGCTTTCGCAAAAGCCTGGCGTCCTGAACAGCGGCCAGCGTGGTTACTGAATGATCAGGTTGTTGAACAACAGATCTTCAACCACCGGTTTGCCGGTCTCGTCATTCATCACTTGCTGGGTCTGCTTCAGGGCTTCCTGACGCAGCTTTTCCTTGCCTTCGATGCTGCCCATCGCCTCGGTGGTCTGCTGAGTGAACAGCGCCACCAGTTGATTGCGGATCAGCGGCTCGTTGGCCTTGACCAGTTTGGTCGCCTCTTCGCCGGTCACACGCAGCGCCACGTCGGCCTTGTAGACCTTCAGCTTCGGCGTGCCGTCCAGCCCGTAATTGCCCACGAACGGCGGGCTCAGGGTGATGTAGTTGACCTTCGGCGCCTCGCCTTCTTTGGCTTCTTCGGCCAGCGCTGCCACAGGCAGAGACAGGGCCAGCAACAACATGATCCACGCTTTCACAATTCGCTCCTTATCCGGTTTGCGGCCTAGCATAACGACCCGCCGCGCAAGCACAAGCTTATGGCTGACTATCAGGGCCGGGCATGCTCGTTGACCCGTTGACTGACACACCTACACTTATCGGCCATCACTCCCAAAGGAATAGCCCTGATGAAAGCCGTGCTGTGCAAAGCCTTCGGCCCTGCCGAATCGCTGGTGCTGGAAGACGTCGCCAGTCCTGTCGCGAAGAAGAACGAAATCCTGCTGGAGGTGCACGCCGCCGGGGTCAACTTCCCGGACACGCTGATCATCGAGGGCAAGTATCAGTTCAAGCCGCCCTTCCCGTTTTCGCCGGGGGGCGAAGCGGCCGGCGTGGTCAGCGCCGTCGGTGAGAAAGTCAGCCACCTGAAAGTCGGCGACCGGGTCATGGCCCTGACCGGCTGGGGCAGCTTCGCCGAACAGGTCGCGGTGCCGGGTTACAACGTGCTGCCGATCCCGCCGTCGATGGATTTCAACACCGCCGCCGCGTTCAGCATGACCTACGGCACTTCGATGCACGCCCTCAAGCAACGGGCCAACCTGCAACCGGGCGAGACCCTGCTGGTGCTCGGCGCCTCCGGTGGCGTGGGCCTGGCGGCGGTGGAAATCGGCAAAGCCATGGGTGCCCGGGTCATCGCCGCCGCCAGCAGTGCAGAGAAACTCGCCGTGGCCAAGGCCGCCGGTGCCGACGAACTGATCAACTACAGCGAAAGCAGCCTCAAGGACGAAATCAAACGCCTCACCGACGGCCAGGGCGCCGACGTGATCTACGACCCGGTCGGCGGCGACCTGTTTGATCAGGCCATCCGCGCCATCGCCTGGAACGGTCGCCTGCTGGTGGTCGGCTTCGCCAGCGGTCGCATTCCCGAACTGCCGGTCAACCTCGCCCTGCTCAAGGGCGCCGCGGTACTCGGCGTGTTCTGGGGCTCCTTTGCCCAGCGTCAGCCGCAGGACAACGCGGCGAACTTCCAGCAACTGTTCGGCTGGTTCGCCGAGGGCAAGTTGAAACCGCTGGTGTCGCAGGTGTACCCGCTGAGCAATGCGGCGCAGGCGATCAACGATCTGGGCCAGCGCAAGGCGGTGGGCAAGGTGGTGGTGCAGGTGCGCTGAGTGTTTTCTGGCCGGTGACCTCTCGGAGCCGGCCTGATTCGCGCCAGGCAGCAACACAGCGTCGCTGGCTATCAAAGCAACTCACGAACCTCTCCCGGCAGAAAACTCATGTAGCTACGCATAGGAGCTTCCCGGCAGCCTCTGACGATCATCGGTACGCGCCGGTTCATCTTGGCGATGATTGCCAGACGTTGTTCATCGGCCAACTGACTCTTGAGAATCACGTTGGAAACGTAAGCACGGGTGTAATTAAACACTTCTGCGTCGACCCAGGCGTGCTCAGGCCTGTTCCTGAAACCGTCATTGATGACGCGACACTTTACTGACTTCAGCCACTGGTTGATGTCGATCGGCTGATCCCTCGCCAATCGAAAGAGCATCGGCGCCACGATGGGCTGTTCCGCAGGCCGACCGTCTTCAACCGTCCAGGGCCTGAAGCGCCACTGTGTTATGGCGTCTTTGACCGCCTCAGCCAGATCGGGGTGATCACTTTGCACGATGTCGATTGCGCTGACCGAGCCATCCGCCTTGACGATAAAGCTGACCCTGACCTCGCCTTCGACCCCTGCCCTGGACAACCTCTTCGGGTAAATCGGCTGCGGGTTGTTTTCAGGTATGAGTAACCCTTCTGCCGCCAGTGCAAGACTGAAGATCGTCAATAAAAGCCCTGCAAAAAACCACCGCATGATCGCGCCCCTTCCCTATTGAGATGCCTGTCCGGCAACAACAGAAAGTTTACGGAGCACTGTCTTTTAACTGAATGGCGCAGCTTCGCTATTGAATGCAGGACATTTCCTGATCCCGATGGGAAATCCGACGAAACCGCTGGGCAAATGACGGCAGGTAAATTTTCTGACGGACGTTTAGCCGCCGTTCGGCCCGGCAGAGTCGCCCGACAACAAGTGCTCCTGCACCTTCAGACTGCGCGACGGAATCAGCCGGCCCTTGTCATCGAAGCGCAGGACGATCAGCCAGTCGAAGACCTCATCCGGCCATTTTTCCTGACCCATCAGGGCTATGGGGTCGCCGCCAAAGGCTTTGAGCAGTTTATTGATATGGCCGTGATGCCAGGCGATCAGCACCGTCTGCGCCTGATTGCTCTTGCGCAACAGTTTGACCAGTTGATGCAGATCGCCATTGACGAAGGGCTGCTCGATCGCAAGGTTCAGGCGCTGGGCCAGCGGGGTCAGGGTCAGGCGTGAGCGCGAACTTTCCGGGGTATCGCCGGCAGCGATCAAACGCTGGGGCGTGAGTGTCTGGCCGTCGAGTTTCAGCGGATTGAAATAGTCGACGTAGGCGGCGGCGCGTTGCTCGCCTCGGGCATTGAGCACCGATCCTGTATCCGGTTTTTCCGCATGCCGAATGATCAGCACCGTGGCGTTGCGCAGGCCGGAATGAGAAGGATGATCGGTGACGATCAATGCCAGCAACACGACGGCTAGTCCCGCTGCCACCAAAAATCTCGGCACCAACATGCGAACCTTCAGTGACATTGCTTATCTCGGCTGATCAATCGGCTGAACGGGCCGCGAGTCTAAGTCACTCCATGTAGATAAGTGGTGAAAACGCCCTGTTCTTACAGCTGAGCGACAGGTTCGTAAAAGAACGTGCGACTTCCAACATTTTCCGCTGTTTTGCCGATGCGAACCGGTGCTATTTTCGGTAACGAAACTGTAACATTCGCATCCGCAGTCAAAACAAGAAATCTGGAGCTCTTGAATGTTTGCTTTCTTTCGTCCTGCCGCACATCAGGCTCCATTGCCTGAAGAAAAAATAGACAGTACTTACCGACGCCTGCGCTGGCAGATCTTCGCCGGTATCTTCTTTGGCTACGCGGGTTACTACCTGCTGCGCAAAAACTTCTCGCTGGCCATGCCGTACCTGATCGACGAAGGCTACAGCCGTGGCGATCTGGGTCTGGCGATGTCGGCCATCGCCATTGCCTACGGGCTGTCGAAGTTCCTGATGGGCCTGGTGTCCGACCGTTCCAACCCGCGCTACTTCCTGCCATTCGGCCTGCTGGTGTCGGCCGGGGTGATGTTCATTTTCGGTTTCGCGCCGTGGGCGACTTCCAGCGTGACCATGATGTTCATCCTGCTGTTCATCAACGGCTGGGCCCAGGGCATGGGCTGGCCGCCGAGCGGACGCACCATGGTGCACTGGTGGTCGCAGAAGGAACGTGGCGGCGTGGTTTCGGTGTGGAACGTGGCGCATAACGTCGGTGGCGGTCTGATCGGCCCGCTGTTCCTGATCGGCATGGGCCTGTTCAATGACTGGCACGCAGCCTTCTACGTTCCGGCAGCGGTGGCGCTGGGCGTGGCGGTGTTTGCCTTCATCACCATGCGTGACACCCCGCAATCGGTCGGCCTGCCGCCGATCGAGAAGTACAAGAACGATTACCCGGAAGGCTACGACGCCAGCCACGAAGACGAATTCAGCGCCAAGGAAATTTTCGTCAAATACGTGCTGCGCAACAAAATGCTCTGGTACATCGCCATGGCCAACGTGTTCGTTTACCTGCTGCGCTACGGCGTACTGGATTGGGCGCCGACCTACCTGAAAGAAGCCAAAGGTTTCACCGTGGATAAAACCTCGTGGGCCTATTTCTTCTACGAGTGGGCGGGCATTCCGGGCACGCTGCTGTGCGGCTGGATGTCGGACAAGATCTTCCGTGGCAATCGTGGCCTGACCGGCATGGTGTTCATGGCGCTGGTGACCGTGGCGACGCTGGTGTACTGGCTGAACCCGGCCGGCAACCCGACGGTGGACATGATCGCGCTGTTCTCGATCGGCTTCCTGATCTATGGCCCGGTGATGCTGATCGGCCTGCAGGCGCTGGAACTGGCACCGAAGAAAGCCGCCGGCACGGCTGCGGGCTTCACCGGTCTGTTCGGTTACCTGGGTGGTTCGGTCGCGGCGAGTGCGGCGATGGGCTACACCGTTGACCACTTCGGCTGGAACGGTGGTTTTGTCCTGCTGGTGGGCGCTTGCCTGCTGTCGATGGCCTTCCTGGCCCCGACCCTGTGGCACAAGCAAGTCGCCAGTCAGAGCCGCGAAGCCGTCGCCTGATCGGCTTTTGACTGACAGCGCTTGAGCCGCGCCTCCAGATTTCGATCCGGCATGGCGTGGCTGCGCAGGGCGTGGGCGGTCTGCTCGACATAATCGCGAGTGGTGCCGTAACGCCCGCAAGCGCTTTCGAACACCTGACTCAGCACGTGATCCGGCAAGTTGCCGGCATAGCTGGGCAGGTGTCGCTCCAGAACAAACCCCAACGCCTGCACCTGACTGCCATCTTCGAGCCGGCAGTTCAGCCAGTGCGGGCGATAGGACGGGAACGGCATCTCGCGTTTCCATAGCGCGTACAGCGCAGCGTCGAGGTTCTCTTCCGGCAGCCGATAGGCGAAGCCGCTGCACGAACCGCCGCGATCCAGACCAAATACCAGCCCGGGCATTTCCGGCGTCCCCCGATGCTCGTGCGACCACAAATACAGGCCGCGGTGGTAGCCATGGACGCGGCCGCGCACCCGCTCCACCGCCGTACATTCCGGGCGCCAGATCAGCGACCCGTAGGCGAACAGCCACACCGGGCCGCCCTTGTGGCGCGCCATGGTCGATTGCATGGAAGCGAGAAGTTGTTCGTGAGTGAGCTGCGGCCCCAGATCGAGCCGCGGAGGATAAGCCAGATTCAGAAAAGCAGATTCTATGGCTGTCATGACGGAAGTGTTCGGCCCCGCAAGTATTACAAGATGTAAGCGCAATTCGTTCGTTAGAACATATAGCAGTAAATCTAAAACGAAAAGTGCTAAAGGATGTATGACCTGCTCGATAGCGCTAAATCGGGTGTATTAGTCAACGCTATGCGGTTTTATATAGCCTAATACCATTGCCGAAATATCTTAAATACCCGAATGAAATATGCATAAGCCTTCGCTTGTTCAGGATTGGTTCAAGAACGCGCAGGAATCTTCCTACTAAAATGTCGGACTTTCTTTCTTCTCCGTCGCTGAACGCCTACGTATAACGGCTTTCCTCTGGCGCAAGCCATCCCGTTTAACTGAGGCTGCACTATGAAAATCCCAAGACTTCTGGCCGCGTTGCTGATGGCTCAGGCCGGCCATGCATTGGCCGAGGACAATGCGCAAGGCAAAGGCTTCTGGTATGCCCAGACCAGTGTCTACACCCGACATTACTCGCCCGACCCCGAGCACAATAATCATCAGGACTTGATCGGCATCGAACGCAATCAGGCGTCCGGCTGGGTATTTGGCGGGGCAACTTTCCGTAACTCGTTCCGCCAGCGCTCGAACTACGCCTATGTCGGCAAGCGCTATGACAGCAGCGAATATCCGCTGTATCTGAAACTCACGGGTGGGCTGTTGCAGGGTTATCGCGGTGATTACAAGGACAAGATTCCTTTGAACCGCTACGGCGTTGCGCCGGTGATCATTCCGTCCGTCGGGACTCACTACGGCCCATTGGCCGCCGAGCTGGTATTTCTCGGCGCCAATGCGGCGATGGTGACTAGCGGCGTGCGTTTCTAGAAGCGCGGCTCAGGCGCGGGACGCAAGAGCTCGGCTCAAGAGCGCGGCGCATACGCAAATACATCGGCGCGCATCTGGTGCGCATCCATCCCGGCTTCCACCAGCGCATCCAGCGTGCCGTAGACCATCGCCGGCGAGCCGCTGGCGTATACATGCAGGGACTTCAGATCGGCGAAGTCTTCGCACACGGCCTGGTGCAGCATCCCGCAGCGCCCTTCCCAACCGCACTGGTCGCTGACGACTTTGTGCAGGAACAGATTGGGCAGCTTCAACCATTCGTCCCAATGTTCGATCTCGTAGAAATCTTCCGGACGGCGTACCCCCCAATACAGATGCACCGGGTGTTTGAAGCCGTTGGCACGGCAGTGTTCGATCAGGCTGTGGATCTGGCCCATGCCGGTGCCGGCGGCGATCAACACCAGTGGCCCGTCAGGCAACTCGGCGAGGTGAGTGTCACCGAATGGCAGCTCGACGCGCACCATCGCGTTGCGTTGCAACTGCTCGATCAGACTTAGCGCACTGGCCTCACGGGCCAGCACGTGGATTTCCAGATCGCGCCCGCCGTGCGGCGCCGAGGCCATGGAGAACGCCGACTTCTCGCCGTTTTCACGCTCGATCATCAGGTACTGCCCGGCGTGATAACGCGGCGGCTTGCCGGCCGGCGCACGCAGGCGCACGCGCCAGGTGTCGCCACCGACATCCCGGCATTCGATGACCTGACACGACAGGCTGCGCACCGGCAGTTCTCCCAGCGCGAGCACGCCATCCCACAGCAGGACGCAGTCTTCCAGCGGCTCGGCTATGCAAGTGTAGAACTCGCCGTGGTCGTGCACCTTGCCGGCCTGCTCGACCCGGCCTTCCACCAGCAGCGCCGCACATACGTGGCAATTGCCGTTGCGGCAGCTTTGCGGGCATTCATAGCCCAGGCGCCGCGCACCATCGAGAATCCGCTCGCCGGGCCGTATCTCAAGCACCGCTCCGGAGGGCTGCAGGGTTACACGCATCAATCTATTCCTAACTGATTCCAGATGGCATCGATCCGCTGGGTGACGGCGTCGTCCTTGACGATTACGCGGCCCCACTCGCGAGTGGTTTCGCCCGGCCACTTGTGGGTGGCATCCAGGCCCATTTTCGAGCCCAGGCCGGACACCGGCGAGGCGAAGTCGAGGTAGTCGATCGGCGTGTTGTCGATCATCACCGTGTCGCGCTTGGGGTCCATGCGCGTGGTGATGGCCCAGATCACGTCGTTCCAGTCCCGGGCGTTGATATCGTCGTCAGTGACGATAACGAACTTGGTGTACATGAACTGTCGCAAAAACGACCAGACACCGAGCATCACGCGCTTGGCATGCCCCGGATACGACTTCTTCATCGTCACCACGGCCATGCGGTACGAGCAGCCTTCGGGCGGCAGATAGAAATCGGTGATCTCCGGGAACTGCTTCTGCAGGATCGGCACGAACACTTCGTTCAGCGCCACGCCGAGGATCGCCGGCTCATCCGGTGGACGGCCGGTGTAGGTGCTGTGGTAGATCGGCTTGATCCGGTGGGTAATGCGCTCGACGGTGAACACCGGGAAGCTGTCGACTTCGTTGTAGTAACCGGTGTGGTCGCCGTACGGGCCTTCGTCGGCCATTTCGCCCGGATGGATCACCCCTTCGAGGATGATCTCGGCAGTGGCCGGCACTTGCAGGTCGTTGCCACGGCACTTGACCAGCTCGGTGCGGTTACCGCGCAACAGGCCGGCGAAAGCGTATTCGGAGAGACTGTCCGGCACCGGCGTCACGGCGCCGAGAATGGTCGCAGGGTCGGCGCCCAGTGCCACGGAGACCGGGAACGGCTGGCCCGGATGCTTCTCGCACCACTCACGGAAGTCCAGCGCACCGCCACGGTGGCTGAGCCAGCGCATGATCACCTTGTTGCGGCCGATCACTTGCTGACGGTAGATACCGAGGTTCTGGCGATCCTTGTTCGGGCCTTTGGTGACGGTCAGGCCCCAAGTGATCAGCGGGCCGACGTCGCCGGGCCAGCAGGTCTGCACCGGCAGCATCGCCAGGTCGACGTCGTCGCCTTCGATGACCACTTCCTGGCACACCGCGTCTTTGACGACTTTCGGCGCCATCGAGATGATCTTGCGGAAGATCGGCAGTTTCGACCACGCGTCCTTCAAGCCCTTCGGTGGCTCCGGCTCCTTGAGGAAAGCCAGGAGCTTGCCGATCTCGCGCAGTTCGCTGACCGACTCGGCGCCCATGCCCATGGCCACCCGCTCCGGGGTGCCAAACAGGTTGCCGAGCACCGGGATGTCGTAGCCGGTCGGCTTCTCGAACAGCAGCGCCGGGCCCTTGGCCCGCAGCGTACGGTCGCACACCTCGGTCATCTCCAGCACCGGCGAGACGGGAATCTGGATGCGTTTCAACTCTCCGCGCTGCTCAAGCTGCTGCACGAAATCCCGAAGATCCTTGAATTTCATTGACGATGGCACCCTCAAAATAGGCGTACATCCTACCTGCTATGCAGCCCTGTGGCAGCCTGTCGCTGCTTACTTGGCTGCATTCGTCTGCGCTTTGCCAAGGTTTTCCCGGCCTTGCAGGCCGATAAACAGCGGCTCGAGGATCGGCGCCACAAACCGCGCACCGACTTCGGACAGGTGATTGTCATCGGTGTACAGCGAGTAGCCGCCGAGCTCGGCGTGGCACAGGCCGTTTTCATCACACAGTCGCGGCGCCGGATCGACCACGCGCACCGCCGGATCATTCTGCGCCAACTGCGCGAACAACTGACTGATGAACACCTGACGCTTGTGGTGCGCCTCGACGGCCAGCCCGACGTCATCCACCGGACGATGGAGCATCGCCAGTCGCGTCAGCCGATACGGCGGGCTGAATGCCTGCAAAGGCGCCTCTTTCACCAGCCATACGCGATGCCCGGCCCCCCGCAATTGCGCGACGCGAGTGCGCAGGCCTTCGGCAAAACGCTGCTCGGCCTCGGCGCGATCGTAACGACCGTCTGGCGTTCTCAAGACATGCCCGAGATCACCCTTGGCATCGCCGTACAGGTACAGGCTCCAGCGGGCGACCAGCACCACATCGCTGATCGCCTGGGTTTTCAGCCCCTGCTCGACCCGCTTGTTGAAGCGTGCACAAACCCCGTCATGCTCCAGCCCATCGACCGGAATGCAACCCGGAGAACTGGCCAGAATCACGCTGACACCGTGAGCTTTGGCACCGTCATCGAACACCGGGATCAGCGCCGTGGCATGGCTGTCGCCCCAGACCAGCGCGCGGGTCGGCAGATCCACCACGCCGTAATGGCAGAACAGCTTGTCGTCAGGGGTCTTGTCGTCCGCCAGACATGCCATCAGCTCCGGCCGCCACTCGCGGCCCTTGGCATATTGCAGCGCCTGCTCGGACAGGCGCCATGGCAAGCCATCGGTCCAGCGCAGTGATTGCCCGGCCAGACCGAGCACCAGGATCCCGCAGAAACCGGCCAGCAGAATCTGCCGACGACCGGCGAGC
The DNA here is from genome assembly GCF_019891575.1 of Pseudomonas sp. MIS38. NCBI lineage: Bacteria > Pseudomonadati > Pseudomonadota > Gammaproteobacteria > Pseudomonadales > Pseudomonadaceae > Pseudomonas > Pseudomonas sp. MIS38. The sequence continues at coordinate 391,032 of NZ_JAFLXF010000001.1, forward strand.
AGGCGCCGTTCACGGAACGGCGTTTCGACGAACTTCCATGACAGATAACCCAGCACCAGGGTCAGCAGAATCAACCCGGCCGTGTCGAGCGCGCCCGGCTCATCGACACTGGCGTAGCTGGAAAACACGAATACCGGCCAGTGCCACAAATACCAGGAATAGGAGATCAGCCCGAGGCCGACCATCACCCGACTGCTCAACAATTGACCAACCAGCGTTTCGCGATGACCGTTGGCCAGAATCAGCAGCACCACGCCCAGCACCGGCAGCAACGCCGTGACACCCGGGAACGGCGTCGACTTGTCATAGGCAAACACCGCCAGCAGGATCAACCCCATGCCGAGCAGGCTCAAGGCCTGGGCGGCCAGCGGCTTCAAGCGCCAGGCGTGTTTCGGCGCAACCGCCAGCATCGCCCCGGCCAGCAACTCCCAGGCGCGCATCGGCAGCAGGAAGAAGGCTTTCTCCGGATGATGCTGGATCGCCCACACACTCAGCCCGAACGACACCAGCAGCACGCCGAACAGCGCCAGCCGCCAGTGTTTCAGGCGGCTCGAGAGCAACGTCAGCAGCAGCGGGAAGAAGATGTAGAACTGCTCCTCCACCGCCAGTGACCACGTGTGCAACAGCGGTTTCAGGTCAGAGGCAACGTCGAAGTAGCCGTCCTGACGCATGAACAGGATGTTCGAGACGAACGTCACCTGATAGCGCACCGAGCGCCCCAGCTCTTCGTAGTCCTTGGGCGCCAGCAGGAACCAGCCCACCGCCAGCACCGCAATGATCATCGCGAACAGCGCCGGCAGAATCCGCCGCGCACGCCGCGCCCAGAACTCGACGAAGCTGAAACGGCCAGCCTGACGCTGATTCCAGATGATCGAGGTGATGAGGTAGCCGGAAATCACGAAGAACACGTCCACGCCGACAAAACCGCCGGTAAACCCCGGGACGCCAAAATGGAACAGCACCACGGCGATCACCGCGACTGCGCGCAGGCCGTCGATATCCCTTCGATAAGCGAGTGTGCTCATAAAATCTTTAATGCCAATCAGGTGGTTGTTTTTTGTACAGCACGAGCCTTAATCACAGAGGCTCCGAGCGCTGTTTGTGGGTTGCCCGATCACAGACCTTACCAGATCAGGAACCTCCCATTGCCGGGGTAAATTTCATGCAAAAAAAAGGCGCCCCCCAAAGGGGCGCCCTTTTTATCGGTTCAACCGGCGATGTTACTTGCGCTTCATCGACAGGAAGAACTCGTCGTTGGTCTTGGTCGTTTTCAGCTTGTCGACCAGGAACTCGATGGCAGCGACTTCGTCCATCGGGTGCAGCAGCTTGCGCAGGATCCACATGCGCTGCAGTTCGTCGTCGGCGGTCAGCAACTCTTCGCGGCGGGTGCCGGAACGGTTGATGTTGATGGCCGGGAACACACGCTTCTCGGCGATCTTGCGATCCAGAGGCAGTTCCATGTTGCCGGTACCCTTGAACTCTTCGTAGATCACTTCGTCCATCTTCGAGCCGGTTTCAACCAGCGCGGTGGCGATAATGGTCAGCGAGCCGCCTTCTTCGATGTTGCGCGCAGCACCGAAGAAACGCTTCGGTTTCTCCAGGGCGTGAGCATCGACACCACCGGTCAGCACCTTGCCGGAGCTCGGGATCACGGTGTTGTAGGCGCGGGCCAGACGGGTGATGGAGTCGAGCAGGATCACCACGTCCTTCTTGTGTTCGACCAGGCGCTTGGCCTTCTCGATCACCATTTCGGCAACCTGCACGTGACGGGTCGGCGGTTCGTCGAAGGTCGAGGCAACCACTTCGCCGCGCACGGTGCGCTGCATTTCGGTTACTTCTTCCGGACGTTCGTCGATCAACAGCACGATCAGGTGAACTTCAGGGTTGTTACGGGCGATGTTCGCCGCGATGTTCTGCAGCATGATCGTCTTACCGGCTTTCGGCGGTGCAACGATCAGACCACGCTGGCCTTTGCCGATCGGGGCGCACAGGTCGATCACACGACCGGTCAAGTCTTCGGTGGAACCGTTGCCGGCCTCCATCTTCATGCGCACGGTCGGGAACAGCGGGGTCAGGTTCTCGAAGAGAATCTTGTTCTTCGCGTTCTCCGGACGATCGAAGTTGATCGTGTCGACCTTGAGCAGAGCGAAGTAACGCTCGCCTTCCTTCGGAGGGCGGATCTTGCCAACGATGGTGTCACCGGTGCGCAAGTTGAAACGACGGATCTGGCTCGGCGAGACGTAGATATCGTCCGGGCCGGCGAGGTAGGAAGCGTCAGCGGAGCGCAGGAAGCCGAAGCCGTCCTGGAGAATCTCCAGCACGCCATCACCGGAGATTTCCTCGCCGCTTTTCGCGTGCTTTTTCAGCAGGGAGAAAATCACGTCCTGCTTGCGCGAACGGGCCATATTTTCTATGCCCATCTGTTCGGCCAATTCGAGCAGTTCGGTAATCGGCTTTTGCTTGAGTTCAGTCAGATTCATATAGGAATGACGTAATCATTTATGGAGGGGGGAAATTAAGCTTTTGGCTTAATGAGGCCGCGCCGCGGAGAAGGCGACAGGATCGCGAACTTGTTCGAAAAGGAGTGCGTCGGCGACGGCTAGCAGGGGGCAGTGGAGAAACCAGTGCGGGGCCGAATGTACCACCTGAGTTTCGGAGCGTCTAGCCCTGAATACGCAAAAAGCCCCGCAAATTGCGAGGCTTTTTTTCGGCGATTTACTGCGACGCTTAGATGTTGGCGTCGAGGAAAGCAGCCAGTTGCGACTTCGACAGGGCGCCGACCTTGGTCGCTTCAACGTTGCCGTTCTTGAACAGCATCAGCGTCGGGATACCACGCACGCCGTGCTTGGCCGGGGTTTCCTGGTTTTCGTCAATGTTCAGTTTGGCGATGGTCAGCTTGCCTTTGTAAGTCTCGGCAATCTCGTCCAGAACCGGAGCGATCATTTTGCAAGGGCCGCACCATTCAGCCCAGTAGTCGACCAGTACAGCGCCTTCGGCCTTGAGTACGTCGGCTTCGAAGCTGGCGTCGCTAACGTGTTTGATAAGATCGCTGCTCATGGAATTCTCCAGGTTGTAAGCAAAAAAACGTGGCCCATCATAGCCGCCCTTCCCTTGTTCAGGAAGCCGCAGTTGATTGAGTCTTGCTATGGCACTCGATGAGTTTGGGTATAGCCCAAGTCACGCCGTGGCGGGGGCAATGAAGGAAATTCCGGTGCGCAGGGCCGCATTGCGCACGTGCTCCTGCATGGCCTTCTGGGCCGCAGCGGACGCCCGGCGCGCGAGGGCACGAAGGATCTTGCGGTGCTCCTGCCAGGTTTCCATCGCCCGTTCGGCGCGGATGAACGGTAGCTTCTGGCTCTCCAGAAAGATCTCGGCGCTGGCGGTGAGGATGCTCAGCATCGCCTGATTGCCGCTGGCCAGCAGAATGCGCCGGTGGAATTCGAAGTCGAGTTTCGCCGCAGCCTCGAAGTCCCCAGCCTTCAATTGCTCGCGCATCGCCGCAACGTTGTCCTCCAGCGCATCCAGGTCAAACGTGCTCAAGGTCACCGCCGCCAGCCCGGCGGCAAACCCCTCCAGCGCATAGCGCAACTGAAAGATGTCGAGCGGCGAGGCCTGCGCTGCGAACGGCCAGCCCGGCGCATTGTCACCCTGCGCAATGTCCACCGGTGCCTGCACGAACACGCCTTTGCCCGGATGGATACTGACCACGCCCAGCGCACTGAGCGACGACAGCGCCTCGCGCAACGACGCCCGACTGACCCCCAGTTGCACCGCCAGATCCCGTTGCGACGGCAACGCATCGCCCGCACCGAAACCCTGCTCGGTGATCAGTTTGCGAATGGCTTGCAGCGCCACTTCGGGTACGGCGCGGGAGATCGAGTTCATGGTTTTTCAGACGAGCCAGGCCAAGGTGCGGCTAGTTGTAAAGCTATTCGCCGGATCCGGCAAGTCGTGCCCCAGCGGGGTTCGGCGCCCGCTGCCGGTGCGCCATCGGAGTGCGAAAAACAACCTGACTGTTCAGACCAGTAAGACCGAATAAACCCGGCAAACCCGCGGCCTGCCGGGGATAAATCCGGGTATTGGCACGGCCCGTGCTCTGTCCGATCGCAGAAATCACTTCCCGTCGATCCGGAGATTTGCCATGACCCTGCGTTACCGAGCCCTCCTCGCCGCTCTGTTTTCCAGCTTGATGCTGAGCCAGATCCCCGCCCACGCCGATGGCCTGGAAGATGTGGTCAAACGCGGCACACTGAAAGTTGCCGTGCCTCAGGACTTCCCGCCATTCGGCTCGGTCGGCCCGGACATGAAACCCCGTGGCCTGGATATCGACACGGCAAAACTGCTGGCCGAGCAACTCAAGGTCAAACTCGAGCTGACCCCGGTCAACAGCACCAACCGCATCCCGTTCCTCACCACCGGCAAGGTCGACCTGGTGATCTCCAGCCTCGGCAAGAACCCGGAGCGCGAGAAAGTCATCGACTTCTCCCACGCCTACGCGCCTTTCTACCTCGCGGTGTTCGGCCCGCCTGATGCCGCCGTCACTACGCTCGACGACCTCAAGGGCAAAACCATCAGCGTCACCCGTGGCGCCATCGAAGACATCGAGCTGACCAAGGTCGCCCCCGAAGGCGTGACCATCAAGCGCTTCGAGGACAATAACTCGACCATCGCCGCCTACCTCGCAGGGCAAGTCGATCTGATCGCCAGCGGCAACGTGGTGATGGTGGCGATCAGCGAGAAGAACCCGAAACGCGTGCCGGCGCTCAAAGTGAAGCTCAAGGATTCGCCGGTCTACGTCGGCGTGAACAAGAACGAGCCTGCGCTGCTGAGCAAGGTCAACGAGATCCTCGCCACCGCCAAGGCTGACGGCGCGCTGGAGAAAAACTCGCAGACCTGGCTCAAAGAGCCGCTGCCGGCCGACCTCTGATCGGTCGCGCGGGAGACAATCGATGGCTTATCAGTTCGATTTCATGCCGGTGGTGCAAAACACCGACCTGCTGCTGCGCGGCGCCCTGTTCACCCTGGAGCTGACGGCGATTGGCGCGCTGTTCGGGGTCGGCGTGGGCATCGTCGGCGCACTGGTGCGGGCGTGGAACATCCGCCCGTTCTCGGCACTCTTCGGCGTCTACGTCGAGTTGATCCGCAACACGCCATTTCTGGTGCAACTGTTCTTCATCTTCTTCGGCCTGCCCTCGCTCGGGGTGCAGATTTCCGAGTGGCAGGCGGCGGTGCTGGCGATGGTGATCAACCTCGGCGCGTATTCGACCGAGATCATCCGCGCCGGCATCCAGGCGATTCCGCGCGGACAACTGGAAGCCGCTGCCGCACTGGCGATGAGCCGTTTCGAAGCGTTCCGCCATGTGGTCCTGCTGCCGGCACTGGGCAAGGTCTGGCCGGCCCTGAGCAGCCAGATCATCATCGTCATGCTCGGTTCGGCGGTGTGTTCGCAGATCGCCACCGAGGAGCTGAGCTTCGCCGCCAACTTCATTCAGTCGCGCAACTTCCGCGCCTTTGAAACCTATGCGCTGACCACGCTGATCTACCTGTGCATGGCGCTGCTGATCCGCCAGTTGCTGAACTGGATCGGCCGCCGCTATATCGCGAGGAGCAGCCAATGAGCGACTTCACCTTCTGGGACATCCTGCGCAACCTGCTCACCGGCCTGCAATGGACGCTGGCGTTGTCGCTGGTGGCGTTCATTGGCGGCGGGATCGTCGGGCTGCTGATTCTGATCATGCGCATCTCGAAAAACCCGTTGCCGAGCAATATCGCCCGCACCTGGATCGAGCTGTTCCAGGGCACACCGCTGCTGATGCAGCTGTTTCTGGTGTTCTTCGGCGTGGCGCTGGCCGGGATCGAGATCTCGCCGTGGATGGCGGCGGCGATTGCCCTGACATTGTTCACCAGCGCCTATCTGGCGGAGATCTGGCGCGGTTGCGTCGAAGCGATCCCCAATGGCCAGTGGGAAGCCTCGTCGAGCCTGGCGCTGAATCCACTGGAGCAATTGCGTTACGTGATCCTGCCGCAGGCGCTGCGCATCGCCGTGGCGCCGACCGTGGGCTTCTCGGTGCAAGTGGTCAAAGGCACTGCGGTAACCTCGATCATCGGCTTCACCGAGCTGACCAAGACCGGCGGCATGCTCGCCAACGCCACTTTCGAACCGTTCATGGTCTACGGCCTCGTCGCCCTCGGCTACTTCCTGCTCTGCTACCCCTTGTCGCTCAGCGCGCGCTACCTGGAAAGGAGACTGCATGCCTCTGCTTAGAATTTCCGCCCTGCATAAATACTACGGCGATCACCACGTGCTCAAAGGCATCGACCTGAGCGTCGAGGAAGGCCAGGTGGTGGCGATCATCGGCCGCAGCGGCTCGGGCAAATCGACCCTGCTGCGCACCCTCAATGGTCTGGAGTCGATCAACGACGGGGTGATCGAAGTCGACGGCGAATACCTCGACGCCGCCCGCGCCGACCTGCGCAGCCTGCGGCAGAAAGTCGGCATGGTGTTCCAGCAGTTCAACCTGTTCCCGCACCTGACCGTCGGCGAGAACGTGATGCTCGCGCCGCAAGTGGTGCAGAAAGTACCGAAGGCCAAGGCGGCCGAACTGGCGCGCAAGATGCTCGAACGCGTCGGGCTGGGGGAGAAGTTCGACGCCTTCCCGGATCGGTTGTCCGGCGGACAGCAACAGCGCGTGGCGATTGCCCGGGCACTGGCGATGTCGCCGAAAGTGTTGCTGTGCGACGAGATCACCTCGGCGCTGGACCCGGAGCTGGTCAATGAAGTGCTCGCCGTGGTGCGCCAACTGGCCAAGGAAGGCATGACGCTGATCATGGTCACCCACGAAATGCGCTTTGCCCGGGAAGTCGGTGACAAACTGGTGTTCATGCACCATGGCAAGGTGCATGAAGTGGGGGATCCGAAGGTGTTGTTTGCCAATCCGCAGACGGCGGAGCTGGCGAATTTCATTGGTACGGTTGAAGCGACAGCCTGAAGGTTATTCAGGGACTTTAGCGGCCCCTTCGCGGGCAAGCCCGCTCCCACAGGGTTCTGCGGCGGAACATGATTGTGTGTTCGACACAAAAACCTGTGGGAGCGAGCCTGCTCGCGAATGGCCGCGCCGCGGTCTCAAGCTTTTATGCGCAGGATCAACGGTTTGAGCCATGCGCGTTGGCGTCAGCGTTTGATCGTGGCACGATGGCGGGGTTATCGACCGAGACCCCCTGACCATGCCGCAATCCAAAGCCAAGAATCTGTCCCTGATCGCCGCAATCGACCTGGGCTCCAACAGCTTCCACATGGTCGTGGCCAAGGCCCAGAACGGTGAGATCCGCATCCTGGAGCGCCTCGGAGAGAAAGTGCAGCTCGCCGCCGGTATCGACGATGAGCGCCATCTCAACGAAGAATCGATGCAGCGCGGCCTCGACTGCCTCAAGCGTTTTGCCCAACTGATCAACGGCATGCCACTGGGCGCCGTGCGGATCGTCGGCACCAACGCCCTGCGCGAAGCGCGCAATCGCCTGGAATTCATCCACCGCGCCGAAGAAATCCTCGGTCACCCGGTGGAAGTCATCTCCGGCCGTGAAGAAGCGCGGCTGATTTATCTGGGCGTTTCGCACACCCTCGCCGACACCCCGGGCAAGCGTCTGGTGGCCGACATCGGCGGCGGCAGTACTGAATTCATCATCGGGCAGCGTTTTGAACCGCTGCTGCGCGAAAGCCTGCAAATGGGCTGCGTCAGCTTCACTCAGCGTTATTTCAAGGACGGCAAGATCACCCCGGCCCGTTACGCCCAGGCGTACACCGCGGCGCGGCTGGAGATCATGAGCATCGAGCACGCCCTGCACCGCCTGACCTGGGATGAAGCCATCGGCTCCTCGGGCACCATCCGCGCCATCGGCCTGGCGCTGAAGGCCGGCGGGCATGGCACCGGCGAAGTGAATGCCGAAGGCCTGGCCTGGCTCAAACGTCGTCTGTTCAAACTGGGGGATGTCGACAAGATCGACTTCGAAGGCATCAAGCCTGACCGTCGGGCAATCTTCCCGGCTGGCCTGGCGATTCTCGAAGCGATCTTCGACGCCCTCGAACTGCAACGCATGGATCATTGCGAAGGCGCACTGCGTGAAGGCGTGCTCTACGACCTGCTCGGGCGCCATCATCACGAAGACGTGCGCGAGCGCACCCTGACTTCGCTGATGGAGCGCTATCACGTCGACCTGGAACAAGCGGCGCGGGTAGAACGCAAAGCCCTGCACGCCTTCGATCAGGTCGCCGCGGACTGGGAGCTGGATGACGGCATCTGGCGTGAACTGCTGGGCTGGGCGGCGAAAGTCCACGAAGTCGGCCTCGACATCGCGCACTATCACTACCACAAGCACGGCGCCTACCTGATCGAGCACTCGGACCTTGCCGGTTTCTCCCGCGAAGACCAGCAAATGCTCGCTCTGCTGGTGCGCGGCCACCGCCGCAACATCCCCAAGGACAAGTTCGCCGAGTTCGGTGACGACGGCGACAAGCTGATCCGCCTGTGCGTGCTGCTGCGCTTCGCGATCCTGTTCCACCACATCCGTGGCACCCAGGCGATGCCACAAGTGACGCTGCATGCCAAAGGCAACACCCTCGACGTGGAATTTCCGGAGAACTGGTTGGATGAAAACCAGCTGACTCAGGCGGACTTTGGCCTCGAAGCCGACTGGCTGACGCGGGTGGGGATTGTCCTCACTGTTCACTGAGTTAAATTTCAGGTGCAAAAAAGGCGATCCTTCTGGATCGCCTTTTTTATTGGGTTCGACTTGAGTGCGGGTGTGGACCTGCCCCTCACCCCAGCCCTCTCCCGAGGGAGAGGGAGCCGATCCGTGTTGTTTTCAAAGCCTGAGTTCGACTCGAAATCTCAGGTCGATGTACCTCGAACATCCAACTCGGTCAGTCCCCTCTCCCTCCGGGAGAGGGTTAGGGTGAGGGCGCTTTTAAGCTGTTAGCTGCTCACCGGCAGAATCGGGCTGCCCAGGCGTTCCAGCAACGTCGCCTGCGCGCTGCGCGGGTTCTGGTTGCCGGTTGGCGTGTTGCGGATGTAACGGCCATCCGACTGCAGGCTCCAGCTGTGGGTATTGTCGGTCAGGTACAGCTCCAGCTCTTTCTTCACGCGAGTCAGCAGCTTCTTGCCTTCCACCGGGAAGCAAGTCTCGACGCGCTTGTCGAGGTTGCGCTCCATCCAGTCGGCGCTGGAGAGGAACATCTGCTCCTCGCCGCCGTTGAGGAAGTAGAACACTCGGGTGTGTTCAAGGAAGCGACCGATGATCGAGCGCACATGGATGTTGTGCGAAACCCCGGCGATGCCCGGACGCAGGCAGCACATGCCACGCACCACCAGATCAATGCGCACGCCGGACTGGCTGGCCTTGTACAGCGCGCGGATGATCTTCGGATCGGTCAGCGAGTTGAACTTGGCGATGATGTGAGCCGGTTTGCCTTCGACGGCGAACTGGGTTTCCCGGGCAATCATGTCGAGCATGCCCTTCTTCAGGGTGAACGGCGCATGCAGCAGCTTCTTCATGCGCAGGGTTTTACCCATGCCGATCAACTGGCTGAACAGTTTGCCGACGTCTTCGCACAAGGCGTCGTCGGAGGTCAGCAGGCTGTAATCGGTGTACAGACGCGCATTGCCGGCGTGGTAGTTACCGGTGCCGAGGTGCGCGTAACGCACGATTTCACCGGCCTCGCGACGCAGGATCAGCATCATCTTGGCGTGGGTCTTGAAGCCGACCACGCCGTAAATCACCACAGCACCGGCCGCTTGCAGACGGCTGGCCAGTTGCAGGTTGGACTCTTCGTCAAAGCGTGCACGCAGTTCGATGACTGCGGTCACTTCCTTGCCGTTACGCGCGGCGTCCACCAGCGCATCGACGATTTCCGAGTTGGCGCCGGAGCGGTACAGGGTCTGGCGCACGGCCAGAACGTGCGGGTCCTTCGCCGCCTGGCGCAGCAGGTCGACCACCGGAGTGAACGACTCGAACGGGTGCAGCAGCAGGATGTCCTGCTTGCTCACCACACTGAAAATGTTCTCGCTGTTCTGCAGCAGTTTCGGGATCTGCGGGGTGAACGGCGTGTATTGCAGCTCCGGGTGGCTGTCCAGACCGGTGATGCTGAACAGACGGGTCAGGTTGACCGGGCCGTTGACCTGATACAGCTCGGTCTCGCTCAGGTTGAACTGCTTGAGCAGATAGTCCGAGAGGTGTTTCGGGCAGGTGTCGGCGACTTCCAGACGTACCGCATCACCGTAGCGCCGCGAGAACAGCTCGCCACGCAGGGCGCGCGCAAGGTCTTCGACATCTTCGGAGTCGAGCGCCAGGTCGGCGTTTCGGGTCAGGCGGAACTGGTAGCAGCCTTTTACCTTCATGCCTTGGAACAGGTCATCGGCGTGGGCGTGGATCATCGACGACAGGAACACATAGTTGTCGCCCGGGCCGCCGACTTCTTCCGGAACCTTGATGATCCGTGGCAGCAGGCGCGGTGCCGGGATAATCGCCAGACCGGAATCGCGACCGAAGGCGTCGATGCCTTCCAGTTCGACGATGAAGTTCAGGCTCTTGTTCACCAGCAACGGGAACGGGTGCGTCGGGTCGAGGCCGATCGGGGTGATGATCGGCGCGATCTCGTCGCGGAAGTAGCGGCGCACCCAGGTCTTGATCTTGGTCGTCCAGTGACGGCGACGTATGAAGCGCACCTGATGCTTTTCCAGCTCCGGCAGCAGGATGTCGTTGAGGATCGCGTACTGGCGGTCAACGTGACCGTGCACCAGCTCGCTGATCCGCGCCAGCGCCTGATGCGGTTGCAAACCGTCGGCACCGGCCTGTTCCCGGGCGAAGGTGATCTGCTTTTTCAGGCCGGCGACGCGGATTTCAAAGAATTCGTCGAGGTTGCTGGAGAAGATCAGCAGGAACTTCAGCCGCTCCAGCAACGGATAGGACTCGTCCAGCGCCTGTTCCAGCACGCGGATGTTGAACTGCAATTGCGAAAGCTCGCGATGGATATACAGGCTGCTGTCATCCAGGCCCGGGATCGCAATCACTGGCGCCGCCGCGACGGCTTCAGCGACCGGCGCGGGTGGCGCAGGCTCGAGTTCCGGCGGGGTTTCGGTGATTTGCTCCACCACCGGTTGAGCTTCTTTTACTGCAACTTCAGTGAGTCCTTCGGTATTCATCGAATGTTCCTGGGAGGGCTATTTCTGCTCTCGTAACAATTGAGCGGCGCGGACAGCAAAGTAAGTCAGGATGCCATCAGCGCCGGCACGTTTAAAGGCGGTCAGTGATTCAAGAATTACCGCCTCGCTCAACCAGCCATTCTGGATCGCCGCCATGTGCATGGCGTATTCGCCGCTAACCTGATAGACGAAGGTCGGCACTTTGAAGGCATCTTTTACCCGGAAAAGAATGTCCAGGTACGGCATGCCGGGTTTGACCATGACCATGTCCGCGCCTTCAGACAAGTCCGCGCCGACTTCGTGCAGCGCTTCGTCGCTGTTGGCCGGGTCCATCTGATAGGAGGCCTTGTTGGCCTTGCCCAGATTCGCCGCCGACCCCACGGCATCGCGGAACGGCCCGTAATAGGCGCTGGCGTACTTGGCCGAGTAGGCCATGATCCGCACGTTGACGTGACCGGCCAGCTCCAGCGCCTCGCGGATCGCCTGAATCCGACCGTCCATCATGTCCGACGGCGCCACGACCTGAGCGCCGGCTTCAGCGTGGGACAGAGCCTGCTTGACCAGTGCGTCGACGGTGATGTCGTTCTGCACGTAGCCTTCTTGATCGAGAATGCCGTCCTGCCCGTGGGTGGTGAACGGATCAAGGGCGACGTCAGTGATCACGCCCAATTCCGGGAAACGCGCACGCAACGCGCGCGTGGCGCGCTGGGCAATGCCCTCGGGGTTCCAGGCTTCGGCAGCATCAAGGGATTTCAGTTCGACAGGCGTGACCGGGAACAGCGCCAGCGCCGGGATCCCCAGTTCGACCCATTTCGCCGCTTCTTCAAGCAGCAGGTCGATGGTCAGACGTTCGACACCGGGCATCGAGGCCACGGCCTCGCGACGGTTTTCACCCTCAAGCACGAACACCGGCAGAATCAGGTCATCGACCGTCAGCACGTTTTCCCGCACCAGCCGACGCGAAAAATCATCACGACGATTGCGACGCAGGCGAGTGGCGGGAAACAGACGATTGGCAGGGGTAAAGCTCACGGCGGACTCCTGAGCCCGCGCAAACGGGCGAGCGTGACAGTTATAGACGGCCATTATGACCAACAGATTACAGTTGTGCGTACCCCGTGACATGTAGCCGCATTCCATTGTTGGCGTAGGAATTGTTCACGTCGAGACACATTTGGACACTTTCATGAATGTGTCCGAAGGGTTAGGCTGCGCGTTCATTTCGCCAGCACCCAGACAATGCTCCAACAATTTCTGCATGACTTTGGCTACTTTGCCTTGTTCCTCGGCACGTTCTTCGAAGGCGAAACCATCCTGGTGCTCGCAGGCTTCCTCGCGTTCCGTGGATACATGGACATCAACCTGGTGGTGGTCGTGGCGTTCTTCGGCAGCTATGCCGGCGATCAGCTGTGGTACTTCCTGGGGCGCAAGCACGGGCGCAAATTGCTCGCACGCAAACCGCGCTGGCAGATGATGGGCGACCGCGCGCTGGAACACATTCGCAAGCATCCGGACATCTGGGTTCTGAGCTTCCGCTTCGTTTACGGACTGCGCACGGTGATGCCGGTGGCGATCGGCCTGTCGGGTTATCCGCCGGGACGTTATCTGTTGCTCAACGGTATCGGCGCAGCGATCTGGGCCACCGCCCTGGCAGCCGCCGCCTACCACTTCGGCGCGGTGCTCGAAGGCATGCTCGGCAGCATCAAGAAGTACGAGCTGTGGGTGCTCGGCGCGCTGCTGATTCTTGGCGTTGGTCTGTGGCTGCGTCGCCGCTTCAAGAATGCGCGACTGGCAAAACAGGTTTACGCCGACGAGCAAGCCGCAAAAGCGGCACTGCTGAATCAAGCCGAAGTGGCCAAACCTGCCGAACCGAAGACGCCAGCCGAATAACGCGCTGGCGCCTGGCGTACAGCCTGCGCAAAGCCCGGGCTGGCCGGCTCTTTTAGTCATTTATCCCCTCTGCGCCAGCGGACTCCCGTTCGCCAGCGGCGTTCTCACGCGAAAAATCTCCTGCTCGTCACGAAGCAGGCAACCGCAAATAATGAACACCCCGCCGTTGTTGCGATCCATTTAGAAAGCGCTCCATGCAGGTGCCGCCGCCACTTCAGCCTATGGCAACGCGCGATAAATTAGTGGACATTTAGCGCCATGAATCTGGAGAGAAACCCATGAGCAAAAAAGTTGCAGTGATCCTGTCCGGCAGCGGCGTGTACGACGGCGCCGAAATCCATGAAAGCGTCATCACCCTGCTGCGCCTGGATCAACGCGGCGCACAGGTGCAATGCTTCGCGCCGAACATCGCGCAATTGCATGTGATCAATCACCTGACCGGTGAAGAAATGCCCGAGACGCGCAACGTGCTGGTCGAGTCAGCACGCATTGCCCGCGGCAACATCAAGGACATCCGCGAGGCCAACGTCGATGACTTCGACGCCCTGATCGTACCTGGCGGTTTTGGCGCCGCGAAAAACCTCTCGAACTTCGCCGTTGAAGGCGCCGGTTGCGCAGTACAGCCTGAGGTGCTGGCCTTGGCGGAAGCATTTGCCGAAGCGGGCAAACCGGTGGGCCTGATGTGCATCTCGCCGGCGCTGGCAGCGAAGATCTACGGCCCGGGCGTGACCTGCACCATCGGCAACGATGCCGACACTGCTACCGCGATGAACAAGATGGGCGCCAGCCACGAAGACTGCGCGGTGACCGACATCATTGAAGACAAGGCACGCAAACTGGTGACGACCCCGGCTTACATGCTGGCGCAGAACATCAGTGAGGCGGCTTCGGGGATCAACAAACTGGTGGACCGGGTGCTCGAACTCACCCACGAAAACGATGTTTGATCTCTGACTGCATGCAGAGCGAAATGTGGGAGCGGGCTTGCTCGCGAAAGCGGTGTGTCATTCAAATCAATGTTGTCTGATTCGACGCCTTCGCGAGCAAGCCCGCTCCCACAGGGGAATGGTGATTATTTCAAGGTTTGCGGGTCAGGCGGGTGAGGATGCGGTCCAGCGCATTGGCAAACGCCTGCTTCTCACGCTCGCCGAACGGTGCCGGGCCGCCGCTGATCTGGCCCTGCTCACGCAGGTCGGTGAACAGGTTGCGCACCGCCAGCCGCTCGCCCATGTTCTGCGCATCGAACTCCTTGCCGCGCGGGTCCAGCGCCGCCACGCCCTTCTTCACCAGACGATCGGCCAGCGGGATATCGCTGCAGATCACCAGCTCACCAGGCACGGCGTGCTCGACCAGATAATCGTCCGCCGCATCCGGACCGCTGGGCACCACGATCAGTTTGACGATGGCCAGCCCCGGCTTGGTCTGCGGCTGCCCGGCCACCAGCACCACTTCGAACTGGCGCTTGAGGGCGAACTTCACCACCAGATCCTTGGCGGCCCGGGGGCAAGCGTCGGCATCGATCCATACACGCATGATTTTTTCCTCTTCAAAAAAGCATCGCGGGCAAGCTCGCTCCCACAAGGTTAACGCTAAACCTGTGGGAGCGTGGCTTGCCCGCGAATGTGAGCGCAGCGAATGCTGTTAAGCAGTGACCCGCTTCTTCTCCGCGATCCGACTCCGCCCATACAGCACAACAATCGCCAGAATCGCCACGGCCTGAGCCGTCAGCGAATAGGCGTCGGCGTGAATCCCCAGCCAGTCGAATTCAAAGAACGCCACCGGTCGCGTGCCGAAGATCCCGGCTTCCTGCAGCGCTTTCACGCCATGCCCGGCGAACACCACCGACAAGGCACAGAGCAGACCGGCGTTGATGCTGAAGAACAGCGCCAGCGGCAGTTTTGCCGAGCCGCGCAGGATCACCCAGGCCAGACCGATCAGCAGCACCAGTGCGGTCGCACCACCGGCCAGCACCGCGTCATGCCCGGCGGGGCCGGCCTGCAGCCACAGGGTTTCGTAGAACAGGATCACTTCGAACAACTCGCGGTACACCGAGAAGAACGCAAGGATCGCGAAGCCGAAACGCCCGCCGCCGCCCACCAGACTCTGCTTGATGTAATCCTGCCAGGCCGCCGCGTGGCGCCGGTCGTGCATCCACACGCCGAGCCACAGCACCATGACGCTGGCGAACAGCGCCGTGGCGCCTTCGAGCAGTTCACGCTGCGAGCCGCTGACGTCGATCACGTACGCCGCTAGCGCCCAGGTGCCAAGACCGGCGAGCAGCGCCAGGCCCCAACCGATGTTGACGCTGCGCACCGCCGACTGCTGGCCGGTGTTGCGCAGGAACGCGAGGATCGCCGCCAGCACCAGAATCGCTTCGAGACCTTCGCGCAGCAGAATCAGCAGGCCGGAGATAAAGCTCAGCGACCAGCTCAGACCATCGCTGCCGAGCAGTTCAGCGGACTCTTTCAACTTGCCCTTGGCTACGTCCAGACGCTGTTCGGCCTGCGCCACCGGCAAGCCGTCCTGCAACGACTGACGGTAGGCCATCAGCGATTTTTCGGTGTCCTTGCGCACGTTGGCATCAACGTTGTCCAGCGAGCTTTCGACCAGCTCGAAACCTTCCAGATACGCCGCCACCGACAGGTCATAGGCCTGATCGTGATCACCGGCGCGATACGCCGCCAGACTCTTGTCCAGCGTGGCGGCGGTGTAGTCGAGCAACTGCGCCGGGCCACGCTTGACCTGCGGCGGCTGCGCGCGTTGGGCACGGAAGCTTGCGGCGACCTGCGGGCCTTCGGCAGCCTGCACTTCGGCCGGCGTCTGGCGCGCCAGATCGGCGATGTTGAAGGTCTTGTCGGACTTGGCCGCGGCCGGGTCGGCACTGAAAGCGGCAATGTAGGTCGCCAGATCCCAACGCTGACGGTCGTCCAGTTGATCGGCGAACGCCGGCATGTCGGTACCTTCGACGCCTTGGCCGAGGGTGCTGTAGATCGCGTACAGGCTCAGGTGATCGATGCGTGCGGCATCGCGCAGATTGGCTGGCGGCGGCGTCATGCCGAGCCCCGCCGGGCCGTCGCCGGCACCGCTGGCGCCGTGACACACCGAGCAGTTTTGCGCATAGAGCGGCGCGCCCCGGGTCGGATCGGGAGTGATGATCGGCGCTTGGCTGACTTCATATGCCACCGCCAGTTTCGCCCCCAGTTGTCGGGCCTGACGCGCGACGTCGGCGCCGTCCTGTTTCGCGGTGATGGCGGCGTGCAGAGCCTCGACACCCTGCTCCAGCGCAGCCTTCTCCGGTTTGGCCGGCAGACCGCCGATCAGCCCTTGCAGCACCTGGGTGAATTCCAGTTGCTCGCGGTATTCGCCGTCGTCGATGACCTTGCCCGCCTCGACCGTCGGCGGGTAGTCGGCGCTGATGTAATCGAGCAGGTGCAGCGCCTGCGGGGCGCCTTCCACGGTGTCGGCCAGCAGGTTGAAACTGCTCAGGGCAAACAGCGGGAACACCAGCCAGGCCAGGAATCGGGACGCGGCAGTCATGAATGAGTCTCAAATGGAAATGCGAAGTTACATATTGTTCACTTCGAACGCCTTTCACTCAAGCTTTGTCGACGTCTCGTGGCGTTTTAACGCAGCGCTGCGGTGGTGTTGCGGTAGTGCTCAAGCATGAATTCGACGAACACCTGCACCTTCAGCGCGACGTGCCGGGCATGCGGATAGAGCGCGTAATAGTGGCGCCGCCCAAGGCTGTAGTTGGGCAGGATTTGCACCAGCCGACCGCTGAGCAGATCGTCCTGCACTGTGGCCCGGGTGAACGCGGCGATGCCAACCCCAGCCAACGCGGCGGCGTGCAGCGAACTGATCGAATCGGCCTTGAACCGGCCCTGCACGCGCACGCTGGTGGTAAGTCCACGCGTATCGGTCAGCACCCAGTCGCTGCCACCGGCAAACGCCAGCAACTGCTGCTCGGCGAGTTCGCGCACCTGTCGCACCAGACCATTGCGCGCCACATACACAGGCGAAGCCACCAGCAACATGTCCGAGACAGTCAGCAACCGCGCCACCATGGATGAATCGGCCAACGGCCCGCAGATGCGCAGGGCCACATCGAAACCCTCGGCGATCAGATCGACGAAACGGTCATCGCAGGACAGGTCCACTTCAATCTCGGGATAGCGCTGCTGAAACGCCGGCAACCAGCTCGCCAGTTCCAGCGTACCGATGACCATCGGCGCGCTGATGCGCAGCACACCGCTGGGGCTTTCATGTGCCTGCCCCACCGCCAGTGCGGCTTGATCGAGGCGATCGAGAATGTCCACGCACGCCGCGTAATACTGCTGCCCCGCCGTGGTCAGGCTGAAACCTCGGGTGTTGCGATTGATCAGCCGCGTGCCCAGCTCGCGTTCCAGCTGCTGCAACTGCCGGGAGATGGTCGAGTGAGTGGTGTCGAGGCGCTCGGCAGCGGCGCTGAACCCGCGACACTCGACGATGCAACGAAACGCGCGCATGGCTTGCAGTTGATTCATTAAAGCCCCGGATCTGTTGAGCGCTGAGCGCGCAAGCCTAGCGCAATCCTTGTCCACCCGGCAGCAGCAAAGCGCCCCTATAATGCGTCACCTCCGTGCTTTTGCCGTTCAAGGAAGAACCCGTCTCCATGCGCCATTGCCTGCCGCTCTACCTGCTGCTTAGCCTCATCATGCAACTGAGCGGGTGCGCCGCTTACCGCAATTACGATCAGGAAATGCAGCAGACCATCGATCAGATGGCGCAGGGCAATCTCAACGAAGCACTTTATCTGATGGAGCTGCACAATCCTTGGGAAGACAAGGATCTGCTGTATTTCATGGAACGCGGCGCGATTCTCAGCGCCGGCACCAACCTGCCAAAAAGCCAGGAAGCGTGGCGCAGTGCTGACCGGATGATTTTTCAGCGCGAAGAAGCCGTGCCCTCCGCAGGCATGAAGTTGCTGACCCGTTTCGGTAATGAAATGGGCACCATGCTGGTCAATGACAAGCTGCAGCGTTACGAAGGCTACGACTACGAAAAAGTCATGCTGACCACCGAAATGGCCCTCAACCAACTGGCGGAAAACGATTTCGACGGGGCCCGCGCCGACATCAAGAAAACCCACGAGCGCGAAACCCTGATCGCCCGCCAGCGGGAGCGGCAATACGAAGAAGCGCAAGAGCAAGCTACGCAACAGGGCATCACCTTGCACTACAAGGATCTGGAAGGCTATCCGGTGGCCATCCTCGATGCCCCGCAAGTGCTTGAGCTGAAGAACGGCTACCAGAGTGCATTCAGCCATTATCTGGCCGGCTTCACTTATGAAGCGCTGGGCGAACGCGCGCTCGCAGCGCCGGGGTATCGACAGGCGATCGAATTGCGCCCGGGCGTGCCGCTGCTCGAAAACGCTTTGCGCAACCTGGACAAACCCGGACCGGCAGCCGATGAAAGCGAGATTCTGATCGTGGTCCAGGCCGGTTTCGCCCCGGCACGCAGTTCGGTGCAAGTGCCGATCCCGGTGCGGCTGAACGAAAACCTGACGATTGTTGCACCGATCTCGTTCCCGGTGATGGTGCCCGACACCCTCACACCTGGCGTGACCCAGATCCTCGTCGACGGTAAAAAGCACCCATTGACCATGATTAACAGCGTGTCGGACATGGCCATCCGCACCTTGCGCGATGACATGCCGGCGATCATCTCTCGCGCCATGTTCCGCGCCAACATGGCCGCCATCAGCCAGGCGCAAAAGAACGAGCGCGATCCGTCCAAGGCGTCGTTGGTGGTGACCGATCCTGATCCTTTTGAAGAGGCTGACACTAGAACCTGGCGCACGCTGCCGGACAAAACCCTGGTCGCCCGTCTGCGCCTGAAAAAAGGCCTGCACCGCGTGCGTTTTCCGTATTTTCGTGCAGAAGACGGATTCACGGTACGCGTCGACCGCAGCCATCAAGTGTTCAACCTGCGGGTATTCATGGGCCAGAACTATTACATCGGATCGGCATTGGTCCTGCCCGAAACGCCATGAACGAAAGGTGTCAGATAATGCAGAGGAGTAATGGCACCAAACTAACAAGTGCGATTAAAAAGCTATTACATGGCCAGCATCGCCCGCTTATAATGCCGCGCCCGCGCTATAGCAACGCGGCATAAAAGCTCCTCTGGTTATGAGGAATTGGCAGGAGGCCAGCGCCACTGTCGATGGGTCACACCAGCCCGACCAGCACCGGCGGCTGATGCAGTTTCTAGCTCAGGGAAGAAGTACCCCCATGGCATTGCGCACTCCCACCTTGATCGCGCTCAGCGCTGTCACCCTGCTGTCCGGCTGTTCGGCGTTTCGCAACTACGATTCGGAACTGGCCCAGACCAACCAGCAACTGGCCACCGGCAACGTCGATGCCGCGCTGACCCTGCTGGAAAAAAACAACACCGGCCCCGACAAAGACCTGCTCTATTACTTCGAGAAAGGTGAGTTGCTGCGCGCCAAGGGCGACCTGTCCGGCAGCCAGAACGCCTGGACCAGCGCCGATCAGGTGGTTGGCCAGTGGGAAGATTCGGTCAAGCTCGACACCGGTAAATACCTGGCTCAGTTCGGCAGCTTCCTGGTCAACGACAAGGTGCGTCGCTACGAAGGCTACGACTACGAAAAAGTCATGCTGACCACACAGATGGCCCTCAACCTGCTGGCGGTCAATGACTTCGACGGTGCCCGCACCGCGATCAAGAAAACTCACGAACGTGAAGCGGTGATCGCCGACCTGCGCGACAAGGAATACCTCAAGAGTGAGGAAGAGGCCGAGAAAGAAGGCATCAAGACTCAGTACAAGGATCTGCAAGGCTACCCGGTCGCCAGCCTCGACGCGCCAGAAGTGGTCAGCCTGAAAAACAGCTACCAGAGTGCGTTCAGCCATTACCTGGCCGGTTTCGTCTACGAAGCCCTGGGCGAGAAAGACCTGGCTGCGCCGGGCTACCGCAAGGCGGCCGAACTGCGCCCGAACACCCCGCTGCTGGAGCAGGCGCTGGTCAACCTCGACAAGCCGAGCAAGTCCGACGATAGCGACATCCTGATCGTCGTGCAAAGCGGTCTGGCACCCTCGCGTGATTCGATCCGCGTGCCGCTGCCATTGCCGATCTCCAACAACGTGGTGATCACCCCGCTGTCGTTCCCGATCATCAAGCCTGACACCTCTACCGCACCATTCACGCAGATTGGCGTCGATGGCCAGCAAGTCAACCTGACCGCCCTCAACAGCACCACCGCCATGTCCCGTCGCGCCCTGCGCGATGACATGCCGGGGATCATTGTGCGCACCACCGTGCGCGCAATCACCAAAGGTGTGGCGCAGAAGAAGATCAATGAAACCAACCCGCTGGCCGGTCTGGCCGTGGGTATTTCTTCAGCTGTGCTGGAAGGTGCCGATACCCGTACGTGGCGCACCCTGCCGGACAACACCCAAGTGGTGCGTCTGCGCTTGAAGAAAGGCGAGCATCAAGTCAGTCTGCCGAGCGCTGTCGGCGGCTCGCTGGTCAAGGTCACCGTCGATCAGCGTTATCAAGTGATCAGCCTGCGTGCCGTGGGCAATCAGGTATTTGCCGGTGGCGTCGCCGCCCACGTCATTCCGAGCGCCGGCGCGACCAACGTCGCCAGCCTCAAACAACCTTAAGAACGGAGTCTTTGCATGCGCTTCAAACTCTTCGCCGTTGCCGCCCTCGCCGTGCTGGCCAGCGGCTGCGCCACCCCGCCACCTCCTGAGCCGGGCAGCGCCGCGAGCAAGGTCGTGGCCATGGGTCCGCAGAAACACATCGCGGTCGGCGCCATGCGCGTCGCCCGAGAGAACGGCTTCATGACCGTCAATGTGCAGTTGACCAACACCCTCAACAGCAACAAGACGTTCTACTACCGTTTCGCCTGGCTGGGCCCGGAAGGTTTCCCGATCGCCGAAGAAGAAGTCTGGAAAAGCCAGATGATGTACGGCGCTCAGACCAGCTTCATCCAGGGCATCGCCCCGACCCCGAAAGCCGTGGATTTCCGTCTCGAACTCAAGACGCCTTAAGTCCGCCACCCTATTCCTGTTTTAGAGAGCATTCCCATGTTTGCACGCTTTTCCTTGATCGCCGTCCTCGCCCTGCTGGCTTCCGGTTGCGCCAACACCTCGCCGACCCTGGGCAGCAAGAACATCAGCTACGGCGACACCAAAGCGGTTGAAACCGTGACCAACGAATTCGGCTCGACCGACCTGCAAATGATCGCCGAATCGATGACCCGCTCGCTGGCCCAGTCCGGCATCCTGCAGGGCCGCCCGGTGGTGCAGGTCTACGACGTGAAGAACAAGACCAGCGAGTACATCGATACCCGCGAAATCACCACCAGCATCAAGACTCAGTTGATGAAGTCCGGCACCGCCCGCTTCGCCAGCGACAACACCGCGATGCAGAGCCAGGTCGACCAGCTCAAGCTGCAGAACCAGAGCGGCCTGTACAAGAAGAGCACCGTGGCCAAGACCGGCAACATGATCGCCGCCAAATACCGTCTGGAAGGCTCGATCAGCTCGATCGTCAAGCGCAGCAGCGACTACAAGGACGTCTTCTACAAATTCAGCCTGCAACTGATCGACGTCGAAAGCGGTCTGGCCGAGTGGATGGACGAAAAAGAGATCCGCAAAACCACGGAGCGTTAATTGATGCGCGCATGGATTGGCATGATGGCCCTGGCTTGCGCGTTCAGCGTGCAAGCGGCCCCGAAAGTCGCGGTAACGGATCTGGCGTATCAGGAACGGGTGGAGCAGTACATCCACATCGTTTCGGCGCAGAACAATTACCGCGAGGGTTACTACAGCTCCAGTGGTTCGTCGAACTACAACGAGCTGGAAGCGACCACCAGCTACATCGAACAAGGTGAGCTGCGTAAATTCACCGGCGACATCAAGGGCGAGATCCTCCGCACCGGCATGTTCCAGCTGGTGCAGGGCACGCCGTACACCGCGTCGTCCAAGGGTGACGTCTACGACGTGATCAAGCGCATCAAGGCCGGCAACTTCAAGGGTGCCGACTACGTGCTGTTCGGCACCGTGTCGGACATCGACTTCACCCAGGACATGAACGAGCTGGCGCACACCGACAGTTATTCGGCGGTGCTGGGCCTGACGCTGGTGGCGGATTTCAGCCTGATCAACACCAAGACCTACGAGATCACCTCGGCCTTCACGGCAATGGGCGAAGCGCAGGACACCAAACTGGTGAACGGCCGCGACATCAAGATCTCGCTGAATCGCCCTCGCGTGGTACGTGAAGTTTCGAAAGCGCTGGGTGAGGACGTGGCCGGGCAACTGAGCATGCAGCTCGGTGGCGGCGGTTACGAGCAGCCGCGTGAGGCGCAGCAGCGCAACAATCTGCCGCGTGATACCGCGCCGGTGATTTTGCACTGACCGGCTGAGTGAATAACTCTGTGGTGAGGGGATTCATCCCCGATGGACTGCGCAGCAGGCCCCTTCTTGTCAGGTCAAGAGCGGGGCCGCTTCGCGCCCCATCGGGGATGAATCCCCTCGCTACAGCGGAGTTCACTGGAGAAATCAGTAGGAATAAAAAGGCGACCTCAAGAGGTCGCCTTTTTTCTGCCTGCGGGTTTTACACCGCCGCTTTACGCAACGTCGCCATGAACGCCGCCGCACCGATGAACAGCCCGGCAAAGGTGCGGTTCATGCGTTTCTGCTGCTGCGGTGTACGCAACAGGCGCAGCACCTTGGACGCCAGCCCGGTGTAACCGGCCATGACAATCAGATCCACGCAGATCATGGTCGCACCGATCACCACATACTGAATCAGCAGCGGTGCGTGGGGATTGATGAACTGCGGCAACACCGCGAGCATGAACACCAGCGCCTTGGGGTTACTGATGTTCACCAGAAACCCACGGAACACCAGCGCCAGCGGCTTGCCGATCGGCCGTACCGCCGCGTCATCGCTCATGTCCATCGGCAGCGCACGCCACTGCTTGATCGCCAGATAGACCAGATACGCCACACCGAACCATTTGATCGCGTGGAATGCGGTGGCCGATGCGGTGAGGATCGCGCCGACACCGGCGCCGACAATCGCGATCTGCACCGCCAGGCCGATCTGCAGGCCGAGGGCGTTCCAGTAACCGCGCCAGAAACCGTATTGCAGACCGCTGGACATCGACGCAATGGCGCCCGCGCCCGGGGACAGACTGATCACCCAGCAGGCGGCAAAGAATGCCAGCCATGTTTGAAGCTCCATCGCACACCTCGACTCATGCTCGTGACAAGACGTCAAAGCTAATGCGCTTTGGCGCGGATGACTACCGATTTTTGCTGGAGGGTTCGGGCGCGGCTGATGGCCTCTTCGCGAGCAAGCCCGCTCCCACATTGGATTTGTGTCGATCACAGATCCAATGTGGGAGCGGGCTTGCTCGCGAAGGCGTCAGATCAGACGCCCGAGGACTACTTCTCGAAACCGCTCGAAGGAAACACATCACTCCCGCGCCAGCGCCGCACCGAACGCTGGAAGAACAGGCTGTTCGGCACTTGCACCATGGCGCTGCCCGTCCCGAGCTCCTCGGCTTCGATCAACGTGGTGTAGAGCAGATTGATCGCCACCACCCGGCCCTTGACGCCCGGCTTGTCGGTGGTGTCCACCAACTCGACCACATCGCCGAGGCGGAACGGGCCGACGGTGAAGATCAGGATCGCGCAGAGCAGGTTCGACAGCACACTCCACATGGCGAAGAACGCCACCGCCGCCACCGCGACGAAACCCGACAGCGCCGTCCACAACACCGTGGCCGATACGCCGAGGCGCTCCAGCACAAAGATCAGCGCGCTGCCCATGATCAGCCAGCGCAGACCGCCCCGCAGGGGCATCAGCAACTGCGGCGGAAACGGATAGCGCTCGCCCAGGCGGGTGAGGAATCGAGCGACGACACGTTGAGCGAAGTAGCCGGCCAGCAGGATCAGCAGAATCTGCACGCCGAGCCAGATCGGTTCGACCCACACCGCCGGCAGCGGCAGCTTGAACGCTTCCATCAGGACAGCGCCTCCAGCTCCGCCTGCATGCTTTCCAGCGTTTCGAGTGCCTCCATCCACGCTTCTTCCAGCTCGGCTTCGCGCACTTTCAGCTTGGCCTGCTCTGCCAGCAGATCACGCAATTCGTTCTTGCGCGCCGGCTCGTAGATGTCGCTGTCGCCGAGGCTGGCATCGACCTTGGCGAGTTTCTCGTGGAGCTTGCCCAGTTCGGCTTCGAGCTTGTCGGCTTCACGCTTGTGCGGCGCCAGTTGCTGACGCAACGCGGCAGCCGCCTGGCGCTGGGCCTTCTTGTCGGTCTTGTCCGGGTTGACCGGGGTGTTGCTGACCGGCGCATTGCGTTGACGATATTCCACCAGCCAGCGCGCGTAATCTTCAAGGTCGCCATCGAACTCTTCTACCTTGCCGTCAGCGACCAGGTAGAAGTTGTCGGTGGTGCTCTTGAGCAAGTGCCGATCGTGAGACACCACCAATACCGCGCCGCTGAATTCCTGCAGCGCCATGGTCAGCGCCAGGCGCATTTCCAGGTCGAGGTGGTTGGTCGGTTCGTCGAGCAGCAACAGGTTCGGCCGTTCCCAGGCGATCAATGCCAGCGCCAGACGCGCTTTCTCGCCACCGGAGAAATTCAGCACTGGCTCGTCAATGCGTGCGCCACGGAAATCGAAACCGCCGAGGAAGTCGCGCAGGGTCTGCTCGCGTTCGGTCGGCGCCAGACGCTGCAAGTGCAGCAGCGGGCTGGCCTTGGCATCCAGCGAGTCGAGCTGATGCTGGGCGAAATAGCCAACCACGGTGTTTTCGCCACGGGTCAGGCGCCCGGCCAGCGGTTCAAGCTCGCCGGCGAGGTTCTTGATCAGGGTCGATTTACCGGCACCGTTCGGCCCGAGCAGACCGATCCGCGCACCCGGGGTCAGTTGCAGCTTGACCTTCTCCAGGATGGTTTTGTCGCCGTAACCCAGGCGCGCATCGGACAGGTCGATCAGTGGACTGGAGATCTTGGTCGATTCGCGGAACACGAAGTCGAACGGTGAATCGACGTGGGCCGCCGACAGCTCTTCCATGCGCTCCAGGGCCTTGATCCGGCTCTGCGCCTGACGGGCCTTGGTGGCCTGAGCCTTGAAGCGGGCGATGTAGCTTTCCATGTGCGCACGTTGCGCCTGCTGCTTCTCGTAGGCCTGTTGCTGCTGGGCCAGACGTTCGGCACGGGCGCGTTCGAACGCGGTGTAGCCGCCACGATAGAGGGTCAGTTTGCGCTGATCGACATGCGCCACGTGATCGACCACTTCATCGAGGAAGTCGCGATCGTGGGAAATCAGCAGCAGGGTGCCCGGGTAGCTTTTCAGCCACTCTTCGAGCCAGATGATCGCGTCGAGATCCAGGTGGTTGGTCGGTTCGTCGAGCAGCAACAGGTCCGACGGACACATCAAGGCCTGCGCCAGGTTCAGACGCATCCGCCAGCCACCGGAGAAATCTCCTACCTGACGATCCATCTGTTCATTGGTGAAACCGAGACCGGCCAGCAACTTGCGCGCCCGCGCATCGGCGGTATAGCCGTCGGCGCTGTCGAGTTCGGCGTGCAGACGGGCCAGAGCCGTGCCATCGTGGGCCGCTTCGGCGGCGGCGAGGTCACGTTGCACTTCGCGTAGACGCAGGTCGCCATCGAGCACATAGTCGACCGCCAGGCGTTCGAGGGTGTCGACCTCCTGGCGCATGTGCGCGATTCGCCAGTCGGCCGGCAGCAGGCAATCGCCCGAGTCCGGGTGCAACTCGCCGCGCAGCAAGGCAAACAGGCTGGATTTGCCGGCGCCGTTGGCACCGATGAGGCCGGCTTTGTGGCCGGCGTGCAGGGTCAGCTCGGCGTCTTCTAGCAGACGTTGCGGGCCACGCTGTAAAGTCAGGTTCTGAAGTCGGATCATAATGGCGGCGGAGTCTACCAGCTTCGCTCACAACTGGCGCGAGTAGCACGATGTCCTCTGACCTGTGGAGCTTTTCCCTTGCCACCTACGCCCGACCGGGCGTGGAACCTGCCTGCCTGCAACTGCAAGCGGCGGGGGCCAATGTCTGCCTGCTGCTGTGCGGTCTGTGGTTGGAACAACGTGGCGTGGCCTGCGACGAACAACGCCTGGAGCAGTTGAAAACGCTGGTGGGGCCTTGGGATGCGGAGGTGGTGCAGCCACTGCGTGCATTGCGCACTCAATGGAAAACCCTGGCCGAGGAAGATCCGGTACTCAAGGGTCTGCGAGAACAAATGAAAGCATTGGAGCTGGAAGCCGAACGGCATCTGCTGTGGCAACTGGAACAGGTTGCGCAGGACTGGCCGCACGATGAAGTATCAGCGTCCGGGCAATGGCTGGAGAGCCTGGCGGGATCGACCGCCAGCCCGAACCGCGACGCGCTGCAAGTGCTGCGCGTCGCGGCAACCGGCACTTAGGAAGCGCTGGTCGGGTTGCTGCTGACACTCGACGCAGCGGCTGGCGTTGGCGCCGTCGTGGTGGTCGAGGTAGAAGCGGCTGGAGCAGATGCAGCGGCCGGCGCCGGAGCGGCTGGCTTGGCAGCCGGTGCAGTCGCCGGTTTGGCGGCAGCGGGTTTGGCAGCGGCCGGTTTTTTCGCGGCAGGTTTTGCAGCTGGCTTGGCGGCTGGTTTAGCGGCTACCGGTTTGGCAGCAGGCTTGGCTGCAGCGGTCGCAGGTTTTGCTGCTGCAGGTTTGGCAGCGGTTTTAGCGGCAGGCTTGGCCGCTGGTTTGGCAGCAACCTTGGCAGCAGGTTTTGCCGCGACCGGTTTGGCCGCAGTCTTGACTGCCGGTTTTGCCGCAGCGGTTTTCGCGGCAGGTTTGGCAGCCGGTTTTACCGCTACTTTGGCAGCTGGTTTAGCAGCAGCGGTTTTTGCCGGAGCGACTTTGCGCGCAGCAGGTTTTGCTGCTGGCTTGGCAGCCGGTTTGGCCGCTGCAGGTTTGGCAGCGGCAGTACGTGCGGCCGGTTTCGCAGCGCTCGCCGCAGCCGGTTTTTTCACTGCGGTTTTTGCAGCAGGTTTGGCGGCGGTTTTAGCCGGTGCCTTGGCTGCTGGTTTGGCTGCCGGTTTTGCCGCAGCGGTTTTCGCCGAGGCTTTCGCCGCAGCAGGTTTGGCTGCCGCTTTTTTCGCAGGCGCTGCTGTTGGTTTGGCAGCGCGGGAGGACAGCGCCTTGCCAGCGGCCTCTTGCACCCGGCCGACACCTTGAGCCAGTTTCAGGCTTTCCTGGGCATCGCGCTTGAGTTGCAGAATGTAGCCGCGAGTGTCGGACTGACGATCCTTCAGCGCATCGAGCAGGTCTTCGAGTTCTTTGACGGCAGCCTTGGCCTTGTTCTGCGCCTTGGCTTTACCGGCAGCGGCTGCGTCCTGCAATTTGGTACGGGACTTGTGCAGTTTTTCTTGCGCCTTGCCGCGTTGCTTTTCCAGTTTGGCGAGCAGTTTTTCAGCATCAGCCAAGGCTTGGGAGCAAGCGTTTTCCAAATGCTCGAGCAGGCTGCCCGAGAGTTGTTGGAGTAAGTGCAACGGAGTGTTTACAGGCTTCTTGGTGGCCGACATGGTTTACCTCCTGGCTGACGTGAGTGCGGCTCATACTAGACCTCTGCAGTTACCGCCGCTAGGTCATCTTGACAGTAACGAAACCGTTGCGTTGCAACGAAGCGAAAATGTTCTGCACAAAGACAAAAGCAGTTCACCGTTGCAGACCTTCGCGCTGGCATAATCGCCCGCATCTCAGGACGGAGAGTGCCCATGTCGCGCTACCTTTTTTTATCCCTCTGGATGATTTTTTCCGCCGCCCACGCCGAGGAAAAAACCACCGCGAACGATGCTCACGATCTGGCTTACAGCCTCGGCGCAAGCCTCGGTGAACGCTTGCGCCAAGAGGTGCCGCAATTGCAGATTCAGGCATTGGTCGACGGTTTGCAGCAGGCCTATCAAGGCAAGCCACTGGCACTGAGCGAAGCACGGATCGAGCAGATCCTCGCCGATCATGAATCGCAAAACGCCGAGCACTCATCGCTGCCGTCGAGCGACGCCGCGATGGAAAACGAACAACGTTTTCTCACCGCCGAAAAGGCCAAGCCAGGCGTGAAGGAACTGGCCGACGGCATTCTGCTGACCGAACTGACGCCGGGCACTGGCCCCAAGGCCGGTCTGGATGGAAAAGTCCAGGTGTTGTATGTCGGTCGCCTGCCGGATGGCACCGTGTTCGATCAGAACACTCAGCCACAATGGTTCAGCCTCGACAGCGTGATTGCCGGGTGGCGTACTGCGTTGCAGAACATGCCGGTGGGTGCCAAGTGGCGACTGGTGATTCCATCGGATCAGGCCTACGGCGCTGACGGTGCGGGCGATCTGATTGCGCCGTTTACCCCGCTGGTGTTTGAGGTCGAGCTGCGGGGCGCAACGAGCTGATCGCACCCAGCACGCAGGCATAAAAAAACGCGGTGCGCTTTCGACGCACCGCGTTTTTTTGTATGCGAGAAACGAATCAAGCCTGAACCGGATCTTCCTGCTTGTGTGCCGTGTGCAGCACTTCAATCAGGCAGTCTTCCAGTTCGAAGCGTTCGTGCAGCAGGCCACCCAGCTCCTTGAACTTCTCGGCGACGCATTTGCCTTCATCGCAAAGGTCGTTGAACGCGAGGAGTTTTTCGGTGATGACGTCGATTCGCGGATAGAGCGTTTCGGCAAGTTCGAGGCCGCGCTTGTCGTTGAAGGCCTTGGCTTCACCGGTCAGCTGTTCGTAGATCTCGAAGTGCCCGGCCGACACGTAATCGACCAGCACGCCACAGAACTCCTGCAGAGGCTTGCGGCTCTCGGACAAGGCCTGAGGTTGCGCACCCAGCTTGTCGTAGGCACCGATCAGTTCTTCACGCTCCTGCAACCAGCGGTCGATCAGCAGATGAACTCCACCCCAGCGTTCCTGAGCATTCTGACAACTTTCGAGCATGGCGATCTCTCTTCCCTTGTGGGTCATGCTGCTCTACACCCGCGCCCCTCTTCTGGCTGTTATCGCTTGGGGGCCGACCGGGCAGAGCGTCATCGAGCAACATAAATCCAATGACACGTGCGGGCCAGATTATGCCCGCACGCCTATGGCTTCAAGGTACGCAGGAGATAAAGTTCATACAAGTGTTTAATCCCTGACCAGCGTGCGGTGCGACGCTTCGCCGCTGAGCGGTCGCTGCAGAGCGCTCCAGACCAGCCGCAGCAATTGATAGACCGCCAGGATCGACATCGCCACAAAGAACAGCAGGCTCCATTCCGGGATGCTCAAATCGAACAGCGTCCAGGAAATTTCTGCGCAATCTACACCGCCTCTAAGCATCCGCAACGTTGCACACAACCACGGCAGGTTGCTGAACAACGCTTCGGCATCAGGCGCGCACCTCGTCATCTGCATCAACGGGTCACTCTGCAACAACACCTGTCGCCAGGCCGCCGTCGTCCCGCCCAGGCTCAGGCCAAGCGCGGCGACCCAGTACAGCGACAGGCCGACACGCCGTGGGCCGTGGACCGCCGCCAACCCGCAACAGAACGTCAGCAACGCCATGAAAAACCTTTGCGCCAGGCACAGGCTGCAGGGCGTCAGCCCGACCGCATACTCGAGATAATAGGAAGCTCCCAGGGCCATGGCCCCTGCAGTGAAAGCCGTGAAAAACAAGGAGCGTGAACAGGCCAACGACATGGCTTTTCCGTAACAGTGGAGACAGGCAGTTACGGTAGAGGAAAGCTTGTCAGCCTTTCAAGGCGGGGCCTTGGCGACAGTTCACCAGAAGTGTAGGGAAAACCCGACAGGTGCGAGAGGAATAGGTGTAGTCCGTTGTAGGACTTTGCCCAAGACGCCCGCCACAGGTAATTTTTCGCTCACTGAACGTTAACGAGGGAGCATGCTCCCTCGCGATATCAGGCGTGAACCGGCACCGGCAACGGCGCGGCCAGCAGACGCTCATCCAGCAATCCGAGACCCTCCTGGAACAGCTGGTTACTGCGCTCGGTGTCACCCAGTTGCGCAAGCAGACGTGCCAGCTCGGCGCAGGCTTCCGGGTTACGCTGCACTCGCAGACTGCTTTCCAGGTAATCCCGTGCCTTGCCCCACAAGCTGGCTTGCAGACAGAGACGACCGAGGGTCAGCAACAGGCTCGGATCCGCTGGATGCTCCTTGAGCCAGCCTTCAGCGGCCTGCAACTGACGCGCCGGATCGCTGCCGCGCACCAGGCCATACTGACGCGCGAGATGGCTGTCGTACTTGCGCTTGAGGGCGCTGCGCAGGATTTCTTCAGCTTCGACCTGAGCACCCAACTGACGCAATTGCTCGGCGTATGCCAGCACCAGCGCCGGCTCCTGACGCTGCGCGGAGGTCAACTGCTCCCAGGCACGAGTGAGTGACTGCAGACCGACCTTGCCGTCCTCGTCCCGATGCGCCGCCAGGGACAGGTTGTTACCCCAGGCACGCCGCTCCAGTTCAGCCAGTTCGGCCGCAGGCAAAGCCTTGTCCTTGCGCAGCTCCGGCAACAGGCGAATCACCGCCGACCAGTCGCCGCGCTGCTGATGCAGACGCTGCAACTGACGCAGGGTCTGCACGTTATGCGGATGCCGTTCGTGCATCGCCTGCAGGGTCACCAGAGCGCCGTCGGTGTCACCACGATCGGTCTGCAACTGCGCATGGCTCAAGGCAATCGCCAATTCGGCCTGCGGCTGGCGCTCCAGCGCACGTTCAAGCAACTGATCACACTCTTCGTACTTGCCTTGTTCGTTGGCCGCGCGTGCCGCGCCGAGGTAATACAACAGCGGCTGGCGCTCGGCCTCGGCGGCGCGAGACAGATGACGTTGCGCGCTGGCCCAGCGACCTTCGGCCAGATCCAGCTGCCCGTGTTCGATGGCCACCTGCACCCGCCGGCTGCGGTTGCGGCGCGACCACGGATTGACCACGCCACTGGAGGCCATGACCAGCTCGACCAAGGCCTTGATCCCCCAGATCAGCAGCCACAACACCGCGATCAGGCCCAGCGTGGCCCACAGACTGGCCTCGTAGCGGAAGCTCTTGTAGGCAATCAACACGTACCCGGAGTGTTCGGCAATCGCCAGGCCCAGTGCCGCCGTCGCAGCGATCACCAGAAACACGATCACATACAGGCGTTTCATGGCGTGGTCTCCTGCGCGGTGTTGGCGGCAGGTTTGGCGAACGGTTTGACCGACTCTTCAGCGTTGACGTTACGGCGCTCCAGATAAGCCTGCACCGCACTCAGCGTGCCGGTCAGGTCCGGCGTCTTGACGGTGACCGGTTGCTGGCTCAGCTCGGCAACCTGTTCAAGCATGATTTTGCTCTGCGGATTGTCCGGATTGAAATTGCCCTTGAGCACGTCCCGCGCTTCGGTCAGTGCCTGGGTGTAGACCGGCGCCTGGCCATTGAGCGCAGCCCACTGCGCCTGCTCCAGCGCGAGACTCAGGGCCAGACGCACCTGACTCAGGCTCTGCCCGGCCAGCAGTGGCTTCACATTCTTGTCGGCATTGAAATCGATGCGGATGTAACGCGACACCTGATCCCACCACTGCGCCCAGCGACTGGCGCCATCGCCGTCAGCGGTCAGGCCCAGCAGCGATTCGCCGCGATCCTTGTACTCAGGCGCCAGCTCGGTCAGTTCGATGACCTGATCACGCAAGGCACCAATGCGCAGGAACAGACCGGTGCGATCCGGCTGCTCGGTGCTGCGCAGCGCGACGAGGGTTTTCGCCACTTGCTCGCGGGCGGCGAACGAGCCGGGATCGTTCTGCTCACGCAGAATTTCGTCGGCACCCTGCACCAGCGCCTGGGCGCTGCTGATGTCCTGCAAGGCCGACAGACGCAGGCTGGCCAGACGCAGCAGATGCTCGGCCTCGGCCAGACGCCAATCCTTGCGGCTGGCGCCGAGAACGGTTTCCAGACGCTGATTGAGGCGCTGCTGATCCCCCTGCAATTGCGTCACCAGACGCTGACGTTCGGCGAGTTCATCGGCACCGGGCAATTGCGCGAGGCGCTCGGTCAGACGCTGTTCGTTGAGTTTGAGGCTCTGCGCCTGATCGTTCAACGCCTGCACCTGATCCGACTGCTGTGCGGTGTTGCTCTGCAGGTGACGCACCTGCCAGACACCCCAGCCACCGATCGCCACGCCGGCAGCGCCGAGCAACAGGGCGACAATGGCCAGTCCGTTGCCTCGGCGCGGCTCTTTGGCCGGCGGTGGAGTTTCAACCTGGGCATCGATCACAGGCTGGACATCATCTTTAGGCAAGGCTGTTTCGCTCACGTATCCATCCTTTGCATTAGAGAACGGGCACGGGATGCTCCCGTAACGCCGTCAGCAAAGCCGCGGCATTCGCGCCGCGGCAATCCACAACTGTTCGGGCCCCGGCGGCATGTGCCAGCTCGGCAACCCTTGGGCTTGGCACAAACAACGGCAACTGCGCAATTGAAGGCCAGGCATCGCCGGCCATCTGGCGCAAGTGCTCGAAACCCTGTCCACTGCTGACCACCAGCCCGTTCAAGCGTTCCGCTGCAATGCGCCGCGGCAGCTCTTGCGGCGGGTAGGCCGGCAGGTCACGCCGATACAACTCCAGATACTCGACACTAGCACCAAGCGCGCGCAGGCGCTCGGCGAGCAGCTCGCGGCCACCCTCGCCACGCAGGATCAGCACCTGCGCGCCGGGCTCGGTGACCGCCTCGCGCAGACGCGACAATTGCAGCAGGGCTTCACTGTCATCGCCGTCGGCGGGAAAGTGTACGTCGAGACCGTGATCGCGAAGAATCTGCGCGGTCGCCGCACCGACGCTGAACCACGGCATCGACAGCGACTGAAGCCCATGAGCGTCCAGCAGATCAAGCGCAATCCGCGCCGCCGGCTTGCTGACCACGATGACCGCGCTGCAACCCGGCAGCTGCGCCAGCGCCTGACGTATCTTGTCAGAGACCGGCAGCGGCGCGATGTCCAGAAGCGGCAGGCAACTGCTGAAAATCCCCTGTCCGGCCAACTCCGCGGCCAGCGCCGCACAGTCATCCGCAGGGCGCGTCAGCAGCAGGCGCCAGCCAGTCACTCGTGACCTGCCTCGCCATACACCGCTTTGAGAATGTCGTCGGCACCCTGACTGAGCAACGCTTCAGCGACCTGCACGCCCAACGCTTCGGCATTGGCACGCGGCGCACGCGCTTCGGCGCTGAGCAGCTTGCCGCCGCTCGGCTCGCCCACCAGACCACGCAGCCACAGCTGCTCACCTTCGAGCACGGCGTAGCAGGCAATCGGCACCTGGCAGCCGCCATTCAGATGTTTGTTGAGGGCACGTTCAGCGGTCACACGCGAAGCGGTATCGGCGTGATGCAACGGTGCGAGCAAGGCGTGGATTTGCGTGTCGGCGCTGCGGCACTCGATGCCGACGGCGCCCTGACCACCGGCCGGCAGACTGTCATCGACACTGATGGCCGAGGTGATACGGTCTTCAAAACCGAGACGGATCAGGCCGGCCGCCGCGAGGATGATCGCGTCGTACTCGCCGGCATCGAGCTTGGCCAGACGAGTGTTGACGTTACCGCGCAGGAAGCGGATTTCCAGATCAGGACGACGGGTCAGCAACTGCGCCTGACGCCGCAGGCTAGAGGTGCCGACGATGGCGCCGGCAGGCAGCGCATCCAGGCTGGCGTAAGTATTGGAAACGAAAGCATCGCGCGGGT
Source organism: Pseudomonas sp. MIS38 (assembly GCF_019891575.1). NCBI lineage: Bacteria > Pseudomonadati > Pseudomonadota > Gammaproteobacteria > Pseudomonadales > Pseudomonadaceae > Pseudomonas > Pseudomonas sp. MIS38. The sequence goes on from NZ_JAFLXF010000001.1 coordinate 424,859, forward strand.
CTTCGCGTTCGCAGATACAGAACAGGCCAAGGCCTTCGGGGAAGTCCATCGGCACGTCTTTCATCGAATGCACGGCGATGTCGGCTTCGTTTTCCAGCAGCGCGGTTTCCAGCTCCTTGACGAACAGACCCTTGCCGCCGATTTTCGACAGCGGCGAGTCGAGTAGCTTGTCGCCGCGACTGACCATGGGCACCAGCGTCACCAGCAGACCCGGATGGGCCGCTTCCAGACGGGCTTTGACGTATTCGGCCTGCCAGAGGGCCAGCGCACTTTTACGGGTGGCGATGCGGATTTCGCGAGAGGACATGGATCAATCCGTACTGAATAGATACGGCGGATAATAACAGCTCAGCCAAATCCACTTTGACTTGAATCAGAAACGGCGTGGCCTCCCTGGCCTGCAATGCCCGGTAGAAGAAAGTGCAACCGCGCGCGAAGGCCGGGTCAGAGGCCCTGCATCATCTTGCGCACACCGGCCACATGCCGACGGCTGACGATCAGCGCGTCACCATTGAGGCCTTTGAGGAACAGCTGGAAATGCCCCAGCGGTGTGCGTTGCAGACGCTCGATGCGGTCACGGGCGACCAGCGCGTTGCGGTGGATACGCACGAAACGCTCGCCGAATTCGTCTTCAAGGGCCTTGAGCGGCTCGTCCAGCAGCACTTCGCCGCTCTCATGGCGCAAGGTCACGTATTTGTGATCGGCAATGAAATAGACCACCTGATCCAGCGGGATCAGCTCGATGCCTTTGCGGGTACGGGCGCTGATATGACTGCGCGGGCCGTTACCGCTTTCGGCGGCGGGACGGGTCAGGGCCGAGAGTTGCGCCCGGTTGGGACGTTCAGCCCGTTTCAGGGCGTCATGCAGATGTTCGGTTCGCACGGGTTTCACCACATAGCCCACGGCGCTGGCCTGCAGGGCTTCCACGGCAAATTCATCGGGGCCGGTGCAAAACACCACGGCCGGCGGCGTTTCGCGCTCGCACAGACGGGCAGCGACCTGCAGGCCATCAAGGCCCGGCATGCGGATATCGAGCAGCACGATATCCGGCTTGTGGCTGTCGATCAGCGCCAACGCCTCTTCGCCATTCGTGGCGCTGGGCTCCAGGACTGTATAACCCTCGAGCTCGCTTACCATTCGGCTTAGGCGCTCGCGAGCCAGTGGTTCGTCATCAACGATCAGGACATTCATATTGCGCTGGATTCCTGCGTGAGTCTCGCACAAGGATAGCGTAGACAGGTGAAGTGACGTCCGTCACCGCGATCCACGCTAAGACTAGCCCGAGCGCCAAAAAGTGCCGTACGTCGGCCAGCAATATTTGCCAGTGTCCGGGTCGTACTGCTCAAAGCCCGCTGTTTCCTGCGTTTTTCACGGGGTATGCCAAAGGACAAAACCACCCACCCCCTCTTCTTATAGTCGGCGTCCGGACCTTTGTGCGATCCGCAGTCGCGCCGACCCTTATGTCCAACTGTAGACGCTTGCCGGGCCGATATTGCTCAATCGAAAAATATCCTTGCGCAAATCCCCCGCAGACGGCGCCGACTATGAATGAGCAGATGAGAAAAAAACGTATCGACCGGTGTCAGCGACAGGATTGGCAACCCTGTTATTATCCGCGCCAGCGTTTCACGCCTTCTTTCTTCAAGCCGATACGAGCGAATTCATGAGCACTGACAAGACCAATCAGTCCTGGGGCGGCCGCTTCAGTGAACCCGTCGACGCCTTCGTCGCCCGCTTCACCGCCTCCGTCACCTTCGACCAGCGCCTGTATCGCCACGACATCATGGGCTCGATCGCCCACGCCACCATGCTGGCCAAGGTCGGCGTGCTGACCGATGCCGAGCGCGACAGCATCATCGACGGCCTGAAGACCATTCAGAGCGAAATCGAAGCCGGCCAGTTCGACTGGCGCGTCGACCTCGAAGACGTGCACATGAACATCGAAGCGCGCCTGACCGATCGCATCGGCATCACTGGCAAGAAACTGCACACCGGGCGCAGCCGCAACGACCAGGTCGCCACCGACATCCGTCTGTGGCTGCGCGACGAGATCGACCTGATCCTGGCCGAGATCACCCGCCTGCAAAAAGGTCTGCTGGAGCAGGCCGAGCGCGAAGCCGCCAGCATCATGCCCGGCTTCACTCACCTGCAAACTGCTCAGCCAGTGACCTTCGGGCATCACATGCTGGCGTGGTTCGAAATGCTCAGCCGCGACTACGAGCGTCTGGTCGACTGCCGCAAGCGCACCAACCGCATGCCGCTGGGCAGCGCCGCGCTGGCCGGTACCACCTACCCGATCGATCGCGAATACACCGCGCAACTGCTGGGCTTCGACGCCGTGGGCGGCAACTCGCTGGACAACGTTTCCGATCGCGACTTCGCCATCGAATTCTGCTCGGCCGCCAGCATCGCGATGATGCACCTGTCGCGTTTTTCCGAAGAGCTGGTGCTGTGGACCAGCGCGCAGTTCCAGTTCATCGATCTGCCGGACCGCTTCTGCACCGGCAGCTCGATCATGCCGCAAAAGAAAAACCCGGACGTGCCGGAACTGGTTCGCGGCAAGACCGGCCGCGTGTTCGGCGCCCTGATGGGCCTGCTGACCCTGATGAAAGGCCAGCCTCTGGCCTACAACAAGGACAACCAGGAAGACAAAGAGCCGCTGTTCGACGCCGCCGACACCCTGCGCGACTCGCTGCGGGCGTTTGCCGACATGATCCCGGCGATCAAGCCGAAACACGCGATCATGCGCGAAGCGGCCCTGCGTGGTTTCTCCACCGCCACCGACCTGGCGGACTACCTGGTGCGCCGTGGCCTGCCGTTCCGTGACTGCCACGAAATCGTCGGTCACGCGGTGAAGTACGGCGTCGACACCGGCAAGGATCTGGCCGAGATGAGCCTGGAAGAACTGCGTCAGTTCAGCGACCAGATCGAGCAGGACGTGTTCGCCGTGCTGACCCTGGAAGGCTCGGTGAATGCCCGTGACCATATCGGCGGGACTGCGCCGGCGCAGGTCAAGGCAGCGGTGGTTCGCGGTCAGGCCCTCATCGCCAGCCGCTAAAGGTCAAAAGCTTCGCGAGCAAGCCCGCTCCCACATTTGGATTGATGTTGAACACAACATTGTGACCAACGAAATCCCCAGTGGGAGCGGGCTTGCTCGCGAATGCGTCCTTCAGAACGCCAAAAAACTTACTTCTTGGCAGCGATCATCGCCAAAAACGCCGGCATCGCCGCCTCTTTGTCCGCTGCAATCTTCTGCACGTGCGGATTCTGCTCAAGCCGCTCCAGCAGCGCCTTGGCTTTCGGCATCTCTGCCAGCAAATCGATCCCGAACAGTTTCTGCCCGACCGCACACGCCAGCGGCACGCTGTACAGGAAATACAAATCCGCGATGCTCAAACTGTCGCCCGCCACGTACGGGGCGAATTTGCCGTGGCGGCCCAGTGCCGCGAAACCCAGCAGCAGCTCGGCTTTGGTTTTCTCCTTGATCGCCTCCGGCACCGGCGAGCCGAAGAACGCTTCGCCATAACAGGCGCGGCCCGGCAGTTCGATGTACAACTCGATTTCCTTGGCGATCGCCAGCACCTGCGCCCGCTCGAATGGATCGCTCGGCAGCAGCGGCGTGCCCTTCTGGGTCTGCTCGAGGTATTCAAGGATGATCGCGGTTTCGTTAATAAATCCGGCATCGACGCCGAGTACCGGTACTTTGCCGCGCGGGCTGATCGCCAGCGATTGCAGGGTCGGCGTCGGGTAGAACGTCACCTCTTCGAACGCCAGGCCCTTTTCCAGCAGCGCCAGCTTGACCATGTTGTAGTAGTTGCTGACAGCGAATCCGTAGAGCTTGAACATCACATAGCCTCCAGGCCGTGCGGGGTGGGCAGTCACTGTTTATAGATCGCCGGGCGTGATCCTGCCAGCAGCATCACGCCGCTGAATGCGGGTAAACTGGCGCCTTTCCTTGAGGAGCCTGCCATGAGCGAGCCGACTGACATCGACAATGATGAAGAAGAGTTCACCGAATCGACGCTGATCGAAGCGATCGAGAACCAGATCGAAAGCGACAACCCGCCAGCGGCCAAGGCAACCTTCAACAAGCTGACGCTGGTCGGTTACGAGCGTGATGACATCCTGAATCTGATGGCCCACGTGCTGGCCTACGAAATCGACGCGATGCTCGACGAAGACCGCGCGTTCAATACCGAGTGGTATGAAACCGCGCTGCGTGCGTTGCCAGAGTTGCCACCGGAAAAGCAGTAACAACACATTTCCCCTGTGGGAGCGGGCTTGCTCGCGAAGGCGGTGGATCAATCACCAACAGGGCGACTGACCCGACGCCTTCGCGAGCAAGCCCGCTCCCACAAGGTTTGTAACGTATCCATCCAGCCATCTCTCCGGCCCCTACTACACTGGAATCCGCCTCAAGACAAAATCCCTGATCTGAGCACTGGACATGCCGCAAAAGCGGGTTCACCTTAGGGACGCTGTCGTCCAATTCCTAGAAAGTCTGGAGTCCTTATGTCGCTTACCCCTGAGCTGGTTGCCGAACTGGAAGTCCTCGCACTCTTTCCCCTGGACAGTTCCCAGGAAGGTTTGAAAATTCATCAGACCGCTGCCCCGAAACATATCGCCGCCGCCAAACGCCTCTTCGAGAAAGACCTCACCGACCAGCCCGATGGCGGGTATCTGACCAGCCTGGGTCGTGATGCCGCGCAAAATGTGCAAACCGTGCTGACCATTCTGAGAGAACAGGAAACCGCCTGATTTTTCCCGTCTTCGCCCACGGGAACTCCTGCCACGGGATTTCCGCGGGCCCGCTTGATCGCTCACCGTTAAAAATCTGACGTCAAAAAACAAATTCAGCTTAAAAGTCCCGCTGCTCAAAGGCTAAACTGCCTCCCATTCCGAGACCCTCTTCGTCCGAGCCTGCGAGCCGGTTTGAGCTGACATGACGCGCACCCATGAAATCCGCCCCGACCTGGACGAAGGCATCGACCGCAAGGTGCTCAGCCAGCTGCGCGCGCGCTTTCTCAAGCTCAATGAGGGTCGCCTTGGCCGGGCGCTCGAAGGTCTGTCGAGCCGCCAGCAAGGCGTGCTGACCCTGCTGCCACTGTTCTTCCACGTCAATCACCCGCTGTTGCCGGGCTATGTCTCCGGCAGTACGCCAGCCGGGCTTTCCAACTATGAACCGGACGCCAGCGCCCTCACCGAAGCGCAGCGCCTGACCCGCTCGTTCTCCTACAAGCCGCGCCATGGCAGCAACCCGCCTCGGCCGATTCACGGACTGTTTCTGATGGGCAGCCTCGGCACCCTGGCCCAGGCCGATCAGAGCGACATGGACGTGTGGGTTTGCCACGCACCGGACCTGAGCGAAAACGAACTCGCCGAGCTGCGCAAAAAATGCCAGCTCCTCGAAGCCTGGGCCGCGACCCAAGGCGCCGAGGCGCACTTCTTTCTGATCGACCCGGTGCGTTTCGTCAAAGGCGAACGCGACACCCAGCTCAGCTCCGAAAACTGCGGCAGCACGCAGCACTATCTGTTGCTGGACGAGTTTTATCGCACCGCGATCTGGCTGGCCGGGCGCACACCGATCTGGTGGCTGGTGCCGGTCTACGAAGAAAGCGCTTACGACCTGTACACCCACACTCTGCTGTCCAAGCGTTTCATTCGCGCCGACGAGACGCTTGATCTCGGGCATCTGGCGACAATTCCGCCGGGCGAGTTCATCGGTGCCGGCCTGTGGCAGTTGTTCAAGGGCATCGAATCGCCCTACAAGTCGGTGCTCAAGCTGTTGCTGACCGAGGTCTACGCCAGCGAACACCCGCAAGTGCAGTGCCTGAGCCTGCGCTACAAGCAGGCCGTGTTCGCCAATCAGCTGGATCTGGATGAGCTGGATCCGTACATGGTGGTGTACCGACGCATCGAGGAATACCTCTGCGCCCGCAACGAGCCGGAGCGTCTGGAGCTGGTGCGGCGCGCGCTGTACCTCAAGGTCAACCGCAAGCTCACCGGCAACAGCCGCACCCAAAGCTGGCAGCGTTCGCTGCTGGAGCGCCTGGCGCACGAATGGCATTGGGATCAGCGGCAACTGGCCTTGCTCGACAGCCGCAGCCAGTGGAAAGTCCGCCAGGTCAGTGCCGAACGCCGCGCCCTGGTCAATGAGCTGAATTACAGCTACCGCTTCCTGACCCAGTTCGCCCGCACCGAACAGACCGTCAGCCTGATCAACAAGCGCGACCTGAACGTGCTCGGTCGTCGCTTGTACGCCGCGTTCGAACGCAAGGCCGACAAGGTCGAATTCATCAATCCCGGCATCGCCCCGGATCTGGCCGAAGACACCCTGACGCTGGTGCAATCGCCGAACAAAAAAGAGCCCGGGCAAACCCAGTGGGGTTTGTACAACGGTAGCCTGAACGCGCTGGAGTGGGAGCACTTCGCGCCGATCAAGCGCAGCCGCGAGTTGCTCGAACTGCTGACCTGGTGCCACCGCAACGGTGTGATCGACAGCAGCACACGACTGGCGCTGCACCCCGGCACCAGCGATATGAGCGAGTTCGAGCTGTTCAACCTGCTCGGCAGCCTGCAGCAGTGCATCGCCCTGCCCCTGCCGACCGTTGCCGAAGAACGACTGCTGCGCGCTGCGGTGCCGAGCGAAGTGCTGATGCTGGTCAACGTCGGTGTCGATCCGCTCAAGCACCACCGCGACCTGAACATCCTGATGACCACCGAGCGTACTGACTCGCTGAGTTACGCCGGGGTGCGCGAAAACCTTGTGCTGACCCTCGATCAGGTCACGCTCAACAGCTGGAATGAAGTGCTGGTCAACCGTTTCGACGGCCCCCACGCGCTGCTCGATTGCCTGCGCGACTACCTCAACAATCTGCCGCGCGGCCCGCAGCAGCCGTCATTGAAAGTGCGCTGCTTCTGCCACAACCGCGCGCAGTTCATTGCCCGGCGCGTGGAAGAAGTCATCGACACCGCGCAGACCCTGCTGCTCAGCGAGCTCAATCACCGATACCTGATTCAGGTGCAACAGCACTATCACGTGCTGGAGCTGGTGCCGGGCCAAGTCAATCACGTAGCCCTCGCGACATTGCCGGCGCTGCTCGATTATCTGGGCGAAGAACAGCCGCGCTACAGCCCGCTGCACCTGGACCCGATGGCGCTGGAGGATCACGACCTCGCGTTGATCCTGCCGATGGGTCAGCCGGAATCGATTCAGGTGTTCTACCGGATCAGCGAACAACAGGCCGAGCTGTACGTGCTGGATGAGTTCAACGCGCTGTGGCAACAGCATCTGCCGTATCACGATGAACAGAGCCTGCTGGTACCGCTGCAGCGCTTCCTGCAATCGATCCAGTACCGACGCGAAGCGCTGTTGCCGATGGATGGCAGCCCGGCGGTCGGCCTCGACACCTTGTATTACCAGCTATTGCCTTCCGGCCCCGGGCGGGCGCGCCGGGTCGAACCACGACCGGCGCCGCAGACACCGGTCAACAAACCGTTCTACGACGTGCAGGCGATCGTCGGCAAAGCCGCACCGGGCGAGGTGCAGGTCACCTTGTATTGCAATCAACGGGAATTCAGCGAGCTGGAATATGGCGACCAGCTGTTCCATGTGGTCGCCCGGGAGATCGTCGAGCAGCGCCGCGAGACCGAGCGCTATCGCTGCTACATCACCGACCTGGACCTCTCGGGCCTGCTCGGTGATGGTCAGAGTTCAAGCAATTTGTATCTGCGCTACAAGGCCGACCTGGAGCGCGCCCTGAACGAGGCGCTCGAACAGGTCTGAGGCGGGATCACTCGCGGAATTCACCGCCGTTGGCAGGCTGCGATTCAACTTCCAGCAACGTCAGTTTCAGGGTCTTGCCACCCGGAGCCGGCCAGTCGATGTGCTGACCGACCTTCAGGCCCAGCAGCGCGCTGCCGACCGGCGCGAGGATCGAGATCTTGCCTTCGTCGGCGTTGGCATCCTTGGGGTAGACCAGCGTCAGGTGATAGTCCTTGCCGCTGCCTTCTTCGCGGCAGTGCACGCGGGAATTCATCGTCACGACATCGGCGGGCACTTCATCGTGGCCGACCAGCGTATCGGCGCGGTCCAGTTCGGTTTGCAGCGCGATCACGCCCGGCGCAGCCTGGTCTTTCTCATTCAGGTTGTCGATCAAGCGCTCCAGACGTTGCACGTCCAGACGGGTAAGAGTGATGGAAGGTGCGGTCATGATCCGGGCAGACTCCTTTCTTCTGCACACAAAAAAAGCAAAACCCCGCCAAAAAAGACGGGGTTTTCACCAGGCCTCGATGGGTTGAGGCGTGTTCGGACACTATCACAGCTCAAAAAATATACAAGCCACCCACTTTTGATCTGGCAAGAACCCCTGTGGCGAGGGGATTTATCCCCGATGGGTCGCGCAGCGGCCCCAAGCTTCTGAGACTGCTGCGCAGTCTATCGGGGATAAATCCCCTCACCACAAGGTCGAGTCAAGTCAGGGCTTTTCGTGCGGCAGCCTGCTGGCAGATGATCCGACGGCGCTGATCGTCTGCCGAGCGCCATTCGCGAATATCCTCGACATGGCGGAAGCAGCCGAGACAAACCTTCTGTTCATCCAGCCGGCACACGCCGCTGCACGGCGAAGGCACGGCCGGGCTGATGTTGCTGTAAAGCGGCTTTGGCGGACGAACAGGTGCGGTGTCAGTCACGAAATCACAGACCTTCGAAATCGAATTCGACACCGGCCTGCTGCTTGACGATGCGCTCGAGCATCTCGCCCAGTTGCTCTTCGCTCTTGTCGCACATCCAGCGCTCGCTCTCTTCGTCGTAGTCGAAGTGGAAACCGCCGGAGACCGCCGCCAACCACAGCTGACGCAACGGCTCCTGACGACTGAAGATCAGCTGCGTGCCGTTTTCAAACTTCACAGTCAGTACACCGGCCGAGCTTTCCAGGTCGATATCCAGGTCGCTTTCGTCAAAGATGTCCTCCAGTTTTTCCTGGGTTTCATCGACCAGATCGTGGAAACGCGCTTCGGACAAACTCATTGTGGCAACCTCAAAAAATGTCTGATCAGGCTCAAGCGCCGCAAGATACGGACGCTGCCGGCCGATTGCAAAGATTAACGACCAAGCACCTGCCGGCACATCCAACACAACACATGTGGGAGCGGGCTTGCTCGCGAAGGGGCCGGCACATCCAGCATTTTTCTCGACTGGACCGACGCCTTCGCGGGCAAGCCCGCTCCCACAGGGGTTTATGCGTATTCAGACAGCCCCGCCGGACGGGAACCCCCTCGCATAGGCAAGCTGCCGGGTGGCCGGTATACTCCGGCGCAATTAACGCATTTTCAAGGATTTCGCCATGAAGCGCCTGATCTCTTCCCTTGCTGCGCTCGTCGCGGTTGCCTGCCTCGTTTCGGCCTGTGGTCAAAAAGGCCCGCTGTACCTGCCGGATGACGATCAGGACCCGGCCGAGCAAGCCCAGTCTTCGCAGAAGCAGCCGTCCAAAGCACACAAGCACGACGTTTACCAATAAGGGATCGCCATGGACGCTTTTAACTACCGTGGCGGGGAGCTGTTCGCGGAAGGTGTGGCGCTGTCCGCCATCGCCGACCGCTTCGGCACGCCCACCTACGTCTACTCGCGTGCGCACATCGAAGCCCAGTATCTGGCCTACGCCGACGCGCTGGCCGGCATGCCGCACCTGGTCTGCTACGCCGTCAAGGCCAACTCCAACCTCGGGGTTCTGAATGTCCTGGCCCGTCTCGGCGCCGGTTTCGACATCGTTTCCCGTGGCGAGCTGGAACGTGTACTCGCCGCTGGCGGCAGCGCCGACAAAATCGTGTTCTCCGGCGTCGGCAAGACCCGTGACGACATGCGTCGCGCGCTGGAAGTCGGCGTGCACTGCTTCAACGTCGAATCCACCGACGAGCTCGAGCGTCTGCAAGTCGTGGCTGCCGAGCTGGGTGTTCGCGCACCGGTCTCGCTGCGCGTGAACCCGGACGTCGACGCCGGCACCCACCCGTACATTTCCACCGGTCTCAAAGAGAACAAGTTCGGCATCGCCATTGCCGACGCCGAAGACGTGTACGTGCGTGCCGCGCACCTGCCGAACCTGGAAGTGATCGGCGTCGATTGCCACATCGGTTCGCAATTGACCACGCTGCCACCGTTCCTCGATGCCCTCGATCGCTTGCTGGATCTGGTCGACCGCCTCGGCGATTGCGGCATCCACCTGCGCCACATCGATCTCGGTGGCGGCCTGGGCGTGCGTTATCGCGATGAAGAGCCGCCGCTGGCCGGCGACTACATCAAGGCCGTGCGCGAGCGTCTGAACGGCCGTGACCTGGCGCTGGTGTTCGAACCGGGCCGCTTCATCGTCGCCAACGCTGGCGTGCTGCTGACTCAGGTCGAGTACCTCAAGCACACCGAACACAAGGATTTCGCCATCGTCGACGCGGCGATGAACGACCTGATCCGCCCGGCGCTGTATCAGGCCTGGATGGACGTCACTGCGATCAAACCGCGTGACTCCGCTGCGCGCAAATACGACATCGTCGGCCCGATCTGCGAAACCGGCGATTTCCTCGCCAAGGATCGTGAGCTGGCGCTGGAAGAAGGCGACCTGCTGGCCGTGCATTCGGCCGGTGCCTACGGCTTCGTGATGAGTTCCAACTACAACACCCGTGGCCGTGCCGCTGAAGTGTTGGTAGACGGTGATCAGGTTTTTGAAGTGCGCCGCCGCGAAACCGTGGCCGAGCTGTTTGCCGGCGAAAGCCTGCTGCCGGAGTAACCCATGCTGCTGCGTTTTACCAAAATGCACGGCCTGGGCAATGACTTCATGGTTCTCGACCTGGTCAGCCAGCACGCGCATATTCAGCCCAAGCACGCCAAGCAATGGGGCGACCGGCACACCGGTATCGGTTTCGACCAGTTGCTGATCGTCGAAGCGCCGAGCAACCCGGACGTGGATTTCCGTTACCGGATCTTCAACTCCGATGGCTCGGAAGTGGAACAGTGCGGCAACGGTGCGCGCTGCTTCGCCCGCTTCGTGCTCGACAAACGTCTGACGGCCAAGCGGCAGATTCGCGTCGAGACCAAGGGCGGCATCATCGAGCTGGACGTGCGTAACGACGGCCAGATCGGGGTGAACATGGGCGCGCCGCGTCTGGTGCCGGCGGATATTCCGTTCGACGCACCGGCGCAGGCCAGCAGCTATCAGCTGGAAGTCGACGGCACCACGGTCGAACTGGCCGCTGTGTCAATGGGCAACCCCCATGCGGTGCTGCGCGTACAGGACATCAACAATGCACCGGTGCATGAACTGGGGCCGAAAATCGAACACCATCCGCGCTTCCCGGCGCGGGTCAACGTCGGTTTCCTCCAGGTCATCGACCGCAACCGCGCGCAGTTGCGCGTCTGGGAACGCGGCGCCGGGGAAACCCAGGCCTGCGGCACCGGCGCTTGCGCCGCGGCTGTCGCGGCCATCAGCCAGGGGTGGATGGATTCGCCGCTGTTGATCGACCTGCCCGGCGGGCGTCTGTCCATTGAATGGGCAGGCCCTGGCCACCCGGTGCTGATGACCGGCCCGGCAGTGCGTGTATACGAAGGACAAGTGCGTCTTTGAGTGAGCAGAAGCCATGACCGATAAGCCTCAGGTACCCGCCCGACAGTCCGACGAATCAGCGTCCGAGAGCCTGGAGGCGGCAGCGGTTGCCGCATACCTGGAGGCTCATCCGGACTTCTTCGTCGAGCACGAAGAACTGCTGCCTGCCATGCGCATTCCCCACCAGCGCGGTGACACCGTTTCGCTGGTCGAACGCCAGATGAGCATCCTGCGCGACCGCAACATCGAGATGCGCCACCGCCTCTCGCAGTTGATGGACGTCGCCCGCGACAATGACCGGCTGTTCGACAAGACCCGCCGCCTGATCCTGTCGCTGATGGACGCGGCCAGTCTGGAAGACGTGGTGATCAGCGTCGAAGACAGCCTGCGCCAGGACTTTCAGGTGCCCTTTGTCAGCCTGATCCTGCTCGGCGACAACCCGGCACCGGTTGGCCGCTGGGTGACTCATGCCGACGCGCAAACCGCGATCGGCGGTCTGCTCACCGAAGGCAAGAGCGTCAGCGGCACTCTGCGAGAACATGAGCTGGACTTCCTGTTCGGCGAAGAACAGCGCAAGCAGATCGGCTCCACCGCGGTAGTCGCGGTCAGCCATCAAGGCATCCACGGCATTCTGGCGATCGCCAGCCGTGATCCGCAGCACTACAAGAGCTCGGTCGGCACGCTGTTCCTCAGCTACATCGCCGAAGTCATGGGCCGCGTGCTGCCACGGGTCAACAGCTCCCTGCGCTCGGTACGCTGAGCATGGAACGACAACTGGACGCTTACTGCGAACACCTGCGCAGTGAGCGACAGGTGTCGCCGCACACCCTGTCGGCCTACCGCCGCGACCTCGATAAAGTCCTCGGCTGGTGCCTCAAGCAGAACATTGGCAGTTGGGCGGCGCTGGATATTCAGCGTCTGCGCAGCCTGATCGCCCGCCTGCATGCGCAGGGCCAGTCGTCACGCAGCCTTGCCCGATTGCTCTCGGCGGTGCGCGGGCTCTATCACTATCTGAATCGCGAAGGTCTGTGCGACCACGACCCGGCCACCGGACTGGCGCCGCCGAAAGGCGAACGGCGCCTGCCGAAAACTCTCGACACCGACCGTGCTTTGCAACTGCTGGAAGGTGCCGTCGAGGATGATTTTCTGGCGCGGCGCGATCAGGCGATTCTCGAACTCTTCTATTCCTCGGGCCTGCGCCTGTCCGAGCTGACCGGGCTCAATCTCGATCAGCTGGATCTGGCCGACGGCATGGTTCAGGTGCTCGGCAAGGGCAGCAAGACCCGCCTGCTGCCGGTCGGCAAAAAGGCCCGCGAAGCACTGGAGCAATGGCTGCCGCTGCGAGCCATGACCAACCCGGCCGACGACGCCGTATTCGTCAGCCAACAAGGTCGGCGCCTCGGCCCACGGGCGATTCAGGTGCGAGTAAAACTGGCCGGCGAGCGCGAACTGGGGCAGAACCTGCACCCGCACATGCTGCGGCATTCCTTTGCCAGCCACTTGCTGGAATCCTCGCAGGACCTGCGCGCGGTGCAGGAACTGCTCGGCCACTCGGACATCAAGACCACGCAGATCTACACCCACCTGGACTTCCAGCACCTGGCGGCGGTCTATGACAGCGCCCACCCACGGGCCAAACGCAGCAAAGGCGACGATTCATGAACATCCAGTTGATCACCTTCGACCTCGACGACACTCTGTGGGACACCGCCCCGGTGATCGTCAGCGCCGAAGCGGTATTGCGCCAGTGGCTGAGCGAACACGCGCCGAATCTGGGCGCGGTGCCGGTGGAGCATTTGTGGGGGATTCGTGAGCGGGTACTGGCCAGCGAACCGGGTCTCAAGCACCGCATCAGTGCGTTACGTCGGCGGGTGCTGTTCCACGCACTGGAGGAAGCCGGGTACGCCCACGGCGAAGCTGCGGATCTGGCCGACAAAAGCTTTGAAGTATTCCTGCATGCGCGGCATCAGATCGAGGTGTTCCCGGAGGTCGAACCGACCCTGGAAATCCTTGCCAACCACTACGCCCTCGGCGTGGTCACCAACGGCAATGCCGACGTGCGTCGATTGGGCCTGGCGGATTACTTCAAGTTTGCCTTGTGCGCGGAAGACATCGGCATCGCCAAGCCGGATGTGCGGCTGTTTCACGAGGCGTTGCAACGCGGTGGTGTGAGTGCGGAAGCGGCCGTGCACATTGGCGATCATCCGGGCGATGACATTGCCGGGGCACAGCAGGCGGGCATGCGCGCGATCTGGTTCAACCCGGCGGGCAAAGTCTGGGAAGCCGAGCGGCTGCCGGATGCCGAGATCCGTAGCCTGACCGATTTGCCGGCAGTGCTCGCCCACTGGAATGCCCTCTCGAACTGATCCACTATCCCCTGTGGGAGCGGGCTTGCTCGCGAAGAGGCCGTGTCAGTCAACATACAATTTGAATGACACACCGCTTTCGCGAGCAAGCCCGCTCCCACAGGGGATTGCGTGTATCCATGACCTCTTTGTTTCAGGCATGAAAAAGCCCGCAGCGACGGCGGGCTTTTTCAGCAAGCAGGTAGCACGCCTCAGAGCCTCAGATAGGGCGGCTGCCGTACTTGTTATCCGGCTTCTTGGGCGGATCGGCGACCACGTTGGCCTCCACTTCCTGCACCTTGCCACCGCGCGCAAGGAATTCTTCCATGGCCTTGGCCAGGGCGTCGCGCTCCTTGTTCTTGGCTTCGATGCTCGGCAACTCGTCGATCGACACCGCAGCCTTGGCTTTGCCTTTGGCAGCCGGGGCCGGCGTATCGTCACCGCCATCGTCGTCAGCAACGTCTTCCGCTGCTGCTTCCAGGCCTTCCTCGGCCTCGTCTTCGTCGCCTACTTCGAGGTCGTCGTTTTCCAGATCATCGTCGCTCATGTTCTACCTCATGACTTGCGAAAAGCAGATTAGTTATAGACCAGCTTTGGCGACTGTCGAAAGTCGCCGTAAAAAAATCGGTAACCGCTGGTGACCAACGGTTTACGCCCCTTCACCGTGCAGGGTGGCGAGGACTTTACGGGCACCGCCATGATCACGGTGCTCGCCCAGATAAACACCTTGCCAGGTCCCCAGAGCCAGTCGCCCTGCCGAAACCGGCAGACTGATCTGACAGCCAAGTACGCTGGCCTTGAAGTGCGCCGGGAGGTCGTCCAGGCCTTCGTCGTTATGCTCATAGCCGTCTGTTCCTTGTGGGATCAGACGATTGAAAAATCGTTCGAAGTCGCGACGGACCGCCGGATCGGCGTTCTCGTTGATGGTCAACGACGCCGAGGTATGCTGCAGCCACAAATGCAACAGACCGACCCGGCACGCCTTGAGTTCAGGCAGGCCGGCGAGTAACTCGTCCGTTACCAGATGAAAGCCCCGGGGCCGTGCCCGCAGGGTTATCAGAGTCTGTTGCCACATACAGTTCTCCGCACGTTCGGGGCGCATTCTAGCGCGCTCTGGGAAAAAACAAAGGCCCTAATATTCCTGCAATGATGTAAGCGATTGGCCGCAGAAAAATGCCCGCCGTAAACACGACCAAAGCCGTACGAAAAATCCTTTCAGCCACTACCTGAATGACAAATTCCAGACAAAAAAATGCCCGGCAAGCCGGGCAAGTTTTTTCGATGCGCGTACTTACAGGTTGTAGCCGCGTTCGTTGTGTTGTGCCAGGTCCAGACCCACTGCCTCTTCTTCCTCGGTGGCACGCAGGCCCATGACCACGTCCAGTACCTTGAGGATGATGAAGGTGACGATCGCGGTGTAGATCACCGTGAAGCCGACGCCTTTGCACTGAATCCACACTTGCGAAGCGATGTCGGTCACGGTGCCGAAGCCGCCCATGGCCGGTGCGGCGAACACACCGGTGAGGATTGCGCCGAGGATACCGCCGATACCGTGCACGCCGAAGGCATCCAGGGAATCGTCGTAACCGAGTTTGCGTTTCAGCGTGGTCGCGCAGAAGAAGCACACCACACCGGCCGCCAGACCGATGATCAGCGAGCCCATCGGGCCCACGGTACCGGCTGCCGGCGTGATTGCCACCAGACCTGCAACCACACCCGAGGCAATGCCCAGTGCGCTAGGTTTGCCGTGGGTGATCCACTCGGCGAACATCCAGCCCAGTGCAGCGGCAGCGGTAGCGATCTGAGTCACCAGCATCGCCATGCCGGCAGTGCCGTTGGCGGCCGCGGCGGAACCGGCGTTGAAGCCGAACCAGCCGACCCACAGCATGGCCGCGCCCATCAGGGTGTAACCAAGGTTGTGCGGTGCCATCGGGGTGGTCGGGAAGCCTTTGCGCTTGCCCAGCACCAGGCACGCAACAAGACCGGCGATACCGGCGTTGATGTGGACCACGGTGCCGCCGGCGAAATCGAGCACGCCCCAGTCGCCCAGCAGCGAACCCGGACCGCTCCAGACCATGTGCGCGATCGGCGCATAGACCAGCGTGAACCAGACGCCCATGAACACCAGCATCGCGGAGAACTTCATGCGCTCGGCGAAGGCACCGACGATCAGCGCCGGGGTGATGATGGCGAAGGTCATTTGATAAGTGACGAACACTGCTTCAGGGAACAGCGCTGCCGGGCCGGTAATGCTGGCAGGCGTGACGCCCGCGAGGAAGGCCTTGGCAAAGCTGCCGACGAAGGAGTTCAGGTTGACGACGTTGGCTTCCATCCCGGTGGTGTCGAACGCCATGCTGTAGCCATAAAGGAACCACAGGATGGTGACCAGGCCGGTAATGGCGAAGCACTGCATCATCACCGAAAGAATGTTTTTCGACCGCACCATGCCGCCGTAGAACAGCGCGAGGCCCGGAATAGTCATGAACAGCACGAGGGCTGTGGAGGTCAGCATCCAGGCGGTGTCGCCGGAATTGAGGACTGGAGGCGCCACCGGATCTGCCGCCATAGCCAGGCCGGGCATTACGATGGACAACAGGGCGCCTAGCCCTGCGAATTTACGCAGAGTCATATTGTTTTCTCCTGGGGCGTTGGGTTTGTGGCGGCGTTTAGATCGCGTCGGTATCGGTTTCGCCGGTACGGATGCGGATCGCCTGTTCCAGATTGACCACGAAGATCTTGCCGTCACCGATCTTGCCGGTGTTGGCAGCCTTGGTTATCGCCTCGATAACCCGATCCAGATCCTTGTCGTCGATAGCAACGTCGATTTTCACCTTGGGCAGAAAATCGACCACATACTCCGCGCCGCGATACAGCTCGGTGTGACCCTTCTGCCGGCCGAAGCCTTTGACTTCAGTAACGGTAATGCCCTGCACGCCGATTTCGGACAGCGACTCGCGCACGTCGTCCAACTTGAACGGCTTGATGATGGCAGTGACTAGCTTCATGAAACTCTCTCCCGAATTGGTGGACTTGCCCCAGGAAAACAAACCCGACTCAAGTCTAAGCGCAGTGCCTGGCTTTGTAACGCATCGTCGGCCTTACCTGCCCGACTGACGCCAGCTAACCGCTGCCGGCGAAACTCCCCGTCCCGCCTGCCGCACTGCATTCGTCACAGCGACTGCATCAGTGCATGGGTCACTACCGACTAAGCAGAAAGCTTGCCATCTCGCCAAATTCCTCTGATTTCAAGCCCTTGGCCGCTGCCACAGGCGCCCGCGCAAAAAAGCCCCGACGGTTACGCACAACAACGGTGCGCTGCCGTCCGTCCGCTTGCGCGAAAAGCGTGCATCCGTGCCTGCGTCAATGACTATAGACACTGCGTGATACACTGCCCGCCACTGTTTACAGGACACATTCCATGCTCGCGCCCAAAGACTTCCTCGACGCCCTGAGCGGCACCGCCTCCCGCCTGTTCAGCGGCGACACCCCGCTGCCGAAAGCCGAAATCGAAAGCCAGTTCAAGATGCTGCTGCAGAGTGCGTTCAGCAAACTCGATTTGGTGAGCCGTGAAGAGTTTGATAGTCAGATGGTTGTATTGGCGCGTACCCGTGCTCGCCTCGAAAGCCTTGAGGCCAAAGTCGCCGAGATGGAAGCCAAGCTGACGCCGCCGGCCGAGTAAGTCTGCAGACCCTGAGCCAAAGTGCCTTGAAGTTTGCGAAAGAAATTAAACCGCTCCTGCCGAGGCAGGAGCGGTTTCCGTCAGATCAATCCTCTACAACGAATTATTCCAACGGTCTCGCAGAAACTCGTACAGGCGAAAAGCCCATAGCGCGATTCTGACGAGGCGCCACATATGTTTAAGAAACTTAGACATACTTTGGCCCTCCTTGCGTGGGGCCAAACCTCCGATGCACTTTCCGGCGTACGAACACCTTCGGGACTACACGTGAGTATGTCCGCCAAGGCGGCCGGGTGTGGGTTCCTCAAATACAGCACCGGCACGGGTCTCACACCGTGTCGAGGAACATGAAGTCTTTGCGCTCCCGGCCACACTTCGCGAATACCCCATGAGTGGGCATCGTCATTGCGGACTTTATGACAGCCCTTAGAAAGCGATTTAAACAACTTGTATCAAGTCGTTATGAGGCGCTATCAACGGGACCGTTGCCCCCCTTTCAAGCCCATCTGATACTTGCGCCAATGAGCAAACATGCATAACCTGATCGCACGTGAGTGTGTCCGCAAAGGATACGCAGGCCTTGGCCTCACCGAAGCCTGCAAACTGAAAACCGTCTCCTCAAGGCGGTTTTTTTTCGCCTCGAAATTGGTTGACCGCTTTCCCGCAACATCCAGTGAAAGTTCGCCCCCGCCTGATCGCCCTTCCCCAACTACCCTTCAAAAACCCGCAGGAAGCGGTCCCCGATTCAGCTCAAGGAACGACCATGTCCCTCTCCATCGTCCACAGCCGCGCCCAGGTTGGCGTGGATGCTCCCGCTGTCACCGTCGAAGTCCATCTCGCCAACGGTCTGCCCTCGCTGACCATGGTCGGCCTGCCTGAAGCGGCGGTAAAGGAGAGCAAGGATCGCGTGCGCAGCGCGATCATCAATTCCGGGCTGCAGTTTCCGGCGCGGCGGATCACCTTGAATCTGGCGCCGGCGGACTTGCCCAAGGATGGCGGGCGCTTTGATCTGGCGATTGCCTTGGGGATTCTGTCGGCGAGTGTGCAGGTGCCGTGTCTGACGCTGGATGATGTGGAATGCCTTGGTGAACTGGCGTTGTCCGGCGCTGTGCGGCCGGTACGCGGGGTGTTGCCGGCGGCACTGGCGGCGCGCAAGGCCGGGCGGGCACTGGTGGTGCCGCGGGCGAATGCCGAGGAAGCGTGCCTTGCTTCGGGTTTGAAGGTGTTTGCGGTGGATCATCTGCTGGAGGCAGTGGCGCATTTCAACGGGCATACGCCGGTCGAGCCTTATGTCTCGGACGGGCTGATCCATGCGGCGAAACCTTATCCCGACCTCAATGAGGTGCAAGGACAGATGGCCGCGAAACGGGCGCTGCTGATCGCGGCGGCGGGCGCACACAACCTGTTGTTCAGCGGGCCGCCGGGGACCGGCAAGACCTTGTTGGCAAGTCGCTTGCCGGGCCTGCTGCCGCCACTCTCCGAATGCGAGGCGCTGGAAGTGGCGGCGATTCAATCGGTCGCCAGCGGCGTGCCACTGACCCATTGGCCGCAGCGACCATTCCGTCAACCGCACCATTCTGCATCGGGGCCGGCGCTGGTCGGTGGCAGCTCGAAACCGCAACCCGGCGAGATCACCCTCGCCCACCACGGTGTGCTGTTTCTCGACGAGCTTCCGGAATTTGATCGCAAGGTGCTGGAGGTGCTGCGCGAGCCGCTGGAATCCGGGCATATCGTGATTGCCCGAGCCAAGGATCGCGTACGCTTTCCCGCGCGTTTCCAGTTGGTGGCGGCAATGAATCCTTGCCCCTGTGGATATCTTGGCGAGCCGAGCGGCAAGTGCTCTTGTACACCGGACATGGTGCAGCGCTACCGCAACAAGCTATCGGGGCCGTTGCTGGATCGGATCGATCTGCACCTGACGGTGGCGCGGGAAGCGACGGCGTTGAATCCGGCAGTGAAGCCAGGCGAGGACAGCGCCAGTGCGGCAGCCGTGGTGGCCGAGGCACGCGAACGCCAGCAAAAGCGTCAGCGTTGTGCCAATGCGTTCCTCGATCTGCCAGGCCTGAAGCGGCACTGCCAGTTATCCACAGCCGATGAGAAATGGCTGGAGTCAGCCTGCGAACGGCTGACCTTGTCACTACGCTCAGCTCATCGTTTGCTCAAGGTCGCCAGAACCCTGGCAGACCTTGAGCAAGTCGATGCAATCAGCCGTGAGCATCTGGCCGAGGCGCTGCAATACCGGCCGGCGACGCCTTAATGCTCGGTCAGATCCACCAGCGGCGCCTGTCGCACTTCGGTTTCACGCCCGGCCTGGATTTCGCTCACGCGCTTCAAGGCGTTATCCACAGCGCCTTTGTCTGCCAGCAGGCTGTAGCTGATCTGAAACTGTTGGCTGGCCTTTGGCGCAATGGTCGGCACCAGATTCAGCGGACGCTGATAGCGGCGGTTGTAGGAAAAGCTGGTGCCCGGCTCAAGCCCAGTGACATAGCCCTGCCCTTGGGTATCGGTATTTTTCCACAGGGAAAACACTGGCAGCTGCTGTGTATTGAAGCCAACAGAGACACCGAGGCTGCCAGCCTTGTTGTGCAAAACAGTCAGGGTTTCGCCTTTTGCGTCGGCGTAGGGCACGACGTTATAGACGGTTTCGTCGTAGTCCTTGGTTGGACCGCGATAAGTCTGCCAGTCCGCCAACTCGGCTTTGGCCTTGTCGTTGAACGGCGAGACCTGTTTCACCGGCGCCGCGAACCGCGCGCCCTGCTCAAGGAACGGTGTACTGAAGTTGCTGTGATACAGCGCCTGGTATTCCTTCGGATAATCGCCGTTGTTGGTCAGCGTATCGTTGAGGGCAAAGCGCACGCTGCCCGGCTCGGTGACCAGCTCAGTGACGACCGAGAAATCGACTTTCTTGAACGCCTGTTCCTTCAGTTCACCGCGCAGACTGATGGCGTAGGGTGGTTTTTCATCGATGTGCAGCGTGACAGTGCTGGCCGGAATGTTCGCGGCGCGGCCGTGCAGGGTCAGCATCTCGCCATTGTCGATGCCCGGATGGCCGACCCATTCGTAACCGCAGCGGGTCACCAGCTCATTGAAGCCTTCCAGCCAGCCCAGACCACCGCGTCCATTGAGTTCGATGAAGGCCGGGTTGACCACTTCCTTGACCGGCGAATCCCAACCCATGCGCACGTTACCAACCGACGCCTGCAAGACATTCATGCCGCGGGTCGGCACCACCGAGAGTTTCATCGTGCCGTTATCGATATCGACGATGCTGACACCTTCCTGTCGTCCGCCGTGCAAGGTTCGCAGACTCACGGAGAAAGGCTTGTCGGTTTTCAACCCGAGCTGCTCACTGGTAATGCTCCAGTTTTGCGCGGGCTTGTTGGTATCGAGGAGTACGTAATCCCAGGCCATGGCGTGGGAAGCAGCAGAGAGTGCGCCGAATGCAACGGCGAGTTTGAACGGGGTCATGGCAGCAGCCTTTATTGGAGTTGTGCCATTTTTATAGCGCTGCGGAAACGTTTCAGCAAGTGCAATGGAGCTTGCGATCGTGTGATTTACCAAGAACTGGCGGGGATCCATTCGCGAGCAAGCTCGCTCCCACAGGGATCTCGGGTGTTCACAGAATCTGTGATTCACGCCGGAAACTGTGGGAGCGAGCTTGCTCGCGAAAGCTATATCAAGGCTGTATCAACGAAAGCGATCAACCTCGGAACGCAGATCCGCCGCCAGCTTTTCAAGCTCTTTGGCGGTGACCGCAAGGTTCGACACCACCTCACGCTGCTCACTGTTGGCCAGCGCAATGCTCTGCAGGTTACTGCTGAGCAAAGTAGCCGTGCTGCTCTGCTCCTGGGTCGCGGTGGTAATCGCGGCGAACTGCTGCCCTGCCGAACGGCTCTGCTCATCGATCCGCGCCAGCGCCGACGCCACGTTGGCGTTGCGCGACAGGCCTTCCTGCATCAGCAGGTTGCCCTGCTCCATGGTGCTGATGGCGTTGCCGGTTTCCTGCTGGATGCTGTGAATCATCCCGGAGATTTCATCAGTGGCCTGACGGGTGCGCGACGCCAGGTTACGCACCTCATCAGCGACCACGGCAAAACCACGGCCCTGTTCACCGGCACGGGCCGCTTCGATGGCCGCGTTGAGCGCCAGCAGGTTGGTCTGTTCGGCAATCGAGGTGATCACACTGACAATGCCGCCGATTTCCTGGGAACGCTGGCCAAGGGTGTTGATCACGGTAGCCGTGGTGTTCAACGCACCAGCGATTTGCTCAAGCGACGAAGACGCTTCGTCCATGGAAGTACGACCGATCTGCGTCTGCTGAGCGTTTTCCTGGGCCAGACGCTGGGTGGCACCCATGTTGTCGGCAATGTTCAGCGAGGTGGCGCTGAACTCTTCAACTGCGCCGGCCATGCTGGTGATTTCGCCGGACTGCTGCTCCATGCCTTCGTAGGCACCACCGGACAAACCGGACAATGCCTGGGCGCGGCTGTTGACCTCTTCCGAGGAGCGGCGGATGTGTTCGACCATCGTCGACAGCGCCTGGCTCATCTGGTTGAACGCACGGGACAACTGTCCGATCTCGTCGTTGCTCGACACGTTCAGGCGCACGCTCAGATCACCTGCGCCCAGCGCTTCGGCCTGACGCACCAGATCACTCAGCGGCGCCAGTTTGCTGCGCAGCAACCACACCACCGAACCCACCGCCAACAGCATCGCCAGCAGGCTGCCGATGGCCAGTTGCGTGCCGACGCTCCAGGTCACCGCGCGAATCTCGGCTTTCGGCATACTCGCCACCACCGCCCACGGCCCACCGTCAAATGGCACCGAAACGCTGTAGAAATCTTCGTTCTTGTCGCCCCAGAACTGACCTTTGCCAGGGGTTTTGGCCAGAGCGCCAATCACCGTAACCGCCTGATCCAATGCCTGGACGCCCGCCGGGGCCACCAACCATTTGTTCTGCTCATCCAGCAGCGCCAGCGAACCGGTCTGGCCGATGCGGAAGCGCTTGAGGTTGTCGAACTGGGCGTTCTGCGCATCGGTGTAATCAAAACCAACGAACAACACCGCAATCACTTTGCCGCTGCCATCGCGCACCGGGGTGTATTGGGTCATGTAGGAACGATCAAACAGCAGCGCGCGGCCGACGTAACCCTGACCCGCCATCAACTTCGCGTAGGCCGGGTGTGCGTGATCGAGCAGAGTGCCGATAGCGCGCGTGCCGTCCTGTTTGGTCAGCGAGGTGCTGACCCGCACGAAGTCTTCGCCGCTACGCACGAACAGCGTGGCAACGCCGGCGGTCATCTGCTTGAACTCGTCGACTTCCTTGAAGTTGTTGTTCAACACTTCGCTGCCCAAGTGCAGGCCCGGGGTCTGGGTGCCGGCGACGTTCACCGGTTCATCCGGGTGAATGCTCAGGCCCGCGCTGAAGCGTTTCTCGAACAGCCCGCTCAGGCGCTGGGTGCTTTCGCGCAGCGTGCCGTGGAAAGTGCTCAACTGGTCGGCCAGCAGCCGCGCCTCACTGGCGAGGTGCTCTTCACGGGTGGCGAGGTTGGCGGAATCCAGCGAACGCAGGGCGAACACCGTACTGCCGCTGATGACGATCGCCAGTATCACGGCGAGCGCGAGGCCCAGCTGCGAGGCGATCCGAGCGCGAGGTTGAGACATGGACAGCTCCTGGCCGAACTTGCCGATCCTCCTTGATCGCAGCTCGGATAATTTTCTAATGGGGGTGAATCGTGGATACCTGCACGAGGGTTCCACATGCACGTATTCGGCGGTAAAGCCGAATACTTGAGCGAACAGCAGGGTTATGGCACAAGGCCGGCATTGTGGCGGCTCTAACGTTTCAGCTCAAGCGCTTGACCACCGGCAACGCCATGGCTCGCACTTCGCCTTGCAGGAAGTCGCTGAGACGGCGCAAACGTTCACCTCCCGGACGGGTTTTTGGCCACACCAGGTAATAATTCAGTCCGCTGGCGACCGCGGTCGGCCATGGCAGGCTCAGTCTTCCTTGCGCCACATCTTCGGCGACCATCAGCAGATCGCCCATCGACACCCCGTAGCCTCGCGCCGCGGCGATCATCCCCAGTTCGAGGGTATCGAACACCTGCCCACCCTTGAGCGACACCTGATCGGACAGGCCCATGTGCTCCAGCCAACTGCGCCAGTCACGCCGATCCGGGGTCGGATGCAGCAACTCCGTGGAGGCCAGCCGCGCCACATCCCACGGCTGGTCATTCAGCAGGTTCGGCGCGCCGACAGGAATCAATTCCTCGGGAAACAGCAGGCTGGCCTCCCAGTCCGGCGGGAAGTGCCCATCGCTCAGCAGCACCGCGCAGTCGAACGGCTCGTTGTTGAAGTCCACCGAATCCACGTCCATCCAGGCACTGGTCAGTTGCACTTCGTTGCCGGGCTGTAAGTGACGAAAACGGCTGAGCCGGGCCAGCAGCCAGCGCATGGTCAGGGTCGACGGCGCTTTCATGCGCAGAATGTCGTCTTCGGCGCGCAAGGTGTTGCAGGCGCGCTCCAGCGCCGCAAAACCATCGCGAATGCCGGGCAACAGCAGCCGCGCCGACTCCGTCAGTTGCAGGTTGCGCCCACTGCGATGAAACAGCTTGCAGGCGAAATGTTCTTCCAGCGTCTTGATGTGCCGGCTGACTGCACTCTGGGTGATCGACAATTCCTCGGCCGCCCGGGTGAACGAGCTATGCCGCGCCGCCGCTTCGAATGCGCGCAGGGCATACAAGGGAGGAAGACGACGGGACATACACAAAGCTCCTTTAGCGGCATCCGGCCACCCCGGCGAGGTTTACTCATGATGAGTTTTAATCATGCCACCCATCCTTTTTATCCTTTTGTGCAAACCCTGCCAAGCGCCGAGAATCGACGGTCTCTTGTTCCCTCTGATTGATGGGTGGTGATGACCATGCAGCATCCTGTGCGTACCGAACTCTGGGCCCTCCTGCGGCTGGCAGGGCCGTTGATCGCTTCACAGTTGGCGCACATGTTGATGGTGCTGACCGACACCCTGATGATGGCGCGCCTCAGCCCCGAAGCCCTGGCCGGCGGCGGACTGGGCGCGGCGAGTTACTCGTTCGTGTCGATTTTCTGCATCGGCGTGATTGCAGCGGTCGGCACGCTGGTGGCGATCCGTCAGGGCGCCGGCGACATCATCGGCGCGGCACGCCTGACCCAGGCTGGGCTGTGGCTGGCGTGGCTGATGGCGCTCGGCGCCGGGTTGCTGTTGTGGAATCTGAAACCGGTGTTGCTGCTGTTCGGCCAGACCGAAACCAACGTCAACGCCGCTGGACAATTTTTGATCGCTCTGCCCTTCGCCCTGCCCGGCTATCTGAGCTTCATGGCCCTGCGCGGTTTCACCAGTGCGATCGGCCGGGCGACCCCGGTGATGGTCATCAGCCTCGGCGGCACCGTGGCCAACTTCCTGCTCAATTACGCACTGATCACCGGCATGTTCGGCCTGCCGAAACTGGGGTTGACCGGCATCGGTCTGGTCACGGCAATCGTTGCCAACTGCATGGCGCTGGCCCTCGCCTGGCACATTCGCCGGCACCCGGCCTACGACG
Source organism: Pseudomonas sp. MIS38 (assembly GCF_019891575.1). NCBI lineage: Bacteria > Pseudomonadati > Pseudomonadota > Gammaproteobacteria > Pseudomonadales > Pseudomonadaceae > Pseudomonas > Pseudomonas sp. MIS38. The sequence continues at coordinate 450,054 of NZ_JAFLXF010000001.1, forward strand.
CCTACCCATTGCGCGCCGGCCTGTCACGACCAAATCGTCAGTACCTGAAAGAACTGTGGCGCCTCGGCCTGCCGATTGGCGGTACCTACGCGGTGGAAGTCGGCCTGTTTGCCTTCGCGGCGCTGTGCATGGGCACCATGGGCAGCACGCAACTCGGCGCACACCAGATCGCTCTGCAGATCGTTTCGGTGGCGTTCATGGTGCCGGCGGGGATGTCCTACGCGATCACCATGCGCGTCGGCCAGCACTACGGCGCCGGGCAACTGAGCGATGCGCGGATGTCCGGCCGGGTCGGCATCGTTTTCGGTGCGGTGGTGATGCTGGGTTTTGCCATGGTGTTCTGGCTGTTGCCGAATCAGTTGGTCGGGTTGTTCCTTGATCACAACGATCCGGCCTTTGCCGAAGTGATTCGTCTGGCGGTGAGCCTGCTGGCGGTGGCGGCGTGGTTCGAGCTGTTTGACGGCACGCAGACCATCGCCATGGGCTGCATCCGTGGACTCAAGGATGCGAAAACCACGTTTCTGGTTGGCCTTGCTTGTTATTGGTTGATTGGCGCACCGGCGGCGTGGTGGATGGCGTTCCACCTGAACTGGGGGCCGACGGGCGTCTGGTGGGGATTGGCGCTGGGCCTGGCCTGCGCGGCGGTGAGCCTGACGCTGGCGTTTGAATGGAAGATGAAGCGGATGATTCAGCGCGAACCTCTGTCATCAAACCAGTACACAGTCGCTCAGGCAGACTGAGATTCCCTTGTGGGAGCGGGCTTGCTCGCGAAAGCGGTGGGTCAGGCAGCCTATGCTTTGACTGACACGACGCCTTCGCGAGCAAGCCCGCTCCCACAGGGATTCATGCCTAACCCGGAGATTGCGTTCAACTGACGATCTCGAGGGCTGGCTGCTGGCTAGAGCCGAAGGTCAGGTATTCAACCAGCTCTGCCAACGGCAACGGCCGGCTGATCAGATAACCCTGCACCTGATCACAGCCAAACCCGCGCAGCAGATCCAGTTGCTCCGGGGTCTCCACCCCCTCGGCCACCACTTCCAGGTGCAGGTTGTGCGCAAGGTTGATCATCGCGTGCACCAGTTTGCGGTTCTCTTCGCGCTGCTCCATGCCGCCGACAAAGCTTTTGTCGATCTTCAGCAAGGTGATCGGCAGGCTGTTGAGGTGCACGAACGAGGAGAACCCGGTGCCGAAGTCATCCAGCGAGAAACGCACGCCGAGACGGCCGAGGGCGTCCATGGTCTGTTTGACCAGATCGCTGCGGCGCATCACGGCGGTTTCGGTGAGTTCAAATTCCAGCCACTGCGCCTCGACCCCGCGCTCGGCAATCAGCCGACTGAGCGTCGGCAGCAACTGGCTGTCCTGAAACTGGCGGAACGACAGGTTGATCGCCATGTGCAGCGCCGGCAGCCCGCGCTCGCGCAGTGCCTGCATGTCGCGCAACGCGCGGGAAATCACCCAGTAGCCCAGCGGCACGATCAAACCGCTCTGCTCGGCCAATGGCACGAATTCGCTGGGCGGCAACAGGCCGCGTTCGCCATGGCGCCAGCGCACCAGGGCTTCGAGGCCGACGATCTGCCCGTCTGCAAGATTCAGCCGTGGCTGGTAGTGCAGCTCCAGCTCATCGCGGCGCAAAGCCCGGCGCAACTCGCTTTCGAGGTCGGCCATGCTCCGGGCGTTGCGGTTGATGCGTTCGTTGAAGATATGGAAGGTGCAGCCCTGCGTGCTCTTGGCCTGCTGCATGGCGATGTGCGCGTGCCACATCAGCGGGTCGGCGCCGCCCTGCGCACGGGCATGGGCGATGCCGAGGCTGGAGCCGATCAACAGGCTTTCGCCATCGACCCAATACGGTTCGGCGAGGGCTTCGGTAATGCGTTCGGCCATCCACTCGGCGCGTTGCGGCGCGCGACGGGTGTCGATCAGCAGGGCGAATTCGTCGCTACCGAGGCGCGCCAGTTGATCCCCGGCCTCAAGCTGACTTTTCAGCCGCGCGACGACCTGCAAGATCAAGCGATCGCCGGCCTGATGACCGAGGGCGTCGTTGGCGTGACGGAAGTTGTCGAGATCGAGATGCCCGAGGGCCAGACCACGGCCGTCGTTTTCCGCCAGGCGCGCCGCGAGCAGGGTCTGGAAGCCCTGGCGGTTGGCGATGCCGGTCAGAGGATCCTGTTCGGCCAGGCGTTGCAGGGTGTTTTCGAGAACGCCGCGTTCACGCACATGGCGCAGACAACGGCGCAGCATGCCGGCGTCGAGGGCGTCGAACACCAGCCAGTCACTGACGCCAACCGGCGCGGTGACCGGCTCGTGATCCAGCAGCAACACCGTCGGCAGGCTGCAACGGCCCGGGGCCGGCTGCAACGCGGGAACGGTCAACAACACCGCGTGACGATTGTCTTCGAACAGACTGCTGACCGACTCCCAGCTCGGCGCACTGATCAGCACCGCCGCGCTCCCCATCGGAGCCAGACACTCGCGCAATAACGCTGTCCACGCTGGCTCTTCGGCCAGTAGCAGCAAACGCAAGGGTTCGACAGGCGTAGACAAGCTAGCTCCCTAGACTCTGCAATGATGTGGGCGGGGCATTATGCCGTTGCGATGTTCAATGACAACGATTATCAGAACGTTATTTTGTGTCACGAATGAGAACATTAGCCGCAAAATCACCGTGTATCCTCCGCGAAAGTAACAAAACCGGCAAATTTGAATCGCGTGGTACGTCACAAGTCGGACAGAGCAGCACAAATCGCTGAGCCTGTTAAAATGCCGGCCCATTTCGTCAACGACTCCCGAATTTTCGTATGTCCCGACTCAATCCCCGGCAGCAAGAAGCCGTGAACTACGTCGGCGGCCCTCTATTGGTGCTCGCCGGCGCTGGCTCCGGCAAGACCAGCGTGATCACCCGCAAGATCGCGCACCTGATCCAGAACTGCGGCATCCGCGCCCAGTACATCGTCGCCATGACCTTTACCAACAAGGCCGCGCGCGAGATGAAGGAGCGGGTCGGCACCCTGCTGCGTGCCGGCGAAGGTCGCGGCCTGACGGTCTGCACCTTCCACAACCTGGGCCTGAACATCATCCGCAAGGAGCATGCGCGGCTGGGCTACAAACCCGGTTTCTCGATCTTCGACGAGACCGACGTCAAAGCCCTGATGACCGACATCATGCAGAAGGAATACGCAGGCGACGACGGCGTCGACGAGATCAAGAACATGATCGGCGCCTGGAAAAACGACCTGATCCTGCCGGCCCAGGCGCTGGAAAACGCGCGCAATCCGAAAGAACAGACTGCCGCCATCGTCTACACCCACTATCAGCGCACGCTCAAGGCGTTCAACGCGGTGGACTTCGACGACCTGATCCTGCTGCCGGTAAAGCTCTTCGAAGAGCACGCCGACATCCTCGAAAAGTGGCAGAACAAGGTGCGTTACCTGCTGGTCGACGAATACCAGGACACCAACGCCAGCCAGTACCTGCTGGTGAAGATGCTGATCGGCAAGCGCAATCAGTTCACCGTGGTGGGCGACGACGACCAGTCGATCTACGCCTGGCGCGGCGCACGGCCGGAAAACCTGATGCTGCTCAAGGATGACTACCCGTCGCTGAAAGTGGTGATGCTCGAGCAGAACTACCGCTCCACCAGCCGCATCCTGCGCTGCGCCAACGTGCTGATCTCGAACAACCCGCACGAATTCGAAAAACAGCTGTGGAGTGAGATGGGCCACGGCGACGAGATCCGCGTGATCCGCTGCCGCAACGAGGACGCCGAAGCCGAGCGCGTGGCCATGGAAATCCTCAGCCTGCACTTGCGTACCGACCGCCCGTACAGCGATTTCGCGATCCTCTATCGCGGCAACTACCAGGCCAAGCTGATCGAACTGAAGTTGCAGCACCACCAGGTGCCGTACCGCCTGAGCGGCGGCAACAGCTTCTTTGGCCGTCAGGAAGTGAAGGACCTGATGGCCTACTTCCGCCTGATCGTGAACCCGGACGACGACAACGCCTTCCTGCGCGTGATCAACGTGCCGCGCCGGGAAATCGGCTCGACCACCCTGGAAAAACTCGGCAACTACGCCACCGAACGCAAGATCTCGATGTACGCCGCCACCGACGAAATCGGTCTGGGCGAGCATCTGGACAGCCGCTTCACCGATCGCCTGTCGCGCTTCAAGCGCTTCATGGACAAGGTCCGTGAGCAGTGTGCCGGCGAAGACCCGATCTCGGCGCTGCGCAGCATGGTCATGGACATCGACTACGAGAACTGGCTGCGCACCAACAGTTCCAGCGACAAGGCTGCGGACTACCGGATGAGCAACGTCTGGTTTCTGATCGAGGCCTTGAAGAACACCCTGGAAAAAGACGAAGACGGCGAAATGACCGTCGAGGACGCCATTGGCAAACTGGTCCTGCGCGACATGCTCGAGCGGCAGCAGGAAGAAGAGGACGGCGCCGAAGGCGTGCAGATGATGACCCTGCATGCGTCCAAGGGCCTGGAATTCCCTTACGTGTTCATCATGGGCATGGAAGAGGAAATCCTCCCGCACCGCTCCAGCATCGAAGCCGACACCATCGAGGAGGAACGCCGCCTGGCCTACGTGGGTATCACCCGCGCCCGTCAGACCCTGGCGTTCACCTTCGCCGCCAAGCGTAAACAGTACGGCGAGATCATCGACTGCGCGCCAAGCCGCTTCCTCGATGAGCTGCCGCCGGACGACCTGGCGTGGGAAGGCAACGACGACACACCGACCGAAGTCAAAGCCGTGCGCGGCAATAGCGCATTGGCTGATATACGCGCGATGTTAAAGCGCTAGAATTGACCACTTTTTTAAAGCTTAGGGCGCACAAGCGCTGAACGAGGACAGCTTCATGGAAGCATTGCAGCAGAAAATCCGCGAACAAGGCATCGTGCTTTCCGACCAGGTCCTGAAAGTCGACGCCTTCCTGAACCACCAGATCGACCCGGCCCTGATGAAGCTGATCGGCGACGAATTCGCCACGCTGTTCAAGGATTCGGGCATCACCAAGATCGTCACCATCGAAGCCTCGGGCATCGCTCCGGCGATCATGACCGGTCTGAACCTCGGCGTGCCGGTGATCTTCGCCCGCAAGCAACAGTCCCTGACCCTGACCGAAAACCTGCTGTCGGCGACCGTTTACTCGTTCACCAAGAAGACCGAAAGCACCGTGGCCATCTCGCCGCGTCACCTGACCAGCAGCGACCGCGTGCTGATCATCGACGACTTCCTGGCCAACGGTAAGGCTTCGCAGGCGCTGATCTCGATCATCAAACAGGCTGGCGCCACCGTCGCCGGTCTGGGCATCGTGATCGAGAAGTCGTTCCAGGGCGGCCGTGCCGAGCTGGATTCGCAGGGCTATCGCGTTGAATCGCTGGCCCGCGTGAAATCGCTGAAGGATGGCGTCGTTACCTTCATCGAATAAGCCACACCGCATTACCCCCTGTGGGAGCGGGCTTGCTCGCGAAGGCGTCGTGTCAGTCGAGCTATTCTTTGACTGACACGACGCCTTCGCGAGCAAGCCCGCTCCCACAGTTGGTTTTGGGGTGAGCCGTTACTGCGCGGTGGCTTTGAGGCCGGTAAGGAGCAAGCGCTGGAAAAGGTCTTCTTTCAGGCCTTCCGGGTTGGTCAGTTGCATACGTTCAAGGTGTTCGGGGAACGTCGAAGCCTCCGGCGCATCCAGCGCAGCCTTGCCCAGCTCCAAGATCTCGCTCAGCTTGAACTTGCTCTTGAGCCAGTTCAGCGCCCGCAGCAGATCCCGCTCGATCGCGGTGAAATCACAGCCCAGCGGATATTCCGGAAACAGGTTCGGATGCTTCGCGGCGATCGCCTGCAAGCGTTGCGGGGTGTTCTCCGCGAAACGCGGATCGAGGCGGAAATCCTTCGGCAGTTTGCCGACCTTCTGCGCCTGCTCGATCAGTTCTGGCTGGAAGCGTGAATCGCTGATGTTCAGCAACGACTCGATTACCACCGCATCGGTCTTGCCGCGCAGATCGGCAATGCCGTATTCGGTGACCACGATGTCGCGCAGGTGCCGTGGAATCGTGCAATGCCCGTACTCCCAGACGATGTTCGAGCTGACCTCGCCGCCGGACTCGCGCCAGCTGCGCAGGATCAGAATCGAGCGCGCATCGTGCAGCGCGTGGCCCTGGGCGACAAAATTGTATTGCCCGCCGACACCGCTGAGCACCCGCCCGTCTTCCAATTGATCGGCCACACCCGCGCCCATCAGCGTCATAGTGAACACGGTGTTGATGAATCGCGCATCGAGACGCTGCAAGCGCTTGAGCTCTTCCTGCCCGTACAGCTCGTTGATGTAGCTGATGCGGGTCATGTTGAATTCGAGGCGCTTGCTCAGCGGCAGCTCGCGCAGGCGCTCGTAGAAACTGCGCGGGCCGAGGAAGAAGCCGCCGTGCACCGAGATGCCATCGGTCTGCGCCGACTCATCGAGGGTGCCGGCGTTGGCCTGCTCCTGAGTGTGCACGTCGGGGTAGACCTTGCGCCGGATGATCCCGGCATCGGCCAGCACCAGCAGACCGTTGACGAACATTTCGCTGCAGCCATACAAACCCTTGGCGAATGGCGCAGTACCGCCCTCGCGCTCGATCAACTGCGCCCACTGGCTGAGATTGATGTCGTTGAGCAAGGCTTGGTAACCAGCGTTGTCCGCCTGCCGCGCGAGCAATGCGGCCGTGAGCGCGTCGCCCATCGAACCGATGCCGATCTGCAAGGTGCCGCCGTCGCGCACCAGGGTGCTGGCGTGCAAACCGATGAAGTGATCCTGAAAACCCACCGGCATGTTCGGCGTGGAAAACAGCGTGCTGCTGTCCTTCGCGTCGATCAGCAGGTCGAAGGTGTCGATATCGACTTCGGCATCGCCGGGCATGTACGGCAGATAGGTGTGCACTTGACCGACCAGCAGAATGGTCTCCCCGGCGTCGCGGCGCTTGGCGATCATCGGCAACAGGTCGAGGGTGATGTCCGGGTTGCAGCTCAGGCTCAGGCGATCGGGATGTTCGCTGCTGCTGGCGAGCAATTGCGCCACCAGATTGAGGCCGGCGGCATTGATATCGCGGGCGGCGTGGCTGTAGTTGCTGCTGACGTAGTCCTGCTGAGCCGGCGCGCTGTTGAGCAGGCTGCCGGGCTGCATGAAGAACTGTTCGATGCGGATGTTGGCGGGCAGGCTGTCACGCTGCAGATCGGCGAGGAAATCGAATTCGGGGTAGTCGCCGAACACGCGCTCGACGAAGGGTTCGATGAAGCGCTTCTGCAGACCGTCGCCCAGCGTCGGCCGCCCCAGGCACAGCGCGGTGTACATCGTCAGCTGTCGTTCGGGCAAATCCTTGATCCGCCGGTACAGCGCGTTGACGAAGTGATTGGGCTTGCCCAAGCCCAGCGGCATGCCCATGTGGATATGCGCCGGCAGGCGTGCAAGCACCTCGTCCACTGCCTGTTCGATCGAACACAACTGCACCATCTGAAGCCTCCTGCCCGTTCCGTGAATAGGGGTAGACCGAGCTTGCCTCGACTTTGCTGCAAAGGACAGCGAAAGCCGTGAATCGCAGGCACAAAAAAACCGTCCGAAGACGGTTTTTTTCGTCAGAAGCGCGGCTTATTTCAGGCCGGACATCTTCTGGATCGCGCCTTTCAACTCGTCATCCGAGCAGTCGGCGCAGGTACCTTTGGGTGGCATCGAATTCAGGCCAGTGATGGCTTTGGCCAGCAGGCCGTCGAGGCCGCCCTGGTGATCAGCACGGTCTTTCCAGGCCGCTGCGTCACCGATTTTCGGGGCGCCCAGCAGGCCCGTGCCGTGACAAGCGTTGCAATGTTTTGCAATCACTTCATCCGGCGTCTTCGCCCCACCACCGCCGCCAGCGGAGGCAGCGACTTCCATCCCTTTGCATTCCTGCCCCTGAACGCACACCTGGCCGACCGGCTCGAGGCGCTTGGCAATGTCGTCATTCGTCGCAGCTTGAGCGCTGACAGCCCAGAGGGCCAGTACGGTTGCTGGTGCGGCCAGCATTTTCATAATTAGGTTCACGCGTTCACCCTCAATGGTGGCTATTCACGCCTGCGGCCACGGTTCGCAGGCGGGCGCAAGTATAGCGGGTAGCCCGCCACACTGAAACAACCCCATAGTCGAAGGGGTTATACCGCGCTGTGGAAAAACTCATCGGATGCCTTCACCGTCATGGCCTGGCACCTCTGTCTTTAAAAATTCGCCGGCGTGGCTGCGCTGATTAGTCGCGCGGGCGCGTCGAACGGATTACGGAAACGGTGCGGCTTGGTACTTTCAAAATAGTAGCTGTCGCCGGCTTCGAGAATAAAAGTTTCCAGACCCACCACCAGTTCCAGACGCCCTTCCACCAGAATCCCGGTTTCTTCGCCTTCATGGGTGAGCATTTCTTCGCCGGTATCAGCGCCCGGCGGGTAGATCTCGTTGAGAAACGCGATGGCCCGGCTCGGGTGCGCGCGGCCGACCAGTTTCATGGTCACCGCGCCGTCGGAGATGTCGATCAGCTCGTTGGCCTTGTAGACGATCTGGGTCGGGACTTCCTGCAGGATTTCTTCGGAAAAGAACTCGACCATGGACATGGGAATCCCGCCCAGAACCTTCCTCAGCGAACTGATCGAAGGGCTGACGCTGTTCTTTTCGATCATCGAAATGGTGCTGTTGGTGACGCCCGCGCGTTTGGCGAGTTCACGCTGGGAAAGCCCTTTGAGCTTGCGGATCGATTGCAGTCGTTCACCGACGTCCAAGGCGGGAGCCTCCTGATGTTGTAAGAATATTGAGCGTTATCATGGCGACAGCGTTCAGTATTTACAACACTTGGCCCCCGCAGCAGCGTCAACCCTCGAAATAGAGCCTTGGCACGCGACGCAAGTTGCAGAAGATCTGGTACGGAATGGTGTCCGCCCACTGCGCCACTTCGCTGGCGAGGATGTTTTTGCCCCACAGCTCGACGGTCGAACCGAGGTCCGCTTCCGGCACATCGGTGAGGTCGATGCAGAGCATGTCCATCGATACGCGGCCAAGCAGGCGGCTGCGTTTGCCGGCCACCAGCACCGGCGTGCCGGTCGGGGCATGACGCGGGTAGCCATCGGCATAGCCCATGGCTACCACGCCGATGCGCATCGGCTTGTCGGTGATGAATTTGGCGCCATAGCCGATCGGCTCGCCGGCGGGCAGTTCGCGCACGCAGATGACTTTCGATTCGAGGGTCATCACCGGTTGCAGACGCTCGGCCACGGCGTTGGCTTCTTCGAACGGGGTCGCGCCGTAGAGCATGATGCCCGGGCGCACCCAGTCGCTGTGGATCTGCGGCCAACCGAGCACGGCCGGCGAGTTGCGCAGGCTGACTTCGGCAGCCAGACCCTGACGCGCCGCTTCGAACACCGCGACCTGATCGGCGCTGCTCTGCTCATGCAGTTCATCGGCGCGGGCGAAGTGGCTCATCAGCACGATTTTCGCCACTTTGCCGCTGGCCAGCAGGCGCTGGTAGGCCGCCGCGTAGTCCTTCGGATGCAGGCCGACGCGGTGCATGCCGGAATCGAGCTTGAGCCACACGGTGATCGGTTTGCTCAATGCCGTCTGCTCGATGGCTTCGAGTTGCCACAGTGAATGCACCACGGTCCAGAAATCATGCTCGACGATCAGTGCCAGTTCATCGGCTTCGAAGATGCCTTCGAGCAACAGCACCGGAGCCTTGATGCCGGCCGCGCGCAGCTCCAGCGCTTCTTCAATGCAGGCGACGGCAAACCCGTCGGCCTCGGTTTCCAGCGCCTGGGCGCAACGCACCGCACCATGACCATAGGCATCAGCCTTGATCACCGCCAGCGCCTTGACGCCGGTGACTTCGCGGGCAATTCGGTAGTTGTGACGCAGGGCTTCTAGGTCAATCAGGGCACGGGCAGGACGCATGGCGGCAGACTTCTAGGCGGTCATGGAAATAAAAACCGGCGCCGACTGACGACGTGAACCGCCAACAGCGCCGGGAGAGGGATCTTTAAATCGGTTACGGCAACGCGGCGACGATGGAGATCTCGACCAGGATGCTCGGCTTGGCCATCTTCGCTTCGACGGTGGCCCGGGCCGGCGCGGCGCCTTTGGGCAGCCACTGATCCCACACCGAATTCATCCCGGCAAAGTGCGCCTCGATGTCATTCAGGTAGATCGTTGCCGACAGCAGATGCTGCTTGTCAGTCCCGGCCAGATCCAGCAGACGCTCGATGTTGGCGAGCACCTCGCGGGTCTGCTGTTCGACTCCGGCGTCGAAGTCGTCGCCGACCTGCCCGGCCAGATACACGGTGCCGTTGTGGGTGACGATCTGACTCATGCGCTCATTGGTGAGCTGGCGCTGGATTGCCATGTTTTGCGGACTCCTGAGGCTTGTTGCCGTAACGGGAAATATCGAGGCCTTCGGCGCTGATCTGCGGCTTTTTCTTCGCCATCAGATCGGCCAGCAAACGACCGGAACCGCACGCCATGGTCCAACCCAGGGTGCCGTGACCGGTGTTGAGGAACAGGTTCTTGAACGGCGTGGCGCCCACGATCGGCGTGCCGTCCGGGGTGGTCGGACGCAGACCGGTCCAGAAGCTCGCCTCGGCCAGATTGCCGCCCTGAGGATAAAGGTCGTTGACGATCATCTCCAGAGTTTCGCGCCGACGCGGGTTCAGCGACAGGTCAAAACCGGCGATTTCCGCCATGCCGCCGACGCGGATGCGGTTATCGAAACGGGTGATCGCGACCTTGTAGGTCTCGTCGAGAATGGTCGAGGTCGGGGCCATGGCCGGGTTGGTGATCGGCACGGTCAGCGAGTAACCCTTGAGCGGATACACCGGAGCCTTGATGCCCAGCGGCTTGAGCAGTTGCGGTGAGTAGCTGCCGAGGGCCAGCACGTAGCGGTCGGCGGTTTCCAGCTTGCCGTCGATCCATACACCGTTGATGCGGTCACCGGCGTAGTCGAGGCGCTGGATGTCCTGGCCGAAGCGGAATTCCACACCAAGTTTCACGGCCATTTCCGCCAGGCGCGTAGTGAACATCTGGCAGTCGCCGGTCTGGTCGTTCGGCAGACGCAGGGCGCCGGCGAGGATGTCGGTGACATTGGCCAGGGCCGGCTCGACACGGGCAATGCCGGCGCGGTCGAGGACTTCAAACGGTACGCCGGATTCTTTCAGCACGGCGATGTCTTTAGCGGCGCCATCGAGCTGTGCCTGAGTGCGGAACAGTTGCGTGGTACCGAGGCTGCGGCCTTCGTAAGCGATGCCGGTTTCGGCGCGCAGTTCATCGAGGCAGTCGCGACTGTACTCGGACAGACGCACCATGCGCTCCTTGTTCACTGCGTAACGGCTAGCGGTGCAGTTGCGCAGCATTTGCGCCATCCACAGGTACTGGTCGATGTCGGCAGTGGCCTTGATCGCCAACGGCGCGTGGCGCTGCAGCAACCACTTGATGGCCTTGAGCGGTACACCCGGCGCAGCCCATGGCGAGGCATAACCCGGCGACACCTGGCCGGCGTTGGCGAAACTGGTCTCCATGGCCACGGCTGGCTGCCGGTCGACCACCACCACTTCAAACCCGGCACGGGCCAGATAGTAAGCACTGGCGGTACCGATGACGCCGCTACCCAAGACCATTACGCGCATTTTTGTATCCCTCATCGCGGCGGGGCCGCGTACGTCTGTTGTTAGAGCAATGATGCGCGCAGTGTAAAAAAGAATGGCCAGTGCATTTCACTATATAAGCGCCTATATTTGGCGACAATTCTCGGCAAAAACCCTTTTCACGGAGGCGCATCCCCTATGCGTACCAACACTCAGACCAAACGTGAGCTGGACAAGATCGACCGCAACATTTTGCGGATCCTGCAGGCGGACGGGCGCATATCGTTTACCGAACTCGGGGAGAAGGTTGGTCTGTCCACCACACCGTGCACGGAGCGAGTGCGGCGACTGGAGCGCGAGGGGATCATCATGGGCTACAACGCCCGCCTGAACCCGCAGCACTTGAAGGGTAGCCTGCTGGTGTTCGTCGAGATCAGCCTCGATTACAAATCCGGCGACACCTTCGAAGAGTTCCGCCGCGCGGTGCTGAAACTGCCGCACGTGCTGGAATGCCATTTGGTGTCAGGGGATTTCGACTATCTGGTGAAGGCGCGGATCTCCGAGATGGCTTCGTACCGCAAGCTGTTGGGCGACATTCTGTTGAAGCTGCCGCATGTGCGTGAGTCCAAAAGCTATATCGTGATGGAAGAGGTGAAGGAGAGCCTGAGCCTGCCGATTCCGGACTGAGATTTGTGCTGCCTGATCCGGCCCCATCGCTGGCAAGCCAGCTCCCAAAGGTTCAGTGGTCAACAGATATTCTGTGAACGACAACGATCACTGTGGGAGCTGGCTTGCCAGCGATTGGGTCGACTCGGTTCCAGCAATTGCGCTAAACCAGCACCTGCCGATTCGCCGCCATGTATTCGAAGATCTGCTTTTCAACCCGTGGATAAATCAACTCCACCGGCCCCCGCCCGTTCGGGCATGGCAGGGTTTTGGTGGTACCGAACAACCGGCAAATCAGCGGTCGCTCGCCATACACCGTGCAGCCATTCGGCCCCAGGTGTACACAGTTCAGTTCTTCCATCGCCGCATCCTGCTCGGCGCGGGTCTTGCGCGGCAGGCGTGACATTTCTTCCGGCGAGGTGGTCACCGGCCCGCAGCAGTCATGGCAGCCTGGCACGCACTCGAACGTGGGGATCTGCTGACGCAGGTCGCGAATGGTCTGGCGGTTGCAACTCATCGAAACGGTAATCCACATGAAATAGGCGGCAATTGTGCCGCAAAAGCCGAGATCCACACAGCAACGGCCGACCAGTGTTGCCCGTCTTCGGCCGTGCGGCTTATGCTCCGTCAAATTTTCTCGACACCCAGCCGTTGGATGATGCCCATGAATGCCCGCGCCCGAACCTTCGCGAGCCAACCCCACGTTGCCTCTTACTACGCCGCCAGCAGCCTGCCACAGCCCGACTATCCGGTTCTGCAAGGCGAGATGAGCGCAGACGTGTGCGTGGTCGGCGGCGGCTTTTCCGGGTTGAACACCGCGCTGGAACTGGCCGAACGCGGCCTCAGTGTGGTGTTGCTGGAAGCGCACCGGATCGGCTGGGGCGCCAGCGGCCGCAACGGCGGGCAGTTAATTCGCGGGGTCGGCCACGGCCTCGACCAGTTCAGCAACGTCATCGGCGCTGACGGCGTTCGCCAGATGAAACTGATGGGCCTGGAAGCGGTGGAAATCGTCCGCCAGCGCGTCGAGCGTTTCCAGATCCCGTGCGATCTGACTTGGGGCTACTGCGACCTCGCCAACAAACCGGCCGATCTCGAAGGCTTTGCCGAAGATGCCGAAGAGCTGCGCAGCCTCGGCTATCGCTACGAAACCCGCCTGCTGCAAGCGGATGAAATGCACACCGTGGTCGGCTCCAAACGCTATGTCGGTGGCTTGATCGACATGGGTTCCGGGCATCTGCACCCACTGAACCTGACGCTGGGCGAAGCCGCTGCCGCACAGCAATTGGGCGTGCAGCTGTTCGAGCAATCGGCGGTGACGCGTATCGATTACGGCCCCGCAGTTCGCGTCCACACCGCTCAAGGTTCAGTGCGGGCGAAAACCCTGGTGCTGGGCTGCAACGCTTACCTCAACGATCTCAATCCGCAACTCAGCGGCAAAGTACTGCCCGCCGGCAGTTACATCATTGCGACCGAACCGCTGTCCGAAGAACTGGCGCACAGCCTGCTGCCGCAAAACATGGCGGTCTGTGACCAGCGGGTGGCGCTGGATTACTACCGGCTCTCGGCGGATCGGCGCCTGCTGTTCGGCGGTGCCTGCCACTATTCCGGGCGCGACCCGAAGGACATCGGCGCCTACATGCAGCCGAAGATGCTCGAAGTGTTTCCGCAACTGGCGGGCGTGAAAATCGACTATCAATGGGGCGGCATGATCGGCATCGGCGCCAACCGTCTGCCACAGATCGGCAGGCTCAATGATCAACCGAACGTGTATTACGCCCAGGCCTATTCCGGGCACGGAGTGAATGCCACGCACCTGGCGGGCAAGCTGCTCGCCGAGGCGATCAGCGGGCAGCACAGCGGTGGCTTTGATCTGTTTGCCAAGGTGCCGCACATCACCTTCCCCGGCGGCAAGCATTTGCGCTCGCCGTTGCTGGCGTTGGGGATGTTGTGGCATCGGATTAAAGAGTTGGTCTGATGTTTTTTTGAGGCCCTGAATACACCTTCGCGAGCAAGCCCGCTCCCACAGGTGACCGCGCTCCACCTTGAGAACACGGTCGAATGTGGGAGCGGGCTTGCTCGCGAAGGGGCCGAAACAGGCGCTAAAACGTTCAGATCCGCCAGAACGGCTTCAACCCCTCTTCATTTGCCTGCTCCCGGGTCAACCCGACGTCCTTGAGCTGCTCCGGCGTCAGATTCATAAGCGCCTTGCGCGTGTGCAGACGATGCCAGAACAGGCCCCAGCGACTCAGGCCGGATGGCGCGTTACGCATGGCGCTATTCCATGCACTGTCCTCCTGCCCTGCCGCCAGTTCCTGACTGCGTAACGTCAGCCGCACATCGCTCAAGCCGTTCATTTTTGTTGCTCCTGTTTACTTGGGTAGCCAGAGATTCCATGATGCGCGGGTCGGCAAAAGCATTACAGATTCAACACATCTGTATTAACTCCATACAGATTTGCCATTCCTGAGACTGAATTACCGATTTTTGCTGCATCTGTACTGGTTTAACGAATAACCTGCATCGAGGCAGTGCCATGACCCTGTATGTGAACCTCGCCGAACTGCTCGGCACCCGCATCGAACAAGGCTTCTACCGTCCTGGCGATCGCCTGCCTTCGGTGCGCGCCTTGAGCGTAGAACACGGGGTCAGCCTGAGCACGGTGCAACAGGCCTATCGCATGCTCGAAGACAGCGGTCTGGCAACGCCGAAACCCAAGTCCGGCTACTTCGTGCCGGTGGGCCGCGAGCTGCCGGAGCTGCCCGCAGTCGGGCGTCCGGCGCAGCGACCGGTGGAGATTTCGCAGTGGGATCAGGTGCTGGAGCTGATTCGTGCGGTGCCACGCAAGGACGTGGTGCAACTGGGTCGGGGCATGCCCGACGTGACCACGCCAACGATGAAACCGCTGTTGCGCGGACTGGCGCGGATCAGCCGACGCCAGGACATGCCCGGTCTGTATTACGACAACATCCACGGCACCCTTGAACTGCGCGAACAGATCGCCCGGTTGATGCTCGATTCCGGCTGCCAGTTGAGCGCCAGCGACCTGGTGATCACCACCGGTTGCCACGAAGCACTGTCCACCAGCATCCACGCCATCTGCGAACCGGGCGACATCGTCGCGGTGGATTCGCCGAGCTTCCACGGCGCCATGCAAACGCTCAAGGGCCTGGGCATGAAAGCCCTGGAAATCCCCACCGATCCGCTGACCGGCATTAGCCTCGAAGCGCTGGAACTGGCGCTGGAGCAATGGCCGATCAAGGTCATCCAGATCACCCCCAACTGCAACAACCCGCTCGGCTACATCATGCCGGAGTCGCGCAAGCGCGCCCTGCTCAACTTGGCACAGCGTTTCGACGTGGCGATCATCGAGGACGATGTGTATGGCGAGCTGGCCTACACCTACCCGCGTCCGCGCACGATCAAGTCCTTCGACGAAGATGGTCGAGTGCTGCTGTGCAGCTCGTTTTCCAAGACCTTGGCCCCAGGCCTGCGCATCGGCTGGGTCGCGCCGGGTCGTTATCTGGAACGGGTGCTGCACATGAAATACATCAGCACCGGTTCGACCGCACCGCAGCCGCAGATCGCCATCGCCGAATTTCTCAAGGGTGGCCATTTCGAACCGCACTTGCGGCGGATGCGCAGCCAATACCAACGCAATCGTGACGCGATGATCGACTGGGTTACCCGCTACTTCCCGGTCGGGACCCGCGCCAGTCGTCCACAGGGCAGCTTCATGTTGTGGGTCGAATTGCCGGAGGGTTTCGATACGCTGAAACTCAATCGCGCGCTGCACGATCAGGGCGTACAGATTGCCGTCGGCAGCATCTTTTCCGCCTCGGGCAAATACCGCAATTGTCTGCGGATGAATTACGCGGCCAAACCGACACCGCAGATCGAAGAGGCGGTGCGCAAGGTCGGCGCAGCGGCGATCAAACTGCTGGCCGAAGCCTGATCATTCCAGCTGAAACGTACCGAATCCCTCAAATCGCTGAAGGTCGGCGACACGACTTGAGGCATCACTGACGCGCGCTTCGATTTCCAGCTCCACCTCCAGATGGCGCCCGGCGGCGATACTGCCTGCGCGCCATGCGGTGATGCGATCGCCAGGCTGCAACAGGCCCGCCTCGCCATCATCGCGCTGCCATTGCACCGGCGCGCCATCCAGACGCGCCGCCACAATGCGTATCTGCAACCGTCCCGGTGCCCAGCGGTAATGCAGCGCATCGCTGCTCGGAGCAGCAAAGTTCCACCTGATGGCGCGCGCAGCCGGACATTGAATCCGTAGATGAACCGTGCGCACACCAAAACTGCCTTCATTGCCCGATGGCCGGGCGAGCAGCTCCGCCCGCGTCGAAACGCCATAGTCCACAGCGCTCGGTGAGAGTGTCATCTGGCAGGCCTCGCTGGCCATGACCGAGGTCGATGCCAACGATGCCAGCGTGATCAGGACAATCCATCGATGCATGCGCAATAACTCGGTCATGTAAGGTTCAAAGGCTGACAGAGCGCGTCGACGGGCTCGATCAATGCTTGCTCGTCCGGCGCTTCAGCCAGATTGAATTGCAGGTCGCAGTGCGCGCTATCCGACAGTTGCACCCGCAGCGACTGACCGGGTTTGATGTCCGGCAGAAAGATCGCCCCGGCCTCAAGCACCGTGGTCACGTATTCGCCTTGCCCGTTCTGTACGGCGAGGCCACTGGGCAACCATTGCCGGTCAAGCGTCCTGGCCTTCAACAGCACACGCCGCACGCGGGTGATGGAAAAATCCATATGCTGAACCGAGCCACGCCCGGCCTCGACCTCCTGATAACCGTCGAGCACCTCGACGTTGCGCGGCAAACTCAACGGATCGACTTCCAGCCGGGCTGTGGAATAGGCCGGCAAACTCGCCACCACCGCCCGGCCCAATCCATCCGTCCACACCGGGCCTTGCGGCGTGTACAGCTTCAGACCCGCACGGTCGCCAGCCTTGAGCACGGCAAAGGTCTCGCGCAGCGGATACGGCGACAGCGTCACACCGTCGCGATGCAACGCCATGCCGCCGCGCAGCCCCAGGTCGAATTCGCTTGCCCCGGCTCGCTGGTTCAGGCCCAGATCCAGACTGGTGTAATGCGCCAGTGCGTTGACCCGCAAACCCAGCGATGGCGCCGCAGCTTCACGCTGTTCGGCACTGGCGCTATAGGCCAGGGTTTCACTGAGCACTTCACTCATCGACACGCCACTGCGCACCCCTGATCGCGGATCGCTGCGCAGGTAACTGCGAGCCCTGCGCTGATCGCCCAATGGTATCCCGGCCGTCAGATAGACCGAGGTGCCCCGCTGCCTCGCGTCGGCATCGCCGATCCCTCGCTCCAGACTCAACGACAGGCTGATGCGCGCGGGCAGTGTCTGCGACCAGGACAATCCCAGGCGCATGTTGGGTGGCTCGTCCACGCTGGTGTAGCGCGACCAGGTCATGCCGAATGCCCCCCAGCGCTCGACAGTACCGTTGAGCGAAAATGTCCAGTGATCGCGCCCGGAGGCGTCGGCCCGTCCCTGCTGCTGGCTCCAGCCGGTGTCCGACAGGCTGCGAAAGCCCTTGCCACGGTGCACCGCAACCACACTGGTGGACAGATTCGGCGACAACACGGCACTGACGGTCATTTGCACCTCATGACCTGCAATGCCTGTGTCTCGATCGCTGGACAACACCTGGCGCACACCGGTGCTCAGATTGCCCGGCCATTGACGCTGCAGCCCCCAGCCTGCCGACAGATAATCCGCCCCACCGAGGAACCCGCCGCTCACGCGCAACGCTCGTGACAGACTCCACTCTCGGCCAAGGGTGGCAAATGACGGCGCCTGACGATCATCCGAACCCTGGCGTCGCACCGTGCCAAGCGCCAGATTGAAGCCGTCGGCGCGATCGAATTGTGGATCCTGCAGGCTGGCTGCCGGGACGCGAAAACGCCGCACTTGCCCTTCCTGCTCGTGCACGCTGACTTCGAGGTCGAGCTGGTTGCTCAACAACGGCAGCGCGCGCAAGGTGAAGGGGCCGCCGGGAACCAGTGTGGTGTAGATCAGCACGCCGTTCTGCCGGACTTCGATTCGCGATGGCGACCAGGCAATGCCCTCGACCTCGCCACGTGCACCCTCCTGTGCTGCGCGCATTTGCGCGAACGCACCTTCCGGCAGAATCTGCACTCCGTTGAACGATTCGCCGGCGAACAATGGCGACTGCAAGTTCAACTGGCCGATCTGCACGTTGGCTTCGTAAGCTTCCAGAGTGCGCGTGCCATAGGCATACAGATGCTCGAAACGCGTGCTGTCGGGCAACTGCGTATAGGACTGGCGACTGCGCAAGACCCAGTTGCCGGCATTCAGGCCGAACTCCGAACCCAGCCTGCGAAAATCGCTACGTTGCCCCTCGTGCTGGCTGCCCATGACCAAAACATCGTAGTTGAACACGCCGCCCACTCCGCCATTGGCGAAACTGCGTGGCTGAAATTCCGGCAATGCCAACAGGTCCGTCGGCAGCAGCAGGTCGATCTGTTCCTTGCCGGGATGCAATGCAACGGTGGCCGCTGGCAGACCTTCGCCCAGCGTCAGGCACTGCTGCGGTTGAACGGGGGGCAAAGCCGCTTGCGCGCGCACACCAGCAGCCTTGAGCAAGGCCGGTTGCAGGCACGGCTCGCCCTGTTCATTGAATGTCACGAACACCCGCCCCCGTGGCTGTCCATTGACCTCAAGCGCGACCAGCCATGTGCCTTGGGAGAAACGCGGTGCTTGGCGAAAGTACTCAGCCAATGCGGGGTCGAGCCCGCGCTCGCGAAGCACCTGCGCATCGAATTCCACCCCTTCACTGGCCATCGTCATGCCGATCGCATTCGCCATCAGCAGTGCCAGTCCCTGACGGGCACACGTGCGCATCAGTGCGTAACCGGGGCATCAAAGTGATCGACCGCAAAGCCATATGTGGTCGCCGGAAAGATCCGCACTGCCATGGTTCGCACTGTCACGTTCAACGGCAACCCGACAGACAGGCGCTCCCCTGGCAGGATCCAGGTACGCGGCAGATCCACCGCCTGCGTGCCCGGCAGCGGAACAATCGCTTTAGCCAGTCGCACCACGTAAGGACTGGGATTACTGACCAGCAAACCTTCAGCCGTGGCTGACCAGCTCAGGCGTTTCCATGGCTCGCGCTCCACTGGCAGACCGGCGGGGCGCAGGATCACCGGCAGGTTTTGCCGAACACCCAGATTGACCCGGGCACCGTCGACACCTGCCACAGGATTGATCCCCTCAAAAATCACCCGTTTCAGACGCTCGGTCTGCAATGGTTCGGCGCTCTGCAACATGAACCGTACCTGCTGCACCGCACCAGGCTCGACACGGGCAATCGGCGGACTGAACAGCAACAGCAGTTGATCATGCGGCTCGATATTTTCGACCGTGGTGTGCAGCAGGGCCGGACGCGTTTCGGTGTTTCGCACATTCATCGTCGCTTCACCGACACCCTCATCCACCACCAGCACAGGGGTTTGCGGCACCATTCCGGCAGCGTGAACCCCGGGCATCAAAATCAAGACGAGCAGGCACAGTGGCAACGCCCGCAAGCCTGGGCGGCACATTGAAATCGGCATCGGTATTGCTCCGCAGGGGGCAGCGCACCCGGCAAAGGGCGCGCTGAATGAACCTGAAAGAACCCGGTAATGGCCGGGTTCTGACGATCAGAGGTAGAACATCTCGAAGGTCACCGAGCCATCGAGCGGGATCTCGCTGGTGATCGGCAGCGCGTTGCTCGGGCCGATGATCGGCAACAGGCTCATCGGAAACCCGTGGTGACGGGCCGCGACCGGGCCAGCTGCCACGCCGGAACCCCATGAGTAGAGCGCCGGGGCATTGCCCACCAGCGGCGAAGCAGGCAGTTGCCACGCCGGTGCTGCCAGAGTGCGTGTCATCAGAGTCTGCGGGGCACCGTCGGCTTCCGGACGACCGTGACGCAGCGCAAATCCGCCGATACGGATGCCGTTGATTTCACCCAGGCCGTAGAACAAAGCCGGATCGTTATTACCGGCACCATCGTTGATGCCCGGCAATTTGGTGGCTGTACGATTGTCTCTGACCGACACCTCGACCGATGCCTCTGCATCACAGTTGATGTGCAGCGAAATGTCGTGGGTCGGCAGCAGCGTCTGCGTGGTCTTGTTCAGGGTGGCTGCGGATATCTTGCGCAAATCTACCGTGCCGCCACCGGCAAATGCAGGGATGCACGAGGTCGGAATAATGGTTCCGATCACGCTCAGATCCACGCTCTCGGCGACCACCAGGGTGGGTAATACTGCAGCCGCGACGGCTGCCATCCATGTTGTTTTTTTCATCAGTCCCTACTTCATCGGTTATTGATCAATGGCAGTTGTTCAGCGCATTGCCTTCACAAGACGCTGAACACCGGGGCGATGATTTCGTTTTTTGCAGGATCCGTATGTAGGAATCGGCGCCGACCAAGAGCTGAAAAAACAACAAAACAAATAGTCCAAAACCACAGGCGAACTCATTCCTACTTTTGAACGACTAATTGTTTACACAGTGTGGCGAGGATCCGCCGGAAACGGTCTTGGAAATCCTCTGCGTGCCATACTCCGTCACCCCCTGCCTCCAGCCGAGAAAGCAACGTGCGACCCGGAAAAAAATTGCTCGCTGTCTGTGCGTTGTGCTCGTTGGCCAGTGGTTGCGCCACCCTCGATGCGCCGCGCGAACCCAGCCAGGCGTTGCCGGCCGCGGGCTCCGCATTCGGTCGCTCGATTCAGACCCAGGCAGCGCCCTGGCAGGGCCGTTCCGGCTTCCGCTTGCTGTCCAACAGCACAGAAGCCTTCACCGCCCGCGCCGAGCTGATTCGCAATGCGCAAACCAGCCTCGACTTGCAGTACTACATCGTCCATGACGGCGTCAGCACGCGGATGCTGGTGGAAGAACTGCTCAAGGCCGCCGACCGCGGCGTGCGCGTACGCATCCTGCTCGACGACACCACCAGCGACGGCCTCGACACGATCATCGCCACGCTGGCGGCGCATCCACAGATCCAGATCCGCCTGTTCAATCCGCTGCACCTGGGCCGCAGCACCGGCGTGACCCGCGCCGCCGGACGCCTGTTCAACCTGTCGCTGCAACACCGGCGTATGCACAACAAACTGTTCCTGGCGGACAACAGCGTGGCCATCGTTGGCGGGCGCAATCTGGGCGACGAGTATTTCGATGCCGAGCCGAATCTGAATTTCACCGACATCGACATGCTCAGCGTCGGCCCGGTGGCCGAGCAACTCGGGCACAGTTTCGACCAGTACTGGAACAGCGCGCTGAGCAAGCCGATCAATGAATTCCTCTCCAGCAAACCGAGCATCAAAGACCTGCAAAACACCCGCACGCGCCTGGAAGAGTCGCTGGATGAAACCCGTAAACAGAATCACGCGCTGTATCAACAGTTGATGACGTTCAAGACCGCGCCACGCATGGACATCTGGCGCAAGGAACTGATCTGGGCCTGGAACCAGGCGTTGTGGGATGCGCCGAGCAAAGTGCTGGCCAAGGACGAACCGGACTCGCAACTGCTGCTGACCACGCAACTGGCGCCGGAGCTGCGCGGCGTCAGCAAAGAGCTGATCATGATCTCGGCGTACTTTGTGCCCGGCCAGCCGGGGCTGGTGTACCTGACCGGGCGCGCCGACGCCGGGGTCTCGGTGAGCCTGCTGACCAACTCGCTGGAAGCCACCGATGTGCCGGCGGTGCACGGCGGTTATGCGCCGTATCGCAAGGCGCTGCTGGAGCACGGGGTAAAACTGTATGAGCTGCGCCGTCAGCCTGGGGATAACTATGGCAGTGGCCCGCACCTGTTTTACAGCAAGTCTTTCCGTGGTTCGGATTCCAGCCTGCACAGCAAGGCGATGATTTTCGATCGGCAGAAAGCGTTTATCGGCTCATTCAACTTCGATCCGCGCTCAGTGCTGTGGAACACCGAAGTCGGGGTTCTGGTGGACAGCCCGGAACTGGCCGAGCATGTGCGCGAACTGGCCCTGCAAGGCATGGCGCCGGCTCTGAGCTATCAGGCGAAACTGCAGGATGGCGAGATCGTCTGGGTGACCGAGGACAACGGCCAAATACACACGCTGAGCAAGGAACCAGGGAGCTGGTGGCGGCGCTTCAATGCGTGGTTCAGCACCACTGTTGGTCTTGAGCGGATGCTGTAATCGAATTGAAAACTCATTTGTGGCGAGGGAGCTTGCTCCCGCCTGAGTGCGCAGCGCTCACGAAGTCTTTGGGGCCGCTGCGCAGCCCAGCGGGAGCAAGCTCCCTTACCACAAGAAGTCTTTCGCTTTAAGAGCTGACTTAAGCAGGCTCGGCCACTGTGCCGAATGCCCCCTGACGCATCAGTAGAATCACCAATCCAAACGCCCCCGCCGCCATCAACAACGGCAACGCATGCCCGCTGATCCACTGACTGCCCGCCCCCGCCAGCAACGGCCCGATCAGACAGCCCACACCCCACAGCTGCGCAATGTGCGCATTGGCCCGCACCAGCGCATCGTCGCGATAACGCTCGCCGATCAGAATCAGTGACAAGGTGAACAGGCCACCGGCACTGGCGCCGAACAACACCCACAACGGCCAGATCAGCAGCGTGTCGATCAACAGCGGAATCGCCAGACTCGACAGCATCAGGATCACTGCGCAACCGGCGAACAACGTGCGCCGCGACAGGTAATCTGCCAGCGCGCCGATCGGCAGTTGCAACAGTGCGTCGCCGACCACCACCGTGCTGACCATCGCCAACGCAATCTCGGCGGTGAAGCCCTGTTGCAGGCAATACACCGGCAACAGCGTGAGGATCATCGCTTCGGACGCGGCGAACAGTGACACCGCCCAGGCAATCGCCGGCAGCTCCCGGGCAAAACCCCACAGATCGCTGAACGTCACACTGCTGGCTTCACTGCTCGGCGCACCGCTGCGGCCCATCAACAGCAATGGCGAGACTGTCAGCAGCCCGACACCGACCCAGAAACCATAATCGTGCTCAGTGCCTAGCGCACCCAGCAGCAGCGGACCAGACAGTTGGCTCAGCGCGTAGCTGCTGCCATACAGAGCGACGAGACGACCGCGCCAGTGTTCGACGACCAGTTGATTGATCCAGCTCTCGCCGAGGATGAATACGATGGTCAGGATCACCCCGATCATCAGGCGCAGCACCAGCCAGACCGGATAACTCGGCAACAGCGCGAGCAAGCCGATCGACAACGCCCCGGCCCACAGGCAAAGACGCATGAGGTTCGCGGTGCCGAAACGTGCCGCCAGATGACTGGAAATCTTCGCGCCCAGCAATACGCCAATCGCCGGCATCGCCGCCATCACGCCGATGGCGAAAGAGCCGTAACCCCAGCTCTCCAGACGCAACGACACCAGCGGCATGCTGACCCCCAGGGCCAGGCCGACACTCAAGACAGACGCCAACACGGCGAAATACGTCGCCCAACGCATGGTCCACGCTCCTGTGGATATTCTTATGTGCGCCACAAAATCAAATGTGGGAGCAAACCCTGTGGTGAGGGGATTCATCCCCGACAGGTCGCGCAGCGACCTCAAAACCTGCACCCTCGCATGCACTGGTTTTGCGACTGCTTCGCAGCCGATCGGGGATAAATCCCCTCACCACAGAGACTTGCTCCCACAGGGGATCTCCGTAAGTTCGAAAGCCTGAACGAATCAGGCTCCCGCTAACGGCTTACAGCTTGATCCACGTCGCTTTCAACTCGGTGTACTTGTCGAACGCGTGCAACGACTTGTCGCGACCGTTGCCCGACTGTTTGAAGCCGCCGAACGGTGCGGTCATGTCGCCGCCGTCGTACTGGTTGACCCACACGCTGCCGGCGCGCAGTGCTTTGGCAGTCAGGTGCGCCTTGGAGATGTCCTGAGTCCATACCGCAGCGGCCAGGCCGTACGGCGTGTCGTTGGCGATCTGGATCGCTTCTTCGGCGGTATCGAAGGCGATGACCGACAGCACCGGGCCGAAGATCTCTTCCTGAGCGATCTTCATCGCGTTGCTCACACCGTCGAAAATCGTCGGCTCGACGTAAGTGCCACCGGTTTCCTGGAGGATGCGCTTGCCGCCCGCCACCAGTTTGGCGCCGTCGCTGTGACCGGATTCGATGTACGACAGCACGGTGTTCATCTGCTGGGTATCGACCAGCGCACCGACGTTGGTCGCCGGATCCAGCGGGTTGCCCGGCTTCCAGGTTTTCAGCGCCTCGATCACCATCGGCAGGAATTTGTCCTTGATCGAACGCTCGACCAGCAGACGCGAACCGGCGGTGCAGACTTCGCCCTGGTTGAAGGCAATGGCACTGGCGGCGGATTCGGCAGCGGCTTGCAGGTCCGGCGCATCGGCGAAGACGATGTTCGGGCTCTTGCCGCCGGCTTCCAGCCACACGCGCTTCATGTTCGATTCGCCGGAGTAGATCATCAACTGCTTGGCGATCTTGGTCGAACCGGTGAACACCAGCGTGTCGACATCATTGTGCAGGGCCAGCGCCTTGCCGACGGTGTGGCCGTAGCCCGGCAGCACGTTGAGCACGCCTTTCGGAATGCCGGCCTCAACCGCAAGCGCAGCGATGCGGATGGCGGTCAGCGGGGATTTTTCCGACGGTTTGAGGATCACCGAGTTACCGGTCGACAGCGCCGGGCCGAGTTTCCAGCAGGCCATCATCAGCGGGAAGTTCCACGGCACGATGGCACCGACCACGCCGACCGGCTCGCGGGTCACCAGACCCAATTGATCATGCGGAGTGGCGGCGACTTCGTCGTAAATCTTGTCGATCGCCTCACCGCTCCAGCTCAGCGCTTGCGCCGCGCCCGGTACGTCGATGTACAGCGAATCGCTGATCGGCTTACCCATGTCGAGGGTTTCGAGCAGCGCCAGTTCTTCAGCGTGCTGCTTGAGCAAGCTGGCGAAACGAATCATGGTGGCTTTGCGTTTGGTCGGCGCCAGGCGCGACCACACGCCGGAATTGAAGGTGGCGCGGGCGTTTTCCACGGCGCGCTGGGCGTCAGCGGCGTCACAGCTGGCAATCTTGCCCAGCAGACGGCCATCGACCGGGCTGATGCACTCGAAGGTTTCGCCGGAGACGGCGTCGGTGTATTCACCGTTGAGGTAGGCGCGGCCTTCGATCTTCAGGTCGCGAGCACGTTGTTCCCAATCGGCACGAGTCAGGGTGGTCATTCGAGTGTCCTCCTCTTGTTGAATACGAGCGCCGCGTTCTTCGCGGACGTCTTCAGGAATGCTGCCCGGCCAGCCTGCTTTTCGGTCCAAGGCACCCGCCACCCTAAACCAGCGGCCGGGGTTGTTTCAATATATTTGACATAAGCGCGCCATACGCCCTTGCGGTGTTCATTTTAATAAACATAGACTTTGGCCCTTTCAAGCCACCGCGCCGTCATCACGGGAGAAAACAACAATGAACATCCAGAACGTCGTCGATATCAGCCTGACCAGCAGCGAAGCCGAACGCTATCGCCCGGACCCGGCCAAAGTGCTCAAGGGCGATCCCGAGCAAGCGGTGTTCAACCAGTACGACAGCCCTTGTGGGCAAATGGGTGTTGGCGTGTGGGAAGGCGCGGTCGGGCAGTGGACGGTGAACTACACCGAGCATGAATACTGCGAAATCCTGCAAGGGGTTTCGGTGCTGCGTGACAGCGATGGCAATGCCAAGACCTTGCGTGTTGGCGACCGCTTTGTGATTCCGGCCGGTTTCCGTGGTACCTGGGAAGTGCTGGAGGCTTGCCGCAAGATCTATGTGATCTTCGAACAGAAGGCCTGAGTCTTTCGCTGATATTACCGGCCCCTTCGCGAGCAGGCTCGCTCCCACATTCGACCGCATTCCATTGTGGGAGCGAGCCTGCTCGCGAAAGCGTCGCAACAGTCAGCACAAAACTCCAGGCAACAAAAAAGGCCCGTATCGTGAGATACGGGCCTTTTTCGTAAGTCGGGAAAAATCAATTACTTGATTTTGCCTTCCTTGTAGATCACGTGCTTGCGAACAACCGGATCATATTTCTTGATCTCGATTTTGTCCGGGGTAGTACGCTTGTTCTTGTCGGTAGTGTAGAAGTGACCAGTACCGGCGCTCGAGATCAAACGAATCAATTCACGCATGATTAGCTCCCTTAAATCTTGCCATCGCGGCGAAGTTCGGCGAGCACGACACTGATGCCACGCTTGTCGATGATGCGCATGCCTTTGGCAGATACGCGCAGACGCACAAAACGTTTCTCTTCTTCAACCCAGAAGCGGTGATGCTGCAGGTTCGGCAGGAAACGACGACGGGTTTTGTTGTTTGCGTGGGAAATGTTATTCCCGGTTACCGGACCCTTACCGGTAACTTGACATACTCTCGACATGCCTCAGCCCTCTAAAACCACATGCCCAACCCGGCATGGGTTGGCCGCTTAATCTCTCAGTCATTTGGCGCCAGGCGCCGCGTTTCTTTAGAGGTCTTACCGGCTACACCTACAGTGAAGGAACCGGGCCCCTAGAAAAGAGCGCTGCTTTATACCAGAAAGACCGGGGTGCAACAACAATGGATGTGCAATCAAGCGGTAAAAAGGCGCATTTTCCGCCTGCAGACGCTTTGGATAAAGGCTGAGGCGAGTTTTGACCACTCGTCGCAGAAAACCGCTCTAACAGACGTTTCCGACTTTTCCTCGTGCACCGCGGTCTGGAAAAACGTCACTGCGCTGCCCCAAAAATGCAAAAAGGGGATAGTCATTTGCAATCCAGCCCTCTAGGGTAACCCTTTTCCAGACTGCACCTGCAGATGGCCTTCGATCTGTAAAGGAAGCCGACCATGCGCCTCGCTGCCCTACCCCTGTTGCTCGCCCCGCTTCTGCTGAGCCCCCTGGCCCAGGCCGCCGCCCTGAGCGTGTGCACCGAGGCCAGCCCTGAAGGGTTCGATGTGGTGCAATACAACTCGCTGACCACCACCAATGCCTCGGCCGACGTGCTGATGAATCGCCTGGTGGACTTCGACACCGCCAGCGGCAAAGTCGTGCCGAGCCTGGCCGACAGCTGGGAAGTCAGCACCGACGGCCTGACTTATGTGTTCAAGCTGCACCCGCAGGTGAAGTTTCACAGCACTGACTATTTCAAGCCGACCCGCACCCTGAGCGCCGAAGACGTCAAATTCAGCTTCGATCGCATGCTCGATCCAGCCAACCCATGGCACAAAGTGGCGCAAAGCGGCTTCCCGCACGCCCAGTCCATGCAGTTGCCGGCGCTGATCAAGAAGATCGACGCGCTTGACCCGCTGACCGTGCGCTTTACCCTCGACCACCCGGACTCGACGTTCCTCGCGACCCTGAGCATGGGCTTCGCCTCCATCTATTCCGCCGAATACGCCGACAAGCTGCTCAAGGCCGACGCCACCGACAAGCTCAACAGCCAGCCGATCGGCACCGGTCCGTTCGTGTTCACGCGCTTTCAGAAAGACGCCTCGGTGCGCTACAAGGCCAACCCGGACTATTTCGGCGGCAAGCCGGCGGTCGACCCGCTGATCTTCGCCATCACCCCGGACGCCAACGTGCGCCTGCAAAAGCTGCGGCGCAACGAGTGCCAGATCGCCCTGTCGCCAAAACCGCTGGACGTGAAGGCTGCGCAGGAAGAGCCGACGCTGAAAGTAGAAAAGACTGACGCCTTCATGACCGCTTTCGTCGGCATCAACAGCCAGCACCCACCACTGGACAAACCAGAAGTGCGCCAGGCGATCAACCTCGCCTTCGACAAGGCCAACTACGTCAAAGCCGTGTTCGAAGACACCGCCGAACCCGCCAATGGCCCTTACCCGCCGAACACCTGGAGCTACGCGAAGAACCTGCCGGGCTATCCGCACGACGTGGCCAAAGCCAAGGCGTTGCTGGCCAAGGCCGGACTCAAGGACGGCTTCCAGACCACCATCTGGACGCGTCCGTCCGGCAGTCTGCTCAACCCGAACCCGAGTCTGGGCGCGCAGTTGCTGCAATCGGATCTGGCGGAAATCGGCATTCAGGCGGAAATCCGCGTGATCGAGTGGGGCGAGCTGATTCGCCGCGCCAAGGCTGGCGAGCATGACCTGCTGTTCATGGGCTGGGCCGGCGACAACGGCGACCCGGATAACTTCCTCACGCCGCAGTTTTCCTGCGCGGCGGTCAAATCCGGCACCAACTTCGCCCGCTACTGCAATGCCGACCTGGACAAGTTGATCAGCGCCGGCAAGACCACCAGTGAGCAAGGCGTGCGCACCAAACTGTACGAACAGGCACAGGCGCAGATTCAGCAGCAGGCGCTGTGGCTGCCACTGGCGCACCCGACCGCCTATGCGCTGACGCGCAAGGATGTGCAGGGTTACTCGGTGAGCCCGTTCGGGCGGCAGGACTATTCCAAGGTCAACCTGAAATAACCCGTCACAACACAATTCACCTGTGGGAGCGGGCTTGCTCGCGAAGGCGTCGGATCAGCCAAACTCTTATTGACTGACACATCGCCTTCGCGAGCAAGCCCGCTCCCACAGGGGTTGGTGTTTGTTGTTGAAAGCTACATCCAGCCACATTCCGCCATCGACAGCGGCTCGCCGTCGCCAATGATGAAGTGATCCAGCACCCGTACATCAATCAGGTCCAGAGCCTTCTGCAAGCGCTTGGTCAGTTGTCGATCCGCCTGGCTCGGATCGCTGTTCCCCGACGGGTGGTTGTGGCAGAGAATCACCGCCGCCGCGTTGTTGGCCAATGAGCGTTTCACCACTTCCCGGGGATGCACGCTG
The DNA here is from genome assembly GCF_019891575.1 of Pseudomonas sp. MIS38. Taxonomy (NCBI): domain Bacteria; kingdom Pseudomonadati; phylum Pseudomonadota; class Gammaproteobacteria; order Pseudomonadales; family Pseudomonadaceae; genus Pseudomonas; species Pseudomonas sp. MIS38. Next base: position 479,149 of record NZ_JAFLXF010000001.1, read on the forward strand.
GTGTTGTCGATCGAGCCGCGAAACAGCGCCTCGAACGTCAACACCTGATGCTTGGAATCGAGAAACAGGCAGCCAAACACCTCGTGTGGCTCGTGGCGCAGCATGGATTTCAGATAGTCCCGAACTGCCTGCGGATTCTCCAGCGCCGGTTTTTTACGCATGCGCTCGGCCAGATGTCGCCGCCCCATTTCCAGCACCGCCTGCAACTGCGCGAATTTCGCAGGCCCCAATCCCAACTGTCCGCTGAACGCCGCAAGATCGGCCTCCAGCAACGCGCGCAGGCTGCCGAATTGCGTCAACAGGTGTCGCGCCAGATCCACCGCGCTTTTTCCCGTGACCCCGGTTCGAAGAAAAATCGCCAGCAACTCGGCGTCCGAAAGACTTCCCGAGCCCTGTTCAAGCAGCTTCTCCCGCGGCCGCTCCGCCGCAGGCCAATCGCGAATACTCATACACCTTCCTTGTCTGTGGGCACCGCTGTTCCGTAGCGGTCGCTGTGATATCGTAGCCCATCTTTTTTGCGGGCGAATTCACCCTGGGGAGGGGGTTTCGCCACGTATGTCACCCACGAAATGTAAAGGCAGACCTATGCAGCGGCTGTATCGGAAACGCATCGTTCTGGGCGTCGGCGGCGGCATTGCGGCCTACAAGAGCGCCGATCTGGTTCGTCGCCTGATCGACCAGGGCGCCGAAGTGCGTGTGGTCATGACCCATGGCGGCGCCGAGTTCATCACCCCGCTGACCATGCAGGCCCTGTCCGGGCACCCGGTTCACCTCGACTTGCTCGACCCGGCCGCCGAAGCGGCGATGGGCCACATCGAACTGGCCAAATGGGCCGATCTGGTGTTGATCGCCCCGGCCACCGCCGACCTGATCGCCCGTTTGGCCCAAGGCATCGCCAATGATTTGCTGACCACTTTGGTTCTTGCTACCGACGCCGTGGTGGCCGTCGCGCCAGCAATGAATCAGGCGATGTGGCGCGATCCGGCAACCCAGGCCAACCTGCAACTCCTTGAAAGCCGTGGCCTGAAGACTTTCGGCCCGGCCTCTGGCAGCCAGGCCTGCGGCGACGTCGGCATGGGCCGGATGATGGAAGCCACCGATCTGGCGCAGTGCGCGGCGGACTGCTTCCAGCGTCAGGCGCTGACCGGCAAGCACGTGGTGATCACCGCCGGCCCGACCCAGGAAAACATCGACCCGGTGCGCTACATCACCAACCACAGCTCCGGGAAAATGGGCTTCGCTCTGGCCGAAGCCGCGGTGGAAGCCGGCGCCCGCGTGACCCTGATCAGCGGCCCGGTACACCTGCCGACGCCGGATCGCGTCACGCGTATCGACGTGGTCAGTGCCCGCGACATGCTCGCAGCGTGCGAGTCGGCCATCCCGTGTGATGTGTTCATCGCCTCGGCAGCGGTGGCGGACTACCGTCCGGAAGTCGTTGCCCCGCAAAAACTCAAGAAAGACCCTACAAGCGGCGACGGCTTCGTCCTGCAAATGGTGCGTAACCCGGACATCCTGGCCACCATCGCGACCCGTCCCGACCGTCCGTTCAGTGTCGGCTTCGCCGCCGAGACCGAACACCTGCTCGACTACGCTGCACGCAAGCTGAAAGACAAGAATCTCGATTTGATCGTCGCCAACGACGTCGCCAACCCGAGCATCGGATTCAACAGCGAAGAAAACGCCTGCAGCGTGATCGACCGTGAGCTTCATGCCACTGTTTTCGCCCAGACCAGCAAGAGCAAGATCGCTCGCCAACTGGTCACTTTTATCGCCGAACGTCTGAACCAGGTTTAATTTACATGCACGCTTTGCAAGCCAAGATCCTCGACCCACGCATCGGTACCGAATTCCCGCTGCCGCAATACGCCACCCCAGGCTCCGCCGGCCTCGACCTGCGCGCCATGCTGGAACAGGACATCGTGATCAAGCCGGGTGAAACCGTGCTGATCCCAACCGGTCTGTCGGTGTACATCGGCGACCCGAACCTCGCCGCACTGATCCTGCCGCGCTCGGGCATGGGCCATAAGCACGGCATCGTGCTCGGTAACCTCGTTGGCCTGATCGACTCCGATTACCAGGGCCCGTTGATGGTGTCCTGCTGGAACCGTGGCCAATCCGACTTCACCATGACCGTCGGCGAACGTCTGGCGCAGCTGGTGCTGGTACCCGTGGTGCAGGCGCACTTCGAAATGGTTGAAGAGTTCGTCGAAACCGAACGCGGCGCGGGCGGCTTCGGCCATACCGGCACTAAATAACCCTGAAATATTATTGTGGCGAGGGGATTTATCCCCGATGGGCTGCGAAGCGGCCCCAAGGCTTTTGGATCTGCTGCGCAGCCATCGGGGATAAATCCCCTCACCACAAAATTTGTGCTTTTTCGGCAGCAGGTTTTAGCACCGAAAATCAAGGTTTTGCCGGCCGCAGGCCACGCCAGACGAGGCGTCATGGCCCTTTCACACCACGAACTCTCTGCGGAAAACGCCGTCATACCCTTCAGTTTGAGCCTGCCGCCGAGTGAATCGTCGGTGTGTCCCGCCACTTTCGAGATGGAGCATTTGTGCAGATGAGCACCCCCGCCAAGATCGCCCCGAAGCTTCCCGACAGCATCTTCCGCGCCTATGACATTCGCGGCACCGTGCCGGAATTCCTCAATGCCGAAACCGCTTACTGGATCGGCCGCGCCATCGGCTCACAGAGCCTGGCCCAAGGTGAACCGAATGTTTCCGTCGGTCGCGACGGTCGCCTGTCCGGCCCGGAGCTGGTTGCAGAACTGATCCGCGGTATCGCCGAGAGCGGCTGCCACGTCAGCGACGTCGGCCTGGTCCCGACGCCTGCGCTGTATTACGCGGCGAACGTATTGGCCGGCAAGTCTGGGGTAATGCTCACCGGCAGCCATAACCCGTCGAACTACAACGGCTTCAAGATCGTGATCGCCGGCGACACCCTGGCCAACGAGCAGATCCAGGTGCTGCACGAGCGCATCAAGACCAATGACCTGACCAGCGGTCAGGGCAGCGTGACCCAGGTCGAAATCCTTGACCGCTACACCACCGAAATCGTCAAGGACGTCAAACTGGCCCGACGCCTGAAAGTCGTGGTCGACTGCGGCAACGGCGCGGCCGGCGTGATTGCCCCGCAACTGATCGAAGCGCTGAACTGCGAAGTCATTCCGCTGTTCTGCGAAGTCGACGGCAACTTCCCCAACCATCACCCGGACCCGGGCAAGCCCGAAAACCTCGTCGACCTGATCGCCAAGGTCAAGGAAACCAACGCCGACCTCGGCCTGGCCTTCGACGGTGACGGCGACCGCGTCGGCGTGGTGACCAATACCGGCAGCATCGTCTACCCGGATCGCCTGCTGATGCTGTTCGCCCGCGACGTGGTGGCGCGCAACCCGGACGCGGAAATCATCTTCGACGTCAAATGCACCCGCCGTCTGGTGCCGCTGATCAAGGAATACGGCGGTCGCCCGCTAATGTGGAAGACCGGTCACTCGTTGATCAAAAAGAAAATGAAACAATCCGGTGCTCTATTGGCCGGTGAGATGAGCGGCCACATCTTCTTCAAGGAACGCTGGTTCGGTTTCGACGACGGTATCTACAGCGCCGCACGGCTGCTGGAGATCCTCAGCAAGGAAAAATCCACCGCCGAAGAGCTGTTTGCGACCTTCCCGAACGATATTTCTACGCCGGAAATCAATATCCATGTGACCGAAGAGAGCAAATTCAGCATCATTGATGCACTGCACGACGCACAGTGGGGCGCAGGCGCCGACCTGACCACCATCGACGGCGTGCGAGTCGATTACGCCAAAGGCTGGGGCCTGGTACGCGCCTCCAACACCACTCCGGTGCTGGTGCTGCGCTTCGAGGCCGATGACGAGGCTGAATTGCAGCGCATCAAGGACGTGTTCCACGCCCAACTGAAACGCGTTGCACCTGATCTCCAACTACCGTTCTGATTCACCCGGAGCCCTGAATGACCCTCGAACGCGAAGCCGCCGCCCACACCGCCCAGGTCCTGTCCGAAGCGTTGCCTTACATCCGACGTTATGTCGGCAAGACCCTGGTGATCAAATACGGCGGCAACGCGATGGAAAGCGAGGAGCTGAAAACCGGCTTCGCCCGCGACATCGTCTTGATGAAAGCCGTAGGCATCAACCCGGTGGTGGTTCACGGCGGCGGCCCGCAGATCGGTGATCTGCTCAAGCGCCTGTCGATCGAAAGCCACTTCGTCGATGGCATGCGTGTCACCGACGCCGCGACCATGGACGTGGTGGAAATGGTCCTCGGCGGTCAGGTCAACAAAAGCATCGTCAACCTGATCAACCGTCACGGCGGCAGCGCCATCGGCCTGACCGGTAAAGACGCCGGGCTGATTCGTGCGAAGAAACTGACCGTCACCCGCCAGACCCCGGAGATGACCCAGCCGGAAATCATCGACATCGGTCAGGTGGGCGAAGTGGTCGGGATCAACACCGAGTTGCTGAACCTGCTGGTCAAAGGCAACTTCATCCCGGTGATCGCGCCGATCGGCGTCGGTGAGAACGGCGAGTCGTACAACATCAACGCCGACCTGGTGGCCGGTAAAGTCGCCGAAGCGCTGAAAGCCGAGAAGCTGATGCTGCTGACCAACATCGCCGGCCTGATGGACAAGTCCGGCACCGTGTTGACCGGCCTGAGCACCCAGCAGGTCGACGATCTGATCGCCGACGGCACCATCTACGGCGGCATGCTGCCGAAGATCCGTTGCGCACTGGAAGCGGTTCAGGGTGGCGTTGGCAGCTCGCTGATCATCGACGGTCGCGTACCGAACGCGATCCTGCTGGAAATCTTCACCGACACTGGTGTGGGCACGCTGATCAGCAATCGCAAGCGTCCGTAAGGCGTAGCGGAAACGAAAAGACCCCGCTCAGCCTGGCTGAGCGGGGTCTTTTTTTGCCTGCAATCCCTGTAGGAGCTGCCGCAGGCTGCGATCTTTTGATGTTTTGCTTTCAAAAAACAAGATCAAAAGATCGCAGCCTTCGGCAATTCCTACAAGGGCAGCGCGTCAGACGCCGAACTGGGCGCGATACGCTTCCACGGCTGGCAAATGCTGCTTGAGCTGCGGATCATCGGCGAGGAATTCCAGCACCTGGTTCAGCGAAACGATGCTGATCACCGGAATACCGAAGTCACGCTCGACTTCTTGGATCGCCGACAATTCACCGTTGCCACGCTCCTGACGGTTCAGGGCGATCAGCACGCCGGCCGCCTTGGCGCCGTCCTGGGACGCGATGATCTGCATCACTTCGCGGATCGCGGTGCCGGCAGTGATCACGTCGTCGATGATCAGCACGTCACCGGTCAGCGGCGCGCCGACCAGGCTGCCGCCTTCGCCGTGGGCCTTGGCTTCCTTGCGGTTGAAGCACCATGGCAGGTCACGGTTGTGGTGTTCGGCCAACGCGACAGCGGTGGTGGCTGCCAGCGGGATGCCTTTGTAGGCCGGGCCAAACAATACGTCGAAAGGAATGCCGCTTTCGGCGATGGCTGCCGCGTAGAAACGCCCCAGCTGCGCCAGGGCCGAACCCGAGTTGAACAGGCCGGCATTGAAGAAGTAAGGACTGGTGCGCCCGGACTTCAGGGTGAACTCACCGAAGCGCAAAACGCCGCGATCGATGGCAAAACGAATGAAATCGCGCTGATACGCTTGCATGAAAAAAACCCCAAATACCACGGATTTAGCTAATTAGCTTGACGCCGTGTATCATACACGCACGCGATTTTTGGGGCCATTTATGCGGATCATCAGTGTGAACGTCAATGGTATTCAGGCTGCAGTCGAGCGTGGTTTGCTCAGTTGGCTGCAAGCACAGAATGCCGACGTCATCTGCCTGCAGGACACCCGTGCCTCCGCCTTTGAACTGGATGACCCAGCCTTCCAACTGGATGGCTACTTCCTTTATGCCTGCGATGCTGAAGTCCCTGCCCAAGGTGGCGTGGCTTTGTATTCGCGGTTGCAACCGAAGGCTGTCATCAGCGGTCTCGGTTTCGAGACGGCCGACCGCTACGGGCGCTACCTGCAAGCAGATTTCGACAAAGTCAGTATTGCCACCTTGCTGCTCCCTTCGGGGATGAACGGCGATGAGGACTTGAACCAGAAGTTCAAGCTCATGGACGACTTCGGCAAGTACCTGGACAAGCAGCGGCGTAAACGTCGCGAGTACATTTATTGTGGCTCGCTGTACGTTGCGCAGCAGAAGCTCGACATCAAGAACTGGCGCGACAGCCAGCAATCCCCGGGCTTCCTGGCGCCAGAACGCGCCTGGATGGACGAGATTGTCGGCAACATGGGCTATGTCGATGCCCTGCGCGAAGTCAGCCGCGAAGGTGACCAGTACAGCTGGTGGCCGGACAACGAACAGGCCGAGATGCTGAATCTGGGCTGGCGCTTCGACTACCAGCTGCTGACCCCAGGCTTGCGCCGTTTCGTACGCAGCGCGCGCCTGCCACGTCAGCCACGGTTCTCGCAGCACGCGCCGCTGATCGTCGACTACGACTGGACGCTGACCATCTAAGCGTCGATCCGTCGTTAAAAAAATGCCCGTATCGCTGGATACGGGCATTTTTTATGCCGCGCCTGAAGCAGTCCTGACCTCAGACGGCGACAAAAAACGGCAAGGCCAGGTAAAGCTTGATGACGATCACATTGATGATGTCAATGAAGAATGCACCGACCATCGGCACCACCAGAAACGCAATCTGCGAAGGCCCGAAACGCTGCGTCACCGCCTGCATGTTCGCAATGGCGGTTGGCGTTGCGCCCAGGCCAAAACCGCAATGCCCCGCCGCCAGGACCGCCGCGTCGTAGTTACTGCCCATCACTCTGAATGTCACAAAAATCGCAAACAGCGCCATGACCAACGTTTGCGCAGCCAGGATGATGAATATCGGCAGTGCCAACGCTGCCAGATCCCAGAGTTTGAGAGACATCAAGGCAATTGCCAGAAACAGCGACAGGCTGACATTGCCCAGCACCGACACTTCACGCTCGAATACCTGATACAGGCCCAGCGCCGATAGCCCGTTACGTAGCATCACCCCCACAAACAAAACGCAGACAAACGTTGGCAACTCGAATGCGGTTCCGTGCAGAAAGCCATTCAGAAGATTGCCAGCCAATAAACTGACCGCAATCAATGCCAGTGTCTCGATAAACGAAAAGGGCGTAATCGAGCGCTCTTTGTTCGGCTGCTCAAAACCCTTTGGCATCCGTGGCGTTTCTTGAAACTGGCAACCGGGCACCTCAACGCGTTTGATGAGCAGGCGGGCCACAGGCCCACCTATCAAACCGCCCAGGACCAAGCCGAAGGTTGCCGAGGCGATTGCAAGCTCGGAGGCCGAAGCAAGGCCGTACTTTTCACTGAATACCGTGCCCCACGCCGCCCCCGTACCGTGACCGCCCGCAAGCGTGATCGAACCCGTCAGGAGCCCCATCAACGGATCAAGACCCAACGTTTTGGCAAGGCCAATGCCCAAAGCGTTCTGAACCACCAGAAGCCCGGTAACCGCCAGTAGAAATATGCCGACTACGCGACCACCCTTTTTCAGGTTGGCAAAGTCTGCGCTCAAACCGATTGTGGCAAAGAAAGCCAACATCAACGGCGTCTGCAGTGAAGTATCGAATCTGATTTCTATATCAAAAGTTCGCAATATCAATAAACCCAGCGCAACTACCAGTCCACCGGCGACGGGTTCAGGAATATTGTAATTACGCAGAAATCCGACTCGTGCAATAAGTCCGCGCCCCAGTAATAGCACCAGAGAGGCGGCCACGAGCGTTCCATAAAAATCGAGCTGGATCATTGGGGATATTCTTGGCTATTTATTCATCAGGCGCACTTTTACCCGCGCACGCCTATTGAATCGGCTGATTGTCTCAACACTGATTGATGTGGAATTCAAGGGCCTTTGATGGCTTGAATATATCGAGATATTTCTGAAGCAAAGTTGCGCGGAGCAACCTTAACAATCGACAAGTCCTGTTGCCAAGGACTGAGATCGCGTTAAAGCATTGCAGTTGTGACTAAAAGTGTAGGCGTTAGATATATAAAAAATATCCACTACCGCTTGTCGCAGATAGAACTGCTCCTACACGAAAGAGTAATTATTCGAGTTGCAAAAACACAAATGCCCTGACAAGTCAGGGCATTTACATTAAAACTTTACGAGTCACGGAGGCTTTGCATTGATCGTTATTTGATCAGTCGCCAAGTGAATGGATAACGGTAGGGAAAGCCTTCGTTCGCCTTCACCCCGGCAATGATCGTCAGCACCAACGCGCCGATGGCCAGCAGGCCCAGCAAGAAGAAGCCGATGATCAACACCATCAGCAGCAGACAGATCGCGGCAGCAATCGCCACGGTGATTTGAAAGTTCAGCGCTTCCTTGCCCTGAGCGTCGATGAATGGATCGGTCTCGCGCTTCATTTGCCACAGGATCAGCGGCCCGATCAGGTTGCCGAACGGAATCCAGATCCCCAGCAAGGCGGACAAGTGACAAAACATCGCCCATTGGCGAACCTCCTGGCTCGGCTTGGGCAGCAACTCTTGCTCATCACTCATCACGTCCTCCTTGCGGGTTGCGAACCTGCTCAGTCGGCCAGTGCAGCCTTTTGCAGTTCGAAGATTTCGTTCATGCCTTTCTTCGCCAGTTCCAGCATGGCGTTCAGATCTTCAGGCTGGAACGGCGCGCCTTCGGCGGTACCCTGGACTTCGATGAAGCCACCGGTGCTGGTCATCACCACGTTGAGGTCGGTCTCGGCGGCGGAATCTTCAAGATAGTCCAGATCCAGCACCGGCTCGCCCTGATACATGCCGACCGATACCGCGCCGATCATTTGCTTGAGCGGGTCGCCGCCTTTCAGGCCGCCGCGCTTCTTGATCACTTTCAGTGCATCGACCAGTGCCACCATGGCGCCGGTGATAGAGGCGGTGCGGGTGCCGCCGTCAGCCTGGATCACGTCGCAGTCGACGTACAGGGTCACGTCGCCCAGCTTGGACATGTCCAGCGCAGCGCGTAGCGAACGGCCGATCAGGCGCTGGATTTCCAGGGTGCGGCCGCCCTGCTTGCCACGGCTGGCTTCACGCTGGTTACGCTCGCCAGTGGCGCGCGGCAGCATGCCGTACTCGGCGGTCAACCAGCCCTGGCCTTGCCCTTTGAGGAAGCGCGGCACGCCGTTTTCGACGCTGACGGTGCAGATGACCTTGGTATCACCGAATTCGACCAGTACGGATCCCTCGGCGTGTTTGGTGTAGTTGCGGGTAATGCGGATCGAGCGAAGCTGATCGGCAGCGCGACCACTTGGACGTTTCATAGGGAATACCTGTACTGGGGACGGAAAACTGCCGAGCATTATAGAGCGCTGCACCGCGCCTGGGCACGGGTTAAAAATTCCGACCGTCGACCCAGAGGCCTGAAACGCGCATAACCGACGGCCTGCAGCCCTTTGTCACACCGTGTGTTTGGGCGCATCCGCCGCACTGCGCTACAATCCTGCGCCTTTGCTGCCAGTCGGCTTAAATTCATTGATATCGAGCCTGCGGAACATCCCTTCTGCGCCGATCTGCATTGCGAGGTCACCGCCATGGTGCACAGCATGACCGCCTTCGCCCGCGTCGAGAAAGCCGGCGTCCAGGGCACCCTGAGCTGGGAGCTGCGCTCGGTCAACAGCCGCTATCTGGAACCGCACCTGCGCTTGCCGGAGTCGTTCCGCGACCTCGAGGGCGCGGTGCGTGAAGCCCTGCGTCAGGGCCTGTCGCGGGGCAAACTGGAATGCACCCTGCGCTTCACCGAAGAAAGCACCGGCAAGCCGTTGCAGGTCGACCGCGAGCGCGCCGCGCAACTGGTCGCCGCCGCCGAAACCGTTGCCGGCCTGATCAAGAACCCGGCAGCACTCAACCCGCTGGAAGTGCTGGCCTGGCCCGGCGTACTGGTGGCCGACGCCACTGATCCACAGGCGCTGAACGCCGAGGCGCTGGCGCTGTTCAATCAAGGTCTCAAGGAACTCAAGGCCGGCCGCGAGCGCGAAGGCGCGGAGCTGGCACGCCTGATCAACGAGCGCCTGACTTCCATTGAAGAGGACGTCGTGACCTTGCGTGAACTGGTGCCGCAGATGCTCGCGACCCAGCGTCAGAAAGTCCTCGACCGCTTCACCGACATGAAGGCCGAACTGGATCCGCAGCGCCTGGAACAGGAAATGGTCATGCTCGCGCAAAAAAGCGATGTGGCCGAAGAACTGGATCGCTTGAGCACCCACATCATCGAAGTGCGCCGGGTGCTCAAGTCCGGCGGTGCCGCCGGTCGGCGCCTGGATTTCCTGATGCAGGAGCTCAACCGCGAAGCCAACACACTGGGCTCCAAGGCCTTCGATCCGCGCAGCACCCAGGCCGCCGTCAACCTCAAGGTGTTGATCGAGCAGATGCGCGAACAAGTGCAGAATATTGAGTAAGGCAACAGACATGACCCACAGCACCGGCACCCTGTACATCATTTCCGCGCCATCGGGCGCAGGCAAGAGCAGCCTGGTCAAGGCTTTGACCGATGCCAATCCGGAGATCCGCGTCTCGATCTCCCACACCACCCGCGCCATGCGTCCGGGTGAAGTGGACGGCGTGAACTATCACTTCGTGACTCGCGAAGAGTTCGTGAAGATGGGCGAGCACGGCGATTTCCTCGAACGCGCCGAAGTCTTCGGCAACTTCTATGGCACCTCGCAAAGCCGCCTGCAGCAGACGCTGGACGAAGGTCACGACCTGATTCTGGAAATCGACTGGCAAGGCGCCGAACAAGTGCGCAAGCTGATGCCGCAAGCACGCTCGATCTTCATCCTGCCGCCGTCGTTGCAAGCATTGCACCAGCGCCTGACCAACCGTGGCCAGGACAGTGACGAGATCATTGACGGGCGGATGCGCGAAGCCGTCAGCGAGATGAGCCACTATGTCGAGTACGACTATCTGATCATCAACGACGATTTCGCCCATGCACTGGACGATCTTAAGGCGATTTTCCGCGCCAATCAGCTGCAACAGAAACGCCAGCAGGTACGTTTCGGCAAATTACTGGCCGAACTGCTCGGTTAATCAGCACTTCCCAAAACCGCTGCAAGCGCTTTACATTGGTGCTTGCAGCGCGTTGAAGGGTCTGGTCAAAAAATCAGCGCTTCCCTAATCGCTGGTGATTTTTTAAACTGCTCAGTCCGCTCGCCCAACCGGGCAGCGCGCATATTGCATTCGCTCCGAGGAATACCATGGCCCGCGTAACCGTTGAAGACTGCCTAGAACACGTGGAAAACCGCTTTGAGCTGGTCATGCTCTCTACCAAGCGTGCCCGTCAACTGGCCACCGGCGGCAAAGAGCCACTGGTCCAGTGGGAAAACGACAAGCCGACCGTTGTCGCCCTGCGTGAAATCGCAGAAGGCCTGATGAGCTACGAGTTCATCGCCGAGCAGGAAATCGTCCACGAAGACCCGGTCTTCGCTGCGTTCGAGGACGAGTCCAACGAGGCCGTCTAAGCCTATGCCTGGTCGACGTAGCACGGCGCGGGAACACAGCCTACGGCAGGAGTCATCATGCCGAGCATAGACGCCCTCGCCGATCGCTTATCGACCTACCTCGGCAACGACCAGGTCAACCTGGTCCGCCGAGCGTATTTCTACGCCGAACAAGCCCATGACGGTCAGCGCCGTCGCAGCGGCGAGGCGTACGTCACGCATCCTCTTGCGGTGGCGAATATTCTTGCCGACATGCACATGGACCATCAGAGCCTGATGGCCGCGATGCTGCATGACGTGATCGAAGACACCGGTATCGCCAAAGAAGCGCTGCAAGCGCAGTTCGGTGAAACCGTGGCCGAACTGGTCGACGGGGTCAGCAAACTGACCCAGATGAACTTCGAGACCAAGGCCGAAGCCCAGGCTGAAAACTTCCAGAAAATGGCCATGGCCATGGCGCGCGACATTCGCGTGATCCTGGTCAAGCTCGCCGACCGCCTGCACAACATGCGCACGCTGGAAGTGCTGTCCGGGGAAAAACGCCGCCGGATCGCCAAGGAAACCCTCGAAATCTACGCGCCCATCGCCAACCGGCTGGGCATGCACGCCATTCGTATCGAATTCGAAGACCTCGGCTTCAAGGCGATGCACCCGATGCGTTCCGCGCGGATCTACCAGGCGGTCAAGCGCGCCCGGGGCAACCGCAAGGAAATCGTCAACAAGATCGAAGAGTCCCTCGGCCACTGCCTCGCGATCGACGGCATCCAGGGCGAAGTCAGCGGTCGCCAGAAACACCTCTACGGCATCTACAAGAAAATGCGCGGCAAGCGTCGGGCCTTCAACGAGATCATGGACGTCTATGCGTTCCGGATCATCGTCGACAAGGTCGATACCTGCTACCGCGTGCTGGGTGCTGTGCATAATTTGTACAAACCGTTGCCGGGACGCTTCAAGGATTACATCGCGATTCCCAAGGCCAACGGCTATCAGTCGCTGCACACCACGCTGTTTGGCATGCACGGCGTACCGATCGAGATCCAGATCCGTACCCGCGAAATGGAAGAGATGGCCAACAACGGCATTGCCGCACACTGGCTGTACAAATCCAGCGGTGACGAGCAGCCGAAAGGCACTCACGCCCGCGCCCGCCAGTGGGTCAAAGGTGTGCTGGAAATGCAGCAACGTGCCGGCAACTCGCTGGAATTCATCGAGAGCGTGAAGATCGACCTGTTCCCGGACGAGGTCTACGTGTTCACGCCCAAAGGCCGGATCATGGAGCTGCCCAAAGGCTCCACGGCGGTCGACTTTGCCTATGCGGTGCACACCGACGTCGGCAACAGCTGCATCGCCTGCCGGATCAACCGCCGTCTCGCACCGCTGTCCGAACCGCTGCAAAGCGGCTCCACGGTCGAGATCGTCAGCGCACCGGGCGCGCGGCCGAACCCGGCGTGGCTCAACTTCGTGGTCACCGGCAAGGCACGTACGCATATCCGCCATGCACTGAAACTGCAACGTCGCTCCGAGTCCATCAGCCTCGGCGAACGCCTGCTGAACAAGGTGCTCAACGGTTTCGACAGCTCACTGGAGAAGATCCCGGCCGAGCGCGTCAAGGCGATGCTCACCGAATACCGCCTCGAACTGATCGAAGATTTGCTCGAAGACATTGGTCTGGGCAACCGCATGGCCTATGTCGTGGCGCGCCGTCTGCTCGGCGAAGGCGAACAGCTGCCAAGCCCGGAAGGCCCGCTGGCGATTCGCGGTACAGAAGGCCTGGTGCTCAGTTACGCCAAGTGCTGCACGCCGATCCCCGGTGACCCGATTGTCGGGCACCTGTCGGCGGGCAAAGGCATGGTCGTGCACCTGGACAACTGCCGCAACATCAGCGAAATCCGGCACAACCCGGAAAAATGCATCCAGCTCTCGTGGGCCAAGGATGTCACCGGCGAATTCAACGTCGAGCTGCGCGTCGAGCTGGAACACCAGCGCGGCCTGATCGCCCTGCTGGCCAGCAGCGTCAACGCGGCCGACGGCAATATCGAGAAAATCAGCATGGACGAGCGCGATGGCCGCATCAGCGTCGTCCAACTGGTGGTCAGCGTCCACGACCGTGTGCACCTGGCCCGCGTGATCAAGAAACTGCGCGCCCTGACCGGGGTCATCCGCATCACCCGCATGCGTGCCTAATTCACACCTAACAAGGAGTCATACATGACCAAGACCGTTATCACCAGCGACAAGGCCCCAGCCGCCATCGGTACCTACTCCCAGGCGATCAAGGCCGGCAACACCGTCTACATGTCGGGCCAGATTCCTCTGGACCCAAAGACCATGGAACTGGTTGAAGGCTTCGAAGCCCAGACCGTCCAGGTGTTCGAGAACCTCAAAGCCGTGGCTGAAGCCGCTGGCGGTTCGTTCAAGGACATCGTCAAGCTGAACATCTTCCTCACCGACCTGAGCCACTTCGCCAAGGTCAACGAGATCATGGGCAAGTACTTCGACCAGCCGTACCCAGCGCGCGCCGCCATCGGCGTTGCTGCCCTGCCGAAGGGTTCGCAAGTCGAAATGGATGCCATCCTGGTCATCGAGTAATGCGCACGGCGCAGCCTTCAAACGCTGCGCCGACTGCTCTGCGGTAAAGAAAAGGTTTTGAAAGGATTCCACCATGCGCAAAGCGCTTGCTCTCTCGCTGCTCGCCATTTTCCTCGGCGGCTGTGCCAGCGACCCCGCCGACCGTGACATCAGCGGCACCTGGATCAACCAGGTGGCGATCGACGCTGCTGCCAAGGGCGGCCCCCTGCGCGAAGCGCTTCAGGCCTATGGCCCGAACCTGGAGTGGGACGTCAACACCAAGGCCGGTCAGGCCCGCTACACCAACGGTTTCGAGAACGTCGAAGGACGGCTGCAGGGTGAACAGTCCGGCGCCTGGAAAGTCGACTTCTATGGCAGCTCCGGCAGTGAGCTGAAGCGCGACGGCGGACGGATGAAACAAGCCGCCACCGAGAACGAGCCGGATCAGTTGTTCGACCGCGCACAAATCCCCGTGCCGGAAGGCGCACCGATTGGCGCCAGTTTCGAACGCGCACTGTATTCGGCCTATCTGGGCGGCAGCTGGAAGATTGCCAGCGGCGACGGCGAAGGCAACACCGTGCAGTTCCAGGCCGATGGCCAGGTCTCCGGCCTGCCCGGCGCCGACCGCTATGCCCTGTGCCTGGCAGGCGACTGCGCCTCGATGAACAGCGACCACGACAGCATGTGGCTGCAACTCAACGGCCAGGGCAACAACTGGATCTTTGCCCGCAAAGGCAAGGCGCTGGAGATTTTCCAGGCAGTGAATACCGCACTGGCGGATGAAATGCCGCAGTTCACCCCGGGTGAACGCAAGTGGTTGCTTGAGAAGCAGTAACCGCGCCTGAAAGTAACACTTAACCCTGTGGGAGCGGGCTTGCTCGCGAAGAGGGTGTGTCAGTCGACATCATGTTGCCTGACACACCCTCTTCGCGAGCAAGCCCGCTCCCACAGTGGTTTGTGGCGTTAGAAAGTCAGCACTTGCCTTCAAGAATCGCCGCATAGCCTTCACGGTAACTCGGATACGTCGGCGTCCAGCCCAGTGCCTTCGCCCGGGCATTGCTGCAGCGCTTGCTGCCGGTGCGGCGTACGCTGGCGTCTTCCGCCCAATCGGTGACACCCAGATACTCGCGTAGCCAGGCGACCACTTCGGCCAAGGGTGCGGGCGCATCGTCCACCCCGATATAAACATCCTGCAACGGCGTGCCCTGATGAGCTGCCTGCAGCAGAAACGCCATCAGCCCCGCCGCGTCATCAGCATGAATGCGATTGCCGTATAGCGGCGGCTCGACCGCCACCCGATAACCGCGACGCACCTGGGTCAACAGCCATTCACGTCCCGGGCCGTAAATGCCGGTCAGGCGCACAATGCTCGCCGGGATGCCGCTGTTCAGCGCCACTTGCTCAGCCTCAAGCATCACTCGCCCGGAATAGCCGCTGGCGACGGTCGCTGAATGTTCGTCGACCCACTCCCCTTCCTGCTGCCCGTACACACTGCTGCTGGAAACGAACAGCAGCCGCTCAGGGGTCTGCCCATAGTCGTCCAGCCAGCTCAGCACGTTCTGCAAACCCTGCACGTAAGCCGCACGATAACCGGCCTCATCGTGATCGGTTGCCGCTGCGCAATACACCAGGTAATCCACCGCCCCGACCGGCCAGGTCTCTGGGCAATCTTCCTTGAACAGGTCTCCGGCGACGCCGATGACGCCATCCGGCAAACGCGAAACATCACGGCGCAGACCATGCACCTCCCAGCCGGCGGCCAACAATTGCGTAGCCAGACGACTGCCGACGTCACCGCAACCGGCAATCAAAACAGAAGGCGCGGACATGAAAAAACTCCCAAACGAAAGGAACAGACTAGCCCTCGCAAAGGACGAACGGCTAGCAATGAAGGAAAAAAAGAAACTCTATTACTTTTGTTAACAAGAATTACTTGCAATAATGCACCCCACTTTTGTTCTCGGCCTCACGAGGCCTGGAAGAGCATCACCGTTTTTCTACCTCAGGTCCGGCCAGCATGACACGTAATCAATTCCCCGCTTCGCCAACCACACGACCTCGCGCCTGGAGCGCGGTGGCGGCCCTGCTGCTCAGCCTGATGCTGGCGCCGACCGCTGCTTTCGCTGACGCACAAGCGCCAGCCGCTCCGGCTGCCACCGAACAGCACGCGCCTGCTACCGCCGCGCCAGCCGCCACCGACCCGGTACAGGCTGTAGACGCCAGCGCAGCAGACGCGCCTGAAGTGCTCGAACCTGACAACAGCTTGGGCATGGCCCACGACCTGTCGCCATGGGGCATGTACCAGAACGCCGACATCATCGTGAAAATCGTGATGATCGGTCTGGCCATCGCTTCCATCATCACCTGGACCATCTGGATCGCCAAAGGCTTCGAGCTGATGGGCGCCAAGCGTCGTCTGCGCGGTGAAATCGCTGCCCTGAAAAAAGCCGCGACCCTCAAGGAAGCCAGCGCCACTGCGGCAAAGGAAGGCACCCTCGCCAACCTGCTGGTGCACGACGCCCTCGAAGAGATGCGCCTGTCGGTCAACAGCCGCGAGAAAGAAGGCATCAAGGAGCGCGTCAGCTTCCGTCTTGAGCGTCTGGTCGCTGCCTGTGGCCGCAACATGAGCAGCGGCACCGGCGTCCTCGCCACCATCGGTTCCACCGCGCCGTTCGTCGGCCTGTTCGGTACCGTGTGGGGCATCATGAACAGCTTCATCGGCATCGCCAAGACCCAGACCACCAACCTTGCCGTCGTGGCGCCGGGCATCGCCGAAGCGCTGCTGGCCACCGCGCTGGGGCTGGTTGCCGCGATTCCTGCGGTGGTGATCTACAACGTGTTCGCCCGCTCCATCGCCGGCTACAAGGCGCAGGTGTCCGACGCTTCGGCGCAGGTCCTGTTGCTGGTCAGCCGTGACCTCGATCACCAGCCTGAGCGCAGCAGCTCGCAACCACACATGGTGAAAGTGGGGTAATCGGCCATGGGCCTGCATTTGAAAGAAGGCGCAGACGACGATCTGGCCGAGAACCACGAAATCAACGTCACGCCGTTCATCGACGTGATGCTGGTACTGCTGATCATCTTCATGGTGGCCGCGCCGCTGGCTACCGTGGACATCAAAGTCGACCTGCCGGCCTCGACCGCCAAACCGGCGCCGCGCCCGGAGAAACCGGTGTTCCTCAGCGTAAAAGCTGATCAGCGTCTGTACATCGGCGACGACGAAGTCAATGCCGATACCCTTGGCGCCGTGCTCGACGCCAAGACCCAGGGCAAAAAAGACACCACCATCTTCTTCCAGGCCGACAAGGGCGTGGACTACGGCGACCTGATGAGCGTGATGGATAAATTGCGCTCGGCCGGTTACCTGAAGGTCGGTCTGGTGGGCCTTGAGAGCGCAGCCAAGAAATGATCACGACGCGCCATAAGCTGACGCGTTACAGCGGTAGCCTGACCGTGGTGCTGGGCGTTCACGCGCTGGCCATCGCGCTGGCGCTGAACTGGACCGCCCGCCCGCCCATCGAACTGCCGCCGCAGGCAATGATGGTCGAGCTGGCACCGGTTCCGACCCCGCCACCGCCTGCTCCGCCGAAAGTCGTCACACCGCCGCAGCCACCGGCTCCGGTCGAAGAGTTGCCGATTCCGAAACTGGCTGAAGCACCCAAGCCCGAGATTGCCGTACCGAAGCCCAAACCCAAGCCAAAGCCGAAACCGCAGCCGCCCAAACCGGTCGAGAAAAAACCGGAGCCGGTGAAGGAAAAACCTTCCGAGGAAAAACCGGCGGAGACGCAGCCGACCCAAGCACCGACGGAGAAATCCGCCCAGCCGGCACCGGGACCGTCGCCCGCACAATTGGCCGCCAAGGCCAGCTGGCAAAACACCCTGCTCGCGCACTTGGGCAAGTACAAAAAGTACCCGCAAAGCGCACAGGCACGGGGCAAGGAAGGCCTGAACCGTCTGCGTTTCGTGGTGGATGCCGAAGGTAATGTGCTGTCGTTCGAACTGGTGGGCCGCTCGGGCAACGCCGATCTGGACCGGGCCACCCTGGAAATGATCCGCCGCGCACAACCGCTGCCCAAGCCACCGGCGGACATGTTGACCAACGGCTCGGTCGAAATTGTCGCGCCGTTTGTGTACTCGCTGGATAAACGCCGCTGATCCATTGTGGGAGCGGGCTTGCTCGCGAAAGCGTCGTGTCAGTCGACATCAATGGTTCTGACACACCGTATTCGCGAGCAAGCTCGCTCCCACAGGGTTTTATGTCGACTATCAGATTGAAATAAAGGCACCGAAAGGTGCCTTTTGCCTATCTGGCAACGGCAAACTCACATTGCCCGGTGTCGCATTCCTCACTCAGTCTGATAACGTGCGTCTATCGATTGCAGCCGTTATGCTTGGCCCGCAACTTCATGGACGCTTGCTATGACCCTCACAGAATTACGCTACATCGTTACCCTCGCCCAAGAGCAGCACTTCGGCCACGCCGCCGAGCGTTGCCACGTCAGTCAGCCGACCCTGTCGGTGGGCGTGAAAAAACTTGAAGACGAACTCGGTGTGCTGATTTTCGAGCGCAGCAAAAGCGCCGTGCGCCTGACCCCGGTCGGCGAAGGCATCGTCGCCCAGGCGCAGAAAGTCCTGGAACAGGCGCAAGGCATCCGTGAACTGGCCCAGGCCGGCAAGAACCAGCTGACCGCCCCGCTGAAAGTCGGCGCGATCTACACCGTCGGGCCGTACCTGTTCCCGCACCTGATTCCACAACTGCACCGGGTCGCCCCGCAGATGCCGTTGTACATCGAAGAAAACTTCACCCACGTGCTGCGCGACAAACTGCGCAACGGCGAGCTCGACGCGATCATCATCGCCCTGCCGTTCAACGAAGCCGACGTGCTGACCCTGCCGCTGTACGACGAGCCGTTCTACGTCTTGATGCCAGCCCAGCACCCGTGGACGCAAAAAGAATCCATCGACCCGGGCCTGCTCAACGACAAGAGCCTGCTCCTGCTCGGCGAAGGCCACTGCTTCCGCGACCAGGTGCTTGAGGCCTGCCCGACCCTGACCAAGGGCAACGATGGCGCCAAGCACACCACAGTGGAATCCAGCTCGCTGGAAACCATCCGCCACATGGTCGCGTCCGGTTTGGGCATCTCGATCCTGCCGCTGTCGGCGGTGGACAGCCACCACTACGCCCCCGGCGTGATCGAAGTACGCCCGCTGTCGGCGCCGGTGCCATTCCGCACCGTGGCGATTGCCTGGCGCGCGAGCTTCCCGCGGCCGAAAGCCATCGAAATCCTCGCCGACTCTGTTCGCCTGTGCTCGGTGGCCAAGCCCGCCGCGCCGGTCACGGCCGGTTAAGCCAGGGTCATGACCGAGCTGTCGCAAGTGTCGGTGACGGCACTCAAGGGTGTCGGCGAAGCCATGGCCGAGAAACTGGCCAAGGTCGGCCTGGAGAATCTCCAGGACGTGCTGTTTCACCTGCCGCTGCGTTATCAGGATCGCACCCGCGTGGTGCCGATCGGCCACTTGCGCCCGGGCCAGGACGCCGTGGTCGAAGGCACCGTCAGCGGTGCCGACGTGGTCATGGGCCGGCGTCGCAGCCTCGTCGTGCGCATGCAGGACGGCACCGGCGGACTGAGTCTGCGCTTCTACCATTTCAGCAACGCGCAGAAAGAAGGCCTCAAGCGCGGCACACGGATTCGCTGCTACGGCGAAGTGCGCCCCGGCGCCTCGGGGCTGGAAATCTACCACCCGGAATACCGCGCCATCACCGGTGACGAACCGCCGCCGGTGGATGAAACCCTGACCCCGGTTTACCCGCTCACCGAAGGCCTGACCCAACAGCGCCTGCGCCAGTTGTGCATGCAGACCCTGACGCTGCTCAAGCCAAACACCCTGCCCGACTGGCTGCCGACCGAACTGGCCCGCGACTACCAACTGGCGCCGTTGGCCGACGCGATCCGCTACCTGCACAACCCGCCCGCCGACGCCGATGTCGATGAGCTGGCCCTCGGTCATCACTGGGCCCAGCATCGGCTGGCCTTCGAAGAGCTGCTGACCCATCAACTGTCGCAACAACGTCTGCGCGAAAGCATGCGTTCACTGCGCGCGCCAGCGATGCCGAAGGCGAAAAAGCTGCCGCCGAAATACCTGGCCAACCTCGGCTTCAACCCGACCGGCGCCCAGCAACGCGTCGGCAACGAAATCGCCTACGACCTCAGCCAGCACGAACCGATGCTGCGGCTGATTCAGGGCGATGTTGGCGCGGGCAAAACCGTGGTCGCCGCCCTCGCGGCACTGCAAGCGCTGGAGGCCGGTTATCAGGTCGCGCTGATGGCGCCGACCGAGATCCTCGCCGAGCAACACTTCATCACCTTCAAGCGCTGGCTCGAACCGCTGGGCATCGACGTCGCGTGGCTGGCCGGCAAGCTCAAGGGCAAGAATCGCGTCACCGCGCTGGAACAAATCGCCAGCGGCACGCCGATGGTGGTCGGCACCCACGCGTTGTTTCAGGACGAAGTGCAGTTCAAGAACCTCGCGCTGGTGATCATCGACGAACAGCACCGCTTCGGCGTGCAGCAACGTCTGGCGCTGCGGCAGAAAGGCGTCGGCGGGCGCATGTGCCCGCATCAACTGATCATGACCGCCACGCCGATCCCGCGCACGCTGGCGATGAGCGCCTACGCCGACCTCGACACCTCGATCCTCGACGAACTGCCACCCGGTCGCACCCCGGTCAACACCGTACTGGTCACCGACACCCGTCGCGTCGAAGTCATCGAACGGGTGCGCAGCGCCTGCGCCGAAGGGCGTCAGGCCTATTGGGTGTGCACGCTGATCGAAGAGTCGGAAGAGCTGACCTGTCAGGCCGCCGAAACCACGTTCGAAGACCTCACCGCCGCCCTCGGCGAGCTGAAAGTCGGACTGATCCACGGGCGCATGAAGCCTGCCGAGAAAGCCGCGGTCATGGCCGAATTCAAGGCCGGCAACCTGCAACTGCTGGTCGCCACCACGGTGATTGAGGTCGGCGTCGACGTGCCCAACGCCAGCCTGATGATCATCGAAAACCCCGAACGTCTCGGCCTCGCGCAGTTGCACCAATTGCGTGGCCGCGTTGGCCGGGGCAGCGCGGTCAGCCATTGCGTGCTGCTCTACCATCCGCCGCTGTCGCAGATCGGCCGCCAGCGCCTGGGCATCATGCGCGAGACCAACGACGGTTTCGTCATCGCCGAAAAAGACCTCGAACTGCGCGGCCCCGGCGAAATGCTCGGCACGCGCCAGACCGGCCTGCTGCAATTCAAGGTCGCCGACCTGATGCGCGACGCCGACCTGCTGCCCGCCGTGCGCGATGCCGCGCAAGCTTTGCTCGAACGCTGGCCGACTCACGTCAGCCCACTGCTCGACCGCTGGCTGCGTCACGGGCAGCAATACGGCCAAGTGTGAGCACCGTCGCAGTTTGTGCAGGATCGTTCCTACAGAGCTGGTTATACTCCTGCCATTGTTTCAAAAACGGATACAGACCATGACTGACGCAGCTCTCGCCCCTGAACTTCCGCACGCGCCGTCTGTAATTCGGCTGCTGCTCGGCAAGCTGGGGATCGCCTACGAAGAAGTGCTCGACCACCACGGCCTCAACGCTTCGCGCAAGGTACAAGCCGTGTTGCTGGACGATGCCGTCGGCGCGCTGATGGTGCTGTTTCCGCAGAGCCAGTTGCTCGACCTCAACCGCCTCGCCGAACTCACTGGCCGACGCCTGACCGCCGTGTCCACCGAGCGCCTGGAAAAGATGCTCGGCAAACACAGCCTGAGCCTGCTGCCGGGCCTGCCGGCGCTGACCAGTTCGCCGTGTCTCTACGAAGAGAGCCTGCTGCGCGAACCGAAGCTGCTGATCAACTCCGGCGAGCCGGGCCTGCTGCTGGAAATCACCAGCGAAGCCTTCAAGAGCATGCTGACCAAGGCCAGCGCCGCCAACTTCGGCGAAGCCCTGAGCAGCATCCGCCCGAACCTTGATCGCCCGGACGATGACCGCGAGGAAATCACCCAGGCCGTGCAGGCATTCACCGCACGCCGGATCCAGCAGCGTCTGGAAGCGACCATCGAAATTCCGCCGCTGGCTGAGACCGCGCAAAAAATCATCAAGCTGCGCGTCGACCCCAACGCCACCATCGACGACATCACCGGCGTGGTCGAAACCGACCCGGCGCTGGCTGCACAAGTGGTGAGCTGGGCGGCGTCGCCGTACTACGCTTCGCCGGGCAAGATCCGCTCGGTGGAAGACGCGATCGTTCGCGTACTGGGCTTCGATCTGGTGATCAACCTGGCGCTGGGTCTGGCCCTCGGCAAGACCCTGAGCCTGCCGAAAGACCACCCGCAACACACCACGCCGTACTGGCAGCAGTCGATCTACACCGCCGCCGTCATCGAAGGCCTGACCCGCGCCATGCCGCGCGCCCAGCGCCCGGAAGCCGGCCTGACCTACCTCGCCGGTCTGCTGCACAACTTCGGTTACCTGCTGCTGGCCCACGTGTTCCCGCCGCACTTCTCGCTGATCTGCCGCCACCTGGAGGTCAACCCGCACCTGTGCCACAGCTACATCGAGCAACACCTGCTCGGTATCAGCCGCGAACAGATCGGCTCGTGGCTGATGCGCTACTGGGACATGCCCGATGAACTGGCCACCGCCCTGCGCTTCCAGCACGACCCGAGCTACGACGGCGCCTACGCCGAATACCCGAACCTCGTCTGCCTGGCCGTGCGCCTGCTGCGCAGCCGCGGCATCGGCTCCGGCCCCGACGAAGACATCCCCGACGCCCTGCTCGAACGCGTCGGCCTGACCCGCGACAAAGCCAACGACGTGGTCAGCAAAGTGCTTGAGGCTGAAGTCCTGCTGCGTGAGCTGGCCTCACAATTCAGCCAGGCTTGAAAACTTCGCGAGCAAGCTCGCTCCCACAAGGTTTCGGTGACCTCCTGTGGGAGCGAGCTTGCTCGCGAAGAATCCACCCCAATCTACCTGCCTGACACAAAACCTGTGGTGAGGGGATTTATCCCCGACCGGCTGCGCAGCAGTCGCAATCCCAGCCAACAGCGTGTGTCAGTTATATCGAGGTCTCAGGTTTTGGGGCCGCTTCGCAGCCCATCGGGGATAAATCCCCTCACCACAACAGCCCATCCACTCAAGCCCATCACTCAAGCCCTTCTACTCAAGCCTTAGGCTTGGCCTTCCTCGGCTTCAAATACTTCATCAACCCCTGAAACCACATCACCAACGCCGGATTCCCCTTCAGCTGAATCGACTTGTCCTGAATCCCCTGCATAAACGCCAACTGCTTGTTCTTCGCCTGCATCGTGGCAAAGGCATAACCCGCATCCTTGAACGCAATCGCAAACGCCGGCTCCGCCACCACCCCAGACTTGCTGGTAACCCGCTGGTTCTTCACCACGAAATGCCGCGCCACTTTCCCGTCCAGCGTCTGCAGCTGAAACACCAGATCCTTGTCCCCCAACTGCTGCTGGAACGCAGGATTTGTCCGGCTGGCCTTACCCATCAACAAACCCATCATCCACAGAAGAAAACGAAATTTCATGCGCACAGCCTCAAAAGGAAAATGAACGGCCGGGGGAGTGTAAGGGATTCATACGATAACGCCACTATCCGCCGCTATTGGAAGATGATGCAGACCATCTCCCGCACGATGACCGCCAAGTCACGCCTCAGCACCCACCGTCCTACACCTGTTGAAACACATCCCTGTAGGAGCTGCCGAAGGCTGCGATCTTTTGATCTTCCGGCCTGCAAACCTATGGGAAATTTCCTGCAAGGCGTGGTGTTGTGCGAGAACTAGGCAGGTTGGAGCATCGTCGATAGCCTGTGTGTGTCTCCGCAAAATCGGTGACTCGGACGTGCAAGTCCAGACTCGTCATGCATTCAGTTATGGCTATTCGCCGGGTGTTTTCCTATGCTCGCGAACTGTTATGGCGGCTGTGTATGGGAGGCCTTCGGGTCTGCCGGTTTCCGAGTCCGGTCTTGCACACCTATGCACAGCTGCCACCCTCTCGAAGCAAGCGAAACGGTGTTGGCTCCATAACTCGGAAAATACTTATGATCAAACCAACACCCAATCCCCCCGAAACCCCAGACATATCGCCCTACGAATCGCTGGAATCCAAGAAATTCCACGAGGCCGCCGAACGCGCCCTCGACCACCATTTCAAACCGCGCACCGAATCCCAACCCAAACGCGAAACCGGCCTCTTCAGCCTCACCCCCGGCACCGACGCCGAAGCCCTGATGGCCAACGCCTCCGAAGACCTCCTGTCCATCAGCGCCATCGCCTGCGACCTCGCCGACGACCTCCACGGCTCCCGTCGCTCGGTAGCACTGGCCCTGAGCAGAATGGCGGATGGGGTGCGATTGATGGTGGAAGGGACGCTCGACCATATTGAAGTGCGGAACCTGGCAGCCAAGTCCTAGCGAAATTTGCGGATGAAAAAAGGGGACGTTAAGTCCCCTTTCTGCACCTATCGGTAAAAAATCCAGACACAAAAAAACTGCCAATCAGGCAGCTTTTTCGAGAATCCGAAACCTTCAGCCGGCCAGTCGACCGACAGGCTCGAAATCACTGCCTTTGGACAGTGCGACATCCAGAAAGCGGCTGCGCTTACCGGAACGTTTGGCCAAAACCTCACGAGCTTCGGCCTGGAACCGGGCAGCCATCATAGGCTTGGGTTCATGTTTGGACTTTTTCATGGAAACCTCTCGGGTCTCGAAATTTGACTGGATAGTATTACCGCTCAACCCCAATAACAAGCCGGCCCGTCGGATCAAAGCCAAACCCTAAACTCTCATACAACGGTATAGCAGCGGCGGCTGGTTCTTGAACTTCAATTTCCGTACAACCTATTAAGATCGCGTAGTTTTCAATCGCGGTTAGCGCCAAAGCAGCCACGGTGCCTCGCAACGGATGAGATCTGTCCGGCTTGCCCTCCAGAATCACAATCTTGATGCACAGCTTGCTCTTGCGAGGTGAGGCATAACACAACCCACATAATTCCCGGTCGAACCAAAGCGAGACATCAAAGCCTCGGATGTCAGCCTGCTTCCATTGATGCACGTCATGCCATGGGTATAGCGTAGCCTCATCCCCCCACAGATCGGCGGCTTCAATGGCAGCAAGAGTAATGGGCTCATATCGAATTTGAGTTGTATCAATACCTCTGGTTATGAGGTTCTGGTTCTCGCGCGCCAGGGCTTCCGCTGCCTTACGCGCCTCAGATCTCCAGATCTGGTAGCGATACCCGTTCCCTCGACTCTTGGACATGGACAACCACTGGCAATTTTCAAGGTCGAGAGAGTAACGGCGTTTGAAAGCTTTTGAACATCAACAGAAATACCCTGACATTGATTATCTGGTCCGAGCAATCCGCGGCCCTTTAGCCTCAGCCCACTTACGCCATCGTTCATCGGCAGGACGGGTGAGATTGGTTACGCCGTAACGAGATTTGTGGATGTAAAAAAGGGGACGTTAGGTCCCCTTTCTTCAAGACTTTATCCCCACTGACAACCCGTCTCTGGGGAGGCCTCGATGCTGAAGTCTTCATCGAACGAATACTGTTTTCCGGATTTGTAATTCGTGTAACGCATTGAGTTCACCCGAGCGCCTTGCGTTGCAATGACATACTGCCCTGTCACTGCACCGTCTGAAACTTCCACCCAAGTCGTCGTGAATTCGTAGGGGCCGTCCTCCGTCATGACGTATTCTTCGGTTCGGTGATGAACCAGAGCAATGGCGTTCTTCGACTTGCTATACCTGACACTTGCGCCGCTCCATTTGGCGGCCGCGTCGTAATAGGTTCTGAATTCAAAATCGATATTTTTGCCTTCCAGCGAGCGGAAGCACCTTACCTGTGTAGAAACTTCACTGTGCGCAGCCAGTGGCATTAGAAGAAGCACAGAAATAAACGCAGGCAAAAATTTCAAACCGAACATTCCTTTAGCGGTTTCATGAGGTATCAGAAAACACATCTACAGCAACTCAACGAGCGTTGATCACGCCTCGGGCGCCAAAGCGCGGCGCTCACCCACCCTCGCCGGGATCTTCGAAGCCTTCCCCGCTTCAGACATTCGCGATGAGTATTGCTTGTATGCCGCCACCGCCCGCTCTTTATCGTTCAGGGCCCAATAACTGTCAGCGAGATTCAGATAAGCAACCGTCCTGTTTGGGTGGTTGGCAATCACTGCATTGAGCAACTCAATCGACTCAGCGTAGTAATCCGCCTCGCCCAGTAAAAACCCAAGGTCGTTGGACCAGCCGGGACGCTGCGGGTAGTAGTACTTTGCGACGATATAGCTTTCCGGGGGACAAGTGTCATGCGAGCCGCCGCCCATCAACGCGTAGCTCATCGTATCCTTGAAGGAAGAGTCATCACCCTTTCGGTAGGCTGCCAGCGCCATATCCAGCAAATCAGCCGAATCGACGGTCATCAATTTCTTTCTCACGCCCTTAATACTGCCAGTACGAGCAACCTGCAGCTTCTGCAGCGCTTCACGCCCATCGAAAGAAGCGAGAGTGATGGGGCCCAATGTCTGCACCGGCAACTCCACTACGCTGACAAGCGACCGGTCACAGGAGTCGTTGTTCGCCACTTCCAGGAGAGCTTTCAGCTCAAACTGCTTTGAACCTCTGTTGAAGGCGAACAACAGGTTGAAGTTATAAACCGCGTTATCTTCTTCGCTGGTTACTAGCGCGATGTAATCCCCAGCCTCAACGAACGGCTGCTTGACCACAGCTTCCTCAGCCTGTGGATCAATGACGGTCATGACGCCAGGGCGACCTTTGAGTACATGGACGCTGAAGACACCCTGAAGCGCAGACGAGTACTGACTCTTGATCAGAGGCAGCGCCTTCGACGTATCGAGCAATATGTCCTCATCACGTGCCTGTACCGGCGCAATCAACAACCGGTTAGAGGCCTCGTCCGCGTCTCCTGCCAGAACGAATACGTTCTGCCGTGATGCATCACCCAGCAAACTCGCAGGAATTTCCTTGAGGACTTGCGGGGTAGAAAATGCGTAGGAAGTGGATAAAAGCCCAAGGCTCAACACGATAAAGCGGAAGAACATATTCACTGTTTCATTCCCTGAATTTCAGATCGCTCAACGACGCGTTGCGAAATCTTCTGCGCTTTGCCGGCGGCACTCATCGCGTCGCGGTACTCGCGGTAATACCGCTGCGCTTCCTCTTGCCGATCAAGTCGCCACAGCGAATCAGCCATGTTCAGCATCAGCACTGTGCGTTTGCCGACAGCTTCAACGCCTCGATAAAACTTCATTGCCAACTCATCGTTACCGCCCTCGGCCAGATAAAAACCGAGGTCGTTGTAAGCCTGAACATTTTGCGCCGGGGGATGACACGCCATATAGGATTCCGGGCTTAAAAAGCTCAGGCTCCATTCGATGGACTCTGCTCGGGACTGCGCAGGCTTAATACTCGAAGAATTTTTCAGAAGGTCCTTTGGTGGCTTAGTCTCCAAGACAGGATTGAGTACCCCGCCCTCTTCAGAAACCCATTGATTACCCACCCATTTACCCTCACAAAACCGTTCGTAAGTCTCAGCAAGTACGCAACCGGTTTCCATCGAGATCACATCGCAATGTCCCTGTGATGTCGCTATTTCCTCGCCGTTCTCACCTATGACAACGCCGTACTCCACCGCAGTCGCCAGTAGAAATTT
Source organism: Pseudomonas sp. MIS38 (assembly GCF_019891575.1). NCBI lineage: Bacteria > Pseudomonadati > Pseudomonadota > Gammaproteobacteria > Pseudomonadales > Pseudomonadaceae > Pseudomonas > Pseudomonas sp. MIS38. Next base: position 506,968 of record NZ_JAFLXF010000001.1, read on the forward strand.
TTTGTCAGGGCTGAGCCACTCGGGATAGGCCTGAGCACCAATGCCGGCATGGAACAAGGGGAACGTTTGTCCATTCGCGGTGAACCAGGCGGTCGTAGATTCCACGACGGGCGTTGTCCATTTTTTTGCCTGGAACGTAACGGTGTTTCCGGCGGCTCCCACTATTGGCGGGTCAACGGCAAAGACATTGGCAGCGCTGAACAAACTGCCGATCATCAACACCCACTTAAGGCTGGCCATAGCTAATCCTTTTCGCCGTTAGCCGGCCTTTTGTTTTGTCAGGCACTTTGCATAGCCGTCCGCAAACTTGGCATCGAATGACAATGCCACTGGCTCCTCCAACTCCGCCGAGCTATTGAGCAATACACGGGTAGCCGGGGTGTATTTGATCCAGCCAATCGTGCCGGTGCCGTCGGTGTCGAAAAACAGCTGAGCGCGCACTACTTCACCGTCGTCCTCATCGATCAGCAAATTGACCTTGTCCTTGCCGACATAACGAAACGGAAAATCGCTGCTCCTGACAAGCTCAGTAAGGTAGCCGTAGCAACTCCCTTCGCTGGCAGTCGCGGTCAGTGAATGAGGTAATAGCGAAAGCGCAATCAGCACAGGCCGAATGAAAAACCGGTTCATCCACTCACTCCTCATCCATCGGCGGCGATTCCACGTCGGTCATGCTCAGCAGCCGAAACTCATTGTTCACAAACTCGTAGTAACGATCCCGATTACCACTTTCCAACGCATTCCCCTGCGCATCTTCTTCGCCGTCGAGCGTGATGCCGGAGACGATGATCAAGCGGCTATCTGGCTGGTAAACCATGCCAAAAGTGCTGCCGTCGTAAGCATTCGGCAGACCGCCAACTACTTCACCGGTCTGGGCGTCCAGCACTTCGCCGCAAATGGCGCTACCGCCACAGCCGAGCCTGTGCAGGATGTAATGGCCGGCGAAGTTGACCTTGCCTTTCAGGGCTTGTGCCCGCGCTTGGTCCATCATTGGGCTGCTGTTTTCTTGCGGCACCAGATTATGGTTGGGGCCGTTGAAAACTGGCGTGACGGTGTAATCCTTGAAGGTTGGATCTGCAGCGAAGGCCATGGCGGTTGAAATTGCCAAGAGACAGCCCGCTAACAGTGACAGCCAGTTCATACGCAACAACCGTCGTTTCACTTCGTATCCTTCGAATTCATCAATTCCAGTTCACCATCCCGATACAACACCTCACACCCCAACCACGCCGGATCCACCTGCGGCATCACCGCCGACGGCTTGCGCAACTCGCGCAACAACGTCGAACCATGGGACAACCGCCCGCCCATACGCGCAATCACCGCTCGTGCTGCTTGATAGTGCGCATGCCGCCCCGGATCTAGGGTGTCTTCCAACAAAATGTCCACGCCGAGAATGCCTTGCACTTGCCCCGGATAAATCATGAAACCGGTGGCCTGCTCCGCACCTTCGCGACCGTCCTGCCAAAAGCTGCCATCGCGGGTGCGCACGTCGGGATGCGGCGCGAACCAATGTTCGCGATCCGCCATGGGCATGGCGTGGTGCAGACGGAAGAAGATGCGCATCAGATTGTCGCGATACCACTCGCGTACTTGCAGGTAGTAACCGCGCAGGCCCGGCAGGCCGGTCGAATGCGCGAGGCGGATCAGCCCGGACCATTGCGGGAATGGCTGTAGCGGCAGTTCGCTCGACGCGGGTCGCGGGGTGGCCGGGTCGGTCTCCCACGGCAATCGATGCGGACTGTTTTCCAGATTGTCGTACGCGGTCGGCGGGCGGCCCAGCCAGTCGCCGCCACTGCTGGCCAGCGCCGTGGCGATGCACAGATTGCCTTGCACCACGAACACGTAGAACCGGGTGAACCAGTCCGCGAGTTGTTGGCCATTGGCACTTTGGGCGACCAGTTCGGCCAGCTCCCGATCGAAGCGCTGCAAACCGTTTTCAAGGCTCAGCAAATGGCCGCGAGCCTTGCGTTGCATACGCAAAAATAGCGGCAACGAACGCAGCATCTTCAGCGGTTGCCACGGCAGATGCGGCGTCGCACCACCAACTTCACCGGCGTAGTTATCGGCGCTGATGCCCCAGTCGGCCAACCGGGCAAGAAACAGGTCATTGTTGATGTAGGACGCGCCGCCGAACACAGCAGTGAACGGCTCGTTGTCCTGCAACACTCGCGCATCCCAGCGCGCCATGATCGCCGGGATACTCACCGCCGCGCGGCGTTGGGCGTACTCCACCAGCACGCTCGGTTGCGGCGGCAGGATCTCGGCGATGTTGGCGGCGGTGAGGTGCCGGCGCCAGCCGTAGTCGCTGATCGGCCGGTATTGCAGCAGCCAGAGTTGCGAACCGTCCCAGGCCCATTCGACGTCGCCGGGCACGTAGTGGAACACGCGCACCACGTCTTGCAGAAAGCGCCAGAGCAGGTCTTCGGTCAAGCCGTGGGTCGGCGTGAACGTGCCGCTGCGCCACGCATCGCCGAGTCGCGAAAGCGTTGCTCGTGAGGGGCTGACATGACCGTCGGCCAACGATTCGAGATGGCCTTCAACCCATTCCAGTTCTACCGAGAGATGACGCACGAATGCGATCCCGGAAACCACCGGGGTGATGAAGCGTTGCACCACCACTTCCTCGACGCCCTCGGCCGTCAGTTCAGCGATGCGTTTCGGCAAATTGGCGGTCGGCTCGCGCAGATAGGTGGTGCTCAAACCGGCATTTGCCGAATCGGCCTGATCCTCGCCATAACTGGAGGAGCGCACCGCCCAGGTCACGTCGGGTTGGGCAGCGAGAAATGTTGGCAGACGCGGATCATTGCAATCGTTGAGCGTCAGCGCCGCCGGCACCGCTTGCCGCGCCAGTTCAGCCAGGCGCAAACGCCCGCCCTTGGTGTGCGCAACAAACCCGCGCTCGCCCGACTCCAGCCATTGCGCGAACTGCGCGGGCGAGTCGATCCACGGGTAATGGCCCCAACCGGGTTTGAGGCTGATAGTCAGATCAGCGCGAGCGAGAATCGCCGACCACGCCGCCGCTTGCTCGATGCCGAGCACAGCGTCCTGATCGCCCCAGACCAGCTCGACCGGATCGGTGATCCACTCCAGCAGCGGCAGCGCGGTGTCGGCGCGAATCAGGTCCCAATGCGGTACGAACGCACGGCAACGCGCATAGCCGGCGCCCATGCGCTGGTACTGCGCGGGCGTCCAGGTCTGGTTGGAGAACTTGCGGGCGAACAGCGTGGGTTTGTTCGAGAGCAACCAGTGAATGGTCTTGCGAATCGGCAGCGGCGACATCAGTGCAGGCAACCGCCGCTGCCACAGAAACGCACCGACCGGCGCCAACAAAACGCTGCGGGAAAAGTGCCCCGGCCGACGTTGCAACGCATGCAACACCAGCAACGCATTGACCCCGACCGCCATGATCGCGCTGCCCTGCTGTGTCATCGCCAGCAAGGTCTGCGCGTAGTCCGCCAGATCCTCACAGGGCGGCTGCGGATTGGTGCCGAAACCCGGCAACTCCAGCGGCATGACGTCGTAGCGCTGAAAGTGCGGCAGCGCGTCATCCCACCAATCGGCGGCGCTGCCGTTGCCGGCCAACAGGTACATCAAGGGCTTGCTCATGAGCGATCCTCAGGTCAGGTCGCGCAGAGCGGCGTCGAGGGTTGGATAACGGAACGTGTAGCCAGCCTCGGTCAAACGCTGCGGCACCACGCGCTGACCGTCAAAGAACAACTGCGCCATCTCCCCTGCCAGCGCACGCACTGGCGCGGCGGGAATATGGAACCACACCGGACGCTTGAGGACCTTGCCGGCCTGCTCGGCGAACGCTGCCTGACTGACCGTTTCCGGCGCCACCATGTTGTAGGTACCGCGCAGACTGTCGTCATCGAAAGCCCTTGCGATCACCTGAAGCACATCATCGCGATGCACCCAACTCATGATCTGCCGACCATCGCCCATGCGCCCGCCGAAGCCCAAGCGGAACGGCAGCAGCAACGGCGTCAACGCGCCGCCCGGGCCGAAGACCACGCCGAGGCGTAGCACCACCTGACGCACGCCAAACTCAGTGGCCGGTTGCGCGGCGGCTTCCCAACGCGCGCAGAGTTCGGCCATGAAACCGTCGCCCTTGCTGGCGTGTTCATCGAGGCTTTCGCTGGCATCGCGCACGCCGTAGAAGCCGATGGCCGAGGCTTGAATCCACAGCGTTGGTTTTTGCTTGGTGTTCTTCAGCCAGGTCATCAACGCTTCGGTGGTGCCGACTCGGCTGGCGAGCAGTTGCGCCTGACGCTTGGGACTCCAGCGTGGGCCGGCGACGGGTGCTCCGGCGAGATTGATCACTACGTCGAAGGCTTCGTCGCGGCTGAGTTCGCTGAGCGAATGCACGCAGCGGACGCGGCCGTTGAATAGATTGGCCGCGTTCAACGGATCGCGTGTCAGGACGCTGACCGAGTGGCCCGCGTCGAGTAATTGATTGACCAAGGCTTCACCGATAAACCCGGTGCCGCCAGTGATCAGCACACGATTGAAAGCGCCGCCGGCAAACGGGTTGGATTGGCTCGGAGTCTTTACTGAAGGAGATTTTCGGCGGTCATGTCGATACAGCCAGAATAACGGCGGCACCAACACCAGCAATGCAAAACCATCTAGCCATAGATGCGACCAAACCTGTTGTTGCGCTGAGAGCCACATGTCCTGAGGCGCCCATAACAGGATGCCCGCGATCAACCAGCCCCAAACTGCCGGGGCTTTCAAGCGATTGCCCAAGTGCACCAGCGCGAGCATGTACAGCGAATAACTTTGCAGCGTCGCGCCGAACAGCGCGAGCCACCAGACTTGTTGTTCGTGGCCGGCAGCGGGTACTGCGTCGGCGCCCCAGAATGCGAGTTCGAGGGTGTGCAAATAGCCGTCGAGTAAACCGGAGTGACCGGCCCAAGTCAGGGTGAGGCCGGCGAGAATGTGCACGATTGAGGCGGCGTATAGCCAGAGTACTAACGCGGGGCGAAGGGAGATCGAGGGGGCTGGCATTCCGTGTCCTGAGCGCATTCCTTGGGGGTGGGGAGTTTAAAGGAAAATCGCGGTCGTCAGATGCTCAAGTATTAAACGTTCAAGCGCTGCGGATTCTGGCTCAGCGCATATGAAAACGCGTTAGCCATGGTGGTGGAACGCGTTTGATCACATCGAGGTGAAAAGGCGTCGGGCGCTATAAACGCCCTTCTTCACTTAACCGCACTAAAAGCAGCTGCTGGCCACTATCGGTTCGGCCACTTCGGACTGAAGTCGCTTAATCGCATTGATGCCCGAGTCGTTACCTTTGTCGGCAGCAAGCTGATAACAGGCCAAGGCGCGAGGAGTATCTTTCTTTCCTAGATCGCCGCTTTTCCAATAATCGCCTAACGAAACGAATGCGTGCGTTGATCCCATGGTGGTAGCACGAATCAACTCTTTTTCAACGTCCAGCGGGCGCTGGCAGGGTCCTGAACCGGCCAATTCATTGCCAAAACAATAGAAGCCAGCCAACGACTCAGCACCGCTCGGTGAATCAACGGCTGCTGCTTTGAAAAGAGCCTCAACTTTGCCGTATTCCAATTGCGGGGCCATACCCGACAGACTCAGCCCAGCCGCAGCCGAACTGGATATAGGATCGCCTGAAGCGGCCGCGCACAGGTAATTTTCCAAAGTCGCCTCAAAAAGTTCTCCTGTCAGCCGGTATTGCTCAAGGCCGCCCAAGCCAGCAAATCCTTGTCCGCGCTGCCAACAGAAATTCTCCGCACGACTCATTTTCCGCGTACTGGCTACAGAAAGCTCTTTATCAGGAATCGACCAGTCCTCAACCCCATCAAGCGTCCAGCAGGACTTCCGCGAAAAGTTGAAAATCTTGATATTGCTGTTGCCGGCGCGTTTATCCACAACGTTAACGTGGCGGTCATCCACCTTCTCGATCTCTATTCCTTCCACTTTCCCATCGGGCACAGCCACCATTAAGGGAAACGCCATATCGCGTCCCACCTCCGCAGTAACGTAAGTCACAATCCGCCCTATATCCGACGTCCCCTTTAATACCAGCAGCTTCACGGCCTGCGCAGTTAGTCGCTTCTGCGACTCGACATTAGCGGAGAATGCTGGAAGAAACTGTGCAAAGTCTTGCGTAGGGCACGAGCCACGTCCAATTGTCGGGCCACTCCCGGTATCGGACGCGATATTGTCCAAAAACACTGAACGGTCGCGACTCATACTGGCGATGCAATTGTTCACCGCTGACACATGCGCCGAAGAGCCCGGTTCCGTCTCCAACGCATCGACCTGGCAATCGGTATCGCGCAGTTTGATCCAGGCGCGCTGAGCCTCCTGAACCATTGACTTTTGGCTCGCCGCAAGAACTGGATCGGTTTGATACCCACCCTCGAGCCGAACCATCAGTTCTTGATAACTGGTATTCAACTGTTTATCTGCAGCAACCTTGGCACTCACAGAACATCTTTCCCTCTGAGAGTTCGTAGTGATATCGGCACATGCATCGTCAGCAAATGCATGTCCCCCCAACAGAGATAAACCACCAATCAGCACGGTGGGAAGCACCGGAATAAGATATTTACTCAAGGCAAATTCCAACAATATTTTGCGAAAGTGTATTTTAAAGTCGTGCTTATTCTTCAAGGGAGATAGCCATTTTCAGAGTAGATCCATTCAGATAAACGACTGCTTCGCGCCCATTAATATCGACAGGGGTAGGATTCTGGATCATTCCTTCATCACTAGCCTTCGCAATTTTTGTTAACGTCTTATCCGCAACATTGGCACGCCAAATAGTTTCATCACCATTCTTGAAATAAAACGTCGGCCGTGACTTGCTCCAAATCGGAGCATATATATTCCAACCAGCCTCGAGCCGACCAGCCTGCGCTATCGTTTCATACCCTGGGGTGTGCGAGTAGTACGCTTGCAATTTTCCATACTCACCACCCCAACCGAATGTCAAACCACTAACAGCATTTTCATCAGTATTTGGCCACTGCTGGAACAGCAAACTGCTTTCCAATGGCGGAGATTTTGAACCGAGCTTATAGACCATCCCCCGCAGCTGATTCTTGGAGAGCTGCTGTCGATAGTAAAACGCCCCATCCAAGATTCCCGCGAATCTTTTCCCTTCGTCGTTTGAACCCAAACTCAAAGCACCGTCAAAACCGATATCTTTCGCAATCGTGTGCAATACCGGCCTGTCGTTGCGATCAACGTACTCATATAAATTACCCCGGTACGCAATCATCGCCGCATCAAAATGCCCTTCAAACACGATGACATGCAACATGCCTGAAATTGTTTCTGCGGAGATCACAAATCGTTCGACAGCCCCTTTTTCATTGGGAAGCCATGCTAAATCAATGACCTTCCATGAGCGCTCAAACTGTGTGTACGGCTTATCACCCAACATTAACTTAATATCTTTCTGATTTTTCCTAGGCGCAATAGGAACCGGCGACAGAAAGCGTATCTGCCGAACATAAGAGTCCTCTAAACACTCCACTGACTCACAAGAGTTACGCTCTGACTCAAGCCATTCACTTTCGATTATTTGTAAAGCTCGCCGATTTTTTATCGGTTTGAAGACCTCACTGAGCTTTTCGTCCATTGCGGACAAAGAAGGAGAACTACAAATTTTCCTCTCTACGTTCGTCGAAGCTTTGCCACAGTCGAAACTCGCAGAAAATGCGACCGAACTGAATAGCAAAAAGGTTAACGATAAAAAGCAGGGGAGCGAATATAAATTTTTCAATGAATCAGCCATAGGAGAAATTTTCCCACCATCGAAACGGATACGTTTACGCTCCGCCTCAAAATCAAAGAATGTTGGCGCAACAAATAAATCCGCCCCCTCTCACAGTCAAGACATGCTGTCCATCAGCGCCATCGCCGCAAAACTAGCGGACGACATCGAAGGCTCGAAGCGCTCCGTAGCGGTGGTCCTTGCCCGAATTGCCGATGGTGCACAAATTATAGTGGAACGCGCTTTGGACCATTTGGAAAAATTGATAGCGGTGAGGCAGACAGTGAATACGTAAGAGGTACCTGTGGGACGGACTAAAAAATAAATCCGTCCCTTTTTCTTGCGTCCCTTTTCCTTAATAAAAAGATCCGTCCCTTTTATTCGTTTCTCTCACTTTCTCCCATCACAAAGTCTCACTTAAAATCTTCAGCACTTTTCGGGAGGAGAAAATAGGGGACAGACCACGTTTTTCGGATTCTACTAAAAGGTGGTCTGGCCCTATTTCACTACTCTTAACCACCAAGCTCAGCAATCAAAAAATCGGAATCTGAAAACGCATCCTTCCCATGCACCGATCTTTAGCTTCGCCGAATAACCGGGATGTTATCGCGCAATTTTCTTCTGCATATCCTTTCCAAACCGGTCCAAAATCCTCGTTACCACCTACAAATTTCAAAGCTTCCGAATAATTCATAGCGGTGGCTTTTTCATTAACTAGCGATACGGCTTTATAAAAACCATCTCCTATGACCCCGGTGCGAAGATAAATAAGTTCGGCAACACGAAAACTCGTCAACTGTTTCTTACACGACAATTGCTCAATCGGAGACTCTCCGCCCTCTTCATCATCGTTTTTGCAGTATTCATCCCTAAGGGTTATCCATTTTTTTTGCGTAGAAAGCAGCGCCGCTTTATTTGATGAATCGAGCTCGGCAGACAAAGCTTTGTATTGCTCATTCAGAACTTTATCAATTTTTTCAAACGATTTCTGGGAACAGTTGACAATGTCAGGATTTGTTGAATTGACGGTGTTACAATCAATATCGGCCGACGCAACGCCGGCATAAAGAAATACCGTCGATAAAACAGAAAATATTTTCTTCGTCACTTCCAGCAATTGCATTTCAACGCCTCCTCAAAAAAAACCGCTTCTTTTTCACGTCTCGTGGCTACGCCGGCGGTATTAGGATCATTCTCCCAAAGCCGCTTCATGCTACGTAGCCGGGATGGAATCAGTTCGGGTTTATCGTTATCGAAATCTTCTTTTATCTGTTTCATCTCTAGTCGCTTCAATGCCTTAGCGGGCGTATTCCCTGATAACGAATTGCCCCGATTGACTACAAGAGAAAGTAATACACCCTGACAATCCGGATGCAAATTTATAGCTTTAGGGTATACGTCAACAACTTGTTGCGCATACCGTTTCTTCATAATTACAGCTAACTTTAAAGCGTTATCCTTACTAATGGATATCGAGCTGACGTTGTGCACATAGTCGCGCGCATCCTGACCTTTCTTGCCAAGAGCCCCTTTTAATCTTTCTATTTCTTCAGGGGTATACAGATCTTTAAGCTCTGCATCAACTCTCGCCGCTGTTTGCTGCCCCAGATCGTAACCATAACCTATCGTTATTCCACTGCTGGCATCGGACAAAGCATATGGATGTTCCCGATAAGCTTCGATTGCTAACAGAAATTCAAATAGCTTCTTGGACACCACATATGGCCCGACCGTTGTATCGAGGGTATAGACTTCGGCCTTGCACTTCTCAGGACAGCCGGACAAGAAACCGCCCAACAAACCAAGCAAATGAATATGCTGAACGTTATTATCACTGGTTATGCCATGTTTCCCAACCAGCTTATCCCACCAACTCAAGCGTTCAATTCTAAGTTTTTCTTCCACCCACTGCTGATGAGGATCCGAGACACTATGCCCCATCAGTTCGTCCAGCGAATCCCACTTTTCTCTTTTGAACTGCCACTCGCTTTCGTAGCGCGTAACCATTTGAGATATCGGCTGAGAAAACCAAGGCTTGCTTAACACTTCCTTGATTTCCGCGGGCGTAAGTTTGTTGTCGCTGTTTTTATCGAGCATCTTGTATAGGCGCTGCTTAGCGGGACCGTCATTGGCGTTTCCAATGTTTGGCAAATATGTCGCTCGCTCTTCCTCGGTCAAATTTTCCTGAGCATGGAGAGATGCCGCGAGGTGGTCCGCATTACTGACAGTTTCTTCGATGAAACTGAAACCTTCCCACTCAAAGGGTGAATGCCGCGATAACTTGGTATCTGGCTCTGCAAACCATCCATTGAGCTCATTCCCGTCGGCATCACCCAATAACCCGTCCAGGCGCCACCACAACGTATAGGTAGTGTTTCCTCCCATGACAACAGGAACCTTTATTTTTTTCTCAGCGGGTAGAGCTTCCAGCACTCCGACGGGAACCAGAAAATCATAGCCAACCGTTTTGTGTGGATCAGTCACTTTAGGTGGATTAGAAGGACCCATTCCTTCCATATGAGTAACCACCACGCTGCCTTTCGGGATTTTCACTAACGTTTTTTCAGCTGCTGGCAGTCCCGCAGCTTTCTCTTTGCTCAGCGCGGTAAAGGCTTTCACGTCTTCACAGCTGAACATCTCAACGTGCAGTAGGTTTTTGGGGGCTGAATCGGAGTGATTCTGATACTGCCCTACATGTCCAATCAGACTGCCCGCGGTAATCGGGAATGGAGTCGCCAAGACATGCACGGCGTCCTTTTCGGCTGGCTCACTCTTGGCCTCAAGTAGCCCTTCCCAGACATATCCAAGCACCTCCCCCGCTGCCAGCGGCGGAACAGCATTCCCACTGACGATCTCCAGTAGTTTCTGGTACTTACCACGCGTCCCGTCGTTTCCGATTTTAACTTGCGTACCGTGCGGCAAAATTGCTTTCACGGCGCCTGACTGGCTGGCAGAGGCGCGTACGACAAGACCTTTCTGTGGCGGAGTCATTGGGTCTTTGGCAGCGGCGCCAATGACGTAAGTATTGGGCGTTGGACCTGCGGTCATCTCTCTTTTGAACACCCAGCCTGTACCTGGCGGCAGGGCGCCACTGGCTGGCGTGACGCTGACAACCTTGAGCCAACCATTGTGCTCTTCGCCTGTCTCGACAACCGTGCCGCGATTCAAAACTGTCAAGACCGTTGCATACCCGGGCTTTCCTCGTGGTTCCTGGCGGACACGCAAGCCCAGAAGTTCATCGTTTGCAGTCTCCTTGACCTGCAACGTACCACCGCTCCAAAAGACCGGCCGCGGCAGTGCCGGGGTTTCTTCGTAGCTTTTCCATTGCAACAAATGCATATACAGACTGAAAAAGGTAAGACTCGGGCCGGGAACGGGTGCTGCAGGAGGAGATCCCGCAGGTACCGCTGGCGCTGGCGGCATCGGCGCTTCCAATCGGTGTTTGACCAATACAAAGCCAGTGGAAAAGTCGGACTGGCTTGTACCGAAATTCGACTTGGGATAGGTGCTATCGATTCGATAGGCAACCACTTCACCGTCCGCAATGCATCGGACTTCTGTCGAGTCCTGCACCAGACCCGAATCTTCATCGAAATGCACGCCGCCATGCCAAAGCCCATTGGCCCCCAGCGGATAGTAACCATCCTTCGCTTTGGCTAACGCCTTGTAGAACTGCTGCGGATTGCTCGCTTCCGCTGCCCCTACTTTCAATGGATACGACCATTTTTCTACTTTCTTGGTTGTCTCTGTCATTACCAATTACCTGAATTCTGATCCCTGGTGGCTTGGATTGCCGTCGATGTCTTAGCCAGAAAAATTAAGCATCCGCTTCGGTTTGCGTTTGATCTTCTCTTCAGACGCATTCCCCACCGCCTGATCCATCAAACTCCCCGCCTTATCCTTATCTGCCGCCCCCGGCAGTACCGGCGGTTTAATCCCGATCCCAGTCCCACTCCCCGGCGAGCCACCGGCATTAATCTTCACCACCGGCCCAACCACTGTCACCCCACCGCCATCGAGCTTGATAAAGCTCCCACCCCCCAGGATGGTCAGCTCCGTCCCCGCCTCGATAACAATCTTGTCCCCAGCCTTAAGGTGAATCTCTTTGCCCACGCTGGTGAGCTGCGCCGTACCCAGCTTCACATGCTGGTTCTGCCCAACCGTCAGGTGATCATCCAGCTTCGCTTCGATCTTGCGGTCGGAGATCGTCGTGCGGTGTTCTTCAGCCTTGAGTTCGGTGTAAGTGTTCTTCACCACCGTGTCATGACGTTCATTGCCGACCCGAATCTTCTGGTCATGCTCAACGTTTTCGTCCCAATCACGCTGGGCGTGGATGAAGATTTGTTCGGCGCCTTTTTTGTCTTCGATGCGCAGTTCGTTGTAACCGCCGCCACCCGGGGAGCTGAGGGTTTTGAAGACGGTGCGGGTTTTGTTCGCCGGCAGGGCGTACGGCACCGGGTTTTCCTTGTGGTACAGGCAGCCGGTGACGAGGGGCTGGTCGGGGTCGCCTTCGAGGAAGGTGACGAGGACTTCCATGCCGATGCGCGGGATGGAGATGGCGCCGTAGCGGTCGCCGGCCCAGGAGCTGGAGACGCGTAGCCAGCAGCTGGTTTTGTCGTCTGCCAGGCCTTCGCGGTCCCAGTGGAACTGGACTTTGATGCGGCCGTATTGGTCGCAGTGGATTTCTTCGCCTTTGGGGCCGGTGACCATGGCGGTCTGGCTGCCGAGCACGCGCGGTTTCGGGTGTTCGAGGGCCGGGCGGTAGAACACGTCCCATGGGGTGGCGAGGAAGGTGTTGCGGTAGCCCTGGTGGAAGTCGTCCTTGTTGTCGGTGGTGTCGCTGGTCACGCCTTCTTCGAGGACTTGCGGCTGTTTGCCTTCGTGGAAGATTTCGGTGAGCAGCCACAGGTCGTTCCACTCGCTGCGCGGGTGGTCGGACAGGGCCATGAAGTGGCCGCTGACCAGTTTGGTCTGGTCGCCGCGACCTTCGGCCTGGCGGTAGTCGGCGCGATGGCGTTCGAGGGCGCGCTGGCTGAGGAACTTGCCGCGCGCGCGGTCGATGAAGCGGCCCGGGTAATCGTAGTCTTCGAGATCCGGTTCGCTGTTTTCGCTGTCGGAAGCGCCGTCCGGTTTGTAGGCCGCTTCCATCTGCAGGCGCGGTTTTTCGAAGTCGTAGTCGCGGCGCGTGGTGCGGCTGGTGCGGGTTTCCAGGCGCAGTTTGAAGCCTTTGATCACCGGTTCTTCGGCGACCATGCCGCTGCCCTGTATGTAGGCGGTCGGCTGGCCGAGGTCGGGGAACACGGTCTGGTCGTCGCCGAACACCAGCAGGTGAGCCTTTTCGCTGTGCTGGAAGTGGTAGTGAATACCCTCCTCTTCGCACAGGCGCTGGACGAAGTGCAGGTCGGTTTCGTCGTACTGCACGCAGTAGTCGCGATCCGGGCACGGCTGGCTCAGTTGGAAGCTGTAGGCGTTGCCCTTGATCCCGTGTTCGTCGAGGATCAGCGCGATGATTTTCGGCGCCGACATCTGCTGGTAGATGCGCTGGTTGGTGCGGTGATGCAGGTATTGCAGCTGCGGCACCAGCGAGACCTTGTAGCGGGTCAGGCGCTTGCCGGCATCGCCCTGGGCGACGCGGTAGATCTGCCCGTGGATGCCCGAGCCCTGTGGATCGAACGCGAGGAACGCCTGCTTGTGCAGGAGTTTTTCCAGGTCCAGATCGGGGTTTTCGCTGACCAGTTCGAGGTCGAAACGAAACGGCTGGCTGATGCCTTCAGTGCCGGTGAACGACAGCACTTGCAGGTCGCCCACGTAGTCTTCGACCTTGAGGCTGAAGTGGGTTTCGTTAGCTGGGTTGAACATAAAGCGCTCCCTGTTCGAATGTCGTCCGTTACGCCCGAAGTCGCAACCGTTGCAGCCAGGACGAAGTGGCGCCCAAGGCGTCACGCAATTGGTCGGCAGTGATGGTGCGTTCTGCCGCATTGAAGCTCAGCGCGGTTCGCAGCGCTGGCCAGCCGTGTTTCGGTAAGTTCGCCGGGGCTTGCAGCTCGCGCTCCAGGTGCTCGTCGCGGGCCTGGGTCGAGGGCAAGCGGCGGAACGGGTGTTTGCCGCTCGCCAGTTCATAGATCACGCAGGCCACGCCGTACACGTCCGCGCTGGCCGACAACGGTTGGCCCTCAAGCAGTTCGGGGGCGGCGTAGCCCGGGGTCCAGGCGTTGAAACGCTCGCGGCTCAGGTGCGGCAGGCCGGGCAACACGCCCTCGTCTGCCTGACCGAGACCGAAGTCGAACAGGCGCAGGCCGTCTTCGCTGAGCATGACGTTGCTCGGTTTCATGTCACCGTGCAGCACGCCGCGACGGTGGGCGTAGGCCAGCGTATCGAGCAGCGGCAGCGCGATGTCGCGCGTTTCTTTCCACGGCAGGCCGAGGGGCCGCTCGCAGAGCAATTTGTCCAGGGTCAGGCCACGCATGTATTCCATGGTGATGAAGGCCCGCTGGCAGTCGGTGTCGACTTCAAAAGTGTGCGCACGCACGACGTTGTCGTGGCGCAGGCGTCGGGTCAGGGCGAACTCGCTGTAAAGCAAGGCACTGGCGTCCGGCGATTCGGCAAATTCTTCGCTGAGGATTTTCAGCGCAATGTAAGGGTCGGGATCGCCGAACTGTTCGTGCAGCAGATCCCGTGCCCGATAGACCGCACCCATGCCGCCCGCCCCGAGCAGACGCTCGAGGTGGTAACGGCCGGCGAGTACGTCCGGCAATGCACCGATGCTGGCCTTGGTCGGCGCCAGCAACGGCTCGGCGTTGTTTGCCTTGGCGAAGGCGAAGTAGGTCAGGTTGCTGGCCTGCTCTTCGCTCATCAGCAAGTCATCGACTGAGGATTCGATTTCAGTCATTGGCGGATCACCACGGCAGTCAGGTTGTCCCGGGCGGCGCCACGCAGGGCGCCGTCGAACAGACGTTCCAGCGCCACATGCGGCGCGCTGAGGCTGAGGGCGTTGCCCAGGGCATCGCTGCTCAGGCCCTGATACAAACCATCGCTGCACAGCAAAAACGCATCGCCCGGATAGACCTCGAGTTCGAGGACATCCAGGGTCAGCTGTTCGGCCGCACCGACGGCGCGGGTCAAGGCCTGAGCCGCCGGGTGCGCTGCCGCCTGTTCGACGCTCATCTGTTGCTCGTCGATCAGTTGCTGTTGCAGCGAATGGTCTTTGGACAGCTGATACAGCCGCTGCCCGCGCCACATGTAACAACGGCTGTCGCCGGCCCAGATGCAGGCCGCGCGATTGCCTTCCACCAGCAGCGCCACAACGGTGCTGCCCATGATGCTGTCATGGCGTCCGGCGGTGACCGTCAACTCCTGCCCCAAACGCCGATTCAACCAGTGCAGGCACTGGCGGATGGCTTTGAGGCGTTCGTCGAAGTCCTCGTGCTGCGGCAGTTCAGCCAGGCTGGCGACGATCAACTGGCTGGCGATGTCGCCACCCTGATGACCGCCCATGCCGTCCGCGACCACCCACAGCCCCTGCTGTGGCGAGTCGAGGAAGGCATCTTCGTTGCGCGCCCGCACCTTGCCCGGGTCGGTACGCGCCGCGCTGCGCCAGGGACTGGCCACCAGCATCAGAGCTGCACCGGCATACGGAAGGTGCGCAGCACGCCCATGTCGAACGGGTTCGGCGTGCGCTGGCTGGTCAGCAGGTAGTTGGCGCGCAGGCCACCCACGTCGGCTTTCAGCACCAGCACGTCGCGACCGGTCAGGTACTCGGTCTGCATCAAATCGAACAGACGGAACAGCGACCATGGGCCGGAGTTCTTCTCGATACCGATCGGACGCCCGGCCATCTTGTCCATCACCAGGCTGGTGCGACCGTCTTCAGCATCGGTCGGCCACTTGAACGTCATTGGCAGGATCGGACCGTGGCGGTACTCCATGGTCTTGTCGCCGAACTTGAACTCGGAACGGCTCACCGCCGGATCGAGGGTGTACGGTTCCAGTTTGAACTGCACGGTCGGCTCGGCCGGGTTGATCGAGAAGAAGCTCTGGCGAATCGTCAGCGCCGCCGCCATCTGGTCGAGGTACATCTTCGACACCGGCAGGCTGTGACCGTCGACGCTGCGCATCCGGTAGTTGCCCGGATCACCGCTGACGAACGGACGCATGTAGCTGTCGAAGAAGCGATCGACGGTGCCTTGAGCGCGGAAGAACTCGCGGAAGTCGCTGATCGCCACGTCGCTGGTGCTGCTGGCGCTGAACGGATAACGCTTGCTGATGGTTTTGCCATACACGCTGTACAGCTCGTTCTGATAACGGCCGTTCAGGTATTGGTAAGCGTCGTTAAGCACCAGGCGCCACGAGTCTTCGGCCAGCACGTTGAACCACACGCTCAGCGGACGCGGCAGGCGACCCGAGGCCGCACGCAGGTTGGTCAGCGCATCACGCTGGCCGCTCATGCGGGTTTTCGCCATTTCGAACGCGGCTTGTTCCGGCGTGCTGGAACGGGCCAGACCGGACAGTTGCAGTTGCAGATCGTTGAGCGCGCTGATGGCCGGGGTCAGGTCTGCGGCCGGGCCGTTGTTGTCATCGAGCAAACGGTGCAGCGGCTCGAAGCGGCGTTGCAGCGACTTCTTCGCGGTGTCCGGCAGGCTTTTCGCCACGGCCATCGCCGAAGCCTTGTCGGCGACAGCCGAGGCCAGTTTGCCGACCTTGCCCAGTTTGCCCTTCTGCCCGGCCAGTGCATCGGCGGCATCACCGGCTTCATCCACCGGATCGGCGGCGGCCGGGAAGCGCGTGTTCTCGCGCACTTCCGTGAGCAATGCCAGCACCGGCGAGTTGGCCGAAGTCAGGCCCGCCAGTTGCTCGGCGCCTTCACCGGCGTCGCTGATCGGCGGCAAGGCCACCTGGCCAACGGCTTCGCTCCAGTAGTTGGCGTAGTCGCGGAAGTACAGTTGCTCCAGCTCTACCATCAGGCGACGCAAGTCCATGTCGCTGATGCCCGCGCCTTCGCCCAGCACCCAGTTGTCACGCAGGATGTCGGTGACCAGCGCCGAACCCTGCACCGAGAAGTACTGCTGATAACCCTGCTGGGTGTAGAAGCCCGGGATCACGTATTCGGTGCCGATGAACAGCGAGCCTTGCGGGCCGAGGTGTTGGCTGAAACGGTACTCCGGCAGGTTGCGCGCCTGCTCGCGGAGCATGCGGTAAACCACGGTGGCCAGCGATTCGGCGCGCAGCACCTGACGTGCCTGAGTCACCAGTTGATCGTTCAGCGGGTAGATGAACGGCTGCTTCAGCAGGCGCTCAAGGTGAGTGTTCAGACCATTCTGCACCGCGGTGTTGCCGGTGTAGCGCTGCGACCAGTCAGTGGCGACCCAGTCCTTGAGCCACACGGCGTCACGACGGTCTTTCATGTTCAGCATCAGGTACGCACGCAGGCTGTTGAGCAGCTTGTCGCGGTCCTTCATGTTGGCGCGGATCTGCCCTTCGAGCATCGTCGCGACCCGTGGCAGCAATTGCGCTTCGAGCTCATGTTCGTAGGCTTGCTTGACCACCGGATTGACGTCTTCGCCCTGATACAGACCGCCACGCTCGTGGTACGAGACGTCGCCCTTCTTCGGGAACACCTGAGTCGCGGCGTAGCTGGTGTCGAGGGTTTTCAGCACGCCCATCGCATCATCACGCGGGGTCAGCGCTGAACGCTGCTGAGTCCAGTTCTGCGCCAGTGTGCGCAGGTTTTCCAGACGCTCATAGTTGGCCGAGAAACCACCGGCCCAGAGCATGCCGAACAGCGCCAGTGCCGCCAGTGCACCGACGTACAACGCACGCTGGCCCCAATGAATGCGGCTGCGCTCGCGCTTGTCCAGACCGGCCAGATCCGATTCCGGGAAGATCACCCGGCTGAGCAGATGATGGATGAAGCGCGAACGGCCGCTGCGCAGGGTAGGCAGCACACCGGCATTCATGCCCAGGTTGGCGCCGATGCCGGCGGTGGTCGCGTCCATTTCCTGCGTCAGATGCGGAGCACTGGTCAGGTAGAAACCCCGCAGCAGCGACGCGCGCTGGTAGCGGTTGCCAGTGAACGCCATGTCGACGAACAGGCACAGGCGCTCGCCGATCTGCCCCAGTTGATGCGGGAAGTCGAGGATGCGGCCACGGCGCTGGGTATCGCGCTCGGAGTGCATGCGCATGATCACCTGATTGTTCAGGCGCCGCAGCAGCTCTTCGAACTCGCCGCGCAGTACCGCGACGTCGGTGCCGACCTGATCCTTGCGGAAACTGGTACCCAGCACCTGATCGCTTTCTTCGCGAGTCAGTTGATCGAAGAACTCGTCGAAACCGAGCAGCTTGTCCGCCTTGCTCAGCACCAGGTACACCGGCACGTCGACATGCAGTTTCTGATAGACGTCTTGCAGACGACCGCGCACCTGGCGCGCCAGGGTATCGATGTCCTGCTCGCTGCCACCGATCAGGGATTCCACCGGAATGGTCACCAGCACACCGTTCAACGGACGCCCGCGACGACGCTTGCGCAGCAGTTCGAGCAGGGTGGTCCAGGCACTGCCGTCGACTTCCGCGTCCGGCTGGGTGGTGTAGCGCCCGGCTGTGTCGATCAGCACACCGTGATCGGCGAAGTACCAGTCGCAATGACGGGTGCCGAGGGTGTCGCGGGTCAGCTTGCGGTCGATCTTGTTGATCGGGAATTCCAGCCCGGAGAAGTCCAGCAGGCTGGTCTTGCCGGAGGCCTGCGGACCGATCAGCAGGTACCACGGCAAATCGTTGCGCCAGCGTTCGCTGCGGCCGCGATACAGGCTCGAAGTCTTCAGGGTTTTCAGCGCGTCCTTGAAGCGCGCCTTCAACTCTTTCTGCTCTTCTTCGATCAGCTCGTCACGACGGATGCGGTCCTGACCGTCTTCGGTTTCTTCGACGGCTTTCTTGCGGATGCCCGCGCGCCAGCTGACGAAGACCATGGTCAGGCCCCAGATCAGGAACAACACGGCGATGGTCAGCAGACGCGAGGTCGCGCTTTCCCAGAACTTGTAGTCATCCACCGCCAACAACGGACCAACGAACCACACCAGCAGTGCCACGAACAGCACCAGCAGCAGGGTCCAGACCCAGGTCTGGCGCAGGAAGGCGCCGACTTTCTTGAAAAACTTTTTCATCACACGTCCCTGTTTACGGCTGCGACTGCGGTTGCACCGCGGCCGGATCAAGCGGCTGATAAGGTTGCAGAACGGTGTCGCGCTGCTCGCCCAGGACCCAGGCGAAGCCCGAATACATCACCACCAGGCAGACCAGCGTGAACAGCACCACCATCCACGCCGGCACGATGCGCACCAGGTTGCGGCGCTGGTCGTTGAGGCCTTCCCAGTGCGGCGACAACTCGCGCGGCACGTCGCCACGCAACTGACGGATCTGCCGGTACAGGGCGTCGCGGATGCCTTCAAGCTCAAGCATGCCACGGGCCTGCACGCGGTACTTGCCCTCGAAACCAAGGGACAGGCACAGGTACATCAGCTCGAGCATCGGCAGGTGTTTGACCGGGTTCTTCGACAGCCGATCGAGCAGCTGGAAGAACTTCTCGCCACCGAACGTCTCGTTATGGAAGCTGCTGAGCAGGCTCATCTGCGACCACTCGCTTTCGTTGCCCCACGGCGTGGTCACCACAGCTTCGTCGACCACGGTGCAGAGCACGTAACGCGCGGCCATCACCTGGCTGCTTTCGGCGCCGTTGTGCAACGCGCGCACTTCAAACAGCTTGAGCCCGGCGGTCAGGCGCTCGTTGAGCGCGTAGAGGTCTTCGCGGGTTTCGCTGTGCTTGAGGCGCACCACTTCCGAGAGCAGTTCGGACGACGCCGCCACCAGCGAATTCAGGCTGATGTTGAACGCCTCCGCCGGGCGCAGGCGCGCGGCGTAGATCATCCGTTCTTCCAGTTGCTCGAAGCGCGGCGGCGCGGCGAAGTCGGTCAGCGGACTGGCTGCCGGTCCGTGGCCCTGACGATCGAGCAGGACGGTTTTGTCGTCCTGGTTGTAATCCGTTTCCTTGATCATGTCGGTCAGTTCCTGATGGCCCAGAATTTCAGTTCAAGCTCGGCGAATTCGCCGGACACGTGGAACGCGAAGCCGCCGGAGCGCTCGAGTTGCGCCAGGTCTTCGGAACTGAGTTCGAGGATGAAGTAGGTTTTGTTCGAGTGGAACGCGATCTGCCGCGGGGCCACCGGCAACGGTTTGACCTTGATCCCCGGCAAGTGCAGGTTGACCAGTTGGCGGATACGCTCCACCGGGCCGACCTTGAGGTGCGCCGGCAAGCGGTGGCGCAGTTCTTCGGAGTCGCAGTTGGCACTTGCCGCCAGCACGAACGATGCCGAGCCGAGCAGTTTGTGGTCGTGCAACGGCGACACGATGATGCCGTACTGACGCGCTTGCAGGATCAACTCGATGGCGTGCTGTTCCAGCACCATCGACAGCACCTGACGAATCGCTTCCATCAGTTTGCGGAAGCTCGCGCCCTGATCGGCGTGGGAATAGCGGCTGTCCAGACGCGGGCGCTTGCTGTCGCTGGAGAAGGTCGCCAGATCACCGAGCATGGTCAGCAGCGTGCGGTACAACTCTTCCGGGTGCACCTGCTCCAGACCGAGGTAGTGGCGCAGCAGCAGTTCGGTACGGTTGATCAGTTGCAGCATCATGAAGTCACCGACTTCCGCGCCACCGACCTTGCCGTTGGAGCGGATCCGCTCGGCAATCGTGTCGCCCCGGTGGTTGAGCATGCTGATGACTTCTTTGAGGCACGACAGCAGATAGCTGGAAGCATGAGCCTGGATGTAGGTCGGCACGAAATCCGGATCGAGGCTGATCACGCCGTCCGGCGTGGTGTCGAGCACGTCGCAGATCTTCAGCTTCACGTAGGCCTGATCGCTCTGCTGCTCGCCGAGCAACAGTTTGAAGTCCGGGCGGCCACAGCTGACCTGGCTGGCGGAATCATCGCCGGCGTTGGAGTCGGCCACTTCGGCGTCGTACGCGGTGTAACGTGCGAGCACGTCGGACTGCTCCGGGCGGCGCGCTTCGATGTGGTTACCGGTGACCAACGGCAGCGCCAGGTAAATCGGCGTGTTACCGGTGTTCGGCGGCACGTCCAGCGCCAGCGGCTCGGTGTTGCCGCCGAGTTCGAACAGGCTGCCGTCCGGCAGGATCCCCGAGGCGGCACTGATCACCAGTTTGCCCATGTTGAGGAACTGCAGGTCGATCTCCAGATTGAGGAAACCCCAGGTGTAGCCACCCAGCAACTGGGTGCGGGTTTTCATCTGGTGATCGTAATAGCGATCGTTGTGCTGGAAGTGCTGCGGCCGCAGCAACATGCCTTCCTGCCAAATGACTTTATGGGTATTCATGTTCAGTCATCCGCCTTGGCGAGCGCTTCATGGGTGTTGCGGATACCGGCCTGATCGAGGGTCAGATCGGCCTCGGTCAGCTCCAGCGGGGTGACCTGAACGGTGTAGCGCCACTTGGTTTCCGGCAGATCGCGGTAGGCGGCGAGAACGCCGACGTAGCGGCTGCCCTCCTCCACGCTGAGTTTCATTTCCACGGTTTCACCCGGGCGCAGTTCGAGTTCTTCGCTGGCCACCAGATCCGGGTTGAGGGATTCCTTGGCGCGCTCGTAGAGGCTGAAGAAATCAGCGTTCTCGAAGGTCACCGGGTGCTTGAGCTCGAACAGGCGCACGACGATCGGCGAAGGACGGCCGTTGAGGTCCGGGTTGAGCTGATCGCTGCCGGTCAGCTTCAGATTGATCTTGGTCACTTTCGAGTACGGCGACAGCGACGAGCAACCGGCGAGCAGCACCAGCACGGTGAGCGCAGTCAGCGTCTTGAAAAAAGCGGTCGAGCGGCGAGACATGCGCATCATCCTTGGTGGTCGGTGTGGAGGGTGGAGATCAGGCGGATCTGTTCTTCGTAGGCCTGGGCGAAGTCGCGGGCCAGCAGACGCTCGCTCCAGTCATCGTCCTGACGCAGTGCCTGGTGGTAACGGCCGAACGCTCTCCAGCGTCCGCCCGAGGTGGCGATCAACGGTTTGTTGTCGCGCTCGAAACGCAGGGTCAGTTGCTCTGGCGAGAAGTGCTCCAGAGTGCCGCGTACGGCGGCCCGGCTGGCGGTGAGCAAAGCCACCTGATGCGCCTGCAGATCGCGGAACGCCCGAGAGATCGCCTGCTCGGCCGGCAGATGACCGGGCTTGTGCGGCTGTAGCAGAATCTGCAGCGCTTCGCTCGGATCGACGGCGAATTTCAGCGGGTTCTTGTTGGTGCCTTGCACGGTGGTCTGGGCCAGACGCAGTTCATTTTTCAGCTCCGAACGAGTGCGCAGGCTCTGCTGCAAACCGCCGATGCTCTGGCGCAGCAGACGCGCGGCGTTCAGCGCCAAGGCTTCGCGGGCGTCGTGATCCAGGCCTTTGACATCCACGCCCAGCGCCGCGCCGAAATGCTCCCAGAACCCTTCGCTCTGACGCTCGACGGCTTTCGGGGCCGGAGCTGGCTCGGGTTCAACCGGGGCGATCAGCTCGGGCACCATCAGGCTTTCCATGTCGATGCGCGCGTAGTCGGCACGCTGACGGGAGTCCTCGGGCTTGGCCATCGGCGCCAACAGTTCGTCGATTTCCGAATAGACGCGCTCCTGCTGTTCGATCGCGTTCAACGGATCGAGGTCGAGGAAGGCGTCGTCCGGAATGATGCTGCCGGCGGCACGCGGACGGCCAACTTCGCCGTCGAAGGTCGCCGGATCGCGCACCAGCCGTGCACGAATCTCGAAGTCACCGAGCACGTAGGTGCTGCCGTGCTCGATGCGCACCGGTTCGCCCTTGTGCAGGCGTGCGCCGCTGCCGCCGTCCTGGACGCCGTTGCTGCTGGTGTCGGTGAGGAAAAACGTGCCTTCGCGGTAGCTGACAATCGCGTGGTGATTGGACAGGTGACGCTTGCGGTCAGGAATGATCCAGTCGCAGTCCTCGCCCCGCCCGATCACGCCGCCAGCCTGTTTGAAGGTCTTCTGGCACAACTCGGTGGGCACGAACTGCTTGGTGTTCAGCATTTCGAAAACCAGTTCCATGTTTGATGCTCCTTGCGGTCACTTGCCGCGATTGACCGCTTGCGGATCACCCAACGGGCGATAGTCGTTGTCGTTGAATTTGTAATTGCCGCTACAGCCGCCAAGGCCGCATAGAACGACGAGGGTCAGCAGGACAGCGTGCCAGTGACGAACAGACATCAGAGGGTCTCCAGGGGTAGACAAAGCACAAAGCGCCGACCCTTGCGGGCGGCGCTGAAATTAATTCTTTGAATGGTCTCGAAGGCTCTACATCGGGGCCTTGAGCCAGACCACCGAGGCGTACGCACCTCCTGTGGCAAGTGAGCAATTTGTGGCGAGGGGACTTGTCCCCGATGGGCTGCGAAGCAGCCCCAAAACCTGATTACCGGTTCTTTCAGGAGAACCGCGTTTGCTGGATTACGGCTGCTGCGCGGCCGATCGGGGATAAATCCCCTCGCCACAGAGAAGCCCTTCAAGACAGGAGTTGTGCAAACGGCAAGAGCCAGGTTCAGATCAACCATCGAAGTCACCCAAATTGATATTCAGGCGCCCGAGGCGGTAGAGCAGCGTGCGGCGTGGCAGGCCCAGTTCGCGGGCAGCGAGGGTCTGGTTGCCGTCGTTCTTGCGCAGGCAGTCGAGCAACAACGTGCGTTCGACTTTTTCCAGGCGTTCGCGCAGATTCAGGCCGCTGTGGTCTTCGGGCATCGGCTCCATGCGCAGGGAGAAATGCTCGGCCAGCAACTCGCCGCCCTCGCACAACAGCACCGCGCGTTCGACCAGTGCCTTGAGTTCGCGCACGTTGCCGGGGAAGGTGTAACCGGACAGGTGCTCCAGCGCCGCGCTCGACCAGCGCACCGGATCACGCTGCAAATACGCGCAGGTCTTCTCGGCGAAGTGCTGAGCCAGTTCGAGGATGTCGCCTTCGCGCTGACGCAGTGCCGGCAGCTCGATCGGAAACTGCGCCAGTCGGTAATACAGGTCCTCGCGGAATTTGCCTTCGCTGACCAGCGTCGACAGATCGCGGTGGGTCGCGGCGATGATGCGCACATCGATCTTGTGCGTGTCGTTGGAACCCAGCGGGCGAATCTCGCCCTCCTGCAACACCCGCAGAATCTTCGCTTGCAGCGACAGCGGCATGTCGCCGATCTCGTCGAGCAACAGCGTGCCGCCGTTGGCCGCATCGAACAGCCCCGCGCGGTCACGGTCAGCGCCGGTGAAGGCGCCTTTGCGATAGCCGAACAGCTCGCTTTCCAGCAGGTTTTCCGGGACGGCCGCGCAGTTCTGCACGATGAACGCCTGAGAGCGGCGCGGGCCGCAATCGTGAATCGCCCGGGCCACAACTTCCTTGCCGGTGCCGGTCTCGCCGCGCAGCAGCACGGTGTACGGGCTGTGCAGGACTTTGCTGATCAACGAGTGGGTCTGGCGCATGGCGGCGCTTTTGCCGATCAGGCCATAGCCGTTGATGCTCGGCACACTGCGCGCCACCGTGGACGACTCTGCCGGCGGCTGGCGCAGACGCTGCAGCAAATGCAATTGACCGAGGACGAACGAGCCGAGCTGGCCGAGTGAGTCGGCAAAACCCTGCAGGTCGACGTGACGACGACTGGCGCACAGCAGCAGGCCTTCAACCGCCTTCTGCTGATTGACCAGCGGCACGCACAGCAGCGATTGCCAAGCACCAGCGGTGGCCGGCAGGAAACTGGTTTCGTGCAGGCTGGCGCCGAGATCATCGAGGCAGACCACGCGGTTCTGGCACAGGGCGAACTGCAGCAGCTGCTCACCGTTGTAGTCCGCCGGCAGGCTGGTGGCGGCGCGCGGTTGCAGCGCGCCGTCGAGGCATTCGGCGTTCATCCCCAAGCAAGTGTGGGTGGCGTCGAGCAGATACAGCTGCGTCAGTTCGCAACCGCTCAGTTCGGCCAGTCCACGCACGAAGTCACCCAGCAGCGCAGCACCGTCCGCCGCGCGCGACAGGCTGGCGAACTGCGCCAGCAAGGCTTCGGCATAGACCAGTGGCTGCGGCACTTGAGTGAACATCACACCCACCTCAGGCGAACTCGCACGTCACGCTGGCGTTGCCGTCGAGCGTGGCATGCACACGTTTGAGGCTTTCACCGGTGGCCATCGCATCGAGCAGGCGGTCGGCTACCAACGGCAGCACATGCTGATCGAGCAGATGGTCGATCAGGCGCGCGCCGCTTTCGCTTTGCGTGCAGCGCTCGGACAGATGATCGACGAGGTTCTGGCACCAGCTGAAATCCAGCTGACGGCGGTTGAGGCGCTCGCCGAGACGACCGAGCTTGATCTCGATCAGCTCGCGCAACACCGGACCGCCGACCGGGTAGTACGGCACCACTTTCATCCGCGCCAGCAGCGCCGGTTTGAAGTGTTTGCTCAGCACCGGGCGAATGGTCTCTTCGAGCAGCTCGGCGGTCGGGCGGGCGCCGTCTTCGCAGAGGTCGCTGATCTTGTCGCTACCGAGGTTCGAGGTCATCAGGATCAAGGTGTTGCGGAAGTCGATTTCGCGACCTTCGCCGTCGTTGGCCACGCCCTTGTCGAAGATTTGGTAGAACAGGTTGAGCACGTCCGGATCGGCCTTCTCGACTTCATCGAGCAGCACCACCGAGTACGGTTTCTGGCGCACAGCTTCGGTGAGCATGCCGCCCTCGCCGTAACCGACGTAGCCCGGTGGCGCACCGATCAGACGCGATACGGTGTGTTTCTCCTGGAATTCGGACATATTGATGGTGGTGATGAAACGGTCGCCGCCGTACAGCAGGTCAGCCAGGGCCAGCGCGGTTTCGGTCTTGCCGACGCCGCTCGGGCCGACCAGCAGGAACACGCCGACCGGTGCATCAGGTTTGTTCAGGCCGGCGGCAGTGGCGCGCATCGAGCGATCCAGCGCGTGCACGGCTTGTTCCTGACCACGGATGCGCGTGCGCAGGTCGGTGGCAAAACTCGCGACCTTGGCGTTGTGCTCGCGGGCCAGTTGCGCCAGCGGCACGCCGGTCCAGGCGCTGATCACTTCGGCCACCAGACGCGGGCAGACTTCGAAGCTGACCAGACGCTCTTTGACCTGCGCAGCGGTCAGGGCGCTGTGGGTCTGGTGCAGTTCGGCTTCCAGCGCTTCAACGCTCTGGCCTTCCTCGACCTCGGCGGCGATGGTTTCGATCACCGTGCCTTCGGCGTCTTCTTCAACGCTGACGGTCGGCTCGACAGCGGCAGCTTCGCGGGCCTTGGCCAGTTGCTGGCGCAGTTCCAGCAGGCGCTCGGCCAGTTGTTTCTGCTCGGTCCACAGACTTTCCAGCGCGACCATTTCGCTTTCGGCTTCGTCCAGCCGCGCTTCCAGCGCATCCAGCGCTTCGTGGTCGATCAGCAGACCGGCCTCGGCATCGCGACGCAGGGCCTGACGCTGACGGCCACCTTCGGCCAGTTCGCCACGCAGGCGTTCGAGGCTTTCCGGGGCAGCGGCGAGGCTGATGCGCACCCGAGCGCACGCAGTGTCGAGGACGTCGACGGCTTTGTCCGGCAGTTGGCGACCGGCCAGATAGCGGGCCGACAGCTCGGCAGCGGAGACCACCGCGTCATCCCGCAGGTAGATGCCGTGGCTCTTCTCGTAGACCTGCGCCAGCCCACGGAGGATGGTCACCGCTTCGCTGACAGTCGGCTCATGCAACTGCACCGGTTGGAAACGCCGAGCCAGCGCCGGGTCCTTCTCGAAGTATTTCTTGTACTCGGCCCAGGTGGTGGCGGCGATGGTGCGCAGTTCACCACGGGCCAGCGCCGGTTTCAGCAGGTTGGCCGCGTCGGAACCACCGGCATTGCCACCAGCGCCGATCAGGGTGTGGGCTTCGTCGATGAACAGGATGATCGGTTTCGGCGAGGCTTTGACTTCGTCGATCACGCCTTTGAGACGACGCTCGAACTCACCTTTGACGCTGGCGCCAGCCTGCAGCAGGCCCATGTCCAGCGACAGCAGCTCGACGCCCTTGAGCACCTGCGGCACTTCACCGGCAGCGATGCGCGAGGCCAGGCCTTCGACGATGGCGGTCTTACCCACGCCAGCCTCGCCGACCACGATCGGGTTGTTCTTGCGGCGACGGGCGAGGATGTCGACCATCTGCCGAATCGCGCCATCGCGGCACAGCACCGGGTCGAGTTTGCCGTCGCGGGCCTGCTGGGTCAGGTTGTGAGTGAAGCGCTGCAGCAGCGATTCGCCCTGCGCCGCTGGCTTGCCGTTAGCGGCCGGTTGCTCCTGTTGCGACAGGGCGAATTCCTTCAGGCGATCGATGTTCAGTTTGGCGAGCAGCGGCTGGTAACGGCTGCCGGCATAGCGCATCGGGTTGCGCAGCAGCGCAAGGATCAGCGCGGCATCTTCGACCTGGGTCTGGCCCAGTTCGAGGTTGGCCACCAGCAGCGCGTCTTGCAGCCACTGCACCAGTTCCGGGGCAAACACCGGGTTGCGCGAGGCGCTGTGTTCAACCCGAGATTGCAGTGCGGCGCTCAGCTCACCCGCGTCGACATCCGCATCCTGCAGCGCGCGCGACAGCAAGCCGTTCGGACGCTCCAGCAGACCCAGCAACAGGTCTTCGACGAGGATCTTGCTGCCGCCACGGGCCACGCAACGTTCAGCCGAACGCTCCAGATCGCGACGGGTTTCGGCGTCCAGCGCCTGGATGAGTTGTTGCAGGTCTACGTTGATCATGGCTCACGTCCTTAATGAATTTTGCTGCCGAGGGTGACCACGCCGTCTGCTTTTTCGCAGCCCAGCCAACTGGTCCACCCCAGGCGACAGTCGTTCTTCTCACCAATGCGCAGTTCGCGGATTTCTTCCGGGCGCAGCACCAGGCGAATGTCGTAATCGAGCGGGTCACGCAAGGTGAACCGCACCAGCGCGCACAGCGGCTGGTAACCGAAACCGATCGGCAGAAATTCGTGGAATCGCTCCCAGTCGAGTTCGGTGATGTGAATGCGGAATTTGCCGCTGCGGTCGCGCACCTGTTCGCCCAGCACCAGGTCTTCACCGAGCAGGCTGTTGGCGCGACCGAGGCGGTTGCGCTGCTCGTCGAGGATCTCCACGCGACGCTCGATGCACTGCTCGATGACCAGGTCTTCGTGCTTGAAGTAATAACGCAGCACGGCTTCGATCAGCGCCGCCGAGTGCGCGCGCAAGCTGAGCAAACCGAGGTACGGCAGCAGGCGTTTCCAGTTCAGCTCCTTGGCCTTGCGGATCTCGTCGCCACCCAGACCGATCAGCGCGAACAGCTGCGAGGAGAACGGGTCGATCGCGCCGCTCTGGAAGCTGGCGCGATAGCGGTACTTGCGCCAGATCGGCAGCATCAGTCGTTGCAGGCGATGGTGGAACAGGTCGAGGAAGTTGCGCGTCGGGTTGCCGTCCTCGCTGTCGCCCAGAGCCTGCTCGCCGTAGAACGCCGGCAGCGGCGAACCGGAGCCGACCAGCCCGATCAGGTTGAAACGCATGCGTGCGCGCATCTGCCCGTGCTCTTCGAAAAACTCCACGCGATCAACGTCGCTGCGCGGAAAGCCCAGACTCGGGTTGGCCTGGAACTCCACCTGATCGTACAGATCGTCTTCGCTCAGGTACGGGTGCGCCTCGCGCAGCCGGTCGATCACCAGCAGCACGGCCTGAAACAGCGAGTACTCGCGTATTACCTTGGTCAGCCCGCTTAAAGCAGGGGCTGCAGGCCCATACGTGGTGTCCATTGGTACACCTCTCCCTGTGTGCTTTTTACCCGCAGCTCGTGGTACGAATTGAGACTGGCGTAAAGCGCGAAAAACTCGTTAAGAACCGAGGCGAAAACGAACAGGTCGCCTTCGCCGATATACCCTTCCGGGTCGATGGTCAGTTCGGTGCGCAGACCGCGCACCGGCAAGCCACGGTGCAGCCGGTCGACGTGGTGGTGCTTGATGTGCTTGAGGCCGCCGAGCAGGCGTTTGCTGACCTTCTCCGCGTGCTGGTCGTAGTAGCGCGGCAGGTCGTAGGTTTCGAGAATCACCTTCAACGCGTTGACGTCGGCCAGCGACAGATAGTTGAGCGACATGTTGCTGATCAGCTTCCACAGAAAGTCACGGTTCAGCGGCGGCGCAAAGCTCGACGTGGCCGGGGTGATGTTGCGGAAACTGAGGAACTCCGGGGTCTCTTCACAGGCCATGCAGATGTCGCCGAGCTTTAGCTTGCGCGGCAGGTTCTGGTTGGTGCAGATCAGCTCGATCGACAGGGTTTCGTGGGCTTCGGTGTGGCGGATGCCGAAGCTCAGGTAGGTGTCGAGGCCGTCATGCAGCAACGACGAACGCTGGCGGATGCTGTAATGCGGACGGCTGTTGGGCACGTCGAAACTCGGGTCATGCTCGAACGATTCGAACGGCACGTACTCCTGATAACCCAGGCCGCCGGGCTTCCAGCCGGTGACGGTTTCCACCGAGAACACGCCGCAGTTTTCCAGATCGTATTCCGCCGGCAGCAGCAGGTATTCATCCTGTTTGCCATCGAGGCGGATCGGCAGCGCGTCGTGGGCGAACAGGTTGGCAATCGGCGTGCAGAACAGCTTCACGTTATCCAGGGTCGGCCGCATGCGCATGATCCCGCTCTTGCGAATATCGAAACGCAACTCCAGGCCGCGCATCTGCTTGAGCGTGTCTTCCGGCAGCGCCTTGAGAATGTCCAGACCGTTGACGTCGACAAACAGGAACTTGTCCTGGAAGGCGAAGTATTCCTGCAGGTAGCGATAGCCACGGAAGGTGTTCAGCGGATACGGGATCAACGCTTCTTCTTCGGCAAAGCCCACCGGCTTGACCCGGTCACCGGGAATCTTGAACGCCATCGGCTTGCCCGCCACGCCATCGATTGGCTTGCCGGCGCCGTCGAGCGGGATCAGCTCGATGCCTTCCAGGTTGCGCAGCAGACTCAGGTAGAGCATCTGGCTGATGTAGCGCTCGCCGGCAAAATGCAGGCGCAGTTTGCTCAGTTCCAGCTCACCGAGGTGGCCGTCGGCGCTCATTTCCAGACGCAGGCTGAGCAGCGAACCGTCGCCCTTCACCGAGTAGTTCAGCGCCGCCAGATCCAGCGGCAAGACTTCAGTCGGGTAGCAGGTGCGGAAGCGGCAACGCACGTCTTCGATCGGTTTGCTTTCGATCGGCGTATCGCGCTCGACCACCAGCGCCGGGCCCGACCGCTTCAGCGGATCGAACTGCAGAATGCTGAACGCCGGCAGCGGGCGCATGTAATTCGGCCACAGCAGTTGCATCAGCGAGTGACTGAGCTCCGGCAGCTCGTCGTCGAGCTTCTGCCTCAGACGCCCGGTGAGGAACGCAAAGCCTTCCAGCAACCGCTCCACATCCGGATCCCGCCCAGCCTGGCCCAGGAACGGCGCCAACGCCGGACTACGCTCGGCGAAACGGCGACCGAGTTGGCGCAGTGCGGTGAGTTCGCTTTGGTAGTAGTGGTTAAAGGACACGGGTTACCTGCCTGGTAGTGGAACTCATGGAATAACTGTCCTGCGGATTACGCTGGATGTCCGACCTGGTCATTGGATTGCACCTGCAGGCTGACTTGGCTGAATGCGACCTGCGATGTTTCGCAAAGCCCAACGCAACTCGATGACTTGAGTGGTGAGGATCGCCAGCAACGTGACGCAGCCTTGAGCTACGCCGTAAAACAGGGCTCTTAACGGGGTGTCGGGTAGCATCCAGAGCAGGATGAAGCCCACCATCAGAAAAAGGATGGCCAGCTTGGCGACCAGACCTGGAATCAGCGCAACGATCAGGTTGACGCCCAGAAAAATGTAAAACAGTGCGTAACTCGCAATGCCGATGGCGACACCATGGGAGGTAAATCCGCCGTTAAAAAGCCTGTAAGCATGCACAACCGCGTCATTCAAAAATGCATAAGCCACGCATCCGAGGGCGTGGATTAATAAGCATAGGGTGAGACGAACGTAGCTGTTCATACTGCTATCAATTTTCCAGAATCTCGTAGGGTGTATTACTGATGAAAATATTCAGCCAACTTTCTTCCCATTGCGGCATGGAGATTATAAAAGTCTTATCTTTCTTTTCGAAGGCGATCCAAGTAATTCCAACTTCAGTATCATCTTCGAATGTGCGCATATCCAATGACTGAGTATCATACAGTGGGGTTCGATATACCTTTCCTGGTTCTTTTGAGTCGACAACTCTTAAATACGCCATACCGCCAAGCATGAAGATCCTGCCGACACGCACATTCTCAATTGTGTAGCGACCCGAGGGGCTAGCTGTAGTTGTACTTGCAGGATACCCTAGCATTGCGCTTACGCAATAAACGATCAATGCAATCAACGCCAAGAGCAAACTGATAGGCACTAGCCATTTCCTTTTAAGCGTAGTCATTCTTTCGCCACACCCACTTCGACAGCGATTGTATATGAGCAGAAAATGCGCATCATTTATTCCAAACATTAATAACTGTCACGGGAACATTCTGATATTGAACATCAGACAAAACCTGGAAATCACCGCCTTTTTTAAATTCCGTCCGATATTTTACAAAATGAGAATTCGTAATATAGAAATAACGCGAGTTCTCTATTTCCCGAAACATCGCCTGAGAATCTTCTGCACTGATATAGGGATTTGAAGCGATGTCTGACTTCATCTGCGCCGCACCGGCATTTGCAGTGGCCGCATAGGCCGGGTTGGCTATACCATCGAAGTTCCAGAACCCCAATGGCTGACTGAAATTGTCATCCGGTGCGTCATTGAAGTCATAGGCATCCTCAGCGTAAAACCCAATTCGCTCTACAAACAGTTGAATGCTGTCTACGGAAATAACCAGCTTTCCTTCTGGAAATACACGGACGTTAAAGTTTGCCAGCGCAGCTCGCAATTCATCAGTCTTCTCTATTAGACCGAATTTAACTGCTCGATTATTACTGTATCCAAACTCTTCAACCTTCCTGGCGCTCGCAAACTTAAAAGGATAGACACCCGGCGCCGAGCCAAGATACTTATCTTTAATCTTCTTGCTTATATTATTGCGGCCTGCAGGATTATCCCAGGCTGACTTAAGCTCTTCAATGACAGCTTTCGCAGGTTCAAACTTTTCCAACCAGGCCATTTTTACGATGGTGTCATTTACGTAGGCGATGTCAGCAAGAGCAATATGGTCTTTGACCTCTTTACTCATCGCACCATCGGCAGTTGGCCATGGCTTGCCATCAAACCAATGGCGCATCAGCTTCGCAGCAACTGGCCACTTCATCTTATCCATCGCATCAGGTATATCTGTGATTTTGAATTGACGGACAGCTGCAGACTTACCAGTTTGGTTACTGGCCGGCGTCAGACTTGATGCTATTTTCGTATCCGCCATAACAAAATCCTTTTATCCAATTACGACTTCAGATTGCTGTTCAATAATCAACTCATAGGACTCCGCTACAGAGGACGAGATTTTTTGCGTCTTCCCGTCGGCTCCCGTGACGCCACTGATAACTTTCCCCGAGGCGGTTTTGAAACTGTATGCCACTCCCGCCAGGGGCTTCCCGGAGTCCTGACAATTGATGACGTAGTGCTCGTTAAACGGCCATTTGATCTCCACCGGTAACGGCGGCACAAACGGCGCCGGCGAGTGCGAATTACCGATAATCACCGTCCCGGAACCTGCCGTGACTTTATTGCCGTGAGAACCAACCGAACCTACGGTCGCAGCTGGTTTGCCATTGATCAAAACCGTGGTCGCCAGATCGCCAACCAACGCACCACCACACGCCGAGGCATCGCCTTGGCGGGCGGCCGCGAGGCCGTCGAAGAACACGTCGCCGGAACCGGCGGCGATCGGGTTGGTACCGTGGCCAGGAAGTGGGCAAGCGGTGGGGTCGGATACGCGTGCTGCGGGTTTGCCAGACATCGGGAATCTCCTTAGGTGACCTTCACTTGACCGCTGCCATCCAGGCGCGCGGAAAAACTGACCTGACGCTTGAAACCCTCGACTTCCAGCAGGCCTTCGATGCTGAAGGCCAGCCGTAGCTGGTCGTGGTCACGCGGCAGGGAAATGACACGCACGTTGCTCAGGCGCGGCTCGTAGGCTTCGATGAAGTTTTCGATGGCCAGACGGGCCTGACTCAGGGAGTCGTGCAGGCTCAGACGCATGTCATTGAGATCGGGCAACCCGTAGTCGGCCAGCGTTTGCACGCTGCCGGCCCGGGTGCTGAGCATTTTGGCCAGATGGGCAGCCACTGACGCCATGGCACAAGCCTCAAGGCTGTTGCCCTTGCGTAGTTGCGCGTCGCCGTTGAGGCGCTCGAACAGGCTGCCGTATCCGTCCATGAGTCGCTCTTACTCTTTGTCCAGCTTGCCAACCAGCGACAGGGTGAAATCGGCACCCATGTACTTGAAGTGCGGACGCACGTTCAAGCTCACGCGGTACCAGCCCGGCTCGCCTTCAACGTCGCTGACGATCACTTGCGCAGCGCGCAGCGGACGACGGCCACGGACTTCGGCGCTCGGGTTTTCCTGGTCGGCGACGTACTGGCGGATCCACTTGTTCAGTTCCAGCTCGAGGTCGGTACGCTCTTTCCACGAACCGAGTTGCTCGCGCTGCAGCACTTTCAAGTAGTGAGCCAGGCGGTTGACGATCATCATGTACGGCAGTTGGGTGCCGAGCTTGTAGTTCAGCTCTGCCGCCTTGCCTTCTGCACTGATGCCGAAGAACTTCGGCTTCTGCACCGAACTCGCGGAGAAGAACGCCGCGTTGTCGGAGCCTTTGCGCATGGTCAGGGAGATGAAGCCTTCCTCGGCCAGTTCGTATTCACGACGGTCGGAGACCAGAACCTCGGTCGGGATCTTGGTTTCGATTTCGCCCATGCTTTCGAAGTGGTGCAACGGCAGGTCTTCAACCGCGCCACCGCTCTGTGGACCGATGATGTTCGGGCACCAGCGGAATTTGGCGAAGCTGTCGGTCAGCTTGGTGCCGAACGCGAACGCGGTGTTGCCCCACAGGTAGTGCTCGTGGCTGTTGGCAACGGTTTCCTTGTACACGAACGATTTGACCGGGTTTTCTTCCGGATCGTACGGGTTACGCAGCAGGAAACGCGGCACGGTCAGGCCGACGTAGCGGGAGTCTTCCGAAGTACGGAAGCTCTGCCATTTGGCGAATTGCGGGCCTTCGAAGTGGTCTTTCAGATCTTTCAGATCCGGCAGGCCGGTGAAGCTTTCCAGACCGAAGAATTTCGGGCCGGCGGCAGCGATGAACGGCGCGTGGGACATGCACGAAACGCTGGCCACGTAC
This sequence comes from Pseudomonas sp. MIS38, assembly GCF_019891575.1. Classification (NCBI taxonomy): domain Bacteria; kingdom Pseudomonadati; phylum Pseudomonadota; class Gammaproteobacteria; order Pseudomonadales; family Pseudomonadaceae; genus Pseudomonas; species Pseudomonas sp. MIS38. Next base: position 541,062 of record NZ_JAFLXF010000001.1, read on the forward strand.
TGCATCAGTTTCACGTCCGGCGAGCTTGGGGACATGAAGTAGTTGGCGATGATCGCACCCACCGGCTGACCACCGAACTGGCCGTATTCAGCGGTGTAGATGTGCTTGTACAGGCCCGACTGCATGACTTCCGGCGAGTCTTCGAAATCGTCCAGCAGGTCTTCTTTGGAGACGTTGAGGATTTCGATCTTGATGTTTTCGCGGAAGTTGGTGCGGTCCACCAGCAACTGCAGGCCACGCCACGACGATTCCAGTGCCTGGAAATCCGGGTGGTGCAGGATCTCGTCCATCTGACGGCTGAGCTTGGCATCGATCTCGGCGATCATGCGGTCAACCATGGCCTTCTTGACCGGTTCACCGTTGTTCTGCGGCTTGAGCAGTTCTTCGATGAACGCCGACACGCCACGCTTGGCGATGTCGTAGGCTTCGTCGTCCGGAGTCAGACGGGTTTCGGCGATGATGCTGTCGAGAATGCTGTATTCGCCGCTTTCGGCGCTCTTCTCTTGTGCTGCGCTAGTGCTCATTGTGTTGGCTTCCTTGGCTGGAGTCTCAGGCGTCCGGGGCTGCGGCGTTCAGGCCCAGCTCACCGAGTACGCGACCGCGGGATTCGTCGTCGGCGAGCACGCCTTCGATCGCTTTACGGAACGCAGGTGCGTTACCCAGCGGGCCTTTGAGGGCCACCAGCGCATCGCGCAGTTCCATCAGTTTTTTCAGCTCAGGCACTTGCTCGACCAGGCTGGCCGGGTTGAAGTCCTTCATCGAATTGACGCGCAGTTGCACAGCCAGCTCGTCGGCCTCGCCATCTTCCTGCAGACGGTTCGGCACGCTCAGCGTCAGACCCAGCTCTTGCTTGGCCAACACTTCGTCGAAGGTCATCTTGTCGATGCTGATCGGCTTGCGATCTTCGATTTTGCGATCGTCCTTGCGGTGGGTGTAGTCACCGATTGCCAGCAGCTTCAGCGGCAGTTCAATCTCTTCCTGAGCACCGCCGGTGGCGGGTTTGAAGGTGACGTTGATGCGTTCCTTGGGGGCTACCGAGCCTTCTTTGGCCATGGCTTTTCTCCTTGCGGTTGTGGCCCTGGGGCCTATTCGAGTACCACTTCGAGATCGAGGTGGCACAGCCTGCGATAAATCTCTTCCTTGCGTTCACGCACTGCATGGTTCTGCGGCAACAACTCGCAGCAACTGTGCAGCAGGTGCAGCACTTCCAATGCAAGATCGGGCTCCCAGGCGTGCAGGCCTGAGTCCTGTAATGTCTGATCGAGGGTTTCGAGCTGGTTCTTGGCCAGTTCGTACTTCTTGGCCATGAAGCACAGCCGGGCGAGGGCGAACTGCCAGAAGAACCGCTCGCGGCCACCGTGGGCCGACTGCAGCCCCTGCTTGAGGATTTGCACGGCAGGCTTGAGGCCTTCTTTGCGCAGCAGCGGCAGCACGTCCTGCAGGGCCTTTTCCCAGGCGGGCTGGGTTTCGACGTCGTCGGTTTCGACCTTGCGCGGCGCGCTGGCGCTCTGCAGGTGCGGCATGACATTGCCGGCGATCCACGCCCGGGTGGACGGATCGGCAAACGGCGCGCCGTCATGGAAACGACATTCGATGATGCCGGGCAGGCGCTGAACCAAAAGCGCGAAGTGGATTTCCACTTCGCGCATTGCCATCTCGGCGTTGAGGTTCTGGAGACATTCCCAGACCATCCTCTGGCCATCGAACCAGAACGGCGCCTTCGCCAGGCTCGCCTCCAGTTCCACCAGCAGGTCGGCGTATTTGCCCTGATCGAAGCGATCCTGATACTGCTTGAGTTTGTCCACCGGCAGACCGCGCAGCACGGTGATCTGCTCAGCGTTGCGTTCGGGCACCGCGTCGATCGGCAGCCAGAGCAAAGTGCGGTTCAGGCGCAGGGCGCGCAGGTCGGTGGCCTTCTGCTTGAGCCACCAGGCACACAACGGACGCGCGCTTTCCTGCTGCGCGCGCAAAGCCTTGTAGGCATCTTTTTCGTTATCGATCGGTGCGCCGGGGGTCAGCAACTGGCTCGCGGCCTGCTTGACCTGCGCCACTGCTGCACCCACCACACCGGGGGCCGGCTGATTGTCGGCGGCACGCTGGATCATGGTTTTCAGGCGACGCGAGAGCGGCAGCAGCAGCGGTGCGTCATCGCCCAGGTGCTCGGTGCATGCGGCATCGAGGCCGGCCAGATGCTCGGACAGTTGCCGGAACATCGGCAGCTGTTCCTTGATCGCAATGTTTTCGGTGAGTACCTGCTCCAGACGCGGCACCAGCCAGCCGATGGCGGCGGCACGGGTGCGCGGTTTGAGCGGGTGAACGTCGGCCCAGTGGTTTTCCGACAGATGGTGCAGCAGACCGAGGCCGGCCAGCAGCCCGGGGAAGGATTCACGCTGGTACAACGACCAGGTCAGCCAGGCGCCGACGCGTAAATCCTTGGATTGGGTACGCAGCAGATTTTCGCTGTTTTCACGGATTTTCAGCCAGTCGATCTGCCCGCTTTCGTGCATCGACGAGGCTTTGGCCAGCTCGCTTTCCAGCGCCTCGAATTCGCTCGAAAAACGAACGTCTTCGCCCGCGAAATTCTCTTTGGAAACAGAGACTTTTGCGAGTTCGAGGTAATGGGCGGAAAGTTTGCTTGAGTAGGACATCCATGGCCTTTAATTAGGATTACAGTCATGCGCCTATTGGAGTTGCCGCGGCGCGGGACAGTATCGAAGAGCAGTGAAGCGACTCATCCAATTGAGATGTGCTCTTTCAAGTGGGCGCATCGTAATCACTATGATGGCCACTAGCAAGCATCTGGTTAAACAACAAGACGAAGTGTTCATTGGGCCGTGTAGGAGATCGCCCTATATGTGGCAGGGGAATCCCTGATGGCGATTTATATTGTGAACATTTGCCCTGCGCCCTCAGAACCCTTGATCCAGAGCGGCCCGATCCAGCCTGCGCGAATCGCGTCGAACATCCGTCCTATTACACGGGGGCCAGCATGACAACTCTCGAAAAAAATAGAAGTAGGATTTTTCCGAGAACCCGCTGGAATTACAAACAATTCAGCGGCGACAACGCTCAACAAAAAAAGTGCCATCAATTTGATGGCAATTCATTTTTCTGAAACTTTATTCATCTCGTGAATGCTGTACTTCAGTGCCAACTCAATAATTATCGAAGTGCGATCCAACAGTCATTTCCACCACTTACGCAACACTTCCACGCCGAAAATACTCTGACAAATGTCAGGGATAATTCTTACATCGTTTTATTTCCCACGTTGCCAGCTTGCCTTGGTAAATTCTTTTCGACCGGCAATGTCAACCAGACCGGCTGACTGTTGAGCCACGGTCCGAAGCCTGCATCTCATTCGGCTCCCGAGCCCGGAGCCGCCAAGGAGCTTTACCTCATGGAATTGAAAGCCATATTTTTTGCAGCACTTATTTGGTTGCCAACAACTCAAGCGTCAGCGGACACCCCGCCACTGGACGGTCATTACTATCTGACCGGCGCAATGGAAATGGGCGCCGAATTGCTGCTGCGCAAGGACGGCACGTTTGACGCAGGCGTGGCATATGGCAGCGCTAACGGCTTTGCCAAGGGCACCTGGCAGATGCAAAACAACACCGTGACGCTGAAGAGCGATACCCAACCGGCGTCGAACAGCGATTTGTCCGGCCTGTTTCAGGATCTGCAACTGGCGATCGAACCGAACTGTCTGGCCGTGGATTTCGGCAACGGCAAGGCCTGCTTCCGGCGTCAATAAGCCGATTGGCAGGCACAAAAAATGGGCACCCGACCGCAATCGGTGTGCCCATTTTTTATTGCAGTTATCCCACTTCTCAGGGAGTTCGCCGCAATTTAAGGATTGACGCTGTCTTTCAACGACTTGCCTGGCTTGAATGCCACGGTGTTGCTGGCCTTGATCTTCACCGGCTCACCGGTTTGCGGGTTCTTGCCGGTGCGGGCGCCGCGGTGGCGTTGCAGGAAGGTGCCGAAGCCCACCAGCGTGACGCTGTCCTTGCGGTGCAGAGCGCCGGTGATTTCTTCGAGGACGGCGTTGAGAACGCGGTTGGCCTGTTCTTTGGTCAGATCCGCTTTTTCAGCGATTGCAGCGGCGAGTTCTGGTTTACGCATTAGTGAAGCCCCTTTGACGGTTTTTTGTTGTTATGTCCGTGCTGTTCTCGTTGGAACAGCGCCCAAGGCGCCGCAGGCTCTACTCTGCGGCAGACGGGAGTGAGGATGGCACGCGGATACCGGCGGCGCCAGTCTCCCCGCGACCTTTGTAGGGGCAAAAGCGGGGTGATTCCGACAGAACGACCGGTATTTACGCCAGCAGGGGCGGAAGCTGTTTGTTCAGAGCAAGTTTTTCCATCACCGCCGCACCGGTCAGTGCATAGCCGAGCAACTGACCATCGGCACTGTGGCACAGGGCCTTGATGTCGGCGCCCTGCCCTTCAACGGTCCAGACGCCTTCGCTGCCCCGTGGCGGTGGCGAAACGACCAACGGGCACACCGGAGTTTTCACCGTGATCGGCATCGGGCCGTAACTCACGGCCGTCGGATTGCCGGCCAGGGTTTGTGCCAGCGCACGCGCACAGCTCATGAGGGGCATCACGTACAACAAATTCAGCCCATCGACCTCGGCACAGTCGCCCAAGGCGTAAATATTGGCGTGGGACGTCTTCAGATACCGGTCGACTACGACACCGCGATTGACCTGCACCCCGGCCGCCGCGGCCAGATCGATGCGCGGGCGCAGGCCGATGGCCGACACCACCACATCGCAGGCAATCACCTGCCCGTCGGACAGATGCGCTTCCAGCCCGTCTGCGACTTTTTGCAGGCGGTTCAGCACCGGGCCGAGGTGAAAACGCGCGCCCAGGCTTTCCAGCCCGGCCTGCACGGCGGCCGCAGCGGCCGGGTGCAGCAGCATCGGCATCACTTGCTCGCACGGCGCCACCAGTTGCACCTCGTAGCCGCCGAGGATCAGGTCGTTGGCGAATTCACAGCCGATCAGCCCGGCGCCCAGCAGCAACACGCGGCGCTTGCCCGCAGCGGCTGCACGAAAGCGCGCGTAATCTTCGAGATCGTTGATCGGGAACACCAGATCAGCACCGTCACCTTCGATCGGCACTCGCACGGTTTCCGCACCCCAGGCGAGGATCAGATCGCGGTAGTACACCGCTTCTTCGCCGATCCACAGGCGCTTGTGGCCGGCGTCGATGCCGCTGATGCGCGTGTGGGTGCGCACTTCGGCCTTCAATTGCTCGGCCATGGCGCCGGGTTCGGCCATGCTCAGGCCATCGGCGTCCTTGTTCTTGCCGAAACCGGTGGAGAGCATCGGCTTGGAGTAAGAGCGCCCGTCATCGGCGGTAATCAGCAGCAGCGGGGTTTCGCCATCGAGTTTGCGAAACTCCCGGGCCAGGTTGTAACCCGCAAGCCCGGTGCCGACGATTACGACAGGTGCGTTCATGCCTTACTCCTTGGTTTTTCTCAGTTGATTTCGATCATTTCGAAGTCCGACTTGCCCACGCCGCAGTCCGGGCACAGCCAGTCTTCCGGCACGTCCTGCCACAGGGTGCCCGGCGCGATGCCGTCATCCGGCCAACCGTCAGCTTCGTTGTAGATCAGGCCGCAGACGATGCATTGCCACTTTTTCATTCAGGTACTTCCTCAGGATTCAGGCTTTTGTCGGCGCGGACGGTCGATGGTGGGAGCGCTGCCATCCGGCTCAGGGCGTTTTGTACTGAGGGTGCCGGGCAGATGCAAGCCTGTTCGGCGCAACGGCGCCCCGGATCCATCAAATTCGCAGCACGCCATGTTAAGCTCGCCGCCTCATTTGCGGCCAATAATGACTCATTGTGCAACATTCAAATGCCTGCCCGACCCCGCTCTGGCTGACTCAAAGCCGACTGACGTCCCTTCCCGATTCGTTGACCCTGAACTGGTTGTTCGACGAAGGCTCGCTGACCCGCCGCCTGACGCGGCTGTCGAATGACGGCTTCAGCGTCACACCGTTGTTCGAAGGCTGGGACACTTTGCGCAGCGACGAATGCGCGGCGCTGGATCTGGCCGAAGGCAGCGAAGGCTGGGTGCGCGAGGTGTATCTGCGCGGTTACGGCGAGGCCTGGGTGTTCGCCCGTAGCGTGGCGTCACGCGTCGCCCTGCAAGGCGACGGCCTGCACATGGACGAACTGGGCAGCCGCTCGCTGGGCGAACTGCTGTTTTGCGACCACGCCTTCCAGCGCCGCGCCATCGAGGTCTGTCACTACCCGCAAGACTGGTTGCCGCCAGCCTGCCGCGCGCCCGAGCTGTGGGGCCGGCGCTCGCGTTTCGACCGTGGCGCCTTGAGCGTACTGGTGGCGGAGATTTTCCTGCCGACGTTGTGGAGCGCCGCCCGCGCCCATCCGGAGAACTGCTGATGTACCAGAGCCTGCTCAAATCCCTGAACCGCTTGAACCCGCGCGCCTGGGATTTCATTCAGCTGACGCGCATGGACAAGCCGATCGGCATTTACTTGCTGCTGTGGCCGACGCTGTGGGCGCTATGGATTGCCGGTAAGGGCTCGCCGTCGCTGGCCAACATTGTGATTTTCGTCCTCGGTGTGGTGCTGACCCGCGCCGGTGGCTGTGTGATCAACGACTGGGCCGATCGCAAGGTCGACGGCCACGTTAAACGCACCGCGCAACGACCGCTGGCCAGCGGCAAGATCAGTTCGAAAGAGGCGCTGGTGTTCTTCGCGCTGCTGATGGGCGTGAGCTTCCTGCTGGTGCTGTGCACCAATGCGCCGACCATCTGGCTGTCGCTGGGCGGCCTGGCGCTGGCATTCACCTACCCGTTCATGAAGCGCTACACCTATTACCCGCAAGTGGTATTGGGCGCAGCGTTCTCGTGGGGCATGCCGATGGCATTCACCGCCGAAACCGGCGCCGTGCCCGCCGCCGCCTGGCTGCTGTGGATCGCCAATCTGCTGTGGACGGTGGGTTACGACACCTATTACGCGATGACCGATCGTGACGACGACCTGAAGATCGGCGTGAAATCCACGGCGATTCTGTTCGGCGATGCGGATCGGGTGATCATCCTGACGTTGCAGGCGCTGTCGCTGGGCTGCCTGTTGCTGGCCGGGTCGAAGTTCGAGCTGGGCATCTGGTTCCATCTCGGCCTGTTGGTGGCCGCTGGATGCTATGCGTGGGAGTTCTGGTACACCCGTGATCGCGACCGGATGCGTTGCTTCAAGGCGTTTTTGCACAACCACTGGGCCGGGTTGGCGATTTTCGTCGGGATTGTGCTGGATTACGCGCTGCGTTGATCCACAAAACCTGTGGGAGCGGGCTTGCTCGCGAAAGCGTTTTGCCAGTGGCCTCTTCGTCAACTGACACACCGCTTTCGCGAGCAAGCCCGCTCCCACAGGGGATTTGCGTTTACTTGGCCTTGGCGACGTGCCAGGCGCCGTCCATTTTGCCCTCACCGGTCATGTCACCAGCCTTCTTGTCCATGACGAAGGTGTACAGCGGTTTGCCCTCGTAAGCCCATTGCATCTTGCCGTCATCGCGCTTGATCACGGTCCAGTCGCCCATGGACTTGTCGCCGGCCGTAGCCATTAGCGGTGGCCAGTTCGCCGCACACTTGTCGTTGCACATGGACTTGCCCGCAGAGTCTTTGGCAAAGGTATACAGGGTCATGCCCTTGTGATCGGTAAATATGCCGTCCTTCTCCATCGCTGGCTCAGCAGCAAACGCCATGGTCGGTAAAGCAACGGCAGCAGCCATCAGCAGAGCTTTGAAAGAAGCAGTCATTTGAGTCATGGAAACCTTCTTTTGTGGTTGTCAGGATTCGGACTTAGAGCTTAGTCCAGGATCACGCCAACCGCCGGGCGACTAAAATACTGTCACACGACTGCAATAATTCCGTTATCTAATGCGGCGCAAGACAGTTAAATGACAAGAGGATTAAGGCATGGTTGGCAGGAGCATTCTGATCGTCGACGACGAAGCGCCCATTCGCGAAATGATCGCCGTTGCGTTGGAAATGGCCGGCTATGACTGCCTCGAGGCGGAGAACTCGCAGCAGGCACACGCCATCATCGTTGACCGCAAACCAGACCTGATCCTGCTCGACTGGATGCTGCCCGGCACCTCCGGCATCGAACTGGCCCGCCGCCTCAAGCGTGACGAGCTGACCGGGGACATCCCGATCATCATGCTCACCGCCAAGGGCGAAGAGGACAACAAGATTCAGGGTCTTGAAGTCGGCGCCGACGACTACATCACCAAACCGTTTTCTCCACGCGAACTGGTCGCACGCCTCAAGGCTGTGCTGCGCCGCGCCGGCCCGACCGATGGCGAAGCGCCAATCGAAGTCGGCGGCCTGCTGCTCGACCCGATCAGCCACCGCGTAACCATCGACGGCCGTCCGGCCGAGATGGGCCCGACCGAATACCGTCTGCTGCAATTCTTCATGACCCACCAGGAACGCGCCTACACGCGCGGGCAGTTGCTGGATCAGGTCTGGGGCGGCAACGTCTATGTTGAAGAGCGCACCGTCGACGTGCACATCCGTCGCCTGCGCAAGGCCCTCGGCGACGCCTACGAAAATCTGGTACAAACCGTGCGCGGCACCGGCTACCGGTTTTCCACCAAGGCCTGATCCGACCGCCAGACTCGCTGACAAGGACCGTATTTTCCGTGAATCAAAACTGGCATGGCACCCTGATTCGCCACATGCTGTTGCTGGTCACAGCGTGTCTGGTGATCGGCCTGATCACCGGCTATTACGGCTGGAGCCTCGCTGCCGGCCTGGGCATTTACCTGGCCTGGACGCTCAAGCAACTGCTGCGTCTGCACGAATGGCTGCGCCTGCACCAACCCGATGAAGCACCGCCCGACGGCTATGGCCTGTGGGGCGAGGTGTTCGACAGCATCTACCACCTGCAACGCCGCGACCAACGGGTGCGCGGGCGCCTGCAAGCGGTGATCGACCGGGTGCAGGAGTCCACCGCCGCGCTCAAAGACGCGGTGATCATGCTCGACAGCGACGGCAACCTGGAATGGTGGAACCGCGCCGCCGAAACCCTGCTCGGCCTCAAGACCCCGCAGGACAGCGGCCAACCGGTGACCAACCTGGTACGGCATCCGCGCTTCAAGGAATACTTCGAGCAGGAAAGCTACGCCGAACCGCTGGAAATCCCTTCGCCGACCAATGATCGGGTGCGCATTCAGCTGTACCTGACGCGCTACGGCAACAACGAACACCTGATGCTGGTGCGCGACGTCACGCGCATCCATCAGCTGGAACAGATGCGCAAAGACTTCATTGCCAACGTCTCCCACGAACTGCGCACGCCGCTGACGGTGATCTGCGGCTACCTGGAAACCCTGCTCGACAATGTCGAGGAAGTGAACCCGCGCTGGAGCCGCGCGCTGCAACAGATGCAGCAACAGGGCGGGCGCATGCAGACGCTGCTCAATGACCTGCTGTTGCTGGCGAAGCTGGAAGCCACCGACTACCCGTCGGACAACCAGCCGGTGCAGATCGATACCCTGCTGCAATCGATCAAGAGCGACGCCCAGCAGTTGTCCGGGCAAAAAAACCAGAAAATCACCCTCGAAGCCGACGGCAAAATCCTGCTCAAGGGCAGCGAGGCGGAACTGCGCAGTGCCTTCTCCAACCTGGTGTTCAACGCGGTGAAATACACCCCGGCCGAAGGCAACATCCGCATTCGCTGGTGGGGTGACGATCAAGGCGCGCACCTGAGCGTGCAGGATTCCGGGATCGGCATCGACAGCAAGCACCTGCCGCGCCTGACCGAACGTTTCTACCGCGTCGACTCCAGCCGCAACTCCAACACCGGCGGCACCGGGCTCGGTCTGGCGATCGTCAAACACGTGTTGCTGCGCCATCGCGCGCGGATGGAGATCAGCAGCGTGCCCGGTCATGGCAGCACGTTCACCTGCCATTTCGCCCCGGCCCAGGTGGCCCAGGCACGGGCCATCAGCGCCGCCGAGTGATACCGGCCAGCACGCGCCACTAGGCAATCGCCATGTCAGCCGCTACATTGGCTGACTTGCGTCTGCCTTTCAGGCGCGATTTCTTCTCTCTTACGAATCACACGGAACCTGCAAAACTCCATCATGGACCCTTCCCCTGGCTTGTCCCTCGCTACGATTTTCGCCGATTTCGGCATGATTCTTTTCGCTCTGATCCTGGTTTTGCTCAACGGCTTCTTCGTTGCGGCGGAATTCGCCATGGTCAAACTGCGCTCGACCCGGGTCGAGGCCATCGCCGACAAGAACGGCTGGCGCGGGCACATCCTGCGCACCGTACACAGTCAGCTCGATGCGTACCTCTCGGCGTGTCAGCTCGGTATCACCCTCGCCTCCCTCGGCCTCGGCTGGGTCGGTGAGCCGGCATTCGCGCACATTCTCGAACCGCTGCTGAGCGCGGTCGGCGTGCAGTCGCCGGAAGTGGTCAAAGGCATTTCGTTCTTTACCGCGTTCTTCATCATTTCCTACCTGCACATCGTGGTCGGTGAGCTGGCGCCCAAGTCGTGGGCGATCCGCAAACCGGAGCTGCTGTCGCTGTGGACGGCGGTGCCGCTGTACCTGTTCTACTGGGCGATGTACCCGGCGATCTACCTGCTCAATGCCAGCGCCAACGCGATTCTGCGGATCGCCGGCCAGGGCGAACCCGGCCCGCACCACGAACACCATTACAGCCGCGAAGAACTGAAACTGATCCTGCACTCCAGCCGTGGTCAGGACCCGAGCGACCAAGGCATGCGCGTGCTGGCCTCGGCGGTGGAGATGGGCGAACTGGAAGTGGTCGACTGGGCCAACTCCCGCGAAGACCTGATCACCCTGGAATTCAACGCGCCGCTGAAAGAAATCCTCGCGATGTTCCGTCGCCACAAGTTCAGCCGGTATCCGGTGTACGACAGCGAACGTCAGGAGTTCGTCGGCCTGCTGCACATCAAGGACCTGCTGCTGGAGCTGGCGGCGCTGGACCACATTCCGGAGTCGTTCAACCTGGCTGAACTGACCCGTCCACTGGAGCGCGTGTCGCGGCACATGCCGCTGTCGCAGCTGCTGGAGCAGTTCCGCAAGGGCGGCTCGCACTTCGCCGTGGTGGAAGAAGCCGACGGCAACATCATCGGCTACCTGACCATGGAAGACGTGCTGGAAGTGCTGGTCGGCGACATCCAGGACGAACACCGCAAGGCCGAGCGCGGGATCCTCGCGTATCAGCCGGGCAAGCTGCTGGTGCGTGGTGATACGCCGCTGTTCAAGGTTGAACGCCTGCTCGGAATCGACCTGGATCACATCGAAGCCGAAACCCTCGCCGGTCTGGTCTACGAGACCCTGAAACGAGTGCCGGAAGAGGAAGAAGTGCTGGAAGTCGAAGGCCTGCGGATCATCATCAAGAAGATGAAAGGGCCGAAGATTGTGCTGGCGAAGGTGTTGATGCTGGATTGATGGGTGTTTTGGGAGACGCTTCTGTGGTGAGGGGATTTATCCCCGATGGGTCGCGGAGCGGCCCTGTAATCTGCAATCGCGTAACTCCTGACTCAATGCCTTCAATGATTTTGGGACGGCTGCGCCGTCCATCGGGGATAAATCCCCTCACCACAAAAGCCCCTCCACAGCGGCCCCCTAACGCTTCTACTGTTTGCCCAACGCAAAGTTGGGCAACGCCCCCAGTGGCTGGTTGAACTGATACGGAATCGACACCAGCCCCTGCCCGGTATTGCGCTGCACCACAAAGTGCAGGTGCGGGCCGCTGCTATTGCCGGTATTGCCGGACAGCGCCAGCGGGCTGCCAACCGTCACCCGCTGCCCCTCGCGTACGCTCACCGAACCTTGCTTGAGATGCAGGTAAACACCCATCGTGCCGTCGTCGTGCAGCACCCGGACGAAATTGCCGGACGCATCATTGCCGCGCCCGCTCTGTGAATTTTCGGTTTTCACCACCACACCGGCCCGTGCGGCAATGATCGGCGTGCCAACTGGCATGGCGATGTCCATCGCATACCGGTTCTTCGGCCCGTAGTGGCTGTACTGGCCGTTGGCGCCCTGACTGAGACGGAACGGCCCGCCCCGCCACGGCAACGGATAGCGATAGCTCTGCGCAGCGCCTGCGGGGTCACCCAGCGAATACTGGAATTGCGGCGAATACACCAGCGGCTGACCCCGGCTGATCGCCGTCAGCAACGCCAACCGGGTATTGCTGCGCGCCGGCAGCACCCGGCGAATCGTCTGCGCCGGAGCGCCACGCACATTGCTCAGGCCGGTAAACGCCAGTGCAATCTCGACCGGCGCATACAGATCGTTGCGCACGAACACCACGTCGCTGCCCTTCTGTTTCTTGATGTCGAGGTACACCTGACGTTCGAGGTGCTCGACCATGCGGTCCTGAAACACGAACACCTGCGAGCCTTTGCTCGGCCGGTCGCTGTACGAGACCACTCCGTTGGCATCGGTGGATTTGTAGATGGTCATGGCCACAGTCGAGGTGGAGGCCAGGAAAAGACCACAGAAAAACAGCAGGCGCGCGAGCATGGGCAAAGAGTCTGTCGAAGGAAGGCCTGGAAATGAGCCTAGCAGCTGAGACAGACCAGGCTAGTCGACAGATGTTTCAAATTGGGCAGTCTGGAAAATGGACGTCGTCAGTGATGACCCCTTCGCGAGCAAGCCCGCTCCCACCTTGGAATGCATTTCAAAGGTGGGAGCGGGCTTGCTCGCGAAGGCGGTGTGTCAGGCGACGAGGATCAAGCGCCCGGAACGAAGTGCTTCTGCGCCGTGCCGCGGGCGATCAGGCGGGAGATGTAATCGAGCTTCTGCGCATCCTGGTCGACGAAACGGAAAGTCAGTTGCAGCCAGTCGCTGTCGGCTTTTTGCTCGTGGGCAACGATGGCGTGCAGGTAGCCGTTGAGGCGGGCGATTTCGGCGTTGTCGCCCTGCTCCAGATCGAGCACGGCGCTGTCGAGGATCTGCGGCAGGGTGTCGGTGCGTTTCACCACCAAAAGCGCTTCCTTGATGCTCAGGGCCTTGATCACGCATTGCTGGGTGCCGCTCGGCAAGCGCAACTGGCCCTGGCCACGACCACCGGCCGGCGCTTTCGAGGCAGCCGGTGCCTGCACCGGCGGGCTGTTAAGCAAACCGCGCGACGGCGCAGCAGCTGGCGTTGGCGCGACAACAGCCGGTTTGGCAAACGGATTGACCGCAGCAGCGGCCGCCGGCGCAGCACCGACCACGGCAGGCTTGCCGCCGGTCAATGCGCTCAGGGAATCGTTGCCGAACGCCGAGTTCATCTTGGTCGGTGCGCTGTTCATCAGGGTGTCGAGCTTGCCAACCTTGTTCAGCGCCTGCTTGACCTTGGTCAGCAGTTGTTCGTTGGTGAACGGCTTGCTGACGTAGCCGGAAACCCCGGCCTGGATCGCCTGTACCACGTTCTCTTTATCGCCACGGCTGGTGACCATGACGAACGGCATGGTCTTGAGATTGTCCTGCTCGCGGCACCAGGTCAGCAGCTCGAGGCCGGACATTTCCGGCATTTCCCAGTCGCACAGCACCAGGTCAAACGCTTCCCTGGCCAGCATGGCCTGGGCCTTTTTGCCGTTGACGGCGTCCTCGGTGCGGATCCCCGGGAAGTAATTACGCAGGCACTTTTTCACCAGGTCACGAATGAACGAAGCATCGTCCACGACCAACACACTGATCTTGCTCATCCAACACCCCTATAAAAATCCCGGCAAGCATACCGCTTTTACTGATGGCACATTGCCAACAATCTTCAGTCACGCCGGGACTTTTCGTTCGCGGGTGCTGCTTTTTAATTCGATTTCCTGATTCAGGCGCCCTAAACAAAAACGCCCGGCCAAAGGGCCGGGCGCTTTTCTCAGGCAATCTTACTTATCGTCAGCATTGCCCGGAACATTAGCGGTTTCGCCGCTTGTACCTTCAACTTCTTCTTTCATGCGTTTGAGGCCCAGGTGACGCACGTCGGTGCCGCGCACCAGGTAGATCACCAGTTCCGAGATGTTGCGCGCATGATCGCCGATGCGTTCCAGCGAACGCAGCACCCAGATGATGCTCAGAACCCGCGAGATAGAGCGCGGGTCTTCCATCATGTAGGTCGCCAGCTCGCGCAGGGCGGTCTTGTATTCGCGGTCGATGACCTTGTCGTATTGCGCCACCGACAAGGCTAGATCGGCATCGAAGCGGGCAAACGCGTCCAGCGCATCGCGAACCATGTTGCGCACCTGATCGCCGATGTGACGGACCTCGACGTAACCACGCGGCGCTTCACCTTCTTCGCACAGCTGAATGGCGCGACGGGCGATCTTGGTCGCTTCGTCGCCGATGCGCTCCAGATCGATCACCGACTTGGAGATGCTGATGATCAGCCGCAGGTCGGACGCCGCCGGCTGACGACGGGCAAGAATGCGCAGGCATTCTTCGTCGATGTTGCGTTCCATCTGGTTGATCTGGTCGTCGATCTCGCGCACCTGCTGAGCCAGGCCAGAGTCGGCCTCGATCAGCGCGGTGACCGCGTCGTTGACCTGCTTCTCGACCAGCCCGCCCATGGCCAGGAGGTGGCTGCGCACTTCCTCAAGCTCGGCGTTGAACTGCGCGGAGATGTGGTGGGTAAGGCCTTCTTTACTAATCATGGTGGCGTCCTTGGAGCGTCCGGTAAGGTGCGGTGGGCCGCAGCGTCAATTCTGTGAATAACCGCAACTGTCAGCCATAACGACCGGTGATGTAGTCTTCGGTCTGTTTCTTCGCCGGATTGGTGAACAGGGTGTCGGTGTCGCCGAATTCCACCAGTTTGCCCATGTACATGAACGCCGTGTAGTCGGAAACCCGCGCGGCCTGCTGCATGTTGTGGGTCACGATGACGATGGTGAACTTGGACTTCAGCTCGTAGATCAGCTCTTCGACTTTCAGGGTCGAGATCGGATCGAGGGCCGAGCACGGTTCGTCGAGCAGCAACACTTCCGGTTCAACGGCGATGGTGCGCGCGATCACCAGACGCTGCTGCTGACCACCGGACAGGCCGAGTGCCGAGTCGTGCAGACGGTCTTTGACTTCGTCCCACAGTGCCGCGCCTTTCAATGCCCACTCGACCGCTTCGTCGAGAATGCGCTTCTTGTTGATGCCCTGGATGCGCAGCCCGTAGACCACGTTTTCGTAGATGGTTTTGGGGAACGGGTTGGGCTTCTGGAACACCATGCCGACGCGGCGACGCAGCTCGGCAACGTCTTCACCCTTGCGGTAGATGTTGTTGCCGTACAGGTTGATCGCACCTTCGACACGGCAACCGTCAACCAGGTCGTTCATACGATTGAAGGTACGCAGCAGCGTGGACTTGCCGCAGCCGGACGGGCCGATAAACGCGGTCACGCGCTGTTTCGGGATGTTCATGCTGACGTCGAACAGCGCCTGCTTCTCGCCGTAGAACAGGCTCAGGCCCGGGACTTCGATGGCCACGGTTTCCTGCTCAAGGCTCAGGCTCTGCTTGTCGCGACCCAGGGCCGACATGTTGATGCCGTGGGTATGTGTTTCGTGCTGCATGGGAGGCTCCCTGTGCTAACAAATTCGGTTCGGTTAGCCGCTTGGTGCGGCTGTACTCAATCTAGGGTGGGAGCGGGCTTGCTCGCGAAGAGGCCGGCACACTCGACATCAATGTCGCCTGACCCACCGCTTTCGCGAGCAAGCCCGCTCCCACAGGAATATCAACTGTCCAAAGCTTTGTATTTTTCACGCAGGTGGTTACGAATCCACACCGCCGACAGGTTCAACGTAGCGATCACCAGCACCAGCAGCAGCGCCGTGGCGTACACCAGTGGTCGTGCCGCTTCGACGTTCGGGCTCTGGAAGCCGACGTCATAGATGTGGAAGCCCAGGTGCATGATCTTCTGGTCCAGGTGCAGGTACGGGTAGTTGCCGTCCACCGGCAGCGACGGCGCCAGTTTCACCACACCCACCAGCATCAACGGCGCCACTTCACCGGCGGCGCGGGCCACGGCGAGGATCATGCCGGTCATCATCGCCGGGCTGGCCATAGGCAGGACGATCTTCCACAGCGTTTCCGCCTTGGTCGCGCCCAGCGCCAGCGAGCCTTCACGGACGGTGCGCGGGATACGCGCCAGACCTTCCTCGGTCGCCACGATCACCACCGGCACCGCCAGCAGCGCCAGGGTCAGCGAGGCCCAGAGCAGACCCGGAGTACCGAACGTCGGCGCCGGCAGTGCTTCGGGGAAGAACAGTCGGTCAACCGAACCACCCAGCACGTAGACGAAGAAGCCCAGACCGAATACGCCGTAGACGATCGCCGGAACGCCGGCGAGGTTGTTCACCGCGATGCGGATGATCCGGGTCAGGGCGTTCTGCTTGGCGTATTCACGCAGGTAGACCGCCGCCAGCACGCCGAACGGGGTGACGATCATCGCCATGATCAAAGTCATCATTACCGTGCCGAAAATCGCCGGGAAGATCCCGCCTTCGGTGTTCGCTTCACGCGGGTCGTCGGAAAGGAATTCCCAGACCTTGCTGAAGTAGAAACCGATCTTGGTCATCGTGCCCATGGCATTCGGCTGATAGGCGTGAACCACTTTACCCAGACTGATTTCGATCTCTTTGCCGTTGGCATCGCGGGCAGTCAGCGCGTCGCGGTTGAACTGCGCATGCAGATCGCTCAGACGCGCTTCGATGTCCTGATAACGCGCGTTCAGCTCGGCACGCTCGGCGTCCATGTCCGCTTGCGCGGTGGCGTCGAGCTTGCCGTCGAGTTCCAGTTTGCGCCCGTGCAGACGGATGCGCTCGAGCCCTGCGTTGATCGCACCGATGTCGGTCTTTTCCAGCGATTTGAGTTGTGCAGCAAGGCCGTTCACACGGTTGATCCGCGCTTGCAGCTCAGGCCAGGCCGCTTCGCCTTCGGCGATCACCTTGCCGTCCTGTTTGACGTTGACCAGGTAGCCGTAGAAGTTGCCCCACTCGCGACGCTCGATCGCCATCAGTTCCGGCGGCGTGGTCTGGTTGGTCAGCCACTCGCCGACCACCCAGGTGAAGTCGTTGCCGTTCAGGTCACGGTTGCCGACCTTGATCAGCTCGCGGGTCATGAATTCCGGGCCCTGATCAGGCACCGGCAGGCCGGCGCTTTTCAGGCGGGCGCGCGGCACTTCTTCTTTCTGTACCACTTCGCCGATGACCAGGTGATTGGCCTGGCCTGGTACGTCGTAGCTGGCGTGGATCAGGTCCGCCGGCCAGAAGTGACCCAGACCGCGCACGGCAATCACCGCCAGCAGGCCAATGGTCATGATGACCGCGATGGACACCGCGCCACCGCTGATCCAGACGCCCGGGGCGCCGCTCTTGAACCATCCATTCAGGGAGTTCTGTTTCACAGACTTCTACCTTTCTTAAAGCGACGAGTATTTCTTGCGCAGACGCTGACGAATCAGTTCTGCCAGGGTGTTCATGACGAAGGTGAACAACAGCAGCACCAGCGCCGAGAGGAACAGCACGCGGTAGTGGCTGCCGCCGACTTCCGACTCGGGCATTTCCACCGCGACGTTGGCGGCCAGGGTGCGCAGGCCTTCGAACAGGTTCATTTCCATGACCGGGGTGTTACCCGTGGCCATCAGCACGATCATGGTTTCGCCGACCGCACGGCCCATGCCGATCATCAGTGCGGAGAAGATGCCCGGGCTGGCGGTGAGGATCACCACGCGGGTCATGGTCTGCCACGGCGTGGCACCGAGCGCCAGGGAACCGAGGGTCAGGCCACGCGGCACGCTGAACACGGCGTCTTCGGCGATCGAGTAGATGTTCGGGATCACCGCAAAACCCATCGCCAGACCGACTACCAGAGCGTTGCGCTGGTCGTAGGTGATGCCCAGGTCGTGGGAGATCCACATGCGCATGTCACCGCCGAAGAACCAATTCTCCATGTACGGACTCATGTACAGCGACAGCCAACCGACAAACAGGATCACCGGAATCAGCAGCGCACTTTCCCAGCCGTCCGGGACTTTCAGGCGGATCGACTCAGGCAGACGACTGAAGGTAAAACCGGCGACCAGAATGCCGATCGGCAACAGCATCAGCAGGCTGAAGATGCCCGGCAGATGCCCTTCTACATACGGCGCGAGGAACAGACCGGCGAAGAAACCGAGGATTACCGTCGGCATCGCTTCCATCAGCTCGATCACCGGTTTGACCTTGCGGCGCATGCCCGGGGCCATGAAGTACGCGGTGTAGATCGCGGCGGCAACCGCCAGCGGCGCGGCCAGCAACATCGCGTAGAACGCGGCTTTCAGGGTGCCGAAGGTCAGTGGCGAGAGGCTCAGTTTCGGTTCGAAATCGGTGTTGGCAGCGGTCGATTGCCAGACGTATTTAGGCTCGTCGTAGTTTTCGTACCAGACCTTGCTCCACAACGCGCTCCACGACACTTCCGGGTGCGGGTTGTCGAGCAGCAGCGGTTGCAGCTTGCCGCCGGCCTCGACGATCACCCGGTTGGCGCGTGGCGACAGGCCGAACAGGCCCTGGCCTTCGGCGACCGGCTCGACCAGCAGGGTGCGGTGCGCGGTGCTGTGGAACACGCCGAGCTTGCCGCTGGCATCGAGGGCCACGAAGCCCTTGCGACGCTCTTCGGCGGTAATTTCAACAATCGGCGTGGTGCCCATCTGGAAGGTACGGATCTGCTTCAGGCGCAGCTCGCCATCGGTATCGCGAGCCATGAACCACTGGGCCAGACCACCCTTGGAATCACCGATGATCAGCGAGATGCCGCCCACCAGTTGCGTGCTCGCGGTGACTTCGGCGTCAGCGTTTTCCAGCAGTTTATAGCGACCGTTGAGGCTCTTGTCGCGCAAGCTGAACACGTCGGCCTGGGCACGCCCGTTGACCACGTACAGCCATTGCTGGCGCGGGTCGACGAAGATGTTTTTCACCGGTTCAGTCATCTGCGGCAGCTCGATACGCTTCTGCTCGTTGGTGACTTCGCCGGTCATCATGTTTTCTTCGCTGGTCAGCGCCAGCACATTGAGCTGCGAACCGGTAGAACCGACCAGCATCAGCGTCGAATCGGTGGCGTTGAGGCTGACGTGCTCCAGTGCCCCGCCGCCCTCGTTCACTGCGATCGGCGCTTCGCCGTACGGGTATTCGATGGCCGGGGTGATGGTTTTCTTTCCATCGGGGTAGCTGACTTTATAGGTGTGACGGAACACCAGCGCCTGGCCGTTGGACAGGCCCACGGCTACCAGCGGATGACCTGGCTGGTCTTCGCCAATGGAAGTTACGGTAGCGCCGGCAGGCACCGGCAGATCGACGCGCTTCAATTCAGCGCCACTGTCGATGTCGAAGAACAGCGCCTGGCCCTTGTCGGAAACGCGCATCGCCACCTGATTCTGCTCTTCGAGCGAAATCATCAGCGGCTTGCCGGCGTCCTGCATCCAGGCTGGGGTAATGGCATCTTTCGCGGTCAGGCTGGCACCCTGGAACAACGGTGCAACGACGTAGGCGAGGAAGAAGAAGATCAGGGTGATGGCTGCCAGCACCGCCAGACCGCCAACGAGGACGTACCAACGGGTGAAGCGATCCTTGAGCGCGCGAATGCGGCGCTTGCGTTGCAGCTCAGGCGTATTGAAATCAATGCGCTTGGGAGGGGAAGTCGTAGTCATTGGGGAATTGGCCAGATCATTCATGCGCTCACCCTAGCGATCCTGTATGACAGAAAGATGACAGTGCAGTGACGCAGCAAATCCACCGCCAGCGGGACTGGCAGAGGATCGAAAATTTGAGGTGTGTAAAAGGCCGGTCTGCGGGCAGAGCCGGCCTTTTACCTGAGTCCGGTGGGGTTCACCTCGGACTCAGTTTGTTACTTTTTTGCGACTTCAGCGCCGCCTTCCTGCAGACCCAGGTCAGCCAGTGCTTTTGCAGCAACCTTGGCCGGCAGTGGGATGTAGCCGTCTTTCACCACAACTTCCTGGCCCTGTTTGGACAGAACCAGTTTCACGAACTCGGCTTCCAGCGGGGCCAGAGGCTTGTTCGGGGCCTTGTTCACGTAAACGTAGAGGAAGCGCGACAGCGGGTACTTGCCGTTCAGGGCGTTTTCTTCGGTGTCTTCGATGAAGTCAGTGCTGCCTTTCTTCGACAAAGCAACGGTCTTCACGCTGGAAGTCTTGTAGCCGATGCCCGAGTAACCGATGCCGTTCAGCGAGGAGCTGATCGACTGCACGACCGACGCCGAACCTGGTTGCTCGTTGACGTTAGGCTTGTAGTCGCCTTTGCACAGGGCTTCTTCCTTGAAGTAGCCGTAGGTGCCGGATACCGAGTTACGACCGAACAGCTGAACCGGTTTGTTGGCCAGGTCGCCGGTCACGCCCAGGTCGCCCCAGGTTTTCACGTCGGCTTTGGCGCCGCACAGACGGGTGGACGAGAAGATCGCATCAACCTGTTCCATGGTCAGGTGCTGGATCGGGTTGTCCTTGTGCACGAACACCGCCAGGGCGTCCACGGCCACCGGGATAGCGGTTGGCTTGTAGCCGTATTTCTGTTCGAAGGCCGCCAGTTCGGTGTCCTTCATCTTGCGGCTCATCGGGCCGAGGTTGGAGGTGCCTTCAGTCAGCGCAGGTGGCGCGGTGGCGGAGCCAGCGGCCTGAATCTGGATGTTTACGTTCGGGTATTCTTTCTTGTAGTTCTCAGCCCACAGGGTCATGAGGTTGGCCAGAGTGTCGGAACCAACGCTGGACAGGTTGCCCGATACACCGGTGACCTTGGTGTAAGCCGGAATTGCCGGGTCAACGCCAGCGGCTACCGCGTGGGCAGTCGCAACGCCAGCAGCGACAAAAGTCATTGCCGCCATCAAACGCTTCAGTTTCATGCCTTACTCCTAGCAGATAGGGTGTGTTAAGTCGGGGCCAAGTATCAGCAGGCCGTGTGAACACTCTATGGCTGAAATATGACAATTGGATGAAAGGCCAGTATCGGGGTTTTGCAGGATGATTCGAAGATCTCAGAGAACAACACAGAACTAATGTGGGAGCGGGCTTGCTCGCGAAGAGGCCGTGTCAGCCTATTCATATGCAGACTGACACAACGCATTCGCGAGCAAGCCCGCTCCCACAGGTGAAAATTTTCAGCGCCCCTTTTTCCAGAGCCACGCCCCCACCAGAATCCCCATCGTGCACAGCACCGCCACATAGTAGGCCGGACCCATCGCACTCTCTTTAAGCAGCAGGCTGACCACCATCGGCGTCAGGCCACCGAAGATCGCGTACGCCACGTTGTACGAGAACGACAATCCGCTGAAGCGCACCACCGGCGGGAATGCCTTGACCATCACGTACGGAACCGCACCGATGGTGCCGACCAGCAGACCGGTCAGCGCATACAGCGGGAACAGCCAGTTCGGGTGATCGGCGAGGCTGTGATAGAAGGTCCAGGAGCTGATCAGCAAGCCCAGGGAACCGAAGACAAACACCCGGCCGGCGCCAAACCGATCCGCCAGGGCACCGGAGATGATGCAACCGACGCTGAGGAACACGATCGCCAGACTGTTCGATTGCAGCGCCACTGTCGCTGAGAAGTGATAGACCGTCTGCAGCACGGTCGGGGTCATCAGGATCACCACGACAATCCCGGCGGACAGCAGCCAGGTCAGCAGCATCGAGACCGCAATCGCCCCGCGATGGTCACGCAGTACCGCGCGCAGCGGCACTTCTTCGGCCAAGGCCTTGCGCAGTTGCAGCTCAGCGAACACCGGAGTTTCGTGCAGCCAGCGGCGCAGATAGACCGAGAACAGGCCGAATACGCCGCCGAGCAGGAACGGAATCCGCCAGGCGTAATCCGCGACTTCCCCCGGTGTATAAATGCTGTTGATTGCCGTGGCGACCAGCGAGCCGAGCAAGATGCCGGCGGTCAAACCGCTGGTCAGCGTCCCGCAGGCGTAGCCGATGTGCTTTTGCGGCACGTGTTCGGAAACGAAGACCCACGCCCCCGGCACTTCCCCGCCAATCGCCGCGCCCTGAATCACTCGCATCAACAACAGCAGGATCGGCGCCCACATACCGATCTGCGCGTAGGTCGGCAGCAGGCCCATGATCAGGGTCGGCACGGCCATCATGAAAATGCTCAGGGTGAACATCTTCTTGCGCCCCAGCAGGTCGCCGAAGTGCGCCATGACGATGCCGCCCAGCGGCCGCGCAAGGTAACCGGCGGCGAAAATGCCGAAGGTCTGCATCAGGCGCAGCCATTCGGGCATGTCGGCCGGGAAGAACAGCTTGCCGACCACAGTGGCGAAGAACACGAAGATGATGAAGTCGTAAAACTCCAGCGCACCGCCCAGGGCCGATAGCGACAGAGTCTTGTAGTCATTGCGGGTCAGGGGGCGTGCAGGTTGCTCGGGCTGCGCGAGGCTCGAAGGCGCTGTGGTCATGGCAAGGGCTTCTCTTATAGGCGGATCTACCGCCACAACAACGCTGGCTGTGGCTTGGGCAGGTTCGGCACCATAGCAAATTGTTCGAAAAAGCACATAGAGGCGCGTATTTGCCGGTCAAAATCAGAACCCGATGGTCGTCGTGGAGTCTACCGACCGATATACTCGCAACCTTGCTCCGGTTTGTAGGGGGTTGCTGTGCGAAAACGTCGTTGGCCCGGCCTTTGAACGGGATCAGCCGGTTTCGCAGAGTTTCCCCTTTAGGCGCCTATGGAAAACGTGACGAACGCAGTATGTTCGGTGCTGAATCGTTTTTCCTGAAGACGGCTACCACCAGCAATACCAACGAAGAGTCACGGGTCAGAGGCACCCCCGGCATGATAGAGCTCGAACAAGAAGATCCGATCCCGCAAGGCGACCTGGCCTTGCAAATTACCGCACTCCCGCGCGAAACCAACGGCTTTGGCGATATTTTCGGCGGCTGGCTGGTGGCGCAGATGGATCTGGCGGGTACCGCAATGGCCAGCCGCGTGGCCGGTGGTCGCGTAGCCACTGTCGCCATCGACCGCATGGCCTTCCTGGTGCCGGTCGCGGTGGGCGCGCAATTGTCCTTTTATACCCAGACCCTGGAAATCGGCCGCAGCTCGATCCAGATGATGGTCGAAGTGTGGAGCGACGATCCGCTGTCCAGCGAGTGGCGTAAAGTGACCGAGGCGGTATTCGTCTTCGTCGCCATCGACGGCAGCGGTCGCACCCGCTCGGTGCCACCACGCGCGCGTTAAACATCGCCGCGGTTTTGCGGTCGATAGTCGTCCCAAGTGTCTGATCGAGAGTTGCCCCATGAACACGCCCAACGTTGAAGCGGTGAAACTGGATGAACTGAACTGCTGGCGCATCCGCCACGGTCAGGCCGAAGTGCTGGTGGCCCAGCAAGGCGCGCACATCCTCAGTTATCAAATCGACGGCCAGCCGCCGATCATCTGGCTCAACGACAAGGCTGTGTTCAAGACCGGCAAGAGCATCCGTGCCGGTGTGCCGGTGTGCTGGCCGTGGTTCGGCAAGTTCGAACGCAACCCGCAGAGCGTGCAGGCCATGTATACCGGTGAGCAACCGGCACCCGCGCACGGTCTGGTGCGGGCGATGGATTGGGAGCTGGGCGGCATCGAATCAGAGGCTGACGGCGTCAAGGTTGAATTCAGGCTGCCCTACCCCGAAGGTGGCCTGCCGGGCTGGCCGCATCAGGTCGATCTGACCCTGACCCTGCATCTGAGTGATCAGTTGCACATCAGCCTGACCAGCCACAATCGGGGTGTCGAAACCGTCAGCATCAGCCAGGCGCTGCACACTTATTTCGCAGTCAGTGATGTGCGCAACGTGCACGTCGAGGGTGTGGCCGGTCTGGATTACATCGAGACGCTGGATGAGTGGAAAACCCACAGCCAGCAAGGTGACCTGCATTTCGCTGGCGAAACCGACCGCATCTACCTCGACGCTCCGCCGCAACTGAGCATTGTCGACCCGACCTGGGAACGGCACATCGTACTGAGCGCCAGCGGCTCACGCACGGCAGTGATCTGGAACCCGTGGATCGACCGCGCGGCAGCACTGGCCGACATGGACGACGATGGCTGGCAGCGCATGCTGTGCATCGAGACGGCGAATGTGATGGATGATGTGGTCACGCTGGGCTCGGGTGCGAGCCATACCATGGGCGTCAGCATCGGCAGCAAACCGCTCTGACCAACACCGCAATATCAATGTGGGTGAAAGCCTTTGTGGTGAGGGGATTTATCCCCGATGGCCTGCGGAGCAGGCCCCTGCCCCTGATTCAAAGCGGGGGTCGCTTCGCAACCCATCGGGGATAAATCCCCTCGCTACAATTGTTCAGATGTTAGAGATCGGACTCCTGCACCACCCGCACTTTGTCAGCTTCCAGCGCATACGCCGCATCGGCCAGGTCATTGCTGACCTTCTCGATCTTCAGCGTGCCGGTCACCCACAGCGGCGTGTAGATATCGTCCAGCTTCAAACCCTTCGGATAACGCACCAGCACCAGTTGATTCGGTGGTGGCGGTGGCACGTGGATGCAGGCGCCAGGGTACGGCACGAGGAAGAACAGCGTGCTGCGGCCCTTGGCGTCGGATTCCAGCGGCACCGGGTAGCCGCCGATGCGGATGTGCTTGTCGTTCATCGACGCCACGGTCTTGGTCGAATACATCACCGCCGGCAGGCCTTTAGCCTGTTTCATCCCGCCCTTCTCGGTGAAGGTGCCGGTGGCTTCCGGGGAGTTGTGGTCGATTTCGGGCATGGCCTCGAGGGCTTTCTGGTCCGACTTGGGCATCAGTTCCAGCCAGTCGGTTTCCGGCAGTTCGCCGGCGTGAGCCAGACCGCTGCCCAGCAAAAGAAGAGTCAACAGAAGACGGCGCATGGAGGTGCTCGGTAAAAGATGCTCGGATAAAGGAAGGACGTTAAATCGCCGAGCATTCTAGCCCTCCCTGCCACGTTGGCAGAGAGGACTTGGTCGCTTGGATCAGTTCTTTTTGATCAGGCCGTAGATCACCAGCAGCACGATCGCGCCGACCAGTGCACCGATGAAGCCTGCGCCCTGACCTGCCTGATAGATACCCAAGGCCTGGCCGCCGTAAGTGGCCGCCAGCGAACCGCCGATACCGAGCAGGATGGTCATGATCCAGCCCATGCTGTCATCGCCCGGTTTGAGGAAGCGTGCCAGCAGGCCGACGATCAAGCCGATAAAGATGGTTCCGATAATTCCCATGGCATTTCCCTCTGATTTGGTAGATATGCCAAAGCCTAGTCAGACTTTGGCATCCTGCCATGAGAGAACGGCGGCTCCCGAAGGTTCCGCCGTTGCCACATGAAACTGTTTACTCGGCGATCAGCGCTTCAACCTTGACGATCTGTGCCTGCAGCGTGGCCATGTCGGCGCAGCGCAGGTTGGCGTGACCGACCTTGCGCCCGGCCTTGAAGGCTTTGCCGTAGTGGTGCAGATGGCAATCTTCGATGGCGATCACTTTCTCAACCGGCGGAACCACGCCGATGAAGTTGAGCATCGCGCTCTCGCCGACCTTGGCGGTCGAACCCAGCGGCAGGCCGGCCACGGCACGCAGGTGGTTTTCGAACTGGCTGCACTCGGCGCCTTCGGTGGTCCAGTGCCCGGAGTTGTGCACGCGCGGGGCGATCTCGTTGGCCTTGAGGCCACCGTCGACTTCAAAGAACTCGAACGCCATCACGCCGACGTAATCCAGCTGCTTGAGCACACGGCTGGAGTAGTCTTCGGCCAACGCCTGCAGCGGGTGATCGGTGCTGGCTACCGACAGCTTGAGGATGCCGCTGTCGTGGGTGTTGTGTACCAGCGGATAGAACTTGGTTTCACCATCACGGGCACGCACGGCAATCAGCGAAACTTCGCCGGTGAACGGTACGAAGCCTTCCAGCAGGCAGGCAACGCTGCCCAGCTCGGCGAATGTACCGACCACGTCTTCCGGCTTGCGCAGGACTTTCTGGCCCTTGCCGTCGTACCCCAGGGTGCGGGTTTTCAGCACGGCCGGCAGACCGATCGAAGCCACGGCGGCGTCCAGATCGGCTTGCGATTGAATGTCGGCGAAGGCCGGGGTCGGGATGCCCAGGTCCTTGAACATGCTCTTCTCGAACCAGCGGTCGCGAGCGATGCGCAGGGCTTCGGCGCTCGGATAGACCGGGACGAATTGCGAGAGAAACGCCACGGTTTCCGCCGGGACGCTTTCGAACTCGAAGGTCACCAGGTCGACTTCATCGGCCAGTTGGCGCAGGTGATCCTGATCGCCGTAATCGGCCCGCAGGTGTTCGCCCAGTGCTGCGGCGCAAGCGTCCGGCGCCGGGTCGAGGAAAGCGAAGTTCATGCCCAGCGGAGTGCCCGCCAGCGCTAACATGCGGCCCAACTGGCCGCCACCGATTACACCGATCTTCATCTCAACAACCTCAGGCAATACGTGGGTCTGGATTGTCCAGGACGCTGTCTGTCTGCTCGGCACGGAAGGTTTTCAGTACCGCGTGGAACTGTGGATGCTTGGCACCAAGGATGCTCGCCGAGAGCAGCGCGGCGTTGATCGCGCCGGCCTTGCCGATGGCCAGGGTGGCAACCGGAATGCCCGCCGGCATCTGCACGATCGACAGCAGCGAATCAACGCCCGAGAGCATCGACGACTGCACCGGAACGCCCAGTACCGGCAGGTGGGTCTTGGCCGCACACATGCCTGGCAGGTGGGCTGCGCCACCGGCACCGGCGATGATCACCTCGATGCCGCGGCCCTCAGCCTCTTCGGCGTACTGGAACAGCAGATCCGGGGTGCGGTGGGCAGAGACCACCTTGACCTCGTACGGGATGCCGAGCTTTTCCAGCATATCGGCGGTGTGGCTAAGGGTGGACCAATCGGACTTGGAGCCCATGATCACGCCAACCAGTGCACTCATCGTCGCGCCTCTTCTCTCTGGGCGCCCGCAGGCGCGTCAAAAACAACAAGCCACGCAGGATTGCGTGGCTTGATTGTACGAAAAATGGCCGGACGTACCGGCCGAAGGCCGCGCAGTATACCGCAAAGAAAGCAATAAACAGCCCCCGAAACGACCATCTGTCAAATCAGCCAAAGGCCCGGTTTTATTGACTTGAAGGTCAGCGACAGAACACCGCAAATCCCCCCTGTGGGAGCGGGCTTGCTCGCGAAGGCGTCAGGTCAGATACATGAATGTCGACTGACACACCGTATTCGCGAGCAAGCCCGCTCCCACAATTGGATCTGCGATGGCTCAGGAAGCCTGTGCAGCGCCGCCTTCAAGCTTGCGCCACAGCAACCGCACGTTGGCCTTGCGCACCAGTGCGCAGCGATACAGGCGAATCTCCAGCGGCACGTGCCATTGCGGGCCGCCGCAGACAACAAGTTCGCCACGGGCCAGCTCTGCGCGCACACTCAACTGCGGCACCCAGGCGATGCCGAGCCCCTCCAGGGCCATGCTCTTGAGGCTGTCGGCCATGGCGGTTTCATAGATGGTGGTGAAACGCAGCTGACGCTGGCGCAACAAACCATTCACCGAACGCCCGAGAAACGCCCCGGCGCTGTACGCCAACAGCGGCACACTGGCCTCGCCTTCCAGATCGAACAGCGGTTTGCCATCGGCATCGGCTGCGCACACCGGGAGCATTTCAGTCTGGCCCAAGTGCAACGACGGGAAAATTTCCGGGTCCATCTGCATCGCCGCGTCCGGGTCGTAGAACGCCAGCATCAGGTCGCAGCCACCCTCGCGCAGCGCGTGCACCGCGTCGCCGACGTTGGTCGCCACCAATCTCGTCGCTATGTTCAGCCCTTCGTTGCGCAGTTGTGCGATCCAGCGTGGAAAGAAACCCAGCGCCAGCGAGTGCGCCGCCGCGACCTGGATCACTTCGCCCTGCCCACCTTCCAGGTGATGCAGATGGCGCAGCACTTCGCCGAGCTGTTCGACCACGGTACGCGCGGTCACCAGAAACAGTTGCCCGGCCGCCGTCAGCTCGATCGGCGTGCGCGAGCGATTGACCAGCGTCAGCCCAAGCGCAGCTTCCAGGCTGCGGATCCGCCGACTGAACGCCGGCTGGGTCACGAAGCGTCGTTCGGCCGCCTGCGAGAAGCTGCGGGTGGCGGCCAGAGCACTGAAGTCCTCGAGCCATTTGCTTTCCAGATTCATCACGCCCTCCCGGGAACGCACCAAAACAGGTCACACGTCTGCCGCGCAGGCGGCGTCACACGGGCATTATGCCGAATGTGCATAGGCCAGTGTTTAACAGCATTGGCCCAAAAAATCCCACAAGCCTAGCATTCGCAGCGTTCCGGCACAGACCGGGTCCATATCGAGATGATTTCTATCATGTCCTCCGCTGCATCTTTCCGCACAGAAAACGACCTGCTTGGCGCCCTCGAAGTACCGGCTCAAGCGTATTACGGCATCCAGACCCTGCGAGCGGTGAACAACTTCCGTCTCTCCGGCGTCCCGATTTCGCATTACCCGAAACTGGTTGTCGGTCTGGCCATGGTCAAACAGGCCGCTGCAGACGCCAACCGTGAACTGGGTCATCTGAGCGAAGCCAAGCACGCTGCCATCAGCGAAGCCTGTGCACGACTGATCCGCGGTGATTTCCACGAAGAATTCGTGGTCGACATGATTCAAGGTGGTGCCGGTACTTCCACCAACATGAACGCCAACGAAGTGATCGCCAACATTGCGCTCGAAGCAATGGGTCACCAGAAAGGCGAGTACCAGTACCTGCACCCGAACGACGACGTCAACATGGCGCAGTCGACCAACGACGCCTACCCGACCGCGATCCGCCTGGGTCTGCTGCTGGGTCACGACGCGCTGTTGGCCAGCCTCGACAGCCTGATTCAGGCCTTCGCGGCCAAGGGCAAAGAATTCGATCACGTCCTGAAAATGGGTCGTACCCAGCTGCAAGACGCCGTGCCGATGACCTTGGGTCAAGAGTTCCGTGCCTTCGCCACCACCATGGGCGAAGACCTGGCCCGTCTGAAGACGCTGGCCCCGGAACTGCTGACTGAAGTGAACCTGGGCGGCACCGCGATCGGTACCGGCATCAACGCCGACCCGCGTTATCAAGCGCTGGCCGTTCAGCGTCTGGCGCTGATCAGCGGTCAACCGCTGGTGCCAGCCGCCGACCTGATCGAAGCCACTTCCGACATGGGCGCCTTCGTGCTGTTCTCCGGCATGCTCAAGCGCACCGCGGTCAAGCTGTCGAAGATCTGCAACGACCTGCGCCTGCTGTCCAGCGGCCCACGCACCGGCATCAACGAGATCAACCTGCCAGCGCGTCAGCCAGGCAGCTCGATCATGCCCGGCAAGGTCAACCCGGTAATCCCGGAAGCCGTTAACCAGGTGGCCTTCCAGGTCATCGGTAACGACCTGGCGCTGACCATGGCAGCCGAAGGCGGCCAACTGCAGCTGAACGTGATGGAGCCGCTGATCGCGTTCAAGATCCTCGACTCGATCCGTCTGCTGCAACGCGCCATGGACATGCTGCGCGAGCACTGCATCGTCGGCATCACCGCCAACGAAGCACGCTGCCGCGAACTGGTCGAGCACTCGATCGGTCTGGTCACCGCGCTGAACCCGTACATCGGCTACAAAAACGCCACCCGCATCGCCCGTATCGCCCTTGAAAGCGGCCGCGGCGTGCTGGAACTGGTGCGCGAAGAAGGTCTGCTCGACGAAGCCATGCTCGCCGACATCCTGCGCCCGGAAAACATGATTGCCCCGCGTCTGGTTCCGCTCAAAGCCTGAGCCGACGCGTTACTTGTAGCACCGCTCACCAGGTCGAGGGACTAGACACCTCTCACCTTTTGAGGGCTTGGGGATCAGTCCCCAAGCCCTTTTTTTTAACTTTCTGATCCTGAGACCCGTATGTCTGGGGATTGCTCAATGTAGAGGTGAGCCCTTGTGGTGAGGGGATTCATCCCCGATGGGTCGCGAAGCGGCCCCAAAACCTGCAATCGCGATGTAACAAGTACACCGCATGCAATGATTTGCGACTGCTCCGCAGTCGATCGGGGATGAATCCCCTCGCTACAGGGTTTGCATCAACAGGAATGCAGTTCCCGCACAAGCCCGACGCCGGTAACGTCGGGTGTTTCAAAGCTTCGTTTCGTCGCTTGCACCACGAGCGTGCAGACGGGCGCCGCACTGATCGGTATAGTGCCGCCCCTCTTCGCGTGAGCGGTCGTCGGTAACGAGGCCATAACCCATGCGAAACCCGAACTAATAACAAACCCGCGAAATGGATCCGGGACGAAACCTTCGCCTCACCTGTCGTGCCGCGCGCAAACCGGTGTAACGCGATGTTTCGGAACATCCAGCATTTGCTTAAACAAAAAACAGCGAGGAAAAATCCATGCTCGAAGTCATCAACGACTTCCTCTCAGGGAAAGTACTGATCGTGCTCATTGTCGGGCTCGGTAGCTACTTCACGATTCGCTCGCGTTTCGTTCAATTGCGCCACTTCTTCCACATGTTCGCGGTGTTCCGCGACAGCCTGAAAAGCAGCGGCGGGCAACTCAGCTCGTTCCAGGCCCTGATGCTCAGCCTTGCCGGCCGCGTCGGTGCAGGCAACATCGCCGGTGTCGGCATCGCCGTGACCCTGGGTGGTCCGGGTGCGGTGTTCTGGATGTGGGTGACCGCACTGGTTGGCATGTCCAGCAGCTTCTTCGAGTGCACCCTGGCGCAGGTCTACAAGCGCGCCGAAGGCGACGGCCTGTACCGTGGCGGCCCGGCCTACTACATCCAGCACGGCCTGAAGTTGAAAGGCATGGCAGTGGTGTTCTCGGTCCTGCTGCTGGTCACCTACGGCTTCGCCTTCATCGGCCTGCAGTCCTACACCGTGACCCACTCGCTGCAAAACGCCTTTGCCTTCGACCCAAGCCACACCGGGATCGTCCTGGCGGTGCTGCTGGCCATCACCTTCATCGGCGGCATCAAGCGCATCGCTGCAGTGTCCGACCTGCTGGTACCGGTCAAGACCCTGGCCTATATCGGCGTGACCCTGTACGTGATCGGCACCCAGATCGAACACGTGCCAGCGATGCTGGAAACCATCTTCAAGAGCGCCTTTGGTCTCGACCCGGCCTTCGGTGGCCTGCTCGGCAGCGCCATCGTCATGGGCGTGAAGCGTGGCGTGTTCGCCAACGAAGCGGGCCTGGGCAGTGCGCCGAACGTCGCCGCCGTGGCCTCGGTGAAACACCCGGGCGCTCAGGGCGTGGTTCAGGCCTTCAGCGTATTCCTCGACACTTTCGTGATCTGCACCTGCACCGCGCTGCTGATCCTGTTGTCGGGCTTCTACACCCCGGGCTTCGAAGGTGACGGCATCGTCCTGACCCAGAACTCGCTGGCCGCCGTGGTGGGTGACTGGGGCCGCATCTTCGTCAGCGTCGCGCTGTCGCTGTTCGTCTTCACCTGCATCCTCTACAACTACTACCTGGGCGAAAACAGCCTGCAGTTCCTCAGCCGCAACCGCGCGTTGCTGATGGTGTTCCGCGGTCTGGTCCTGGCGCTGGTGGTATGGGGTTCGATGCAGGATCTGTCGACCGTGTTCGCCTTCGCCGACATCACCATGACCTGCCTGGCCTTCGTCAACCTGATGGCCCTGGCCATGCTGTTCAAGGTCGGCATGCGCGTGATGCGCGACTACGACGAGCAGCGCCGCGCCGGCATCAAGCAGCCGGTGTTCGACTCCAGCAAATTTACCGATCTGGATCTGGACCTGAAGGCCTGGCCGACCGAGGCGCCAGCCGCCGGCAAGACCGCAGTCGAGCCACAAGGCGTGCCTGCAGCGCAACGCTGACAGGTGAATGACGGGCGCATCCCCTGCGCCCGTCAGTTATTGTGATGCAATACCTGTAGGAGTGAGCCTGCTCGCGATAGCTGTCTTTCAGCCAACATTAATGTTGAATGATGAACCGCTATCGCGAGCAGGCTCACTCCTACAATGTCATCTCTTGTGGAGACCCTCAGATGATTGCCAACACCTTCCCCGCCGCCCAACACGTCATGGTGCTCTACACCGGTGGCACCATCGGCATGCAGGCCAGTGCCAACGGTCTGGCCCCGGCGTCCGGTTTCGAAGCGCGGATGCGCGACTACCTGCACAGCCAGCCTGAACTCGTTGTGCCGCAGTGGCGCTTCCGGGAAATGTCGCCGCTGATCGACAGCGCCAACATGACCCCGGCCTACTGGCAGCAACTGCGCGAAGCGGTGGTCGATGCGGTGGACGTGCAAGGCTGCGACAGCGTACTGATCCTGCATGGCACCGACACCCTGGCCTACAGCGCTGCGGCGATGAGTTTCCAGTTGCTCGGCCTGCATGCCCGCGTGTGTTTCACCGGCTCGATGCTGCCGGCTGGCGTCACCGACAGCGATGCCTGGGAAAACCTCGGTGGCGCGCTGGTTGCTTTGGGCCAGGGTCTGGCGCCGGGCGTGCACCTGTACTTCCACGGCGAGCTGCTGGCGCCGACCCGTTGCGCGAAAGTGCGCAGCTTCGGCCGGCATCCGTTCAAGCGCCTGGAGCGTCAGGGCGGCGGGGTGAAAGCGCCGTCGATTCCGGCCGCACTGAACTACAACCAGCCGAAACAACTGGCCAAGGTTGCTGTGCTGCCACTGTTCCCCGGCATCGGCGCCGAGGTGGTTGATGGCCTGCTGGCCAGCGGTATCAAAGGTCTGGTGCTGGAGTGCTACGGCAGCGGCACCGGACCGAGCGACAATCCCGAGTTCCTTGCCAGCCTCGGCCGCGCACGGGACAACGGTGTGGTGGTGGTTGCGGTCACGCAGTGCCATGAAGGCGGGGTCGAGCTGGATGTGTATGAAGCCGGCAGCCGTTTGCGCGGCGTTGGCGTGTTGTCCGGTGGCGGCATGACCCGAGAAGCGGCGTTCGGCAAGCTGCACGGCTTGCTCGGTGCGGGTCTGGACAACGCCGAAGTGCGGCGTCTGATCGAACTCGACCTGTGTGGCGAATTGCGCTGAGCCTGGTCCGGCGCCGGCGATAGTCCGACGCCCTACATATCTACCACCCACGCTGCATCGTGCCTCCCTAGCATGGAGCGATCCCGAGACTTGTCCTCGGGATCGCCTCCATCACCAGAACGCAGGGACGCACGATGAGTTCAGCAACCACAAGCTCCACCCGGCAGACGGCTGCCGGCACCAATCCCACCGAAGCCCTGATCACCCAATTGAGTGTCGGCCCCGACTTGCGCGACGTGGCCGCCGTGCTGTTGCGCGAACATTTGCGCAAGCTGTACCCCACGCTTGATCTGGAGCCGAGCATTACCATGATCGGCACGCCGCAATGGTCCATCGTCGACGAACAGATCGTTGCCGGAAATCCGACCTACCAGGCCTTGACCGAAATCCTCGCCGCCCAGGTCGTGCAGGGCACGCCGACGCTGTATATCGAAGGTGAACACTTTCTGACGCAACAACCGATCAGCGATCCGGCCGTCCA
Organism: Pseudomonas sp. MIS38; assembly: GCF_019891575.1. NCBI lineage: Bacteria > Pseudomonadati > Pseudomonadota > Gammaproteobacteria > Pseudomonadales > Pseudomonadaceae > Pseudomonas > Pseudomonas sp. MIS38. Next base: position 574,519 of record NZ_JAFLXF010000001.1, read on the forward strand.
CCTGCCGGTACGGATCGACGAAATCGCCAGCCTGCTCAACCTGCTGGCACCGGTCATGCTCACGGCGTTTCAGGAGCAACAGCTGGCGTACTGGAACAACGCCGACGACAGCAACGGCCCGCGTTGGCATACATTGTCGAACACCCTGCGCGAGATCTGGAACGTCAATCAGGTACAAGGCTGGAGCGAGAGTGACTGCGCAATGGCCCGCGCGCTGTATCGCACTGCCGGTCTGGCCGGCAGGAAAATCGATGACCAGAACAGCGCCTGCCTGATCGCCATTGATCTGATCGATGGCACAACCGTAAAGCATCTGAACGAAGTATCGATGGCCGTGCTGATCGGCACACAACAGGGAAAGACGGTCATCCTCGCCCATTCACTGCTCAAGGGTTATCAGAAGTTCGACTCTCTTGATGACCTGGGCAAATCCTTGCCTGCGCACGTGGGCAATCTTCAGCCGTACCAGCAGTTGAACTGGCGATTGCTGGAACCCTCGGGCAGCATCTTCGATTATCAGGCGTGTGCACTGGTCTCGATTCAGATCGATGTGATCGGCGCGCTGGATTTTTCTCCTGCCACACCTGCCCCGCTCGACAAGCCATTGTCCACGGCCACCCCCGAAGTCGACGCCACGGCGAAAAAGCCCGGCCCGCCATTGAGCTGGTTTCAGAATGCCTTGCCTGACTGGCTCATTGCTGCATCACTGCCGGATCTGAACAACTATTCCCGGCACTTGAAGGATCTGGCTGCACTGCATAACCAGAACACCGGCAAGTCCTATCTGGATGGCATCCTGCCAATCAGCGAATACGCGCTGAGCGAAATGAACGCCTTGCATGCCGAGACCCTTCGCGCGCACGCCGATGCGCAGCGTACCGATCTTGAAACAGCTCTGGAGTCGATCCAGTTGCGGGTCAAAAGTCCGGTGATCTGGGGCACCTTTACTGTTCCGGGAAAAATCGAGACTTACAATTTCAGCGTCACCGATCTGGCCTTGCAGAATCTGATTGCAGTGCCGGTAGGCAACAAGACCCTGCACTCCACCCGTGGCAAGCCATTGCCGACATGGCTGACCGTAAGCTATCTGGAAGACCTGGTAACCCGCGCGGATATCGGTACGACCTACCCGGCGCTGATCAAGCGTCAGTTGGTCGACACCACGCCAGCTTCCGCCGGGAGACAGGCACTGTTCACTCAACACTTGCGCATCCAGTTGCCGCTGCTGGCCCTGCAATCGAAAATTCGCGGCAAGGCCGGTATCGACGCACGCGGTTACCGCTATGTCGTCGCGGTGCTGGATCCCGACAGCAACCATCGCATGGTCGAGGACCAGACCATCGTCATGCGGCCTCTGGCTTTCGTACCTCAACGCAGAACAGACGGCAGCCATGACGAAGTCGCCAACATGTTCGTGATCGGTCCTGAGGACCCGAGCGCCGGGCCGTGCCTGCTGTATCGACCGATGCTCGACCAGCCGTTGACCCAATACCCTTCCCCCAGCAACTTGCTGTACGCCATCCAGCAATCCGCCAGTCTGCGTGACTCGGTGCTCGCCTGGCTCCCGGACCGCGTGCGCAGCGACTACGCCAACTATGTGTTTCCAGGCACGTTGCCCTCCCCCTGGGCCGTCACCGAGTTTCTGGTGGATGCGGAAAAAATGAGGGTCATGAGTGGGCCGATCAGCCTCGGTAGAAAGACCGTGGAGGGCGATCTGCCAGGCGCTCTGTACAAAGCCAACGCGTCGGCGCTGGTCGAGCTGGCCGACCGCCAGTCGGTGTCAAATGCGGAAAGTCGCTGGGCCAGTTTCAAACAGGCCGGATGGACCCTGTTCAATGCCGTCTTGCCGTTCCTCGGACGCACGGTGGGTGTCGCGACGTGGATCTGGCAGGTGATGGAGCAACTGCAAGCCCTGAAGGAAGCCCGGGAGCAGGATGACTCTTCCGCGCAATGGTCAGCGTTCACCGAGGTGTTGCTCAATCTGGGGATGGCGATCACGTTGCACATCGCAGGTCGCTCCCGACCACGGCTGGCCCATGAGACAGCGGCACGCGAAACACCGAAAAACCCTGACCCCACGACCACTGAAATCACCGTGCAACAACTGGAAAAAAGTGCTCCCCATGAAACCGCTGACCTGCAGCAAACCCTGAATATCAGCGGCGCCGCGAATCGCACGCCCGCAAGTCTGGGCACCGTGCTGTCCCACTTCAAAATCCTTCGCCCGCAACGTCTGGGTAGCGCCAACACCACGCCAGGGCTCTATCGCAATCTCTACAGCTACAACAGCAAATGGTACGCCCCGGTGGGCCATGACTGGTTCGAGGTCGCGGTGGACGAAAACGGTACCGTCATGATCATCGATCCGCAGGATCCAACCCGTACCGGCCCAGCCTTGATCGGCAATCTGCGTGGCGATTGGTTCGTCGATACCCGACTGCGTCTGCGCGGTGGCGGCTCGGCCGGCCTGACACAGCTGGCTGAAGCACAACGCCGCATCGAAGCGGAAAAACTGCGCACCCGCCTGACCGCCTTCGAAAGCCGTAAGGCGGCAGCGCAAGGCGAGCTGGAACAGGTCCGCCAGGCAATGAACGCTGCCACCGCTCAGACCGCTGCGGCCCACCGCCAGCTCTTTCTACAGTCTCTGGACAGGCAACGCGTCGCTTATGCCCAGGCGTTGAGCGATCTCAAGGCGTTGCATGTATTCTCGCCAACGGCTGACTACCAACAGAGATCCCTGAGCTACCTGAAGGCGCAGCTCGAACTCATCCATGCAGGGATTCGCGAAGCGCTGACCCTGTTCACGCCGACATTGCGCAGCGTACTCAATCATCTCGAAGAACAGGCTGAACAGCCCCAGAACCGGCATATTGCCGAAACGCGGCAGATGCTTGAGCTCAATCTGGACATGATCACGCGTCTGGAGCAGATCCAGGCACAATTGGTGCAACTCAAAGAGTTCGAGAGAGACGGCTTGCGCTTGATTCAACTGACCCGCAAGGCACTCCCGGCGTACTCGATCGAGGATCTCAAGGCACTGCAGGTGACACTGGCGCGCAATGTCTGCCTGCCCGAACACTCGGTAGCGACCGCCGCGGATGCCTGGCTCAGTCTCGACCAGATTGTCGATACCGCCGATATCGCCGTTCAAGCGCTGCGCGACACCCTTGAGGAGCGCAGCGTTTCCCGGCTCGACGAACGCATCGACTGCCTCAACGATCTGATCGAACAATTCAACGTACTCGACGAGCGCCTGGCAGACTTCAAGTCCGCGTTCGCTGACAGTGTGCAAGAGGCACCGCTGACAAACCTTCGCCAACAGCTCGAGCAATTCAACCGCAGCGCCCGCCACAACCTGGTGCTGTTGCTCGAAGAGCGCGACACCCTGCGCAGCCGCCCGGCGCTCCCCGTGCAACCGCCAAGGCCGAAAAAGAAGTTCATCCGCACCCGCTACAACGGCGTGCTGATCGGCGAGCCGCGCCTGACGGCACAGGGCCTGGAAACCGACCTGGTCGACATCAAGTCACCGCTCACGGACAAGGTCATCTCGACCTTTCATCAAAAAACTCCCGGGGTGTGGGTCGAACGTATCAGCACTGCCTTGCCGACGCCGACGCCAGCGCTCGAAACCAGCCTGAACAAGGGGCAGGACCTGCTCGACGGCCTGCCGGCGTTCACCCTGCGCATGAACGAACTCATGAAGCAGGCCGGACGCTCGGCGGTCGGTATCGAGTACCTGTTTCACCAGCACGCCCTGCAACTGGAACACGTCAGCGCGGCCATTGAACAGGCCCTGACCGACAGCAACGCCACGGACAGCAGCCAGCGCTCGGCTGCGGTGCTGAACAAGGCGCTGAGCGATGCCGTCGACAGCCTATATCAGCAGGCCAAAACCGCCATGTCGATGATGACCAGGGCACAATCACCCACACCATCAGGTGTCGCCTGGCTTCAGACCAATGACAGCATCCGTATTGCAAAAACTGTCAGTCGACGCCGCCTCAAGGGCGGCAAGGCGCTCTACCTGGACGAATACAGCATCACTGACCAGACCACGCGCAAGGTGCTGTGGTACGCGCACTTTCTGTACTCCACCTCATGGGTGCCGGACAAGGCCTTCCTCTCTGCACGTTTGAAAACCCCCGCGGAGCGGCAACTGGGATCCGATGCCGACAGCACTCGCGGGTTGAGCCGGGCCGAACGGCTGGCGTACTACCGCAGCATGATCGGCGTGGAGCAGGCCCGACAGCTGTTTTTCAGCGCGAGCTAAGGCATACGCTGATGACCGTGCACGACGTCACTCCTGCCTGTGGGCGTCGTGCACGGCACGCTACTTGCTGCCTCTTTTGCCAAAAACCAGCGGATGCCGCCTCATGCTCCACTCCCACCTCACGACGCTCAATGCCGTCTCACTGGTGCTCAACACCTTCAAGACCGAAGGCCTGTCGAGCGAAGCGCTGCTGGCCGGCAGCGGCATCAGTACGGCGGATCTGGCCCGTGCCGACACACGCATCACCACCAATCAGGAAATGCAGGTCTGCGCCAATGCGGTCGCGCTCAAGCATGACATCGGCCTGGAACTGGGCCGACGGATGCACGTTTCCTGCTACGGCATCCTCGGTTACGCCCTGCTCACCAGTGCCACCTTAGGTGACGCTTTGCGCCTGGCGATTCGCTATCCGGCGCTGCTGGGAACACTTTTCGAACTGAGCCTGGAAGACGACGGCGAGCGGGTCTGGTTCGTCGCCGCCGATTACCGCGAGAGCCCGTCGATGGCGGTGTTCAACGCGGAGTTCTGCCTGGTGTCATTGAAGGTCATCTGCGACGATTTGCTCGGGCATCCGCTGCCGCTGCTGGCGACACGCTTTGAACATGCCGCGCCGGATTATCGCGACAGCTACGCCGAGCACTTCGCCAGCCCGTTGCACTTCGGCGCCAAGGACAACGCCTTCGCCTTCGATCGGCGCTGGCTCGATCAACCGTTGCCGTTGGCCGACAGCATCACCCATCAGGCCATGGCCGACCGCTGCCGCAAACAGAACCTCGAGTTCACCGGGCGGCAGGCGTGGCTGGGGCGGATTCGTCAGTTGCTCAGTGCCCAGCTCAATGCAGCACCGGGGCTTGAGGGACTGGCCCAGCAGATGAAATGTTCGCCGCGCACCTTGCGCCGCCATTTGAAGGACATGGGCAGCAGTTATCAGGAACTGCTCGACGAACTGCGCTTCGAGCGGGCCAAGCAGATGCTGTGTGAGGATCAACTGCCGATCTACCGCATCGCCGAGACCCTGGGCTTCAGCGAGACCGCGAGTTTCCGCCATGCGTTCGTGCGCTGGAGCGGGGTGGCGCCGAGCCAGTTTCGCCCTCATTGATGTTCCAATGTGGGAGCGGGCTTGCTCGCGAATTCGCAGTGTCAGTCGCGATCAATTTATCTGACATACCGTATTCGCGAGCAAGCCCGCTCCCACCGGGACGCATTTCATGCCTGAATCGAAGCAAGGCTGTACTGAAAAGAGGGGCGAATTGCGGTCAGAGTTTTTGGCCATATCGATCCCCTTTTGGCCTTTCCTGCCGTTCTCCGATTCGCCGCGCGCCGCAACACTGGGGGCAACCGAATCAGCCCCCTGCGGAGAACAACAAATGCTGACGATCTACTCGGACGATCACCACCTGCACCACGGCCGCTGCGAACTCATCGACGGCCAGCTCAAGCCGTGTTTCGAAATGCCGTCGCGCGCCGACCACGTGCTGCAACGGGTACAGCACCAGAACCTCGGCCCGGTAGAAGCGCCAAAGGATTTTGGCCTCGAACCGATCGCGCGCATCCACAGCCGCGATTACCTCGACTTCTTCAAAGGTGCATGGGCACGCTGGACCGAATTCAACACCGACGGCGACCTGCTGCCCTACACCTGGCCCGCCCGCACTCTGCGGCAAATCAAACCGACCAGCCTGCACGGCCAGCTCGGCTACTACAGCTTCGACGGCGGCGCGCCGATCACCGCCGGCACCTGGCAAGCGGCGTACAGCGCAGCGCAGGTCGCCCTCACCGCCCAAGCGGAAATCCAGCGCGGCGCACACAGCGCCTTCGCCCTGTGCCGACCACCGGGACACCACGCCGCCAGCGACTTGATGGGCGGTTATTGCTACCTCAACAATGCCGCCATCGCCGCCCAGGCATTTCTCGATGCCGGCCACAGGAAAGTCGCGATCCTTGACGTCGACTATCACCACGGCAACGGCACCCAGTCGATCTTCTACGAGCGCAGCGACGTGCTGTTCACCTCGATCCACGGCCATCCGGAAGCCGAGTTTCCGTTCTTCCTCGGCTACGAGGATGAACGCGGTGAAGGCGCCGGTGAAGGTTTCAATTTCAACTATCCGCTGCCGGCCGGTTCCGGCTGGGATGTGTGGAGTGCGGCGCTGGAACAGGCCTGCAACGAGATCGACAGCTACGGTGCCGACATCATCGTCGTGTCGCTGGGCGTCGACACCTTCAAGGACGATCCGATCTCGCAGTTCAAGCTCGACAGCCCGGATTACCTGGCCATGGGCAAACGCATCGCCGCCCTCGGCAAGCCGACGCTGTTCGTCATGGAGGGTGGTTACGCGGTGGAGGAAATCGGCATCAACGCAGTGAACGTGCTCGAAGGGTTCGAACAATGAACCGACTCAAGCACTGCATTGCGCCAGCCCTGTGCGCCGCGCTGCTCAGCGTCGGCGCCCACGCCGAAGAACGCACCCTGCGCGTCTACAACTGGTTCGACTACATCACGCCCAAGGCGTTGGAAGACTTCAAGGCACAGAACACCCAGACCAGACTGGTCTACGACATCTTCGACACCAACGAAGCACTGGAAGCCAAGCTGCTGACCGGCAACTCCGGCTATGACGTGGTGGTGCCGTCCAACGTGTTCCTCGCCAAGCAGATCGAAGCCGGGGTGTTCCAGCCGCTGGATCGCAGCAAGCTGCCGAACTGGAATCATCTCGATCCGAAACTGATGAAGCTGATCGAAGCCAACGACCCGGGCAACAAATTCGCCGTGCCGTACATGTACGGCACCATCCTGATCGGCTTCAACCCGGCCAAGGTCAAAGCCGCGCTGGGCGATAACGCGCCGGTGGACAGCTGGGACCTGATCTTCAAGGAAGAGAATCTCAGCAAGCTCAAGCAGTGCGGCGTCGCCCTGCTCGATTCGCCGTCGGAGATCCTGCCGCTGGCGCTGCAACACCTGGGTCTGGATCCCAACAGCAAGAACCCGGCGGATTACGCCAAGGCCGAAGCGCTGCTGATGAAGATCAGGCCGTACATCACCTACTTCCACTCATCCAAGTACATGGCCGACATCGCCAACGGTGACATCTGCGTCGCGGTCGGTTATTCCGGCAGCTTCTCGCAAGCGGCCAACCGCGCCAAGGAAGCGAAGAACGGTGTGGTGGTCGACATGCGCCTGCCCAAGGAAGGCGCACCGATCTGGTTCGACATGCTCGCCATTCCCAAGGGCGCGAAGAACACCGAGGACGCCTACACCTTCATCAACTACCTGCTGCAACCGGCGGTGATCGCGCCGGTCAGCGACTTCGTCGGATATCCGAACCCGAACAAGGACGCCACGCAACTGGTCGATCCGGCGATCCGCAACAACCCCAACCTGTACCCGACCGATGCGGCGATGGGCACGCTTTACACCCTGCAACCGCTGCCGCGGGATGCCGAACGGGCACGCACCCGGGCCTGGACCAAGATCAAGTCCGGTACCTGAGCCGACGCTGACGACAAGACCCGCCGCCGTGCGGGTCTTTTTTTGCCTGCGATATCTATCTACCACCTTCGGTGCTCGGCCCGTCACTACCTTGCAACGCATCGCCCGCCGCCACTTTCGCGGTGCCTGCTGTTCTGACCAAGGATGTGACCATGCCAGAAACCCTCAACTCTCCCGCCGACCACAAGCTGCCGGATGATCAAGACGCCCTGCTCACCCAACTGATCGCCGGCCCCTCAATCAGGGAAGTCGCCACCCGCGCCCTGCAACCGGCACTGAAGACGCTATACCCCAAGTTACAGATCGACCCGCGACTGGCAATGGTGGTGACACCTGGCTGGACCTTGCGTGACCAGCGTGTCGTCCCCGGGCCGCGACACTTCGAATCGCTGACCGATGCGCTGGTGCGTCATGGCGTCGCCAACAAGCCAGTGACCTACCTGGATGGCGAGCACTACCTCACCTTGCATCCTGCGCACGAGACGCCGGTACAACTGCCCGTCAACATCGAGGCCATCGCCAGGCTGCTCAATGAACTGGCGCCGCTGCTGTTTGTTGCCTTCGAGGAACAACAGGTCGATTACTGGAACCAGTTCACCCGCGCCTCCGCCCCGCGCTGGCAGGGATTGTCCAGATCCCTGCGCGAACTGTGGAACGTCGGGACGAACCCGGCGTGGGACGACGACCAGCGCGCCATGGCTCAGAGTCTTTTCGACCATCCGCAAAAAACTGCCCGCAGTACCGATGATCGCTATCAGTCCCGCGCCTGCCTGATCGATCTGGACACCACGCGCGATGGTACTTCCAGTCACCTGCACGTCCTCGACATGGCCGTACTGATCGGCACGCTCGGCAGCCGCACGCTGATTCTCACCCACACCATCACTCGCGGTTTCCAGGCCTTCGATACCCTGCAGGAACTGGGTGCCTCACTGCAGAGCCAGACGGAGGGACCGCCGCCTGCAACCCTGCAATGGCGGCTGATCGAACCTGACGGTGACTACTTCGATCATCTGGCGTGCAATCTGATCGCCCTGCAGGCCGACGCGATTGGCGAGCTGGCAAACGAACCGGCGACAACCAACCTGACGCCCCACGTAAGCCGCGCGACCAACGAACTCGATCCCACGGACAAGCAGTCGTCTTCACGCTTCAACCTGGTCGAGCAAGCGTTGCCAGAGTGGATGGTCGACGCCTCGCCCAGCGACCTGACTGCCTACAGCCGTCATCTGATGGATCTGGCGCAGGTGCAAAGTCAGAACGCCGAGCAGTCCTTTGACGACGGCATCAAACCGATTCGCGAGTTCGCGCTGGAGCAACTGCAGGCGGCCCTGCTCAAGGAGCATCCCGAAGCCACTGAACTGAATCTGGCCGAGATTCGCATCGTGGTCGACAGCGTGGTGGTGTGGGGCAGTTTCACACCGTTGCTGGAGCCCGAACGCAGCACCTTCAGCCTGGTCGATCTGGCGTTGCAGAATCTGATTGCCTTGCCGCTGGGCAACAAGACCGTGAGCAGTATCGGTAGCACTGCGGTGCCGGCATGGATGACGGCCGATTATCTGGAGAGATTGATCGTCAGTGTCGACATCGGCCAGACCTATCCTGCGCTGATCAGGCAAAAACTGCGCGATGACCCGCTGGAAAGCCTGCGACGGCAGAACCTGTTCACCAGCCGGCTGCGTGTCGAATTGCCGTTACTGGCGTTGCAGCAGAAGATTCGCGCGCAGGGCGGGGTCGACGAGGCGGGCTATCGCTATGTCGCGGCCGTGGTTCAGTTGCTGGACGCCAATCGCCGGGTGGACGGTCAGGAGATCGTCATTCGACCGCTGGCCTTCAATCCCGCGTGGCGCCCGGGGACGACCACCGATGAAGTGGCCAACATGTTCGTGATCGGGCCCCGACAGATGGACAAGGGACCCTGCCTGCTGTACCGGCCGCTGTCCGATCACGCCTTGCTCCAGTACCCGTCGCCGGCCAACCTGGTGTACGCCATCAAGCATTCACCGACATTGCGTCAGGCGGTTCTCGCCTGGTTGCCGGACAGTGCGCGCGCCAACTATGCCAATTACGTGTTCTGCGATGATCGCCCCTCGGTATGGTCGCTCTCACAACTGCTCGCCGATCCACTGACTTCCTTGCAGATGAGCGGCACGCTGACCTTGGGAACAGCAGTCATCGCTACCGATTACCTGGCTGTTCTGTTCAAGGCCAACGTCAGTGCAATGGTCGAACTGGCGAATCGGCAATCGGTGTCCAATAGCGAAAGTCGCTGGGAAAGCTTCAAGCATGCGAGCTGGATGATCCTCAGCGCCGCACTGCCGTTTTTCGGTCGAACCGTCGGTACCGCCGCCTGGATCTGGCAAGTGCTGGACGATCTGCAACAAACCTTCGACGCCGCCGCCACAGGCGACACCGCGCAGCAGAAAACCGCGATGACCGATCTGTTGCTGACCCTGGCCATGGTGCTCGCCCATCACGCCAGCACCCGTAACGCGACGCCTCGGGACATCACTGAAAAGAAGCCGGTGACCGTCGAGACCGAGCCCAGGGAGCCGGCACCACCAACGCCGGTAAGCATCGTGCAACGCCCTGATGTGATCGGTGAGTATCCGGCGCAACACCAGACTTCGCTGATGACCGACACCGCCCTGAGCCTGACCCAAACCCTGGATCGGTTTGCCGTTACGCGCCCCGAAGCGCTCACCCCGACCGCCAGCGACGCCGGCCTTTATCGTCACCTTTATCGACATGCCAGCGGGTACTACGCACCCGTGGGTGAGCGCTGGTTCGAAGTAGCGGTCACCGACACCGGTGAGGTATCGATCATCAATTCGCAGCGACAGCCCGGACGTGCGGGTCCGGGGTTGATCCGCAATCGACGGGGCGAGTGGTTCGTCGACACTCGCCTGCGTCTGCGCGGTGGTGGTCTGTCGAGTCGGCGCAAGGCCAAACGACGGGAAAACAATGAACGCATCGCCGAACTCAAGAAACAACTGACCGAGTTCGATAACACGCGCGAGCAGGCCCGCACAGAGCTGACAGCCGCTCACACCGCCATGACCGCGGCCAGCGATGACACTCTGGTGGCGCAGCAGACCACGTTTCTTGCAGCACTTGAACGCCGCACCGGGGAATACGCGGCGCCCATCGACCAACTGAAATCGCTGAACCTGCTTGAGACCGTACCCCATTTCCGCACCGCCATGACCGAGATGCTCGGTACCCAGTTGTTCTTCAACCAGACATGGCTCACTCAACGTGACCCCCTCTTCGCCAGAACCCTCAAGGAAACCCTGGTGCTGCTCGAGGCCGAGGAAATGGCTGCAGGCACCGGTGACCCCGTCACCTACCGCAGAATGTACGATTTGACCGAGGACATGATCAGCAAGATCGAGTTTGCCCAGTCACGTTTTCAGGAGTTGAGCCGACTGGGCAAACGTGCCGCTGAAGTCGCCAATACCTATCGCGCAAAGCTGCCTGTGTTCAGTCTCAATGATCTCAAGGCGCTTCAGGTGTCGCTGGCTCGCGACATCTGCCTGCAAGAGCAGGCTTCGCCAGCGCTGACTCAGGCACAAGGCGATCTGGTACGCCTGCTCGACACAACCAACCTGGTGATTCAGACCTCCCAGGAACTGCTGCTTGACCACACCAGCCTGGGGGCCAACGAGCGGATCGAAGGCCTCAACGGCATGCTCGAACAGTTTGCCGCCATCGATCAGTCGTTCGAGGATTTCGCCCTCAACCACAAGGATGTGCTGCTCGACGAGCCCTTCAGCCATACGCGTAAACGAATCAACGAGTTTCAGCACCAGACCGAAGAGCACCTGGCGCAATTGCTCCTCGAACACCGGCCGGTGGAGCCTCGGCCCGGTCCTTCAAGGCCCGCGCCAGCCTCACGTAAACGGATTATCAAAACCCGCTTCAAGGGCACAGTGGTCGGCGAGTTGCGTTCCTCGGCGCCAGGGCAACCGGTCCTGCTGGACGTGAAAGCGCCCATGACCGGGAACGTCATCGCCACTTTTCACGAGAAAACGCCCGGTGTCTGGGTCGAACGCATTCAGCCCGGACGGCGCCGCCCGCCTGCTCCGGTAGCGGATCTCGCCACCCAGATCAGCCAGGGCCAGACGCTGCTCGATGGCGTGGAAAGCTTCATCCGGCAAACCGAAGCCCATGCCAAAAAACCCGGTCGGATTCCGGTGGAGATCGAAGAGCAGTTCCAGCGCAAGGCCGAACAGCTCGACGAAAGCGCGAAAAGCCTTGAACAGGCCCGGCTGCGGGCGAACAGCACCGAGGAGCCGCCAGCCCTGATCGGCCAATTGAACCAGGCGGGTGAACGCCTGTACGCCGAGGGCTACCGGATACGGGTCGAGATGACCAAGCAACAACCGCCAACCGCCGCCCGGGTCGAATGGTTATTGCACAAAAATGAGATCGACATTGTGTCTGGCGGTGCCCGGCGTCGCCTCAAAGGACCGCGCAGGGATTATCTGCAGGAGTACGAAATTCGCGAGCGGCGCACCGGCAAGACGTTGTGGTACGCGCACTTCCATTACAACAGCCCCGATGCACCGGCCGACGCCTTCACCGCCGCCCATTTGAAACTGCAGGAGCAACGGCGGATGGCCGGCGCCTTCGACCTGGACTCAACCACCAGCAGCCCGCAAATCATCGCTATCTATCGCAGCGCGATCGGCCCGCAGCTGGCGCGTTCGCTGTTTTTCTCATAAGCCCCAAACGTCAAAAAGGACAATGACAATGACTGAGCATTCAGCGAACACCGAAACCCATGCATTGCTGCAAAAGAGCCAGATCGTCCATCAGACCAGTCGCGGGCCCACAGTCGATGAAGTCGCCAGCGCAGTGCTGCGCCAGGCGCTCGAAGCGCTGTATCCACAACGCAAGATCGATCCCGAGCAGGCCATGATCGGCACGCCACAATGGCAATGGCTGAACGCGGAACGAGTGGCCCTGCCGACCCGATTTGAATCACTGACAGAGGCACTCGTCCGGCAATTTTTCAACGGCTCCAGCGCCAACTATCTGGAGGGTGAACACTTTCTGACCTTGAACCACCAGGCCACGCCAGTGGTGCATATGGATGTCGATATCGAGGCCATTGCCGATCTGCTCAACGATTATTCGCCCCTGTTGTTTGTCGCCTTCGCCGAGCGACAGCTGGATTACTGGAACAGCACCCGACGCCAATTGCCGCGCTGGCAAGAACTCTCCGATGCCCTGCGCGAAGCCCTGAACGTCCATCACGCCGAGGGCTGGGACGATGAACAGTGCCTGGTCGCCCGGGCGATTTCGCGGCGCCCGGACAAACAGGAGCGCCAGCGTCACGACATAACACTGTCGGACATCCGCGTGTGCCTGATCGACATCGACTCGGTCGATGCTCAAGGCGCTGCCCGGCACCTGATTCTGGGCGGCGCCGTGGTGATTTTCGGACGCTATGGCCTGCGCGATCTGGTCATGATGTACACCGTGGAAGATGGTTACGAGACATTCGACTCTCTGCAGCAACTGGGTGAATCACTGCCGCAGCGTATCGAACTGTTGCCGGCCGGACAGAATCTGCAGTGGCAGTTGTTCGAACCCGAGGGCAATTTTTTCGACCACATGGCCTGGGTCCTGATTGCCAACCAGCTCGATGCCATCCGGGCAATCACCCGACAAAGTCTCGACGAGGAAAGCGAGGACGGCTCCTCCCTTCTGCCCCTGATCGAGCAAGCCAGCGAACCGCAGAAAAACACCCTCATCGACCTCGATGATTCGATACCCGACTGGTTGCTCGACGCTTCGGCTTCCGAGCTCGATCAATACAGCCAATCGATCAATGCGCTGGGCCAGTTGTACCGGCAGGCAGACAAGGCGCTGTTGCCAATCCCGCCGATCGATACCTATGCACGCAATTGCATGCGTGAGGCGATCATTGCCGATCAGCCATCGGCGGCCAGGCTGCCTTTGGACAAATTGCAAATCCGCATCACCAACAGCTTCGAATCGGGAGGCGTGACACTGCCCGATCCGCATGACACCCATATCGAAACCCTGGGCGAGTACGCCTTGCAAAACCGCACGCCGTATCTGGCGACTCTGCAATTCGACCCGCCACAAGCGCTGCCGCAGTGGCTGACTGTCGCCTACCTGACGAAGATGGCAAACAAGATCGACATGGGTGAGGTATACCCCGGCTTGATCAGGGACAGGCTGATCAACGATCCGCTGCAGGCCCCCCTGCAGCAGCGTTTTTACCTCCGCCAGTTGCACGCACTGCTGCCGCTGATTGCACTGGAATCCAAGCTGCGTCGCCTCGGCGGCGTGGATGAGCAGGGTTATCGCTGTGTCCAGGAGTGGCTCAAACCGATACCCGGTCATCCACACACTGTGGTCATTCGCCCGCTGACGTTTATCCATGCCGGGGAGACTGTTGGCGATGTTGTCACCAACATGTTCATCATTGCCCCGCGTCTGCCTGGAGCCGGGCCATGCCTGCTGTATCGTCCGTTGCTTGAGCAGCCATTGCTGCAATTCCCCTCAACGCAAAACCTGCTGTACGCCGTCCATCAGCCAGGCGAACTGAGAGATTCGGTGCTGGCGTGGCTGGCGGATTCCCAAACCAGCTTCAAATATGCCCAATACACCTTCCCCATCGGTCTGCCCAGTCCGTGGCTGGGCGCGCAATTGCTCGCCGAGCCCTGGACCAGCGTCAAGTGGGCCGGGCCGGTCGGGCTTGCCTCCACGGCGCTGACTGGCGACGTGTTCCCGGTGCTGTTCAAGACCCATGCACTGGCGATGGCCGAACTCGCTGACCAACAGTCGTTGTCCAATGCGCAACGCCGCTGGGCCTTGCTGCGAGACAGCGGGTGGGCGTTGTTCAACGTTGCCGCGAACTTTCTCTGCGGCCCGGCAGGCGCGGCGATCTGGGTCTGGCAAAGCATCAGCGAAATCGATCAGGTCGTGGATGCCCACAACCGTGGCGATACCCACGCCCAGTGGAGCGCGGTTGCCGATATGTTGCTGAACCTGGGCATGATCCTGGCCCATCATGCGGCCACCCAACGCACAACCGGCCCCCGCACAGCGTTACGCAGCGAAGGCGCAAGCGATATCGAAAGCGAAGGACTGCCCCGGATCCAGACCGCCCCTGCACAAGCGCCTGTCCCGCCCACGGTTACACACGTCACCACGCTGCTGAAGGACCAACTCCCGGCCAGCCATTACTCCTCGCTTGAAGCCTACGGCTCGGTGCCCCGGCGTTCGCCCGGTGCCTTGGCAACGTTTCTGAATACTCTGGCCGTGCCGGCTCCCGACCTCACGGCAGCCGCGGTGGAAACCCTGCTGCGCGGCAAGGCGACCTTGTATCGCCTCGCTAACAGCACCTATGCGCAGGCGGGCGACCGCTGGTTCCGCGTGATTGAAAACGATGACCAGCAAGTGCAAATCGTTGATCCGCAGACACCGTCAAAAACCGGTCCGCTGCTGATTCACAATCAGCAAGGCCAATGGTTCGTGGATACCCGACTGCGTCTGCGCGGTGGCGCCGGGGGCACCAGCCTGCAAAGTCAGCTCAAGGCCCAGCGCAAGGAAAAAGAAATCCAGAGGAACCAGCTCGGTGCGGCTCTGGAGGCATTCAGAAGTCAGGAAGCCGTCGGCAACGCTGCTCTGGAACAAGCCCAGTCAGCCATGCTTGGCGCCTCCGGACAAGCCCACGAAGAGGCGACCCGGCGTTACCTTGACCAAGTCGAAAAGCTGATCGGGGATTACGACGAGGCCTTGAAAATACTCGGCCAATGGCGCCTCAAAGGGGGGAGCGATGGCTATTTCGTCGAATTGCAGCGCATGACCACTTTGCTGCAAAAAAACCTCAGCCTCTGGTTCGTTCTCAAACGCAACGCTTACGCAGTATTGACCCGTAAATTGGCTCAACACACGGTCATCGATACACCGCAAGCGCTGCAAAGTTACAACGAGGAACTGCACCAGGCTCTGGCTTTGAGCCAGGACATGATCGCCCGCCTGCAGCTGTCCCGTACCTCCTTGGAAACTCTCGACACCATCGGCAGTGCAGGCATGACCACCGCGCAACGCTTGCGCCAACTGCTCCCGGCGTTTAACCAGTGGGACCTGAAATCCAATGCCATCGGCATGTCTCACGAGTTGTGCATGCAGGAAACTGCCACCGAAGCGGCGCGGGAAGCCACCGGTTGGCTGATAATCGAAGCCGCCACCGCCACACACCGCCATGCCGCCCTGATCAGGAAACCCGACAACGGCGACAGCACTGCGCTGCGCATTGATCGTCTGAGCCGACTGATTGATGTCTATGTCGATGCCGATCAGCGTCTGGGGGACTTGCCAGGCGAATACCCGGGCATGGTGGTTGCGGCGGAACTGACACGGATGAGGAGCTTGCTCGGCGAATTCAGACAACTGGCGCAGGAGCAACTGAGCGAACTGCTGCCGGAAACCGGAGCCCGCAGCACGCCGGCCACACCGGGCCCCTCTGTCGCAGGACCGTCCCGACCGGTTGGCAAGGTCACCAAGAGCCGGCCTCGTGACCCTGCGCCCGCCAGACCCGCAGCCGCCAGCGAATCACCTCTGGAAGAAATGCTTCCCGTCAGACCCTCCGCCTCCCCGACGACGCAGGTGGGCGACATCGAGTTCATTGCCGATGCCCTGACCCAGAATGAGCGAGTGCAGGCGTTCATTGACCGGACCCGGCGTGACGCTCTGAGGCCCAACCGCATACCGGCAGACATGCAGGATCTGTTCGATCAGCAGGCTCGGCGACTGGAACAGATTGCTGTCAGCGTCGAACAGGCGCAGGCCCGCATTGTCGCCTCCGGCGGCACGCGGTTGCCGGTGGGCAACTTGAGTGCGGAACTCAACAGTGCTGCGGTCCGGTTACGCGCTCAAGGCATCGCCGTGCGCGCCAGTCTGCTCAAGGATCGCCAGCCTCGACAAGCCTATTTGCACTGGTTGCTGGACAATCAACAGGTCCGGATCGTCAGGAACGCCCTGGGCCGGATCAAGACCAAAAAGCGCCAGGATTATTTTCAGGAGTATCAGATACTCGACAGTACCCAGCATGATCAGCCGTTATGGCTCGCGCATTTTCACTACGACTCGCCCGAAGCCGCGCCGGAACAATTCACCGCGGCGCACTTGAAAGTCGCCGATGCGCATTTGAAGACCCTCAGCGCAGAGCGTCGAGAAGCCCTGACAAACCTGACGCCAATTGATTACGTGCTGCGCCGGATTGGCGATCCGAGCCTGTTCCTGCAACTCGAAGCACAACCGTGATACCGCTGTCGGGCGCATTGATCTGCGCCCGCTTCAGAGGGTGTGCCACACGGTTCGCAAACGCTCGAGCGCCGCTTCGATTGCGCGCTCAGGCACCGCGGCAAAGCCCAGCACCAGTCCGGCGCGCTGGTCGACCGGGGTCGTGGAATCAGGCAGCCAATAACTGCTCAGACCATTGATCTCGACGTCGACGCTACGCGCCAGTTCGATCAGTTGGCTTTCACGCGCCACACTGGCGACCGGCACGGTCAGGTGCAGCCCGGCGGCAACGCCGGGCAACTGGCCGACGCCCGCAATATTCTGCGGCCAGCCGCCGAGCAAGACATTGCGTCGGCTCAGCGCCGCGCGGCGCATGCGTCGGATGTGCCGCTGGAAATGCCCGGCGGCCATGAACTCGGCCATCACCGCCTGGGTACTGACTTCGGAGTGACGCACATCCACCGCACGCCTTTGCGCAAATGCCTCCACCAACCCCGGCGGCAACACCAGATACCCCAGGCGCAACGCCGGGAACGCGACCTTGCCGAACGTGCCGACATACAGCACTCGTCCCTGTCGATCGAGGGCGGCCAATGGCGCCAGCGGCGCGCCGCTGTAACGATACTCGCCATCGTAATCATCCTCGACGATCCAGCCCTGCGTGCGCTCGGCCCACGCCAGCAATTCGAGGCGACGGGCCAGACTCATTACCACCCCCGTGGGGTACTGGTGGGATGGCGTGACATAGGTCAGGCGACAATCGGTCAGTCCTGCCAGTTGCTGGCAGTCGATTCCCTCGCTGTCCACCGCCACCCCGTGCAACCGGGCACCGGCCACGGCGAAGGCATGACCGGCCGCTCGATACCCGGGATTTTCAATCGCTACGCCGTCGCCCGGCGCTACCAGCAACTGTGCACAAAGGCTTATGCCCTGCTGTGCGCCACTGGTGATCACAATTTGCTCAGCCGTGCACTGCATGCCCCGTGAGCTGCGCAAATAGGCCGCGATCATCCCGCGCAACCGCGCATCGCCCGCCGGATCGCCATAACACAACTGCTGCAAATCCGGCTTGCGCCAGAAAGCCGCGTTCAGCTTGGCCCAGACGTCAAACGGGAACAGATCGAAGGCTGGAACGCCGACCCGAAAAGCACGCGGCGGACCACTGGGGGGAAGGGCCAGATGATTGTTTTCAACCCGCCGCAATGCGTCGCTGTGGATAACTTTACTGGATGGAACCACAGGTAAATCCAGCCAATTTGTGGATAAGGCTGTGGGTAAGCCTGTTGAAAACCCTGTGGATACTTTTGTGGATAGTTTTTTTGTGGGCAATGCGCTTTGCGGCAACTGGGCGACATACGTGCCGTCCCCGACCCGGCCTTCGATGAAGCCTTCGGCGTACAGCTGATCGTAGGCGCGCACCACGCTGTTGCGGGAAATCGCCAACGCTGTCGCCAGATCACGGCTGGCCGGCAGCCGTGTGCCACTGGCCAGACGCCCGTCCAGCACGCGCAGACGTAGCGCCTGATAGAGCTGACGGCTCAAACCCTGACGGCGGTCGAGCTCGATACCGGCCGGATTAAACGGCATGGACAGCGTGGGCGATTCGGGCATGACAATGGACCTATGAAATTGGTCATCAATGGCTCTTACAACAGACCATTAGCCTGCCTAGGATGCAGGCATTCGCCAAGGAAAATCTCTCCATGTACACGCCCCGCGCCTTTGCCATCGACGAACTGTCGCAACTGCACGAACTGATCCTCGCCACCCGTCTTGCGATTCTGGTGAGCCACGGTGAAAACGGCCTTCAAGCCAGCCACGTGCCAGTGCTGCTGCACCGCGAACAGGGTCCGAACGGCACGCTGTACGGGCACCTGGCCAAAGCCAATCCGCAGTGGAAAGACCTGCGTGACGGCGCTGAAGCGATGCTGATATTTGCCGGCCCCGACGCCTACGTCAGCCCGGGGTTTTACCCAAGCAAGACTGAGCACGGCAAAGTCGTGCCGACCTGGAACTACGTCGCCGTGCACGCCTACGGTCACGCCGAAACCTTCAGCGACGGCGGGCGCCTGCTCGACATCGTCAGCACGCTGACTGATCGCCATGAAGCCGGTCGCGCACAACCGTGGAAGGTCGACGATGCGCCGGCCGACTACATCGACGGCATGCTCAAGGCCATCGTCGGTTTCGCTATTCCCATCGACCGCCTCGAAGGCAAGCGCAAGCTCAGCCAGAACCGCAGCGCCGAAGACATTGCCGGCGTGCGCGAAGGCCTGGCTGCCAGCCCCGACATCGCCGACCGAACCCTCGCCCACTTGATGCGTTAAGGAAATCAGCATGAGTCAGATCCAGATCCGCCCGGTGACCGCCGGTGATCACGCCGCCTGGTTGCCGTTGTGGCAGGCCTACCTGCGCTTTTACAACAGCGAGTTGCCGGAAGCTGTCACGCACAGTACCTGGCAGCGTTTCCTCGACCCGAGTGAGCCGACTCACGCCGCCCTCGCCTGGGCTGACGGTAAAGCAGTGGGCATGGTGCATTTCATTTATCACCGCTCCAATTGGAGCATCGAAAACTCCTGCTACTTGCAGGATCTGTTGGTGGCACCGGAGACTCGTGGCACCGGCGTCGGTCGCTTGCTGATCGAACACGTCTACGCCACTGCCAAGGCCGACGGTTGCTGCAAAGTGCATTGGCTGACCCACGAAACCAATGCCACCGCGATTCAGCTCTACGAGCGCATCGCCGAGCGCCCGGGATTCATCCAGTTTCGCAAAGCCATTTAAGGAGCCGCGTACATGACCACTGCACTTGCCGACTGGAAAGGCGTCCCCGCCCCCACCGCCACCTTGCTCGAAGGCCGCTTCATCCGCCTGGAACGCCTCGACCCGGCGCGCCACGGCGACGAGTTGTTCAACGCCCTCGAAGGCCCCGGCGCCGACCCGAAGCTGTGGGATTACTTGCCCTATGGGCCGTTCCCCGAGCGCAGCGTTTTCAATGACTGGTTGAACAACCATGCGGCCAGCAGCGATCCGTATTTCTTCAGCGTGATTGACCGCGTCACGGGCGAGGTGCAAGGCATTCTGAGCCTGATGTCGATCGTCCCGGCGCAGGGGCGCATCGAGATCGGCCACGTCACCTTCGGTGCGCCGATGCAACGTTCACCGAAGAGTACCGAAGCGGTTTACCTGTTGGCCAAATACGCCTTCGAACAGGGCTATCGTCGCCTGGAGTGGAAGTGCAACAACGGCAACGCCCGCTCCAAATACGCCGCCGAACGTCTGGGTTTCAGCTTCGAAGGCGTGTTCCGTCAGCACATGGTGGTCAAGGGCCAGAACCGCGATACCGCGTGGTATTCGATTGTGGATTCGGAGTGGCCGGCGATTGCGGCAGGGTTCGAGCAGTGGTTGAGCGATGCCAACCAGACGCCGACCGGGCAGCTCAAAGGGTTGGTCGAGTGCCGTAGTTAAATCGTCAAAGCAAAAGATCGCAGCCTGCGGCAGCTCCTACAGGGTGAACGTCAATCCCATGTAGGAGCTGCCGCAGGCTGCGATCTTTTGATCTGGTGTTTACCCCAGTTTCTGCGCCAGCACCGCGATGTGTTCCGGGCCGATCCCGCAGCAACCGCCCAAATGGCTGGCACCGCGCTGCTGCCAATCCTGCGCCCAGTGCAAATACCCCGGCGGATCCAGATCGTCGCGCAATGGGTCGAGGCCGTCGTTGGCCGTTGCCTCTTTGGGTTGCGGTGGGAACGCATTGGCATACGCGCCGATGTGAATCTGCACACCCAGACGCTCGAAGGTATCGCGCGCCGCATCAATCGCCGCACCGATCACTTCCGGCTGGCTGCAGTTGAACAGCAGCGTCTCGACGCCCAATTCCGCCGCCACCGCCGCTGCTTCGGCCACCGGTTCGCCGGAACGCAGACGCGGCACCTCGTCGGTGTCTTCATCCTTCAAAGTAAATGACAGCCAGAACGGTTTGCCGTCCTGCGGCAGACCGGCGCGAATGGAACGCGCCTCGATGATCGAGCTCTGGGTTTCCGCCAGCCACAGGTCGACATGTGGCGCCAGCCCGGTCACCAGTGGCGTCAGCAATTCGTTCACCCGCGCCGCTTCGAACAGGTCCGGGCGATAGGAACCGAACAGCGGTGGCAACGAACCGGCCACCCGCACCGCTTTGCCCGACGCCTGCACCGCACGCTGCGCCAGCTCTCCGGCCAACGCCGCGAGTGCCTGACCCTCAGCGGCAAACCGCGCCTCGCCGATGTGAAACGGCACGACCGCATAACTGTTGCTGGTGATCACATTGGCGCCGCTGGCGATGTAGGCGGCGTGCACCGCTTCGACCGCTTGCGGCGCTTCGATCAGGGCCAGCGCCGACCACTCGGGCTGCCGAAACGGCGCCCCGGCGCGTTGCAACTCACGGCCCATGCCGCCATCGAGAATTACCGTGCTTGCTGTGCCCATATGCTTTTCGCTCATATGCTTATGAAAATTACTCACTACCAGAGTAGTTCTTATAACTATTTAATACGCACCATTCGGTTAATAACAACCCCTTTTTTTCAGGTGTCGACTGTGAAACTTCAACCGCTACTGGCCCTGGGCCTGACGATTCTGGCCGCGTCCACTCAAGCCTTCGGCGGCGCCACACTCGATCGCGTCGAACAGAAAAAACAACTGGTCGGCGTGCTGATGGAAAGCTACCCACCCTTCTCGTTTCTCAATGAGCAGAATCAGCTCGACGGCTTCGACGTGGACGTCGCCAAAGCCGTTGCGGACAAGCTGGGGGTCAAGCTGCGCCTCGAAACACCATCCTGGGACGTCATTGCGGCCGGCCGCTGGAGCGGGCGCTATGACATCTGCATCTGCTCCATGACTCCGAGCAAGGCGCGCGCCGAAGTGTTCGATTTCCCGGTCGAGTACTACGCCTCGCCTGCCGTGATCGTGGTCAACGCCAAGGACGATCGCATCCACGGCGCCAAGGACCTGAGCGGCAAGAAAGTCGGCCTGACCAGCGCCAGCAGCTACGAAAGTTATCTGAACAAGAATCTGGTCATCGAAGGCGCCGAAGACACGCGCCTGGAGTACCCGTTCGAGGATGTGCAGATCGCTCCGTACGATACCGACAACGTCGCCTTCCAGGATCTGGGCCTGGGCGCCGGTGTGCGCCTGGATGCCATCCTCACCAACTTGGTGACCGCGCAGCCGCGCCTGAATCAGGATCAGCGTTTCAAACTGGCGGGCGCGCCGCTGTACTCGGAACCTAACTCGGTGGCCATCGAAAAGGGTGATGCCGAGTGGGACGCCAAAGTGCGCGAGGTGTTCGCGCAACTCAAGCAGGACGGCACGCTGAGCAAGCTGTCGCAGAAATGGATCGGCGCCGATATCAGCCAATGACTGCCTTCCCGACACCTCCACAGCCGCCGCAACCGGTGGCTGAATCGCGCCTGCAACGGCTGTTCGGTTTCCGCACGCGCCTGTACCTGACCTGGGCGGCGATGTTCAGCCTGTTCGCCGGGTTTTTCCTCAGCTTCGATCTGAAGCTCTCGATCATCCTCGACAAGCTGCCGAATCTGCTCGGCGTGCACCTGGCGCCCAACGGCTTTCTGCAGGGCGCGGCACTGACCCTGTTTCTCTGCGCCTGCGCGATCGTCGCCTCATCCTTGCTGGGCTTCGTCACCGCTCTGGCGCGTCTGTCGAAAAGCGCCGTGGCGTTCGGGATCGCCAGTTTCTACACCTCGTTCTTTCGCGGCACGCCGCTGCTGATCCAGATCCTGTTGATCTACCTCGGCCTGCCGCAACTGGGCGTGGTGCCCGGCGCGGTGGTGGCGGGGATCATTGCCCTGTCACTCAACTACGGCGCCTACCTCAGCGAGATTTTCCGCGCCGGCATCCTCGGCGTGCCCTACGGCCAACGCGAAGCTTCGCTGGCGCTGGGCATGCGCGAGAGCGTGATCTTCTGGCGCATCACCCTGCCCCAGGCGATGCGCACGATTATTCCGCCGACCACCAACCAGTTCATCTCGATGCTCAAGGATTCGTCACTGATCTCGGTGATGGGCGTCTGGGAAGTGATGTTTCTGGCGCAGTCCTACGGACGCTCGAGCTACCGCTATATCGAGATGTTGACCACGGCGGCGATCATTTACTGGCTGATGTCGATCGGTCTGGAGCTGATCCAGGCGCGCATGGAGCGGCATTACGGCAAGGCTTATGTGCGGCGTAGCTGAGCGGATCCGCCGACAGACTTCCACCACGGGCGGATCGAGCAGTGGCAGATGAATTTCTGATCATTACAAGCGGCTAATGGCACCGTAACTTGTAGGAAACGACAACGCGGCGCCACGACGCAATCCGCCAATCCGTGTCGAGCCGCTCTTTTCCGAAGATCAAACAGACGCAGCCCGCAGCACCGAGCGATCCGGCTGACATCGGCGCCTGCCGGCTCCAACTTAGAGTTTGGCCTCCTTCCACGAGAGGCTGAACTCGATGCCCGTTCAATTCCACTTTCGACCAAAACACCTGACATTAGCCATTGCTTTGGCCATGGGATGTGCCGATCTGTCCATCGCCCAGGACGCACCGCCCGACACTCAAGGCATCTCTGCCGCCTCCCCTGAAACATTCAAATCAGCGATCACCGCTTTCGCTAATCATCCGGAAACCGTCCAGCTGAAGGTCAGCAAAGCCTATCCGGCACAGGAGGGTGTGGCGCTGGCGCTTGATGAGCGCAATGACCTTGTCACCGTGCAATCTCGGGGCAGCTTCGCCGGCCTGGTCGACGGTGGCGGGGGCGACAACCTGCTGCAACTCGACGCGAACAGGAAAGGCGTGCTGGGTGAAACCCGTAACTTCAGTGGGCTGGAGGTCAGGCGCGGGAGCTGGACCCGCAGCGGACCGGGTGATTTCAGCCTCGGTGTACTGGTTCATCCAAAGGCATTGCTGGTCAATGAAGGGCAAATTCTGGGTACGGCAGTGACCGAGGGCATCTTGATCAACAAAGGGGCGATCAATGGTGGCGCCACTGTCGCGTCTGGCGGTGACCTGACCAACCAGGGCCTGATTGACGGCATTGTGGAGGTTCAGGAAAACGGCCATATAGCCGGGAATGGTGCGATTAATCATTTGAACGTGTACGGACGCATGACCGTCGACGATGTCTATGGCGCACCCAAGATCGCGGGAGATCTGCGCCTGGCCCGGTCTGCCGTGCTGGCCTATGCCGTGGATGCCTCCGGCAACAGTCCCACCGTGATCGTCAAGGGAACCGCTCATTTGGGTGACGCCACCCTGAAACTCGTCACCGCCGGCGACTACCCGCAAAGCAGTCAGCACACCATTCTGGAAGCGGGAAAGATTGAGGGACAGTTTGGCACCGTTGAAAACGATCTGGCATACATGACTCCGACGCTGCACTACGAAGCACAACGAGTGGGCTTGCTCTATGCCCGTAACGATGTGCCGCTCGAAAACCTTGCGACCACGCAGAATAGTCAGGCGCTCGCGCAAAGCATTGACGAGACACCCTCCACCCCTCAGCAACCTCAGCAACCTCAGCAACCTCAGCAACCTCAGCAACCTCAGCAACCTCAGCAACCTCAGCAACCTCAGCAACCTCAGCAACCTCAAGAGCCTGAGACACCTCGCCAACCAGATAAAGCCTCGGAAGCGGCCACACCTCAAAATACTGCCGTCACGGCCCTGATCGGCGCCAGCAAGCCGACGGCCAGCGTGGCCCTCGAACAACTCGCCGCCGGCAGCAACGCCAACCTCGCCAAAGCTACACTGAGCAGCGTCAATCCGCTCAGCGCCAGCATGCTCTCGGCCATGCATCAATTGGACGGCCGCCATGGCACGCAAGGATCGGGGAATACACCGCGGCTGGCGGCTGGCGGCGAAGGCAACGGGCGGGTCTGGCTGCAGGCTCTGGGAAATGGCGGCAAGGTCGACCGGGACGCCGACAGTGTCCTGAAGCATTCCACTCAAGGTCTGATCATGGGGGCCGACTGGCGAATCGACGAGCAATGGCATGTCGGCCTGATGGGCGCAAAAGCGCAAACCCGCTTCGATGCCCAACAGTTCGACGGCGATCTCGACAGTTGGTACCTCGGCGCCTACGCCCAGCGACAGGACGGCCCGTTCGCCCTGCGCCTGGGCGCCTCGTACGGCCATCATGACGGCAACGGCAAACGTCGCGTCGACTTCAATGGTTTCAGTGATCGGCTCAAGAGCAGCTATGACGCCAGTACCCAGCAGATCTTTGCCGAAGTCGGCTACAACCTCGGTCGCGGCAACGTCAGCATCGAACCGTTCGCCAGCGTGGGTTATCAACGCTACCAGCGTGACGGCTACACCGAGAAAGGTGGCGATGCGGCACTCAAGGTTCACGGGCAAACGCGGGCGAATCCGAGCAGCACCCTCGGCCTGCGCATGGCGAAAACCAGCCACCTTTCCAATGGCATGCAGCTGACGCCGCGCCTGAGCGCGAGCGTAAAACACACCTACGGTGAGCTCGACAACGAAACGCGCCAGCAACTGGTCAGGGGTGGCAAAAGCTTTGAAGTCACCGGAGCCGAGATGGATCGCAACAGCTTTACGCTGGATGCGGGTGTGGATCTGACTCTGTCCGCCCGCAACACCTTGGGCATTGGCCTCACTGGCGAGGCCGGCAACGACAGCCGCAGTTACGGCGTGACAGGCCAGTGGCGAATGGCGTTCTGATGAGTTGAGCCCCCCCTTGTAGGAGTGAGCCTGCTCGCGATAGCGGTAGATCAGTCGACGTACGTAGAAACCAATACACCGCTATCGCGAGCAGGCTCACCTCTGCAAAGGGCCTTGGTGCAGATAAATTGCAGGCGAAAAAAAAGGGGAGCACATGCCCCCCCGAGGTTTAAAACGTTGGATCGCGGCAGTTATCTCAGCCTTCGATCTCGATCAGGATTTCGCCAGGATTCACCCGGTCGCCCTTGGCGACATGGATGGCGGTGACCTTGCCGGCAATCGCTGCCTGAACTTCGGTTTCCATCTTCATCGCTTCGGTGATCAGCACCGCCTGACCGGCCTTGACGGTGTCGCCTTCCTTGACCAGCACATCGACGATGTTGCCCGGCATGGTGGTGCTGACGTGGCCCGGTGCCGATGCTTGTTTGCGTTTGCTGCTGCCACCGCCGACGAATTCGTTGAGCGGTTCGAACACCACTTCTTCCGGCATGCCGTCGATGGACAGGTAGAAGTGACGCTTGCCTTCGGCCTTCACGCCGACACCGGTGATGTCGACGCGGTAGGTTTCGCCGTGGACGTCGATGACAAACTCGGTCGGCACGCCTTCGCCGCCGGCCTTCGCCACACCACCGGCCTCAGGGATCGGCAACAGCACTTCCGGAACGAGGGTGCCGGCGGCACGCTCTTCGAGGAACTTGCGGCCGATGTCCGGGAACATGGCGAAAGTCAGCACGTCTTCTTCGGACTTGGCCAGCGCACCGATGTCGGCACGCAGCTTGGTCATTTCCGGCTTGAGCAGATCGGCCGGACGCACGTCGATCACCTCTTCGCTGCCGATGGCCTGACGACGCAACTTCTCGTTGACCACGCCCGGCGCCTTGCCGTAGCCGCCTTGCAGGTACAGCTTCACTTCGTTGGTGATGGTCTTGTAACGCTCGCCGGCCAGCACGTTGAAGAACGCCTGAGTGCCAACGATCTGCGAAGTCGGCGTCACCAGTGGCGGGAAACCAAGGTCTTCACGCACCCGCGGGATTTCCGCCAGGACTTCGCCCATGCGGTTCAGCGCGCCCTGCTCTTTCAACTGGTTGGCGAGGTTGGAGATCATCCCGCCGGGTACCTGGTTGACTTGCACACGGGTGTCGACCGCAGTGAATTCGCTTTCGAACTGGTGGTACTTCTTGCGCACGGCGTAGAAGTACAGACCGATTTCCTGCAGCAGCTCCAGGTTCAGACCGGTGTCGTACTCGGTGCCTTTGAGCGCAGCAACCATCGACTCGGTGCCCGGATGGCTGGTGCCCGAGGCGAAGCTGGAGATCGCGGTATCAATGTGATCGGCACCGTTTTCGATGGCTTTCAATTGGCACATCGCCGCCAGACCCGCCGTGTCATGCGAATGGATGAACACCGGCAGCGACTGCTCGGCTTTCAACGCACGGACCAGTTCACCGGTGGCGTATGGCGTGAGCAGACCGGCCATGTCTTTGATCGCCACCGAGTCGCAACCCATGGCTTCCATCTGCTTGGCCTGCGCCACGAACGCGTCGATGGTGTGCACCGGGCTGGTGGTATAGGCGATGGTGCCCTGTGCGTGTTTACCCGCAGCCTTCACTGCTTCGATGGCTACGCGCAGGTTACGCACGTCGTTCATTGCGTCGAAGATGCGGAAAACGTCGATGCCGTTGACCGCTGCCTTGGCAACGAAAGCTTTGACCACGTCGTCGCTGTAGTGGCGATAGCCGAGCAGGTTCTGCCCGCGCAGAAGCATTTGCAGACGGGTGTTGGGCAGCGCGGCGCGCAGTTGGCGCAGACGCTCCCACGGGTCTTCTTTCAGAAAGCGTACGCAGGCGTCGAACGTCGCGCCGCCCCAGCACTCCAGCGACCAGTAGCCGACTTTGTCGAGCTTATCGCAGATCGGCAGCATGTCTTCGGTGCGCATGCGAGTGGCGAGCAGCGATTGGTGAGCGTCGCGCAGGATGGTATCGGTGACAAAGATCTTCTTGGACATTGTTGTATTCCTCACAGGCCTGCGTGGGCGGCGATGGCGGCGGCGATGGCCAAGGCCAGCTCTTCGGGTTTGCGCTTGATCGAGTAGTTGGTCAGTTCCGGGTGGCTTTCCACGAAGCTGGTATTGAACTGGCCGCTACGGAATTCCGGGTTGCGCAGGATTTCCTGGTAGTACGCGGCGGTGGTCTTCACGCCTTGCAGGCGCATGTCGTCCAGCGCCCGCAAGCCACGGTCCATTGCCTCTTCCCAGGTCAACGCCCAGACCACCAGTTTCAGGCACATCGAGTCGTAGAACGGCGGAATGGTGTAGCCGGTGTAGATCGCCGTGTCGGTGCGCACGCCCGGGCCGCCAGGGGCGTAGTAACGAGTGATCTTGCCGAAGCTCGGCAGGAAGTTGTTTTTCGGGTCTTCGGCGTTGATGCGGAACTGCAACGCGAAACCACGGTGCTGGATGTCTTCCTGCTTAACCGACAGCGGCAGGCCAGAGGCGATGCGGATCTGCTCACGAACGATGTCGATCCCGGTGATTTCTTCGGTGATGGTGTGCTCCACCTGCACCCGGGTGTTCATCTCCATGAAGTACACCTCGCCCTCGGCGAGCAGGAACTCCACGGTACCGGCGTTCTCGTAGCCCACAGCCTTGGCCGCACGCACCGACAGGTCGCCGATGTAGGCGCGCTGTTCCGGGGTCAGTTGCGGGCTCGGGGCAATCTCGATCAGCTTCTGGTTGCGGCGCTGGATCGAGCAGTCGCGTTCGAACAGGTGCACGACGTTGCCGAAGCTGTCGCCGAGGATCTGCGCTTCGATGTGCTTGGGATTGACGATGCATTTTTCCAGGAACACTTCTGCCGAACCGAAGGCCTTGGTCGCTTCGGAGATCACCCGAGGGAAGTTCTGTTCGAGTTCTTCGCGGCTGTTGCAGCGACGGATACCGCGACCGCCACCACCGGAGGTGGCCTTGAGCATCACCGGATAACCGATACGGTCGCCTTCGGTCAGGGCTTCTTCGATGCCCGACACGTTGCCTTCGGTGCCTGGGGTGACCGGTACGCCGGCCTTGATCATGCTGCGCCGGGCTTCGGTCTTGTCGCCCATGCGGCGAATGACTTCTGCCGACGGGCCGATGAATTTGATCCCGCGTTCGGCGCAGATGTCTGCCAACTCGGCATTTTCCGAGAGAAAGCCGTAACCGGGGTGCAATGCATCGCAACCGGTTTCCACCGCCAGGTTCACCAGCTTGCGCGGGTTGAGGTAGCCGGCCAGTGGCTCGGCACCGATGCTGTGGGCTTCGTCCGCACGCTTCACATGCAGGGCATGGCGATCGGCGTCGGAAAAAATCGCTACCGAGCGAATGCCCATCTCGGCGCAGGCCCGCACGATTCGTACGGCAATCTCACCACGGTTGGCGATCAGGATCTTTTTTATCACTTGGAAATTCCCTTGAGCCGGTGGCACCACGACCTGCTAGACCCAGGTCGACGCGTGACCAAATGTTTCAATCTGGTCGCGCCCCCACACTAGCCCTCGCAAGGGATTAACAAAAATGAATAAAAATTGGGTCAGGCATAAGCAAAGACTTATAGTTAAACCATCAGCCTGCCGTCAGAGCCCATAAAAAATGCGTAAGTCCTTGATGCGTATGACATTACGCCAATTGCAGATTTTCAACGAAGTGTGTGATTTACGTTCCTACAGCCGCGCAGCCGATGAAATGTCTCTGACACAACCGGCCGTCAGCCTACAGATTCGTCAGCTGGAAGAGCTGATCGGGCAACCATTATTCGATTATGTCGGCAAAAAACTCTACATGACCGAGGCCGCCGAAGCCCTGCAGCGCGCCAGCCGGGATATCTTCGGCCGCCTGGAAAACCTCGACATGCAGCTGTCGGACATGCAGGGCTCGCTGCAGGGGCAACTGAAACTGGCGGTGGAATCCAGCGCTAAATACTTCGTGCCGCATCTGTTCGCCGCGTTCAAGCGCCAGCATCCGGAAGTGAATCTGCAACTGACGGTGGTTAACCGTGGCCAAGTGATCCGCCGCCTCTCCGACAACCGCGATGATCTGGTGATCATGTCGATGGTGCCACAGGACATGGGCCTGGAGTTCCTGCCGTTTCTCAATAATCCGATTGTCGCTGTCGCGCGTCCGGACCATCCGTTGGCACACATGGGGCCGCTGCGCCTGCAGGATCTTGAGCCTTACACACTGCTGATCCGCGAACCGGGTTCGGGCACGCGACTGGCCTGTGAAGAGTATTTCAAGGAGAAACGCGTGCACTTCACCCAAACCCAGGAAGTGGCCTCGGCTGAAGCCCAGCGCGAATGCGTAGTGGCGGGTCTGGGCCTGGCGCTGTTGACGCGCCACGCCCTGAACCTGGAGCTGGCGACCGGCGGCCTGGTCGAGCTGCCGGTCGAAGAGTTGCCGCTGTTTCGCAGCTGGTGCCTGGTGCAAGCCAAGGCCAAACGCCTGTCACCGGTGGCGCACGCCTTCCTGGCGTTTATCCGCAGCGAACGGGTGCAGATCAGCGCGCTGGTTGAACGCTTCGACGGGAAGCTGCGGGCGCTGCCTGCCAGTGATTAAGTTCGAGTTCCTCGGGAAAACCACCGATTTCAGCCTGAAGCTGACGGAGTTCGAAGCGATCTTCGATCGCGCGACGGAATTCCATGCGGCGCTGGTCTTCCTGCTGACGACGGGTTTTCGCGGCGCTGTTGCGTTCTTCGTAGGGCTGAGCCATTTCGAGTCTCCCAAGGCGAGTACGGGAGTTTCACGATAGGCGTGGGGGATGACGGTTTGGCTGCGCGGGGATGACAGTGCGATGAAACTTTGCCGATTGCGGTGCTATTGAGGACGCTTTCGCGAGCAAGCCCGCTCCCACATTTGATCTCGATATGACACAAAATCTGTGGTCACCAGAGATCCCCTTTGGGAGCGGGCTTGCTCGCGAATAAGGTCGGAACGACCTTGCTTTAATCGTCCAGCGCTTTCACAGCCTTGGGGGAAAGCCGCAAGCTGCGCAGACTGCGCTTCACGCTCTTCAGGTGGTTGACCAGACTCGGCCCGCGCGCCATGGCCACGCCCATGGCCAGCACGTCGATCACCACCAGATGGGCGA
Organism: Pseudomonas sp. MIS38; assembly: GCF_019891575.1. Lineage (NCBI taxonomy): Bacteria > Pseudomonadati > Pseudomonadota > Gammaproteobacteria > Pseudomonadales > Pseudomonadaceae > Pseudomonas > Pseudomonas sp. MIS38. The sequence continues at coordinate 605,408 of NZ_JAFLXF010000001.1, forward strand.
TGCGCGAGGTCAGCGGCGTATAGATCTCGGTGTCTTCGTGCACATCGATCGCCAGGTTGACGGTCGACAGCTCAGCCAGCGGTGTCTGGCTCGGGCACAAGGTGATCAGCGAAGCGCCGCTCTCGCGAACGAGGTTGGCGGTGATCAGCAGATCCTTGGAGCGCCCGGACTGGGAAATGCAGATCGCCACGTCGGTCGGCTTCAACGTCACCGCCGACATCGCCTGCATGTGCGGGTCGGAATACGCCGCCGCCGTCAGCAGCAGACGGAAGAACTTGTGCTGCGCATCCGCCGCCACCGCGCCTGACGCACCAAAGCCATAGAACTCGACACGCTGGGCCTGGGACATCAACGTCACCGCACGCTGCAATTCCACCGGATCGAGCTTCTCGCGAACCTCCATCAGGGTGTGCAGCGTGGTGTCGAAAATTTTCAGGCTGTAGTCGGCGACCGAGTCGTCCTCATGGATCGCGAACTGACCGAAGCTGGCACCAGCGGCCAGGCTTTGCGCCAGTTTCAGCTTGAGATCCTGAAACCCGGAGCAGCCGATGGCCCGGCAGAAACGCACAATGGTCGGCTCGCTGATGCCGACGCTGTGGGCCAGGTCGGCCATGGAACTGTGCATCACGGCCGCAGGGTCAAGCAGCACGTGGTCGGCGACCTTGAGCTCCGACTTGCGTAACAGGTGACGTGACTGGGCGATGTGTTGCAGCAGATTCAAGGGGCTGGACTCTTCTTATGGGCAAGGATGTAGCACGCTTGTAGTTATACTACATGAATTGGCTTTTTGCCTGCTCAATGCGTAACTCCATGTCCCCATATCAGGCGCGATGGAGTGCATGTAGCCCTTAAAGCGGATTTCCCTGTTCGCGCAAAAGCCCGGCCAGACGCTCAGCCTCCACTGGGCGACTGATCAGATACCCCTGCACTTCGTCGCAGCGCTCAGCACGTAAAAATTCCAGCTGTTCTTGCCGCTCGACGCCTTCAGCCACCACTTTCAACGACAGCCCGTGCGCCATGGCAATGATCGCCCGGGTGATCGCGGCATCCTCGCTGCCCTGCCCCAGCCCGCGAATGAACGCCTGATCGATCTTCACGTAATCCACCGGAATTCGTTTCAGGTAACTCAGCGACGAATAGCCGGTGCCGAAGTCATCGATCGCCAGCTTCACCCCCAGATCACGCAACTGCTGGAAGGTCGCGATGATGTGTTCGACGCTGTCGAGCAACTGGCTTTCGGTAAGTTCCAGTTCGAGGTAATGCGGCGCCAGCCCGGTTTCTTCCAGCACCTGGCGCACCAGGCTGACCAGTTTGCCCTGACGCAGTTGATGCACCGACAGGTTCACCGATACCCGAATCGGCTCCAGCCCTTGCCGCTGCCACTCGCACGCCTGCCAGCAGGCCTGGCGCAGCACAAACTCGCCGATCGGGCCGATCAGTCCGGTTTCCTCGGCCAGACCAATGAAGTCCCCCGGCGGCACCCGGCCCATGCTTGGATGATCCCAGCGCACCAGCGCTTCCGCCGCATTCAGGCGCCCGGTTTGCAGGCACAGCTTCGGCTGGTAGAAAACCTTGAGCTGCTTGTCTTCGATGGCTTTGCGCAGCTGGTTTTCCAGTTGCAGGCGCTCAAGGGTGCTGGCCTGCAGGCTGTCGGTGTAGAACTGGAAATTGTTGCCGCCCAGATGCTTGGCGTGTTGCATGGCCATGTTCGACTGACTGACCAGCGCCGAGATTTCCCGGGCGTTGTCCGGCAGCATGCTGATGCCCATCGAGGCGCTGACCACCAGTTCATGCCCTTCGACCGTCAATGGCAGGCGCAGCTTGCTCGACAGCCGCGTAGCGACCCGCGCCAGGCTCGACAGGTTGCCGTAGGCATCGAACAGTACGGCAAACTCGTCACCGGACAGTCGGGCGATGGTGTCGGCCTCCGGCAACGCATTGACTAAGCGACGGGCCATTTTCTGCAGCAACTGATCCGCCACCTCATGGCCGAGGCTGTCGTTGAGCAATTTGAAGCGATCCAGATTGATGTGCAGCAGCGCCAGACTGCGGCGCCCGCCCTGACGCACGCGCTGATGGGCTTCGTGCAGGCGTTCGCGGAACAGCGAGCGGTTCGCCAGCCCGGTCAGCTCATCGTAATGCGTCAGGAAGCGCATGCGCTCCTCGGATTCGCGCCGCGCCGACAGATCGGCGAAGAAGCCGACGATATGGCTGACATTTCCTCGACTGTCGCGCACCGCGTTGAGTTGCAGCCACTGCGGATACAGCTCGCCGTTCTTGCGGGTTTCCACCAGTTCGCCCTGCCAACTGCCGTGCTGCTCCAAAGCGTGGCGGATCGAGACGTAGTGCCGCCGCGCATCACGACTGCATGGCAGTTCGACGACGTTGCGCCCGAGCATGTCTTCGATGTCATAACCGGTGACGCGGCTGAACGCCTGATTGATCGCGATCAAGGCGTAGTTCGGATCAAGAATGACGATGCCTTCGCTGGCCGCTTCGAACACCGTGGCCGCCAGTCGCTGCTGTTCTTCGAGGCTTTTGCTCGCGCTGATGTCGCGCCGGGTGCCGACCATGCGGATCACCCGCCCACTGTCACTGCGCTCCACGGCGCGACCGCGGTCTTCGATCCACACCCAATGACCGTCGCCGTGACGTACGCGGTATTCGATCTGATAGTCCTCGGTGCGCCCTTTCAGGTGTTCGATCAGCGCCTGCTTGAGCCCTGGCACATCCTCCGGGTGCAGGCGTGGCTTGAGGTCGCGCAAGATCGCCGTGACGTACTCCGGCGCGAGGCCGAACAGCTCCTGAATCTGCGTGTGGTGGACTTCGTCGGTTTGCAGGTTCCAGTCCCACAGCCCCAGTTCACTGGCCTTCAACGCCAGGGCCAGACGGGCTTCGCTTTTGCTCAGCGCTTGATTGGCCACGTCCAGCTCGCGGCTGCGCTGGGCCACGCGGTCTTCCAGCTCGATCTGTGCTTCACGCAATTGGCCCTCGGCACAGCGCCGCTGTTCGATCTCCTTGGCCAGCGCCTGATTGAGCTGCTCGCTGCGGTTCTGCGCTTGCTGCAGGTGTTCGATCAGGTGCTGATTCTGAAACCGTCGCAGCAAGCCGCGATCAATCAGCCGATTGACCTGCCAGGCGACCACGCTCAGCGAACCGAGCAGAATCAGCCCGAGCCAGCCCCAACCGCGCGCCTGCTCATCACCGCCCCAGAACAGGTAGCCTATCGCCGGCAGCAGGCACGGCAAGGTAAAGGACAGAAACGCCGGCAGGCTGACGGCGTAGGCAACGCTGGCCGATAACGTCGCGGCACCGATCAGGCCGAACACCCAGGCTTGCTGCATGAAGTTGTCGGCAGGCACCAGGGCGATGCCGGCACCGGCCAGGGTCAGACCGGTCATGGTCGAGCCGAGCAGGAACATGCGGAACCAGATCGGCTGGGCCTGACGGTCCGGGATCGCCGAATCGAATGCGGCGACCTGAATCACCCGCAGCGCCACCAGCGACAACAACCAGACCAGCCAGATGCTGACCACGAAATAGCGCTGCGGGCTCCAGAGCAAAGCGGCGCAGACCAGGCCATTGAGTAACATGAACATCGTCGGCAGCAGCGAGCCCTGATACAGCAGGCGCGTGCGTTCGACCGCCATTTCGGTGGCGTAATGCTTGCGGATGACCCGGGGTTCCACAGAGGGGCCCGACAGGTCTGAGCTGAGGGTCTTGTGCAATGTTGTTGTTCTTATAAGAGTGAGCATGGGCCCGAAACGTGGACGGAGCATACACAAGCCAACCCCGTTGCCAAACTGCTCCAGATCATAATTTGCCGGAAACTTTCCGCCGTCCGATCACTGGCAAAACCCGCAGAGTGAGGCGGGCCGAAGCCTGTAGCCAGTGACCGACCGGTCGTCATCGGCGGCACTTTCATCGGCTAATGCAAAGCTCGGTTTGCCCGGGCCTGCGGCGCACCCTAGAATGCCCCGATGCGCGATGATCTCTCCCTTCTGCTGAACTCCCTCAACGATGCCCAACGCCAGGCCGTAGCAGCCCCCGTTGGCCGTCAGTTGGTCCTGGCCGGTGCCGGTTCCGGTAAAACCCGAGTGCTGGTGCACCGTATCGCCTGGCTGATCCAGGTCGAAAACGCCTCGCCCCACTCCATTCTGTCGGTGACCTTCACCAACAAGGCCGCTGCCGAGATGCGTCATCGCATCGAGCAGTTGCTGGGTATCAACCCGGCCGGGATGTGGGTCGGTACCTTCCACGGCCTGGCGCACCGCTTGCTGCGGGCGCACTGGCAGGAAGCGGGCTTGAGCCAGACTTTCCAGATTCTCGACAGCGACGACCAGCAGCGGCTGGTCAAGCGGGTGATCCGCGAGCTGGGACTGGACGAACAACGCTGGCCAGCCCGTCAGGCCCAGTGGTTCATCAACGGGCAGAAAGACGAAGGTCTGCGTCCGCAACACATTCAGGCCAGCGGCGACTTGTACCTGGCGACCATGCGCGGCATTTACGAAGCTTACGAGGCGGCCTGCCAGCGCGCCGGCGTCATCGACTTCTCCGAACTGCTGCTGCGCGCCCTCGACCTGTGGCGCGATCACCCGGGTCTGCTGGCGCACTATCAGAAGCGCTTCCGTCATATCCTCGTCGACGAGTTCCAGGACACCAACGCCGTGCAATACGCCTGGTTGCGCCTGCTCGGCAAGGGCGGCGACAGCCTGATGGTGGTCGGCGACGACGACCAGTCGATCTACGGCTGGCGCGGGGCGAAAATCGAGAACATTCATCAGTACTCCTCCGACTTCCCGGATTCGGTGACCATTCGCCTGGAGCAGAACTACCGCTCCACCGCCGGCATCCTCAAGGCGGCCAACGCCCTGATCGCCAACAACACCGGACGCCTCGGCAAAGAGCTGTGGACCGACGGTGGCGACGGTGAAGCGATTAACCTGTACGCCGCGTTCAACGAACACGACGAAGCACGCTACGTTGTCGAAACCATCGAAAGCGCGCTGAAAACCGGCTTGGCCCGTAGCGATATCGCAATTCTCTACCGCTCCAACGCCCAATCGCGCGTTCTCGAAGAAGCCTTGCTGCGCGAACGCATTCCGTACCGCATCTATGGCGGCCAGCGCTTCTTCGAACGCGCGGAAATCAAGAACGCCATGGCCTACCTGCGTTTACTTGAAGGCCGTGGCAACGACGCCGCACTGGAGCGGGTGATCAACGTCCCGGCCCGCGGCATTGGCGAAAAAACCGTCGAAGCGATCCGCGACCATGCTCGCCACAGCGATGTATCAATGTGGGAAGCGATGCGCCAACTGGTCGCCAATAAAGGCCTGACCGGTCGCGCTGCCGGCGCCTTGGGTGCGTTTATCGAGCTGATCGAGAACCTTGCCGCCAAGTGCATGGAGATGCCGCTGCATCTGATGACCCAGACCGTCATCGAGCAATCGGGGCTGATCGCCTATCACGAAGCGGAAAAAGGCGAGAAAGGCCAGGCCCGGGTGGAAAACCTTGAGGAGCTGGTCAGCGCCGCGCGCAACTTCGAGAACACCGAAGAAGACGAAGAGCTGACGCCGCTGGCGGCGTTCCTCGGCCACGCTTCGCTGGAGGCCGGCGACACTCAAGCCGACGAGCACGAAGACAGCATTCAGCTGATGACCCTGCACAGCGCCAAAGGCCTGGAATTCCCTTACGTGTTCCTGGTGGGCATGGAAGAAGGCCTGTTCCCGCACAAGATGAGCCTGGAAGAACCGGGTCGTCTGGAAGAAGAGCGCCGTCTGGCCTATGTGGGCATCACCCGTGCCATGCAGAATCTGGTGATGACCTATGCTGAAACCCGGCGCCTGTATGGCAGCGAAACCTACAACAAGGTCTCGCGTTTCGTCCGTGAAGTGCCGAAGGGGCTGATTCAGGAAGTGCGCCTGTCGAACAGTGTCAGCCGACCGTTCGGCGGCAACCAGTCGATGAGCGGCAGCAACCTGTTCAGCGGTAGCGAGATCCCGGAAACCGGCTTCAGCCTCGGTCAGGCGGTACGACATTCGATCTTCGGCGACGGCGTGATCCTCAACTTCGAAGGTTCCGGCGCGCAGGCGCGGGTGCAGGTGAACTTCAGCGAAGGCAGCAAGTGGCTGATGCTGGGGTACGCGAAGCTGGAAGCCATTTAACGCCTTGCTCGATTGCTTCTGTAGGAGTGAGCCTGCTCGCGATAGCGATTTATCATTCAATATATTTATTGTCTGACACGCCCTCATCGCGAGCAGGCTCACTCCTACAAAGCTTTGTGTCGGCTCATCTTTAAGGATATTTCCATGGGCTCAGGCTTCTTTTCTTCCTGGACATTCTGGGCCTTGCTCTCGGCGACTTTCGCCGCGCTGACGGCGATCTTCGCCAAGATCGGCATCGAAAACGTCAATTCCGACTTCGCTACCCTGCTGCGCACCATCGTGGTCCTGGTCAGCCTGGCCTTGATTTTGTACGCGACGGGCCAATATCAGTCATTGGGATCAATTTCCGCCAAGAGCTACTTGTTCCTGCTGTTATCTGGCCTGGGTACCGGCGCATCGTGGCTGTGTTACTTCCGCGCGCTGAAAGTCGGCCCGGCTTCGCTGGTCGCGCCAGTCGACAAGCTCAGCGTGGTACTGGTGGCGGTGCTCGGCGTGATCCTGCTGGGCGAGAAACTCGACCTGCGCCAATGGGGCGGCATCGGCCTGATCACCGCCGGTGTGGTAATGCTGGCGTTGCGTCGATAAGCAGGTTTCCCGCTGAACCTATCCCATTTTCCTACAGACAAAAGTACATGGCCTTATTGCTTCGATGGAGCTGAACCTAAGCTGTCAGGCAAAAGCCCGAAACACTCTCTCGCTAGCCAGTAACACTTCAGCTGTGCAACATGGCGCGCGTGTCTCCACAAACGGGAATTCCCTTTATGAAACGTTTTCTTAGCATCGCCATGGCGTTGTGCATCGGCCTGACGATGAGCCTCGACGCCAACGCCAAGCGCTTTGGTGGTGGCAAAAGCGCCGGCGCTGCGCCGACGCACCAGACCAGCCAGATGGCTCCTTCTTCCCCAGGCATGGGCGGCGCAGCAGCGACCGCTGGTGCAGCCGGCGCTGCCGGTGCCGCGGCCAAGGCTGGCGGCGCTTCTAAATGGCTCGGCCCTCTGGCCGGTATCGCCGCCGGTGGCCTGCTCGCGTCCATGTTCATGGGCGGCGGCTTCCAGGGCATGCAGATCTTCGACATCCTGATCATGGCCGTGATCGCGTTCGTGATCTTCCGCTTCATCGCTGCGCGTCGACGCAAGCAGCAGGAGCACCTGGCTCCGGCCGGCGCGCCGATGCAGCGTGAAGTGTTCGAGCAGAAGCCTGCCGCCATGGGTTCGATCTTCGGTGGTTCGGCCGCGCCGGTTGCCGCTCGTCCGGTGATCAACGCACCGGCCTGGTTCAACGAGCAGAACTTCCTTGCCGCCGCGCGCAGCCACTTCCAGTCGCTGCAGCAGCACTGGGACGCCAACGAAATGGACAAGATTGCTGAGTTCGTGACCCCGCAAATGCTCGACTTCCTCAAGCGTGAGCGTGCGGACCTGGGCGACGGCTTCCAGTCGACCTACATCGACAACTTGCAGGTACAGCTGGACGGCGTGGATGATCGTGCCGACAAGACCATCGCCACCCTGACCTTCAGCGGCGTGTCGAAGACCTCGCGTTTCGACCAGGGCGAAGTGTTCAGCGAAAGCTGGAACATGGAACGTCCACAGGGCGAAAACCAGCCTTGGCTGGTGGCCGGTATCCGCCAGAACGGCTGATCCCCATCGCGTTACGCATGTGGTAATGAAAACCCCGGCCTCGGCCGGGGTTTTCTATTTCGCAGTTGCATCTATAGCGAGCTACTGTATAAACCGGCCCATATAAACCGCGCCATTCAAGCAAGAGGATCCCGGACGTGGAAGAAATCATCGAACAACTGCGCGAAGCCAACGAACCCGTACCGGTTCCCCTGGAGTTGCCCGACGAAGACCAATTGGTGGAGATCGAAGAAGAACTCTTCATCAACATCCCGTTCGTCTTCAAAGAGTTTCTGCTGACCGTCAGCGACGTGGTGTACGGCAGCCTCGAGCCGGTGACCGTCACCGACCCGCAATCACACACTTACCTGCCGGATGTCGCGGCCAACGCCTGGGATGCTGGCGTACCGCGCGACCTGATCCCGATCTGCCAGGACGGCGACAACTACTACTGCGTCGAAGAAGACGGCACCGTGGTGCTGTGGTCCGGCGAAGAAGAGCTGATCACCGAAGAGTCCTGGGAATCGGTGTGGCATTGGGCGCGGGATGTCTGGCTGGAGAGCTGATTCGCCAGACGCCCGGGTCGGTCAGTGCCCCGACGACTCCTTGTGGTTGTCGAGGGTCTCCAGCAGGGCCACCTGCATCCGCGTGTGCACGCGGATGAACCAGCGCCAGAGCAGCGCCGCCACGGCGGCCGCGACCACGGCGACCAGCACCAGCAACTTGTTGGTCGGCAGGATACTGGCCGACAAGGCTGCCAACAGCAGGAAGATCACCAGCAGCGAGAGGATCGGGATCACTTCGGAGATCACCCGACGCACTCGCTGCGTGTGCCGCCCGGCCATCTCCGGCTTCACGCCCATCTCCGCCAGCAGCATCGACAGCGCCTTGAGCTTGCGATACGCCGCAATCAGGAACGGCAGCGACAGCAGCAGTGCCCCGCCCCAGATCAACGCCTTCTGCCAGCTCGGATCAGCGATCCAGTCCTGCATCCACACCGACAACCGTCCGGCGAAGAACGCGCCGCTGAAGAAGATCGCGATCACCAGCGCCAGATTGACCCCGACCTGCAACAGGATCCGCCGGATCATCGCCGCCAGCATCGCGCCCTCGCCTTGCGGTTGAATGCTGCGCAGCCATTCGCCATACATGCCGAACACCCGGCCCAGACGCTTGGGCACTGCCGCCGAGAGCTTGATCGACAGCGGATCGGCCGCACGGATCAGATACGGCGTCAGCAGCGTGGTGATCACCGACACCGCCACCGCGACGGGATACAGAAAGTTGCTGGTGACCTGCAGCGTCATCCCGAGCGCGGCGATGATGAAGGAAAATTCGCCAATCTGTGACAGCCCCATCCCCACACGCAGTGAGGTGCGTCCGTCATTGCCGGCGATAAACGCCCCGAGGCCGCAGGACAACATCTTGCCGAGCACCACCGCCACGGTAATGACTGCAATCGGCCACGCGTATTGCAGCAGGATCATCGGATCGAGCATCAGGCCGATGGCGACGAAGAAGATTGCACTGAACAGGTCGCGAACCGGTTCGATCAGGCGTTCGATCTTTAGCAACTGCCGCGACTCGGCCATGATCGCGCCGATCAGGAAGGCGCCGAGCACCATGCTGTATTCGAGCTTGACCACCAGCAGGCAGAAGCCGAAACACAAGCCCAGCACGGTAATCAGCAGCATCTCGTTGCTTTCGAATTTGGCGACATACGCCAGCAGACGCGGTACCAGCAAAATGCCGACCACCAGCGCGACGATCATGAACAGCGACAGTTTGCCGACCGTGGAGAACACTTCGCCGGAGCTGACCGTGCCGCTGACTGCGATGCTCGACAGCAAGGCGATGATGCCAATGCCGAGGATGTCCTCGACGATCAGTACGCCGAAGATCAGTTGCGCAAAGCGCTCGTTCTTCATCTTCAGGTCGTTGAGCGCCTTGACGATGATGGTGGTTGAGGAGATGGCGAGGATTGCGCCGAGGAACAGCGAGTCCATGGTGTTCCAGTCGAACCAGCGGCCGATTTCGTAGCCAATCCAGATCATCAGGACGATTTCAAGGAACGCTGCGATAAACGCCGTGGCCCCGACCTTGAACAACTTGCGCAGACTGAATTCCAGCCCGAGGCAGAACATCAGGAAGATCACCCCCAGCTCGGCGAGGGTCTTGATGGTTTCTTCGTCGTGGATCAGGCCGAACGGCGGTGTGTGCGGGCCGATGATGAAACCGGCGACGATGTAACCGAGCACCACCGGCTGCTTGAAGCGGTGAAACAGCACGGTGACCACACCTGCGACCAACATGATCACTGCCAGATCCTGAATAAAGCTGATGGCATGCATGGTGTGGGCTCCTTGTATGACGTGACCCGCCGTCAGACTTCAGAAAGGTCTGAGCGAGTTGGGTAAAAATCCGCTTTTCGTGTAGGAATTGCCCTTGGGCAGGGCCTTTTGCAGGTTAACACCGCGACTTCCGGCTGGAAGGCGGTGCAATATAAGGAAACAGATCGGTCGCGGCGTGACGGCAGCCAGTCGTCTGGCGTCCCGATAACGGTGCTTTTGAAAAAACCACCAGGCACCCGCAGAGGTGCGTCCAGCCATCCAGCCTTGATCCGTGAGAACGTTATGGAACCCGGAAACGCCCAACTGTCGATGACGGTATTGATGACCCCCGACATGGCCAACTTCTCTGGCAATGTCCACGGCGGTACCCTGCTCAAATACCTCGACGAAGTGGCCTACGCCTGTGCGAGCCGCTATGCCGGCCGCTACGTGGTAACGCTGTCGGTGGATCAGGTGATTTTCCGCGAGCCGATCCATGTCGGCGAACTGGTGACCTTCCTCGCGTCGGTCAACTACACCGGCAACACCTCGATGGAAGTCGGCATCAAAGTGGTGACCGAAAACATCCGCGAGCGCTCGGTACGCCACACCAACAGCTGCTTCTTCACCATGGTTGCGGTGGATGACCAGCGTAAACCGGCCCCCGTGCCGCCGCTGCAACCGCAGAACAGCGAAGACAAGCGCCGCTACATGCAGGCGCAGCAGCGTCGGCAAATTCGCCAGGAGCTGGAAAAGCGTTATCAGGAGATCAAGGGCGACGCCTGATCAGCCCTTTGGAATGATGTCGCTTTACAGATCGCCTTCGCGAGCAAGCCCGCTCCCACATTGAATCGCAGTCCTCCCATGGGAATGCAGTCGAACGTGGGAGCGGGCTTGCTCGCGAATGGACGTAATGCGGTCTTACAGGCTGATCGCCGTCGCCTCGAACTTCACCCGCGGATGCGCGATCCGGTCCTGCGCTCGCACCAGTTGCAGCTCGTAACTGGCACACGCCTGGGTTTCCAGCAGCACCTCATGCACCGCCGCTGCGGTGAACTCAAACGCCGCCACCAGACTGTCGCCGAGCAGTACCCGCGCCAGGAACAAACCGGAAGTCAGATCGCCGACACCCACCGGCTGACGCGGAAACGCCAGTAGCGGACGGCGCAGGTGCCAGCTTTCGTCGGCGGTCACCAACAACATCTCGAAACCGTCCGCCGGCTTGCCCGGATAATCCAGATGCTTGACCAGCACCGCTTTCGGCCCACGTGCCAGCAACGCCCGAGCCATCGCCAGACAATCGAACAGCGACTGCGGCTTGCGCCCGGAGAAGCTGTCCAGCTCCAGTTGGTTCGGGCACATGATGTCCGCCACCGCAGCGGCTTCTTCCAGCAGGAAATCGCTGACTTCGGCCGGCACACTGCAGCCCTTCTCCGGATGACCCATCACCGGGTCGCACAGGTACAACGCCTTCGGATTGACCGACTTGATGCGCTCGACGCCACTGAGAATTGCCCGGCCCTGCGCCGCGCTGCCCAGATAACCGGAAAGCACGGCGTCGCAATTGCCCAGCTCGCCAATGGCGGCAATGCCTTCGACCAGTTCGGGGATCTGGTGCGGCGCCAGCACTTCACCGGCCCACTGCCCGTACTGGGTGTGATTGGAAAACTGCACGGTGTTGAGCGGCCAGACATTCACCCCGACCCGCTGCATCGGAAACACGGCGGCGCTGTTGCCGGCGTGGCCGAAGACCACATGGGACTGAATGGCGAGCAGATGAGGCGTACGTTTCATTCGGGTTATTCCGTAAAACGATTGAAATTCAAGCCGCGCAGTATGCGACGAAACACAGCCTGTACGACAGACCGGCGACGCAGTTAAGCTGAGCTTATCTTTTGGAGTTTCCTGTTGATGCTGACCCTCGAAAACATCTTCGTGCTGATGCTGTTCGCCGCAGCCGGCGCATGGCTATGGCACAACCACGGCTTGCGCGAGCGGGCGCTGGAGCGGGTCAAGCAGCATTGCATCAACGTCGGCGTCGAACTGCTGGACGGTAACGTCGCGTTGAAAAAAATCGGTTTGATCAAGGATGCCAGCGGGCGGCGGCGCCTGGCCCGGGTCTATAACTTCGAGTTCACCGTGACCGGCGAAACCCGGCACAACGGCACCATTACCCAGTTTGGCGCGCACAGCGCACAGATCGAACTGGCGCCCTACCCGGCGCCGTTCGACGATACGCCCCCGGTGGTCGAAGTTACCCGCCCACGGGCCGAAGTGATCGAACTGAGCCAGTGGCGGCAGGAACACAACAAGTGGAAGCCTTGAGCTAACCCGCCTGCACCCGGCATTGCGTCAGGCCTGACTGCAAAGCATCGATACGTTGTGCATCGGCAAAGATCAGCTCTATACGTGAATCCCGTCGCCACTCACTCGGTTGCCAATCCAGTTCGGCGTTATCCACCGCATTGGCCGACACCCAGCCCTCGGCGCTGTGGATAACCAGTTTGGCCCGCCGCCAGTCCAGGCTCTGCAGCCATTGGCTCAGACGTTGCGTATCGAACGTCTGTCCAGGGTGCCAACGCCAGCCGATGCTCCAACCGCCCTCCTGTGCCTGACTCAGGCAGATCGGCGATGCCGGGTCGCTCCAGATCGCCGGAATCGGTCCCGCTCCCTGCGGCACGACGAGGTTATCCGCACCTGCCATTGCTTGCGCCGTGACACCCGGCAACTCGCGTAAAGGCAGTTGCGCCTGCTGCGTCCAGACCAGTTTGACTGCCGGCAAACGCTCGACGATGGTCTGCCGTGCAGCCTCATCCAGGCTTTCTGCCTTGTTCAGCAACAGCAGACCGGCGCTACCCAAAGCGTCATGCTGAGCGGTCGGCAAGGCTTTCCCGGCGGCCAGCGCCTGGGCATCCAGCACTAACACGCAGGGCTGCAGCGCCAGCACACCCAACCACGGCGCCTCGCCTAACTGCTTGAGCAATTGCGCCGGATGGCCCAGTCCGGACGGCTCGATGAGCAGCCGATCCGGCCTGGCCTTGCGCAGCAAACGGCCGAGGCCGATCTGAAACGGCGCACCGCTCACGCAACACAGGCACCCTCCGGCGACTTCGCCCAGTGCGATACCATCGGCGTCGCGGGTCAGCAACGCAGCATCGAGGCCGATCTGACCGAACTCGTTGATCAGCACCGCCCAGCGCTCGCCGTCCGGCCGTTGGGCCATGAGCTGGCGAATCAGGCTGGTCTTGCCAGCGCCCAAAGGGCCGGCGATGACATGGGTAGGAATGTTCTGCAACATGACTGGGCGTTTTCTGAGGGGATTGGACATGCGTTGGATGGGATGGTCGTTGCTGTTGACGCTGCTGTCGAGCGAAGCATGGGCCCAGGCTTGCGTGGTGCACAGCCAGGGCGAGCGGCTCGACGTCAAAGTCTGCCAGCAGAACCGCAATATTCCCGAGAAGCTGTTTAGCGACGGCTTCTGCCAACCGACCCTGGCCGGGCAGAAAGTCGAGGTGCAGTACGTCGATCAATGCCCGAGCGGCGCGTTCGGCGTGTGCAGCAACGCGCAAGTCGCCAATATGCCCTATCGCCAGGATATCCACTATTACGGCGTCGCCTCCGACGCGGCGTATTTACAGCCGTACTGCGAAGGCCAGAGCCAGGGCAAATGGCTCAAGCCTTGAGCCGTCAACCGAGCCAGTCGAGGGTCAGCAGCAGCCGTCGTTCGCCCGGCGCCGGTTGCGGGGAACGATGAATCAGGCCGAAGCCTTCGTTGCCGTGCCACTTCTCACCTTTCAATAACGCCACGTCACCGCTCTGCAGTTGCTGGATGTTCGCGATGTCCCGTGGTTCGGCGTTTGCCTGGCCCAATTGCTCGCGATCCATCACGCCTTCCTTGAGCCACTGACTGCCGATCCCGCCGTAGGTTGTAATCAAGCGCACCGGCACATGATCGACATGGAAGCGTGGGCACATGGCTTTGTCCAACACCCGCAGGCGCAAACCGATGCGGCGAGCGCCCAGCAGACAGGCGAAGGCACTCACCAGCCATTGCAGGTCCGCGATGAAGCCCTCGTAGCCTTGCAGATCACGGAACCCGGCGGCCAGTCCTTGCAGATCAGGGTCGGCGTCTTCATTCGGCAATTCGATGCACAGTGATTCCGCCAAAGGCTCGTTGAGCGAGAGCAGCAACTCTGCGAAATCGGCGATGTGCAGCGGCAGTTGGCGCTGCCAGACCGCGAGATTGACGTCGTCTTCGAGGATTCGCGTCAGCGTTTTCGGCGTCACCCCCTGATGCTGATGGCGCGCCCGGTTTTGCTGCAGTTTGAGCGCAAGCATCAGGCGGCCTCTTCGTGCCAAGGGCCGAACGGGTCCGGCAGCCTGCGCCAACCATCTGCGCCAATGGCCATTTCTTCATCAGTCAGCAGGCAGGCGTCGAGCTCCGACTTGAGCTGTACGAAGTCGATGTTCTGGCCGATGAATACCAGCTCCTGACGACAATCTCCAACGCTCGGTGTCCAGTTCTCCATGATCGCTGCGGTACTTTCCTGATCCTGCGGCCATTGGTTTTTCGGCACGAAACGCCACCAGCGACCGGCGAAACCATGGCGCATCAAACCGCCGGCCTGCGACCAACTGCCTGCGTCGGAGGGTTTGCTGGCGAGCCAGAAGAAGCCTTTGGAGCGCAGCAGTTTGCCGTTCGGCCATGGACGATCGATGAAGTCGAAAAAGCGCTGCGGATGGAACGGACGGCGTGCGCGGTAGGCCGTCGAGGCGATACCGTATTCCGTGGTTTCCGGCACGTGCTCACCGCGCAATTCCTGCAACCAGCCTGGGGCCTGAGCGGCTTTCTCGAAATCGAAACGCCCGGTGTTGAGGATTTTCTCCAGCGGCACCTCGCCCATCACCATCGGGATGATCTCCGCTTGGGCGTTGAGACGCTTGAGGATGGCCATCAGCTCTTCGCGCTCCTGGCGGCTGATGAGGTCGATCTTGCTGATCAGCAGTACATCGGCGAACTCGATTTGTTCGATCAGCAGATCGGTGATCGAGCGTTCATCTTCATCGCCCAGGGTCTCGCCTCGGGAAGCCAGACTCTCGGCGGCCTGGTAGTCGAGGAGGAAATTCACGCCGTCGACTACCGTCACCATGGTGTCGAGGCGCGCGACATCGGCGAGGCTCTGGCCCTGCTCGTCACGAAAGGTGAACGTTTCGGCGACCGGCAGCGGTTCGGAAATACCGGTAGATTCGATGAGCAAGTAATCGAATCTTCCTTCGCGGGCGAGTTTGCTGACTTCTTCGAGCAGGTCCTCGCGTAACGTACAGCAGATACAACCGTTGCTCATCTCCACCAGTTTTTCTTCCGCACGATTCAGGCTGACATCACGCTGGACTTCGCTGCCATCAATGTTGATCTCACTCATATCGTTAACGATGACCGCAACACGCAAGCCTTCTCGATTACGTAGTACGTAATTCAAAAGTGTACTTTTTCCGGCGCCGAGAAAGCCCGATAGAACGGTCACGGGAAGTGGAGATGACATTGGATAATCCTCATCAGGTTGTGGCCGATGTGCGTTTTGGCCTGTTTTGGCGTAGCTCACCGCGTACTTGAGCTTCAAAACAGCGCTTTGGCAGAAGCAGACGCTTGCAATCGGCGAGCTCAGGCTCAATTCAAATTTATGTTATAGTATAACAATGTAAATAAGCCAGCCCCGCTCTTGCCCAAACCGATAAAGCGCTGGAAGCTGCACGCAAACTGCCCATCGGATACCGAGATGAAAATTGCCCTGAAATGCTCGCTGCTGAGTCTCGCGTTGCTATCGTGGGCCAACGCATGGGGACAAATTCCTGCACTCGCCAACTGCACACGCAGCGCCAATCTGCTGGCCTGCATCGATGCGCAGGGCAATACCTACAGCGTAAACACGGTGGGCAGCACGATTTACCTGCGTGGCTTTGAAAAGGACGGCAATCGCTACTGGGCACAGACCAACAGTCGTTTCGGCCAGCTGACGTTCTTCACCGGGCTCGCCTCTGACGGCGAAGCCTGGGCTGGCTACACCCGTCGCGTTGGCTGGACGACAATCAATCGCTTTTCCAGCTCTGGCGGCAGCAGCGCCAAGTTCACCTGCAGTCGGATCACCGGCTGCTAAACCTGCGCTTCTTACTGCTCCTGCTGCCAGGCGATGTAGCTATCTACTGGCGGATTCTTCTGGAAGTAACGCTGCAGCCCTTCGAACAAACCATCCGCCACGGCTTGCTGATGTCGTGGAGTGACCAGGCGCTGGCTGTCACGGGCGTTGGAAATGAAGCCGGTTTCCACCAGAATCGACGGCACGTCCGGCGACTTCAGCACGGCAAACCCTGCCTGCTCCACGCGCTTCTGATGCAGCGTGGTAATGCCCGCCAGACTGCCGAGAACGGTGCTGCCGAGTTGCAAACTGGCGGCAATGGTGGCGTTCATCGACATGTCGAGAATCACGCCGGCGAGCATCGGATCCTTGTCCTTAAGGTTGAGCAGACTGGTCGCGCCCAGCAGATCCGCGCCGTTCTCTCGCTGTGCCATGAAGCGTGCAGTCGCAGACGTCGCGCCACCCTCGGACAGGCAATACACAGACGCTCCCGACGCCGTTAGACGTGGCGCCGCATCGGCATGCACTGAGATAAACATGTCGGCCTTGTGCTGGCGCGCTATATCCACACGTTTGCGAAGTGGCACGAAGAAATCATCATTGCGCACCAGTTTCACGTCGAAGCCTTTCTCCCTCTTCAGCCGTTTGGCGAGCAACTGGGCGATGGACAGCACCACATCTTTTTCCCGTTCACCTTTGGCACCAACCGCGCCCGGGTCTTTCCCGCCGTGCCCGGGATCAACGACAACGATGATGTCGCGCTTGGGGTGAGCCTGATTCGAAAGTGTTTCACGTGGAACCATTGCCGGACTTGATGCCTGTTTGGCGTTTACCAGATCAAGCACCAAGCGGTGCCCCTGGCCATCTTGAGGCGCCAAAAGGAAGCTGCTCAATAGCACCGGATGGTTCAGATCGAGAACGATCCGTGTATCACCCTGACCAAAGCGCCCTGATCGAATCGAATGAATAGCTGTATCGGCAAGCATCAATTGACTGAGATCGCTACTCAAGCTCGCCCCGGAAAGGTCGATGATCAAGCGTTCTGGAGCGCTCAGGGAGAAGGTTTTGTAGCGCACCGGACCGCTCAGATCGAATACCAATCTGAGCTTGTCATCCGAACGCCAGAGGCGTGCATTGCGAATTTGTGTAGCCGAAACGGTGAAGGGAAAAGCCAAAGCCGTGCTGGCCACAAGCAGGTTGAGCAGATGACGTCGGTGCATATGAAAGCCTGTTCATGAAAAAGGCATCGTGATTTGAATTGTTATAATGTAACATCTAATTCAATCAACACGATGGTTTCGAACATGAATTCGCTGACACTTCCGGATATTGCGACTCAAGCCGCTCGGCAGGCGTTACCGCTTGATTGGGTGGGAATGTGCGGCATTGCTCTGCCTGTTTTATTAGGAGGCCAACGTCTGAGCGCAAAAGCTGATGCAGGCGTAAGTCTCGATGATGGCGAGGCGCGCGGCATTCACATGTCGCGGCTATATCTCGCACTGGCGGCACTTGAGCGGCAGGACCTCTCTCCCTCCCTATTGCGCCAGGTTCTCAAGGAATTTCTGGTCAGCCATGACGGTTTATCCAACAGCGCCTACCTGAAAATCCACTGCGAAGTGCTGCTGAAAAGGCCTGCGTTAGTCAGCCCTCTAGCGGGTTGGAAGAGCTACCCAGTGAGCATTTCAGCGAGTCTGAAAAACCAAATGTTCCACGTGGAACTTAAAATCGAGGTGCCCTACTCCTCAACTTGCCCCTGCTCAGCAGCGCTGGCGCGACAGTTGATTCAGCAGCAATTCATCGATGATTTCGCCAACAAGCCACTGCAACATGCCGAAGTGTTGGCCTGGCTAGGATCAAGCCAAGGCATTGTCGCCACCCCGCACAGCCAACGCAGCATCGCGCAATTGCATATGCACCTCGACGAGTTCATCGACGAGCTTCCCCTGAGTGTGATCATCAATGACGCCGAAGCGGCGCTCGGCACCGCCGTGCAAACCGCCGTGAAACGCGCCGACGAGCAGGCCTTCGCGTTGGCCAATGGACAGAACCTGATGTTCTGCGAAGACGCCGCGCGACGACTCAATCTGGCTCTGCGTCGCTCCCCCGGGGTCTGTGGCTTCCACCTGCGGGTGATCCACGCCGAAAGCCTGCACGCTCACGACGCGGTCGCCGAAAGCCACTGGCATCGAGAACTCGAATGATCCGTTGCCACACCTTGAGTTGGGGCGCACCCGGCCAACCACTGACTTCGCCACTGACCCTCTCGCTGGAACACGGCAGCCTCAGCGCCATCATCGGCGCCAACGGCTGCGGTAAGAGCAGCTTGCTGAAAGTCATCGCCGGATTGCAGAAGCCGCTATCGGGAAAAGTCGCACTGGGTGTTCCACGCCAGGGCGGCCTGGCGTTCCTGCCGCAACAGCAACACCTCGACCGGCAGTTCCCCATCAGCCTCGAAGAACTGGTAGCCGCGGGTTTCTGGGGGCGTCGATTGTCGACGCAACTGCGAGCACAACGACTCGGTAACGCACTGGAAAACTGGCACTTGAGTGGATTGGAAAAGCGTCCGCTGATGGCCCTTTCCGGTGGCGAGTTGCAGCGCGCCCTGCTCGCCCGCTTGAGTCTGACCGACGCCCAATTGCTGCTGCTCGACGAACCCCACGCAGCTCTCGATGAACTGGGCCAGCAGTTACTCTGGCAACACATCCATGCCTGGCACTCCGAAGGACGAACATTGCTGATGGTCTGCCATGACCTCGCCGCCGTCCGCCAACACATCCCGCAGACACTGCTGATCAAAAACCGCGAATGCGTGTTCGGCCCCAGTGCCGAACTGATCCAGCAAACACCCAATATGCAGGTGGCCTGATGCTCACCGTCGCCCACCTCTGGCAACCGTTCAGCGAGTTCGTGTTCATGCGCCGAGCGCTGCTCGGCGGACTGGTATTGGCCTGTAGCACAGCGCCACTCGGCATTTTTCTGATCCTGCGGCGCATGAGCCTGATCGGTGACGCCGTTGCCCACGGTATCCTTCCCGGCGCGGCATTGGGCTTCTGGCTCGCCGGTCTGAGTCTGCCCGCGTTGACCTTCGGTGGTCTGGGTGCCGGCCTGGGCATGGCTGGACTGGCTGCCTGGATCACTCGACGCACAGGCCTGCGCGAAGACGCCAGCCTCGCGGCGATCTACCCGATCTCGCTCGCCAGTGGCGTGCTGATTCTTGGCATCGCCGGCAAACGCCTCGACTTGCTGCACCTGTTGTTCGGCTCGGCACTGGCGGTCGACGGCCCTACTCTTCACGGCATGTTATGGGTCTCGGCCTTTAGCCTGATTGCCATGGCACTCATCTACAAACCGCTGCTGCTCGATACCCTCGACCCATTATTCCTGCAAACCGTCAGCCGCCTCGGCCCTCTCGCCCACGGTGTGTTCCTGACCTTGGTAGTGCTCAACCTGGTGATTGGTTTCCAGGCCATCGGCGCCTTGATGGTCGTCGGCCTGATGATGCTGCCCGCCGCCGCTTCACGGTTCTGGAGTCGTCGCCTGCCGAGCCTGATTGCCATCTCGGCGCTTATCGGCTGCCTCTCGGTGTGGTGCGGATTGTTGATCTCGTTCTACTACTCGCTGCCCAGCGGTCCGGCGATCGTGCTGGTCGCGGGTATCAGTTATCTGCTGTCCGTGGTATTCGGGCCGGTGCACGGCTTGTTGCGCCGCCCGCCTTTGCTCACATCCCAATGAGGTGTTTCCCGATGCGCGCTCTACTCGTGTTGTTCAGCTTGCTGCTATCGATGTCGTTGTCGGCGGCGGAAAAATTGCCGGTGGTTACCAGCTTCAGCATCCTCGCCGACATGGTTCACCAGGTGGGCGGCGAGCATATCCAGATCACCAACATGGTCGGCCCGGATGCCGATGCCCACACTTATGAGCCGACGCCCGATGACGCCAAAGCACTGCTCAAGGCCAAACTGATCATCAAGAACGGCCTCGGTTTCGAGCCTTGGCTCGATCGCCTGGTGACCAGCACCGAGACCAAATCCCCCGTCATCAGTGCCAGTCATGGCGTAATACCACGCTCGCTGGATGAAGACGGCGAGACCATTCCCGACCCGCACGCCTGGCACAACCTGGCCAACACCGAGCTGTACATCGCCAACATCACCAAGGCGCTGATCGCCGCCGATCCGGCGAACAAAGCCGACTACCAACGCAATAGCCAGACCTACCTGAAACAGATTTACGCCCTGCTCGCCGAAGCCAAGGCCAAGCTTGGCTCGCTGCCACCGGGCAACCGCAAGATTGTCACCAGCCACGATGCTTTCGGTTATCTCGGCCAGGCCTACGGCATCGACTTCATGGCGCCGCAAGGTCTGTCCACCGAGCGCGAACCGTCAGCCGCCGAAGTCGCCGCGCTGATCAAGCAGATTCGTCAGGCCAAGGTCAAAGCGGTGTTCATGGAAAACATCAAGGACGCGCGCCTGCTCAAGCAGATCGCCGACGAAAGCGGCGCGCACATCGGCGGCACGTTGTACTCCGATGCCCTCGCCGCTAGCGGCCCGGCCAGCACCGTTACCGGACTGTTCGAATACAACCTCAACACCCTTTACAAAGCGCTGAGCCAGCCATGATCCGTAAAAATCCTTCCGGCGATCTTCCGCAAATTGCCGAGTCGGCCTACGTCGACAAAACCGCGATCATCTGCGGCAAGGTGGTCATTGGCGAGAACGTCTTCGTCGGCCCCTACGCAGTGATCCGCGCCGATGAAGTAGACGCTTCAGGCACGATGGAGCCGATCACTATCGGCGCCAATTCGAACATCCAGGACGGCGTGGTGATCCATTCCAAATCCGGCGCCGCGGTGACCATCGGCGAATTCACCTCGATCGCTCACCGCTCGATCGTGCACGGCCCGTGCGTAGTCGGCGACCGGGTGTTCATCGGCTTCAACAGCGTGCTGTTCAATTGCGTGATCGGTGACGGCTGTGTGGTGCGGCACAACTCGGTGGTCGATGGCCGCGATTTGCCGGATGCGTTCTACGTGCCCTCCACCACCCGCATCGGCCCCAATACCGACCTCTCGCAGTTCCCGCCGGTGAGTGTCAGCGCCTCGGAGTTTTCCGAAGACGTGGCACGCACCAATGTCGATCTGGTACGCGGCTACAAAGCCTTGCAGAACGAGTTCTGAATCATGAGCAGCGTGCTGATTCGCAACGCCAGACTGGTCAATGAAGGACGCGAGTTCGACAGTGATCTGCTGGTCAGCCATGGCCGCATCGTCAAGATCGCGCGCAGCATCGACGGTGAAAATGCCCGTGTGGAAATCGACGCCAACGGTCAATGGTTGTTACCGGGGATGATTGATGACCAGGTGCATTTTCGCGAGCCGGGGGCGCCGGCCAAGGGCTGCATCCACACCGAGTCGCGCGCAGCGGTGGCGGGCGGCATCACCAGTTTCATGGACATGCCCAACACCCGACCGGCCACCCTCACCCTCGAAGCACTGGCGGATAAAAAGCGTCGGGCGGCAATCAACTCTGTGGCCAACTACGGCTTTCATTTCGGTGTGAGCCGGGACAACCTCGACACCGTCGCCGCACTCAACCCCTGCGAAGTGGCCGGGGTCAAAGTGTTCATGGGCGCGTCCACCGGCAACCTGTTGGTGGACGATCCGAGGACTCTCGAGCGTTTATTCGCCGAAGTGCCGACGATACTGCTGGCGCATTGCGAACACACGCCGAGCATCGAGGCCAATGCAGCACGTCTGCGCGAACGTCTTGGCGAACACCTGCCGGCGAATATCCATGCACTGATTCGCGATGCCGAGGCTTGCTACCGCTCCTCTTCGCTGGCGGTGGAACTGGCCAGACATCACGGCACCCGCCTGCACGTTTTACACCTGACCACCGCTCGCGAACTCGAGTTGTTCGAGGACAAGCCGCTCGCACAGAAACACATCACGGCCGAAGTCTGCCTGCATCATCTGCTGTTCGATGACCGTGACTATCCAGCC
This sequence comes from Pseudomonas sp. MIS38, assembly GCF_019891575.1. Classification (NCBI taxonomy): domain Bacteria; kingdom Pseudomonadati; phylum Pseudomonadota; class Gammaproteobacteria; order Pseudomonadales; family Pseudomonadaceae; genus Pseudomonas; species Pseudomonas sp. MIS38. The sequence goes on from NZ_JAFLXF010000001.1 coordinate 627,653, forward strand.
CTCGGCAACCTGATCAAATGCAATCCGGCGATCAAGACCCAAGCCGACCGCGATGCCTTGCGCGCGGCGCTGCTGAGCAATCGCCTGGACGTGATCGGCAGCGATCACGCTCCGCATACCTGGGCAGAAAAACAGCGCCCGTATGCCGATGCGCCGTCCGGTTTACCGCTGGTGCAACACGCTTTGCCGGCACTGCTGGAGCTGGTGGCCGATGGCGTGCTGCCGATCACCACGTTGGTGGCGAAGACCAGCCATCGGGTGGCGGATCTGTTTGCGATTCCGGATCGAGGTTATTTGCGTGAAGGGTATTGGGCGGATCTGGTGCTGGTTGAGCCTGTGGCTCTTGAAGTGTCGCGGCAACCGATTCTGTCGCAGTGCGGATGGACGCCGTTCGCTGACAAGACTTTTCGCTATCGGGTGAATACCACGTGGGTGTCGGGGCAGATTGCCTGGCGGGAGCAGCGCATCAACGAAGGATGTCAGGGGCTGGCGCTGCGATTCATGCGGTGACAACCAAGACGCCTTCGCGAGCAAGCCCGCTCCCACAAGGATTGTGCTGTCCCCTGTGGGAGCGAGCCTGCTCGCGAAGCTTTTAAGCTCTTGGCTTCACGGTGCCGCAATCCTGACCCAACCACACCGCGCGGGTTTCCAGGCTGCCCTTCTGGTTGATCCCGATCGCATTGAACGTGCCGTTGGCTACCGTGGTGAACTCACGATCACTGAGGAACGTCGCGACACCCGTGCCTTGCGCTTTAGGGCAGCTAAAGCGGAATTTCCAATGGTTGCCCGTGCGTTCGGTGATCTGCTGTTTGCAGCCCGATTGCGGATCGGCCAGCGGAATATCGTTGGTCGCCACTTGCTGCGGCGTCAGGCAGGCACGAATGCCCTTGCCGCCGATGTTGATTCCGTTCTTTTCCAGCGCCGCACGCTGCTGTGGGGTCATCTGGCCTTGCAACTGGCCAAGGATCGATTGCACATCCATGGGCTGGTCATCGACCTTGACGTTGCTTGAGGTCATTTCCCATAGCCCCGGCTGCAGCATTTGCGCCTGCGCAACCACCGGCATTGCCAAACCCAGGCCCAGCGCCAAACCCAGCAGACGAACGTTCATCGAAAAACTCCTGATCAGTAGTGGCCGTTAGACGTCGGCCGATTGCTTCGGTTCATGCACCAATTAAATAGCGACATTCGCCTCGGAACATGGTCTGTTACGCATTGAGTCTTCAGGAGCAAGGCTGCCCCATGGATTATTTTGGACCGCACATTTTTGGTTATCTGATCGCCCTGATACATAGCCTCGGCTTGATCGCCGCCATCCATGCGGTGCTGACCGTACGCACCGCCCAAGGCTCGATCGCCTGGGCATTGTCGCTTATTTTCATTCCCTACCTGACGCTCATCCCTTATCTGGTCTTCGGTCGCAGCACCTTCGACGGCTATATCAAGGCGCGGCGTCAAGCCAACGAACAGATGCGTCAGGCGATCTCCGAGTTGAACTGGCGCCCGTGGGTCGAAGAAGCCCTCACCGCTCGCGCCTCGAATGCCTACGCCTCGCTGCGCGCCATGCCCAAACTGGGGCGCATGCCGTGCCTGGCGAACAACCAGGTGCAACTGCTGGTGAATGGCCACGCGACCTTTGAGGCGATTTTCCAGGCTATCGATCAAGCGCGCGAAGCCGTACTGGTGCAGTTTTTCATCATCCATGACGACCGCCTCGGGCAGCGCCTGCGCGACCTGTTACTGAAGAAGGCCGCGGAAGGTGTGGCAATTCATCTGCTCTACGACCGCATCGGCAGCCACGCCCTGCCCCACAGTTATGTGCAGGCGCTGCGCGATGGCGGTGTCGAGGTCAAAGCCTTCGCCACACGCAGCGGCTGGCTCAATCGCTTCCAGGTGAATTTCCGCAACCACCGCAAAATCGTAGTGGTCGATGGCGTACTCGGCTTCGTCGGCGGGCATAACGTCGGCGATGAATACATGGGCGCGAAACCGCCCCTGGCGCCGTGGCGCGATACCCATGTTCAGGTGCGCGGGCCGGTGGTGGCCTGCATGCAGGAGTCGTTTGCCGAGGACTGGTTCTGGGCAGCACGGACGTTGCCACCGCTGATCCTGCCGGATGTCTACCCGGAAGATGGCGTGCTCTGCCAATTGCTGGCGAGCGGCCCGGCGGATGCCTACGAAACCTGTTCACTGTTCTTCGTCGAAGCCATCCACGCGGCGACGGAACGAGTGTGGATCACCAGCCCGTATTTCATTCCCGATGAGGCAGTATTCGCCGCGTTGCGCCTGGCGGTGCTGCGCGGCGTCGACGTGCGCCTGCTGCTACCCTCGCGTCCCGATCACCGCATCGTCTACGCCGCGTCCAGCCTCTACGCGTTCGAAGCAGTACGCGCCGGCGTGCGGGTATTCCGCTACGAGCCGGGGTTCCTGCATCAGAAAGTGGTGTTGATCGACAGCGAAATCAGCGCCATCGGCAGCGCCAATCTGGACAACCGCTCGTTCCGGCTGAATTTCGAAGTGATGCTGCTGACCGTCGACAGCGAATTCGCCGCCCACGTGGAACAGATGCTCAACGAAGACTTCGAGCAGGCTTATGAAGTCGCCAAAGAAGAAAGCCGGGAGATCCACCGCCTGCAACAGCTCGGCATGCGGATCGCCCGGCTTATTTCACCGATTCTTTGACTGACCGCTCGCTCGAACGAGCGAACGGTCGTCAGGCCTCAGGGGTGATAAATGTCGTCGCGGGTCCAGGGTAGTTCATGGCTGCCATCCGGATGCGCCTTCACCGCAAGAATCTGGTGCAGGTTGATCCAGCCACGCGCGAACGCGTAGGCACATCCAGCCAGATACAGCCGCCAGATACGCAACGCCTGATCCGGTACCAGTTTCCCGGCCGCTTCGAGGTTGTCCTCAAGACGCTCGCTCCAGTGATCCAGCGTGCGCGCGTAATGCAGGCGCAGGCTTTCGACGTCGACGATCTCCAGCCCGGCTTCGCTGATCTCGGCCGAGATCATCGCCAGGTGCGGCAGCTCGCCGTTGGGGAACACGTATTTCTCTATGAAGTCGCCAGCACCGCGTCCCACGGGACGGCCATCGGTGTGTTTGGCGGTGATGCCGTGGTTCATCACCAGACCGCCCTCCTTCACCGCGCCGAACAGGACCTTGCAGTACTCGGCGAGGTTGGCGTGGCCGACGTGTTCGAACATGCCGACGCTGACTACCTTGTCGAAACGCCCGTCCTGCGGCAGATCGCGGTAGTCGAGCAATTGCAGCTCAACCTGATCTTCCAGGCCCTCGGCCTTGACCCGCTCCCGGGCCAGTTCCAGCTGTTCCTTGCTCAAGGTGATGCCGAACACTTTGGCGCCGAATTCACGTGCCGCGTAACGCGCCAGACCACCCCAGCCGCAACCGACATCCAGCAGATAATCACCGGGCTGCAAACGCAGTTTGCGACACAGATGTCGGAACTTGGCCTGCTGTGCCTGTTCCAGAGTTTCACTGCCGGTTTCGAAATACGCGCAGGAATACGCCATGTCGCTGTCCAGCCACAGCTGATAGAACGCGTTGGACAGGTCATAGTGATAGGAAATGGCTTTGGCGTCGGTTTCCTTGTCGTGCACCGCACGCACTGGCTGCGCGCTTTCGCCTTCATCGAGCAAGGCGCTGCTCAATTCGTCGCAGACCCGGATGACCTCGCTGATCGAGCCCTCCAGTTCCAGCCTGCCTTCGACAAACGCCGCCCCCAGCGCGTCGAGACTCGGATGGGTGAACTGGGTGACCATCGTCGGGTCCTTGACCACAATGGTGACGCTGGGCGTCGGCCCCAGGTTGAACTCATGGCCATCCCAGAGTCGCAAGCGAAGCGGAAGCTGCAGATTCTGTAAGGCCGGTGGAAGTTGCGCGAGCATGGAAAATCCCCCTTGTTTCAGACGTCAGATCTGAGGGTAGACCATCCTTGAAAAATAGCAGGCTATCGATTTAATTAGCCGAGGCTATCGTTCCAGGCGCTCCTGCATGCCGTCATGCACCCACTACTGCTTTAGCCCAGGTAACAGCGTGAAGTGTGCGCCCTCTCCATAGATGACTGCCTATTCGGCGCACAGTTCGCTGAAACTCACTTCAGTGATCATCCTTGAGCTTGAGCAATGGCTCCTGAAACCGCAGCAGTCGTCCGGCATTGCCCAACACCAGCAACGTACTGAGGTTGTGCAACAGCGCGGCGATCATCTCCCCGGCGGCGCCGAGCCAACCGAATGCCGCAAACACCACGATCGCCAGGGTCCAGCCCAGACCGATGATCACATTGACCTGCAAGGTTCGACGGCACTGACGACTCAGCCGCACACAGGTGCCGAGGCGGCGTAGGTCGCTGCCGATCAACACGATATCCGCCGAGGCCAGCGCGATGTCGGCACCGCCGGCGCCCATCGCCACTCCGACTACACCGGCCTTGAGCGCCAGCGAATCATTGATGCCGTCACCCACCACCATCGGCCGGAAACCGTTGTCGATTTCCTTGAGCACGCGATTGAGTTTGTCCTCGGGCAGCGCTTGGGCTTCCACCTCTTGCAGGCCGACTTCGCGGGCCAGTGTCTGGGCGACACTCTGGCGGTCGCCGGTCAGCAGCAACTGGCGACCCAGCCCCAGTTCGCGCAATTCAGCGAGGGCTAAGCGCGCTTCCGGTTTGACGCTGTCGGCCAGCAACAGCCAGGCGACAAATTCGCCGTTCAGTGCCAATCCGGCAATCGGCCCGTCGTGCTCGGGAACGATGGTAGTGACGATGCCCAGTTGCGCGAACAGTTCGGGACGCCCCAGCGCCGCCTCGCCCTGTGTGGTCATGGCGACCACCCCAAGACCCTGACGCTCGTGAATATCTGTTAGCGACAGGCTCTGCTCTTGACTCACCAGCCCCGCCAACGCCCGGCTGACAGGATGACTGCTGGCCGCACCGAGACTGGCGGCCAGCGCCATCACCGAGGCCTGATCCAGACGCGGGCTGCTGATCGATTGCAAACGCAAGGTGCCGTAAGTCAGCGTGCCGGTCTTGTCGACCACCAGTGATGTGAGGTCTGCCAACTCCTCAAGGAACGCCGAGCTGCGGATCAGAATACCGTGGCGCGCCGCCACCGCCACTCCGGCAATTGCCGTGGCCGGTGCCGACAGCACCAAGGCGCAAGGACATGCGGCTACCAGCACCGCGAGCATCGCTTGCGCGTCATGGGTGACAAACCAGGTCACCGCCGCCAACAGCAACACCAGCACCATGTAGCTGCCGGCATAGCGTTCAAGCAGACGGGTGATCGGCGGCTTCGAACGCTCGGCGTTCTGCATCAGCGCGATGACTTTGCCCAGCGTCGATTGATCACCGGTGCGGGTCACTTCAATGCGCAGCAAACCGTCGAGGTTGATCGCGCCGCCGAACACCGTCATGCCCACTGCCGTTTCCACTGGCACCGACTCGCCGGTAATTGACGCCGTGTCGAGGCTGGCCTGGCCCAACAACACCCGGCCATCCGCCGGCACCCGATCGCCCGCGCGTACCTCTACAGTGTCACCGGGTTCCAGCGTGCCGTTATCGACTTCGATGATCGAGCCATCTGCCTGAATCTTGCGTGCGTGGCTGCGGGTCAATTGGCCGAGAGCGTGAATCGCTTCCTGCGAGCCGATCACGCTGCGCTCTTCCAGCACGTGGCCGAAGATCATGATGATCGGCAGCAACGCGGCGGTCAGCAGATCGCCAGTCGCCCACGCACCGAGCATCGCCAAAGCAATCAGTTGATCGGTGATGCCGTGCAGGCTCGGATAACGCAAGCTGTACCAAGCAGAGCGCATCACCGGCACCGCTACTAATAAGGAGGCGAAACCCAGCAGCAACTGACTGACACCAGTTTGCTCCGGCACCATCCAGCGCCAGATCAAACCGAGGCCGAGCAAGCCCAAGGCGAGCATTGCCAAAGTCAATTGGCGCGCAGCGCGGCGCTGTTCGGCCGAGGACAACAGGCTCGGTGCAGCGGTGGTCGCAGTCATTTACTGGCTCCCTGAATGATCAGGCGGGAATCGTCTTTCGGATCGACCGTGGTCACCGAACCGGCCTGACCAAGAATTTTCGGCATGCGTTCGCGGTACAGACGCAGGAGCATCTGCGGGTCGGTGCCCTGTTGTTGCGCCTTGGCCAGGCTCATTACCGTGGCAGTGTCGGCAGAGGCTTTTGCCAGCCGTTCGCCGGCCTGAGCATGGGCCACTTGCAGAGTACGGTCGGCTTGTTCGTTGGCGGTTTGGGTGAGTTTTTCCGCCTCGGTGCGTGCATTGGCGACGGCTTTATCGGCCTGCTGACTGGCGGTCAAAACGGCATTGAACGCGCTGACGGCCGGATCCGGCAGACTCGACTGAACGTCGACCCGCGCCACTTCGATGCCGATGCCCTGCCCGCTCGTCTTCAATTCAGCCAAGCGCTTGTTAATGCCTTGCACCAGATCACCGCGCAGACGCTCACGACGTTCAGCCGCTTGATTGTCGGCGCCGATCAACTCCGGCCGAGCGACCAGAATCGTATCCAGATCCCGAGCAGCGGTCAGGGCCACAGCGCTGCGGGTGACCAGCCGATCCAGTGCTGGCAGCACATGATCACCCTGCAGCACGAAGTCATAGGGATCGCTGACTTTGTAAAACACCCGCACATCCAGTTGCACCACGCCGGCGTCGCCGGTCAGCAGATAGCCGGAACCGGCCAGTGCATCGCTCAGTGGCGTGGCGAAGGTTGCTACACGATCAGCCTTGATCGCCTCACTGCTGCGCAGCAGGTTTTCCACTCGGCGCTCGATGACCCGATCCGCTGCCGGCAGCAAAACCACCTGCTCGAACGGCTGCGGCCAGGCCAGCAACAGCCCGGCATTCTGGACGCGTTGCAGTGCGCCAAAGTGCAAGACCACCGCGCGATTTTGCGGATCAATCTGCCGCACATTGGAAAACGCCCACGCCAACGCAGCCAATACCGTCACCGCATATAAGGCGAAAAACGCCAGGCGTCCGGCCTGAATCCACGGACTGCTCAACGAATGTGTTCCACGTGGAACTTCATCACTCATGGCTGCGATCCGAATTTATTTTCAACATTCGGCGGGCCGTCCACGAGCACGCGGAATGGCGCGGCATCGGTACGGAGGATCAGCTTGGTGTCCGGCGTCACGATGGTGCCGAGGGTATCGAGCGAGCGCAGCAGGTTGTACAGCTGCGGCGAGCCAGCGTAGGCACGGCCGTAGATTTGCGCGGCTTCGACCCGCGACTGTGCTTCGATTTCTGCGGCCTTCACCGTGGCATCGGCTTGGACAATTCGCGCATCGCGCTCGGCGGCGGAACGAATTTGCGCGGCTTCTCGCTTGCCAATGGCGGTGCGTTCGGTGGCAATTGTTTCACGCTCGGCGCGCATCCGATCGACTGTGGCGGTGAGCGTGACCGAAGGCAAGGTCAGGCGTTCGATGCCCACCTGCACCACACGCACACCGTAGGTGGCGAGCAGTTGCTGGTCGATCTGCTGACGCAGTTGCGCTTCGAAATCGGCAATACGCACTTTGCTGGCATCGGTGTTCACCAGATCCGCCAGGTCGAAACTGCTGGCGGTGTTCTCCAGCGCCGAGCCGACAAAGGTGCGAATCTGCCGCGCCGCTTCGTCCGGCTGGTTCTGCACCGCGCGCATGAAACGCTGCACATTGTCCGGGTCGCCCTGCACCTGCCACGCCACGTAAGCCTGAACGATGATGCGCAAGCCATCGCGGGTGCCGACATCCTGCAAACCACTCGAGGTGGTACGCAGGCGCAGATCCACCGGGATCGCCGCTTCGAACGGCGCCGGCCAACGCCAGCTCAAACCCGGCTCAAGCAGCACCCGCGACGGATTACCGAAACGGGTGATGACGGTGGCCTCGCCCGAGCGCACCTGGACCAGGCTTGCCGCCGCGATGGCAAACCCCACCAGCAACAACGCCCAGCCCATGCGCCGCCACGGGAATGGCCCCGCCTCTTCCGGCACACCGTGGTGATGATGCCCATGATGATGGTGATGCCCGGCGTGGCCATGATCGTGGCCGCTGTGGTCATGCGAATCGTGAGTGTGCGACTGGCTCAAGGGGCAACTCCTGGTTGAGCGGTAGTGCGCGCAGGCGTCGGATCAGCCGGCAGCGTAAACGTACGCAGATCGATGGTCGGCGCATTGCTGCTGCCGCCTAAACGGTGGTCGAGTACCAGCAGTTTGGCCTTGCTCAGGCCGAGGCTGAGCTGACTCAGATATTGTTCCAGCACGAATGCCTGGCCGGCGCTGGCGTAGGCTTTCTGTTCCGCGCTGAACTTCAGATCCGCCGCCTGCGCTGTGGCGTTGATTTCACGGGCGCTGGCACTGGCCTGATCGCGGGCGAGACGGGCCTGCAATTGCGCCTGATTACTGGCTTCGGCCGCCGCGCCACGCTCACGGGAGATCAACGCCTGCGCGCCGATCTGCGCCGCCTGCACGCTGTGGTAAGCATTGGCAGCACCGGCGGGCGGGTGAATCGCTTCGACCACCGTGGCGAGGATCTCTACGCCGCTGTTGAGTTGCTGCAGATCATTTTGCACCGCGCGGCCGATTTCCTCGCCCAGCCCTACCCGGTCAGCACCGAGTAGACCGTCGAGGGTGCGCGAGGCAAAATCGTGCACCAGAATCCGGCTCGCGGTGCTGCGGATCAGCGTCGGCACATCAGCGTTGTTGTAGGTTGCCGCCAAGGCGTCCTGATCCCGCAGGCCGATGCGATAGACGAAGCGCACGTCCATGTTGACGATCTGGAAGCTCTGCTGATCGCCACGACTGCTGGCGATCACCTGGGATTTGTCGTTGACGTGGCTGGCATCCCACAAGCGGTTGGCAGTCATCGGCGCCGGGCCTTCGGCTGGCTCGGCCTGGATCGGCGCAGGCACATCGCCGACGCTGGTTGCCAACTCGTGCACCACGCCGTTCTCGACGCTCAATACACGGCCCAATGGCCACGGCAGACCGGCGTGCAATCCGGGGCCAAACACTTGCACCGGTTTGCCGAAGCGCTCGTAGATACCGCGCCCTTGCAGCGGGATTTCGTGGATACCGGTCAGTAACCAGCCGACCGCAGCGACCAGCGCCAGCACCGGCAGAAAGGCGCGGCGCATGTAACTGAACGCCCAGATCTGGCGCAGATCGATGCCGAAACGATTGTGCAATTCGTGCTGCAAGGCCAGCAGCGGCTGCGGCGGCCAGCGCAGCATGTCAGCGACAAAACTGCGTGCCAGCAGGGTCGGTTCGAGCTGTTCACGACGAGGACTGAATATCGACAGGACTGCGCGCAATAGCAACTCGATCGCGACGAATCCCGGCAAGATCCCGATCAACACCGCAAGCCGTACTGGCCACACCGAAGCCTCGCTGGCGAACAGCAGGCACAACGCGCCCAGCACCAGGCTGATGATCGCCACCCGCGCCAGTTGCGCGAGAGACCCGGCTTCCGGCCATTGCGCTGGACTCTCCTGAGCCAGTTGCCGCTCCAGCACCAGCAAGCCGAAACCCAACAGCAACATCAGCGCCGCGCCCACCGTGGCCGACAACCCGACCGCAGCGGCAGGCAATGCCAGATTCCACACCTGCCCGACGGCGAGCACCACCAGTACTGACCAGCCGCCCAGCCACAACGTGGCCGCGCCAATCTGACCGAGCAGATGCAGGCCGCACTGACTCAACCGCTCCAGCAGCCGTTCGTACCAGCCATCCGGCGCTACTGGCTCCAGCGCCTCGGTCAGCGCCACCGATACCGGCGGGTCAATCACCCCTGCACGCCATTGCGTCACCCACCACGCCGACTGCAAGCCGGCGACCAACACCAGCAACGCCGCGCCCAGATTCATCAGCAACGCCGGCCATATCGATTGCGCGGCAAACAGTTCGACAAACAGCGCCAGCAGCCACCCTGCCCCGGCCAATCCGCCGAGACCGATGGCCAGACGACGCAAACGTCGCCCCTGCGTGGACGCTTGTTGAAAGCGCGGCAACCCGGTCACTTGCGTGCCATCGACATCCAGATCGACTTGCATATCACCCCAAAGCCATTGATTCACCGGTCTTATCGTTACGATATAACGAAAAGCGTGAAATATTCGTACACAAATTCGCTTATCTAAAGATGCGCAACCTGTCGCTTGCCTGAAGCCTTGACCGAAATGTCCGGAAACGCACATATTACGTTCGTAATTTTATCGACCGACTACTTTTAGCGATCCGCATCCCCAACGAGGAGCAACAGCATGAGCAACTACGACGTGGTCATTCTGGGCGGCGGCCCCGGTGGTTATAACGCGGCGATCCGCGCCGGCCAGCTGGGCCTGAAGGCAGCCTGCGTGGAAGGCCGCGCCACCCTCGGCGGCACCTGCCTGAACGTCGGTTGCATGCCGTCGAAGGCCTTGCTGCATGCTTCGGAGCTTTACGACGCGGCCATGGGTGCGGAATTCGCCAACCTCGGCATCGAGGTCAAACCCACGCTCAACCTCGCGCAAATGATGAAACAGAAAGACGAAAGCGTGAGCGGCCTGACCAAAGGCATCGAGTTTCTGTTTCGCAAAAACAAGGTCGACTGGATCAAAGGCTGGGGTCACATCGACGGCCCGGGCAAAGTCACGGTGACCGACGATCAAGGCAACAAAACCGAGCTGAGCGCCAAGGACATCATCATCGCCACCGGCTCCGAACCCACGCCCCTGCCCGGCGTCGAGATCGACAATCAACGCATCCTCGACTCCACCGGCGCGCTGTCGCTGGGTGAAGTGCCCAAGCATCTGGTGGTGATCGGCGCGGGGGTGATCGGCCTGGAACTGGGCTCGGTCTGGCGGCGTCTCGGCGCCCAGGTGACCGTGGTCGAATACCTCGACCGCATCTGCCCGGGTGTTGATGGCGAGGCCGGCAAAACCCTGCAGCGTGCGCTGAGCAAGCAAGGCATCAGCTTCAAATTGAGCTCGAAGGTCACCAGCGCCACCCCCTCGGTCAACGGTGTGCAGCTCAGCGTCGAACCCGCCGCCGGTGGCAGCGCCGAGTTACTGGAAGCCGACTACGTGCTGGTCGCGATCGGCCGGCGCCCGTACACCAAAGGCCTGGGCCTGGAGAACGTCGGCCTGAGCACCGACAAGCGCGGCATGCTCGCCAACCGCCAGCACCGTACCGAGGCAACCGGCGTATGGGTGATCGGTGACGTGACATCAGGCCCGATGCTTGCGCATAAGGCCGAAGACGAAGCGATGGCCTGCGTGGAACAGATCGTCGGCAAGGCCGGCGAGGTCAATTACGACTTGATTCCCAACGTCATCTACACCCGGCCCGAGCTGGCCAGCGTCGGCAAGACCGAGGAGCAGCTCAAGGCTGAAGGGCGCACCTATAAAGTCGGTAAATTCCCGTTCACCGCCAACAGCCGGGCCAAGATCAACCATGAGACCGAAGGCTTCGCCAAAGTCCTCGCCGACGAACGCACGGACGAGATCCTCGGCGTGCACCTGGTCGGACCGAGCGTCAGTGAAATGATCGGTGAATACTGCGTGGCCATGGAGTTCAGTGCGTCTGCCGAAGATATCGCGCTGACTTGCCATCCGCACCCGACCCGCTCCGAGGCGCTGCGTCAGGCGGCGATGAATGTCGAGGGGATGGCGACGCAGATGTAGGTGGTCACCCAAACCCTGTGGGAGCTGGCTTGCCAGCGATGGCGTCAGTCCTTTAACCGTTGCGGTCGCTGACACACCGCTATCGCTGGCAAGCCAGCTCCCACAGTTGACCGTGTTCCTGCTGGAGGATTGCGGTCGAATGTGGGAGCAACCCGCTCTACAGCGGAAGATGCCCCAACGGCAACGCCCCCGGCGTCTTCACCGTGTGAATCGCAAAGTTGCTGCGAATGTCACTCACCCCCGGCAGCTTCAGCAGGCAGCCGCTGAGAAAGCGGTCGTATGCGCGCAGGTCCGGCACCACCACCTGCAACAGAAAGTCCGATTCGCCCGACACCAGAAACGCCGAGATCACCTCCGGCAGGGCGGTGACTGCCGCGTAAAAGGCTTCGGCCTGCTCATCGTTGTGGCGCTCGACCTTGACCCCGACAAACACCGTCAGCCCCAGTCCCACTTCATCGCGATCGAGGTTGGCCTGGTAGCCACGAATCACCCCGGCCTCCTCCAAAATCCGCACCCGGCGCAAGCAAGGTGACGCCGACAGGCCGATCTCGTCCGCCAGCTCGACATTGCTCAGCCGTCCGTTGCGCTGCAAGGCAGCGAGAATCTTGCGATCAAAAGCGTCAAGTTTCATGTTTGGCAGATCCTGCGGGTCAAGGCGCAAAAAGAAAGCAGGTTATGCCAATCCCAAGGGTTTTTGAAGCTGACTTCGCAAGCACCTGCCCCGCCCTTGCGCCATAGACTTTGCTCACCGAATCGATAACGAAAGGGCTGCGACATGACGAGTTTCTGGCTGTTTTTTCTGGCATTGGCGGTGGTCTTCCTGTTGCCCGGCCCGGACATGATTCTGTTGCTGCAAACCGGTGCCCGCCAGGGTCGCGGTGCGGCGCTGGCAACCGCCGTTGGCCTGGCGATCGCCCGGGGCTGTCACGTGGCATTGGCGGCATTGGGTCTGGCGGCGCTGTTCAAGGCGGCGCCGTGGACGTTTGATCTGGTGCGCCTGGCTGGTGCGGCGTACTTGCTGTGGATCGGCATTCAATGCTTGCGCAGCAGCTTGCTGCCGAACCTGAATACGGCTGCCGTGACTGACACCCAAGGACAATGGCGCGAGGCGATTCGCCGTGGCCTGCTGACCAATCTGCTCAATCCCAAGGCCTTGCTGTTCTGCTCGGTGCTGTTGCCACAATTCATCGTCAATGACGGCGCAGCAGTGCTGACCCAGTTTGCCACCCTCGGCGGGTTGCTGGTGGGCATCGGGCTGCTGTTCGACAGTGCCTATGCCCTGACCGGCGCGGCGCTGGGCCGTTGGCTGCAACACAGTCCAACCGCCCAACGCGTTCAGCAATGGCTGTTCGGCAGCCTGCTGATCGGCTTCGCCGTACGCCTGACGTTTATCCAGCAGGCCTAGGGTTTGCGGGACTTGCGTTGGCGCCGGCTGATCAGCGCCAATGCAACGCCGACCGCCAGTACGATCGCGCCGATCTGTACCGGCCATTTGTAAGGCCGCAGAGCCATGCGCGCGGCATCGGTCACTTGGGTGACGTAACGCTTGTCGGCGTTTTCGAAATCCGGATAGGGGCACTGATTACCGAAGTCCACCGCCCACGGCACGTACGGGCCTTCATTGACGTAGCGTCGATACAGCGCGCTCTGCTCTTCCAGGCTGCTGTTGAAACCCGCAGCGTTACACAACACCGCCGCAAACGCCTGACTGGTGTGCGGCAAATTATCGGCGGCCCGGCTGGCCAGCGCGGTGGCGACAAAACGGTAGTGATAACGCTCATCCGGCTGCGCTTCACTGGCCTTCTGGCGCTGGACTTCAGCCTCGGCCACCAGCGGCCCGACTTTCAGCTCGGTGTTTTCCAGGCTGTAGTTGCCGCCAAACGTGGCGTAGTCCGGCGCCATCTCGTAACCGAGAATGTCCATGCCCCATTCACGCGCGGTCCACGCCGCGTTGTACAAGGCGCTGGCGCGTTTGGTCGGCCACCACGCAGCGTCAGCCTTCATCCGTTGCTCGCCGTACAGACGGGCCTTGTGCTGCAGATCGGGATTGTCGAAATAGCCGACCGCTTCCTCGTAATGCCCTTCACGCAGTAAGCGCCGTCCCAGCAGATTGCGCAGGCTGGCGGCGACCGGCAGCGGCACGTAGTTGTCGCGCTGCTGCTGGGTCAATGCCGGCGGCGCCGGTACGTTGTCATCGACATAGCGCTTGAGCTCATCGACCGTCAGCACGCGCTCGGCCACCGTCGCCGCGTCGAACCAGTAGATGCTGTTGCTGCGATACAACTGCACGAACGCTTGCAGGTATTCGCCACGTTGCAGCGCCAGAATCGCACTTTCGCCCTCGACCCGGCATTTCGGCTGGACGGTTTCGAAGTCCCAGTCAGGGGTGCGCCGGTAGCCCCAATCTTCGCTCTGCGGGAACGCCTGCGCGGCTTTGGCATAGGCGGCAGCCGCGGCATTTTTATCACCGTCACGCACCGCCAGCTTGGCCCGCAACCACCACGCCAATCCGCCGTCACCGGCGTTTTCAAGGAAGGCTTTGGCGCTGGCGTAATCACCCTGTTGATAATTCATCGCCGCCAGTCGATCGGCGTTTTCCAGGCTGCCACGGGTGCTGTCCTGCAGCAGCTTGATCAGTTTCTTCTCGTTCGGCGGTTGTTCGTCGAATGACCAACCCATGCGGCTGATCAACGAAGCGGTAACCAGTTGCTGCACGGCTTTGCGCTCCAGCAACTTGGCCAGTTGCGGCTCGGGCAGTTCGGCCAGCTCATTCATCAGTTGTTTCAGCGAGGTGTAACCCACGGCCGAACCGTGCAGGTTCTGCGCTTCATACAGTTCGATGGCGCCGTTCCAGTCGCCGGCGTTGCGCAGCACCCGCGCCTCTTCACCGAGGCTGGCCACACCGAGTTCCAGCGGATCACTGAAGCCATCGATGCTCAGTTGTCGAGCCTGACGGAAGGCCGCACGTGCGTCCTCCAGCACTTCGATGACATCGCCCGCCTCGGCACTCGTGGCAAACCAGGCACGGCCCAGGGAATACGCCGCCCAGGTGCTGCGCAGCGGGCGCTGATCGGCCGGCAGTGCCAGCACTTTGTTGAAGTATTCGATCGCCAGCGGATGATCGCCAGTGGCAAACGCCACCGCGCCGGCCACGTACAAACGGATTTCCGCCGGCAGACTGGCGCCCTGCGCCTCGACCTGACGCGCATCGCTCAGGCCACGCAGTTGCTTGACCAGCGCCTGTTGTTCGGCGCTCAGACCGACCTGCTCGGCTTTTTCTCGCAGCGCAGCAGGCTCGCTAGCGTCGCCGTACATGTCGTCGGGATTGTGCGTCGCAGCGGTGACGTTCTTCAGCCCGGCAATGGTCTTGCCGAGGCGGCTGATCTCGAAGTTGAAGTTGCCCTCCGGCAAATCGGCCAGGGTTTGCCCGCGATTGTCGAGCAGGCGCATCGGGAAGTCCGGGCCGCAGGCCAGCGCCGAACCCAGCGGCAGGCTGAGGCTCAGGCAGAGCAGATGGCGGGGCCAGTTACGGGTCAACATGCGAACCTCCTTGATCAATAAATGCACAGCGCGCCCAACCGATGGCGCGTTGTCCACCCGCCGGCAAACGACCGTCGCGCAGGCGGGTGAAGGTAAGCAGATCCGCGCTCTGTTGCAACGAGTAACCGGCGAGCGCATCGGCGCCTTCGCAAGCGCTGGCCTTGACGATGATCCGTGCGGGCCAGGCACTGTCGAGGTTTCCGACATTGCGCAGGGCGATGTCCTGCAGGCCATCGTGGTCGCTGAACGCCAGACCGAGCCGGCTGCTCAACGCATCGCCGCGGGCCACGGCGCGCAACGTGGTCAGGCTCCAGGCGCGGCGATCATTGGCCAGCGGCAGGCGAAACCAGATCAGCCCGGCCAGATGTTCCGGCGGGTCCTCGCGCAGCGCTTTTGCAAGTCGGCTCAGTTGCAACGGATCGGCGAGCAGTTCCCGGCGTTGCCCTTCACGTTCGATCGGTACTTCGCTTTCCACCACCGGGGCACCGTCGGCATCCGGCAGCAGCGCCACGCCATAGGCCGGCAACGCCAGATAGAACGGTTTGCTGCTGATTTTGCCCCAGGCGCTGGCCCAGCGCCGAGCCTGCTCGGGGTCGAACAAGCCGCGTCGCGGATCGCTGACGGCGTGCACCTGCAGCACGCTGCTGTCGACTGTGGCCAACAACGCCGGCAGCTGTGAACTGCCGAGCCACGCCGGCAGCGCGGTGATGCTCAGCGGCAACGATGCGGGCAACACGGAATGCAGATGTGTCAGGAACTCGGTGTATTCCGGCAGACGCGCATTACCCGCGTCATGATCGATCTCGACGCCACTCAGGGTCAGCCCCTGCGCCTGCCAGTCGGCGACAACCTGAAGAATCTGCGCCGTGACCTGCGACTGATCCAGACTTTTGAGCTGACCGTCGAGACGAATCACCGCGATCAGAGGCCGGCCATCGTGCTTGAGCAACGGCGCATCGATCCGCGCCCGATGCCAGCCGTCACTGGGGAATGCCTGCAAGGCCAGCACGCGCAAGGTCGAAAAGTCGCTGCGACTGTCTTTCAGCGCGAGCTCATGGGCGGACGTCCATTGCCGTTGCCAGACGTAGAGTTGCTGATCGAGTGGCGCTGCGTCCTGTCGTTCACAAGCACAGAGCAACAACACCGCCAGCATGGCCGACAACCCGACGATAACGCGCATACCTTGCAGATCCCTGAGACATCAGGCTGCAAGGGTACACAAAAGCACTCAAGGCTTGCGGGCAATGATCACCTGACTCTTCGCCACCACGGCGTCCAGCGCCTGCTTGATCTGTGCACCACGGGGCGAATCGAGCACCGCTTGCCAGGTATTGGCCCAATGCTCGAGCAACGGGTGATCGGGGTTACTGAATTCGACCTTGGCTTCCCAGAACAACAGCATCCACATCGACCAGTAAAAGCCGTACTGACTGTGGCTGATGATCTCCAGCCCGGCGTCACTGACCATCGCCTTGAACTGCTCTTCACTGATGATGCGAATGTGGTTGGGTTTCTGGAAATAGTCCGGCGAGGCAATGTCTTTCTGCAAATCTTCCGAGCTGGGATGCGGCACGCTCAGCAGGTACAGCGCTCCCGGCTTGCCGACACGTACCAGTTCGGCGAGAAATTGCGCCGGATCGTCGACATGCTCGATGACTTCGGTGGAGACCACGCGGGTGGCGGTGGCATCGGCAATCGGCAGCGGGTTGCAGTCGGTCACGTGGCATTCGACGCTGCGTGCCGGGGTATCGCTCAGACGCTGGCGGGTGGCCTCGACTTTGGCCGCGTCGATGTCGGCAATGATGATCTTCGCCCCGCGCATGCCGCAGAAATGCACATTACCGCCGTCGCCACAGCCGACATCGAGCAACGTGTCATCGGCGCTCACCCGAAAGCCTGTGAACAGCTCGTCGGTCTCTTGATTGAACCAGCCACTGAGCTTTGCGTCGTACAGGCCGAGCATGTACGGATCAACCTTGTCGGCGGCAGATGGCACAGCAACCGGTGCGGGAGACGTTGCCGTGAGTTTCTTCAAAAGGCTCAGCATGAGGTAGCTCCAGAGGATGGGACGGCGGTTCGCGACGTACCGAGGCGGCGCACCAGCGCGGCGCCGCGATTGCGCATCGGCATTTCGATGAATCGGTAATTCAATTCGCTGAGCAGCGCGATCAGACCGCCGGCGATCAGCACCGTGAGAATCGGGTGCCCGGCCGGACTGGGCAGCCCCGCGTCCTGCAAGCGGAAGATCAATTCACGGACCAGCAGATAGGCCGGAATATGGATCAGGTAGATGCCGTAGGAGCGGCTGCCGATCCACGCCATCAGCCGTTGCAACCTTCCGGGCGGCAGCAGGTAATCGCGGTTGTACGAGGCAATCCACACCAGCAGCGCGCTGAGCACGGCGATCGTGCCGATGCGGTAAGAGGCGAACGTGAAGCGGTCGGTGGCCATGTAACTCAGCAGCAACGCCAGCACAGTCAGTACCGAAACTCCGGCCCACGGCCGCCGCAGGAACCTCGGTTCCCAACGGGAATAACCCGGCTGCGCGCTCCACATCGCCAGCAATACGCCGAGGGCCAGGGCATCGGTGCGCACCACCATCAGCAAGGGGGTGCGCAACGTGAACAGTTGCACCGCGACCAGCGCCAGCAATACCCAGCCCAGATGTCGGCGGCACACGACAATCAGCAGCGGGAACAGCAAGTAGAACTGCTCCTCCAGCGCCAGGCTCCAGTAGACGAAACTGCTGCCGTATTCGTACTGAAAGAAACTGTCGGCAAAACGGAAATTGGCGTACTGCAACACCCCGGCCAGCGTTGCCTGCAGGTTGGCGTGCAGCGTGCCGAACGCACCTGAGCGATTGAGCAAGACACAGGCCAGCAACATCAGCGCCAGCCACAGCCAGGCCGAGGGCAACAAACGAAAGGCCCGGCGCAGCCAGAAATTGCGTGTCTGCTCCCAGCACTGTCGACGGCTCGTGCAGCCTTGCAGCACGGGGATCAGGCTGCGGGCGATGACAAATCCGGAGATCGCAAAAAACAGGTCAACGCCCCACCAGGACTGCGCCCAATGGTGGACTGTTTGCAGCAGCGGCACGGTGTCGGTGAACAGGCTGCCCTGCAGGTGATGAAACAGCACACCGAGCACCGCGATCGCGCGCAGTACCTCGATGTCCATGATCCGTTTGCTGTTCATGCCCCGCGCATCTCGGGGTCTGCGGCAACCCGGCGTTCGAACAACTGCCCCAGAAACACCTGCAACCGCTGCTCGGCCACTGCCTGACTGCAGAAATCCTGCAGGCTGCTCACCGCCTGAGCGGCCATCTGTGCATAACGTTGCGGATCGTTTTTGGCGACCGCATAGCTGGCGCGATAGGCCGTGCACAACGACGTCCAGTTAGTCACATAACGCAGGGTGCGGAAGGCCTTGCGCGGGTCATGCGGCCAGGCCGTGAGCTCGTCGGTGGAGTCGATCAGAAAGGCGTTGTCGGCACTCAGGTAATCGATCATTGCCGTCGTACGTGGCGCCACCGCCGGTTTGCCGCAGGACATGAATTCCATCAACGGCAGGCACTGGCCCTCGCCATAGGACGTGTTGACCACATAGCGGGTCGCCTGCACCAGACGCTCATAATCGGCGTCCGCGAGGTAGCCGTAGATCAGCACGATCCGGCAGCGGTAGGACTGATTCTTGTACAGGTGGTGGAGGATGTCGCTCAGCGCTTCTTCGGCATCGTGGTGCGTCAGTTTCAGCACGAGCGTTGCGTCCTCGACCTCGCGGAACGTCACGCAGAATGCACTGAGCATGTCCTCCCAGTTCTTGCGCCCATCGCCGGGATTGAACACTGAGGTGTAGACCACGCCGTCGAGCAGCAACTCCTGCTCCCTGACCGGCGCATGGAAATCGAGTCCCTTGCCCGTGCGCAAAGGCCGGGGGGCGAATGCGTTCAAGTCAAGTTTGCGACTGTCGGCCACCAATCCCTTGATCTTCAACCGTACCGGTCCATTCGGTGGCTGGCCCTGCAACGGCGCACCGCGGGCGGCAAAGCGATCCCATACCGGCGCAGGCACCGCGACGATCGGGTAATCGCTGTCCATTGCCTCGCGCACCGCGTTAACGGTGTAGCTGGAATGGGTGATCGCCGCTCCGCAAGCCTGCAGCACCGTGCGCCAGTCGTTGCGCGGCTCACCGGCAAACGGCTCATTGGGGATGGTGCTGAACTCCCACGCAAACACCGGCAAAGTCGGACACATCAGGTGTACCGGCGTGCGATGGGGCGGCGAGAACGACAGGAAGACGCACGGCTCGCCACTGGCGCGGCATTCCTCGTAAAGCGCGTCGACTTCGGTCAGTGGATCGGCCACTTCCACCACGCGTCCGAGACGCTCGAGTACCGGGCGATACTCCTTGAGCACGAAGTAATAGCTGTACTCCGAGCGCCCCAGATTCTGGGCAATGGTGTGCTGGTTGGTTTCCGAGTGAATGATGATCAGCATGAGGCGTTTTCCGTCACTGACGCAGCATTGGCGGGATGCGGTGCAAGCCCGAAAAATTCCGCCATGCGCGTTTGCACGGGGGCAAAAGCGCAGTAGTCATGCATGCGCTCGACCGCTGCCGCCGACATCTGCCGGTACCGCTCCGGCTGGTCTTTGGCCATGCGGTAGCTGTCCTCGTAGGCTTGTTTCAGCGAAGCCCAATCCGGGCGGTGGCGCAGGGTGCGGTAAATCAGCCGCGAGTCCTGCGGCCAGATGGCGGGTTCTTCGCTGGACTTGATCACGAAGGCGACGCTGTCGTCGATGTAGTCTTCCATGGCCGTGTGATCCGGGGCGATTACCGGTTTGCCACTGGACATGAACTCCATCAACGGCAGACAGAGGCCCTCACAGCGCGAGGCGTTGACGTAGTAACTGGCAGCAGCGTAAAGCCGGGTGTACTGGGCGTCATCCAGATAACCGTGCAACACCACCACCCTGCAGGCAAAGGGTGAGAGCTGCGCCAACAGGGTCATTAATTCGCTGTAGTAAGACGCCAGGTCGTTCTGGGTGATTTTCAATACCAGCGTCGCATCGGCCGTTTCCCGAAACGCCCAGCAAAACGCGGTGATCAGTTGATGCCAGTTCTTGCGGCCATCTTTGGGGTTGAACACGGTGACGTAGACCACACCGTCGACCGTGGTGTCGACCACCGACGTGGTGTCCGGCAGATCCAGCGGCGGCGGTTCGGCCACTGCCACCGCCTGTGGACCGGCGATACTCGGCAGCTGTCGCTCCAGCCAGGCATGCGCCCTGCGTGAGAAAAGATCACGCAGTCCCTCCCAATACCAGTGATGCAGAAACTTCACCCGCGGCTGTTGCTGTTCGCGGCCTGCATCCAGGCGCCACTGGCGCAGGTAGTGCCGGGCGATGACCAGGCGCCGTTTGAAGGTCAGCGGAGGAGGTCGCTGTGCCTCGATCGCGGCCAGTTGCTCGGCGGTCAGTGGTTTGGGCAGCAGGTCATCGGCTGAGAGCGCCAGCGTACGGCTGTCGAAAATGCAGCCCTTGATCGCCAGCGGCGTGCCTGGATTGACCGGCGCCGGAACTTGCTGCTGACGAATCGCCGCAAAGTTCTCCCACAACGGTGTCGGCAACACCAGTACCGGAAAGTCCTCGCCCAGCGCCCGGCGAATCGCCCGGGCAGTATGGCTGGACAGAGTAATCACCCGCCCTTGTCGGGCCAGCATCTGCGTCCAGTCGTGGCGCGGATCGTTGTCCCAGATCTCGTCCGGGATCGAATCGAACTCCCAGGCAACCACACACAGGGTCGGACACTCAAGATCGGTCGGCGTATTTTGCGGCGGGGTGAAAGAGAGAAACAGGCTGTCTTCGCCCACCTCGCGCAATTGGCGAAAGAGCGGATCAACCTCGGTGATGGCGGACACCACATGCACCCGCCCAAGGCTTTCCAGCACTGGGCGATAAGCCTTGAGCACGAAGTAGTAACTGTATTCGGGACGCCCGAGACTCTGGCTGATGGAACGGTCGTTGACGTCCGAGTAAAGAATGAAGTTCATGGCATCCCACGATGAAGCCGCCATCCCGGCTGCTTCAATCCATGACGGCGAAGCGCTGAATCGTGGTCGGCATGCCGACACTCGTCCTGCATCTTCCAGCCCGTCTTTGTTCTTGTTTTTAGTGGTCGGTCTGACTGGGGCTGAACAACCCCTGTTGAACGCGACGAGGGGCATTCTAAACACATCCGTCGCGGATTCGTGAACCGCCCGGCGAGAATAAATCCGTCTACTCTGACGAGAACTGACCAGTCACGGTTTGCACTGTTGAAATTGCCAAGCATTTGGCACAGATTGGTAACAAACAACTACAACAACGACTTCGCCTGTCATCCTGTCGGCCTTTTTCATGAGGCCTGACAGACTTCCCCTCAAAGCCTGTGGGAAAGTGGCGAATGTTAAAGACCAAGGGGTCGCTGTTTGAAAAAGCGTCTGTTCGTCACGGGCCTCAGTGGGTTCGTGGGACAACATATCCAGTCGCGTCTGGCCCAGCCTGACTCGACGTGGGAACTGCTGCCTGCCACCGCACCCTACGATCTCACGTCAGCGGCGAGCCTCGTCGACCTGTGGCCACAATTGCCCGACGCGGTGATTCACCTCGCTGGTCAGACCTTCGTTCCCGAAGCCTTCCGTGACCCGGCCCGTACGCTCGAGATCAATCTGCTAGGTACCCTCAATCTGTTGCAGGCCCTCAAGGCCCGCGGATTTCGGGGGACCTTCCTGTATGTCAGCTCCGGCGACGTCTATGGGCAAGTCGACGAGAGCGCCCTGCCCATCACCGAACTGCAACCGCCCTGCCCGCGCAACCCCTATGCGGTGAGCAAGCTCTCGGCCGAGTTTCTCAGCCTGCAATGGGGCCTGAGTGAGGGCTGGCCGGTGCTGGTGGCGCGGCCGTTCAACCATATCGGCGCCGGACAGAAAGACAGCTTCGTCATCGCCAGCGCCGCACGCCAGATCAACCGCATCAAGCAAGGCTTGCAGGCAGCACGACTGGAAGTCGGCGACATTGACGTCACGCGCGACTTCCTCGATGTCGGCGATGTGATCGCGGCTTATTTCGCCCTTCTGGAAAAAGGCACACCCGGGCAGGTCTACAACATCTGCTCGGGCCGCGAACAAAGCATCCGCAGTCTGATCGAGCAGTTGGGCGATCTGGCGCAGGTCGAAGTGCAACTGGTGCAGGATCCGGCACGCATGCGGCGCGCCGATCAGCGTCGCGTTTGCGGCAGTCACGCAAAGCTGGTCCAGACCACGGGCTGGGCACCGGCAATCACCACACAACAATCCCTGCGGGCGATCCTGTCCGACTGGGAGCAGCGAGTAAAACAACAATGAAAAGTGCACTGATCACGGGGATCACCGGCCAGGACGGCGCATATCTGGCCAGGTTGCTGCTCGACAAGGGTTATAAGGTTCACGGCCTGGTAGCACGCCGTAGCAGCGATTCGCGCTGGCGCTTGCGCGAGATGGGCGTCGAAGGCGACATCGTCTACCTGGACGGTGACATGGCCGATGCCTGCTCGGTACAACGTGCAGTCATTCAGTCGGCGCCGGACGAGGTCTACAACCTCGCTGCACAAAGCTTCGTTGCCGCTTCCTGGAATCAGCCGGTGACCACCGGCATCGTCGATGGCCTGGGCGTCACCCACTTGCTCGAAGCGATCCGCCAGTTCAGCCCGCACACACGTTTCTATCAGGCCTCCACCAGCGAAATGTTCGGTCTGATCCAGGCCGAACAACAGGACGAGAACACCCCGTTCTATCCGCGCAGCCCCTACGGCGTGGCCAAACTCTACGGTCACTGGATCACCGTCAACTACCGTGAAAGCTTCGACCTGCACGCCAGCAGCGGCATCCTGTTCAACCATGAATCGCCGCTGCGCGGCATCGAATTCGTTACCCGCAAGGTCACCGACGCCGCCGCCCGCATCAAACAGGGCAAGCAGCAGGAACTGGCCCTGGGCAACATCGACGCCAAGCGCGACTGGGGCTTTGCCGGCGACTACGTCGAAGCCATGTGGCTGATGCTGCAACAGGACAAGCCTGACGATTTCGTGGTCGCCACCGGCGTCACCACCACCGTGCGCGAGATGTGCCGCATCGCCTTCGATCACGTCGGCCTGAACTACCGCGACTACGTGAAGATCGACCCGGCGTTCTTCCGCCCGGCCGAAGTCGAAGTGCTGCTCGGCAACCCGGCCAAGGCTCAGCGCGTATTGGGCTGGAAGCCGAAAACCGACCTCGACACCCTGATCCGCATGATGATGGATGCGGATATGAAACGCGTCGCCAAGGAGTAGGTCATGCTCATCCCAGTGATTCTGTCCGGCGGTGCCGGTACGCGTCTGTGGCCGGTGTCCCGCGAGGGCCATCCCAAACCGTTCATGACCCTGCCCGACGGGCAGTCGCTGCTCGGCAAGACCTACCAGCGGGCGGCAGCATTGCTCGACGGCTGGGGCGACATCGTCACGGTGACCAACCGCGAGTACTACTTCCAGAGCAAGGATCACTATTGCGCCGCCCACGTGTCGCGCCATCGCGGGCACTTCCTGCTGGAGCCGACCGGGCGCAACACCGCCCCGGCGATTGCCGCCGCCGCCCTGTCGCTGCAGGCGCTGCACGGCGACGATGCAATCATGGTGGTGATGCCCGCCGACCATCTGATCGTTAATCAGGAAGCGCTCAAGAGCGCCGTCGAACACGCGGTCAATCTGGCGAAGGACGGTTATCTGGTGACCTTCGGTGTGCTGCCGACCGCCCCGGAAACCGGCTTCGGCTACATCGAAACCGGCGCACCGCTGGACGCCAAAGGCGCAGCGAAAGTGCAGCGTTTCGTGGAAAAGCCCGACCTGCAAACCGCCACCCATTACCTGGAAAGCGGCAACTTCCTGTGGAACTCGGGCATGTTCTGCTTCACCACCGCGACCCTGATCAACGAACTGCAATTGCACGCGCCAGAGTTGCTGGAACAGACCCGCGCCTGCATGCAGGCCAGCGCCGCGGTGGAAACCGTCGGCTGTCTGCAACAGGAACTGTCGCCGACACTGTTTGCTGAAATCACCGACATCTCCATCGATTACGCCTTGATGGAGCGTTCGGAGAAAGTCGTGGTGGTGCCCGCCGGTTTCGACTGGAGCGACATCGGTTCGTGGGGGGCCGTGGCAGCGCTGGTACCGGCCGATGCCGACAACAATCGCGCCAGCGGCGAAGCGGTGTTCATCGACAGTCACAACAACTTCGTGCAGAGCGAAGGCCGGCTGGTGGCTGCCGTGGGTGTGGATAACCTGATCATCGTCGACACCGCCGACGCCGTGCTGGTGGCCCACGCCGATCGCGCCCAGGATGTGCGGCGCGTCGCCAAGCAACTCAAGGAAAAATCCCACGAAGCCTATCGCCTGCATCGCACGGTCAGTCGTCCGTGGGGCACCTACACCGTGCTCGAAGAAGGCCCGCGCTTCAAGATCAAGCGCATCGTGGTCAAGCCCGGCGGCAAGCTGTCGCTGCAAATGCATCATCACCGCAACGAACACTGGGTGGTGGTCGAAGGCATGGCCAAGGTCACCAACAACGGCAGCGGCACGCATCTGGTGGCCAAGAACGAATCGACGTTCATTGCCGCCGGCCATCGCCATCGCCTGGAAAACCCCGGCGTGATCGACCTGGTGATCATCGAAGTGCAAAGCGGCGAATACCTGGGTGAAGACGATATCGTGCGCTTCGAAGACCAATACGGCAGGACGGTTTGATGCTGCTTTCCCTGTACCGTTCGCTTTACAGCTATCGAGGATTCATCCTCGGCAGCGTACAGCGAGAGTTTCAAGCGCGTTATCGCAATTCGCTGCTCGGCGCCTTGTGGCCCGTGTTCAATCCACTGTCGATGATCATCGTCTACACCGTGATCTTTTCTCACATCATGCGCGCCCGCCTGCCGGGCGTGGATGACAGCATGGCCTACAGTGTCTATCTCTGCGCCGGGCTGCTCGCCTGGGGAATGTTTTCGGAAATCACCCTGCGCAGCCAGACCATGTTTCTGGATAACGCCAACCTGCTGAAGAAAATCAGCTTCCCCCGCATCTGCCTGCCGGTGATCGTGCTGTGCAATGCGGCGATCAATTTCGCCATCATCATCGGCCTGTTCCTTGGATTTCTATTGATCAGCGGGCGTTGGCCCGGTATGGCGCTCCTGGCGCTGATTCCCCTGATTGCGCTGCAGATGCTGTTCTGCGCTGGTCTGGGCATGATCCTCGGCGTGTTGAATGTATTCTTTCGCGATGTCGGCCAGCTCTTCGCCATCTGCCTGCAGTTCTGGTTCTGGCTGACGCCGATCGTGTATCCGATCACCATCCTCCCGGAGTGGGTCCAGCGGCTGCTGCAACTCAACCCGATGACCAGCCTGATCGGCAGCTATCAGAACCTGTTCCTGTATGGGCAATGGCCGGTCTGGAACTCGCTTTTACCGGTGTTCATCGTCACGGTGGTGATGTGTCTGATCGCCCTGCGGTTGTTCCGCCAGCGCGTCGGTGAAATGGTGGATGAACTCTGATGGGACTTATACGCGTAACGGGCCTGGGCAAGGCTTATAAACAGTATCCGACACGCTGGAGCCGTCTGGCGGAATGGCTGATCCCGTTTTCCCCGGTGCGCCACCGCGAGCATTGGGTGCTGCAGGATGTCGCTTTCGAGATTGCCCCCGGCGAGGCCGTGGGTATCGTCGGCGCCAACGGTGCGGGCAAAAGTACTTTGCTGAAGATGATCACCGGTACCACTCAACCCACCTGCGGCAAAATCGAGATTGAAGGGCGCGTAGCGGCATTGCTGGAGCTGGGCATGGGTTTTCACCCGGACTTTACCGGGCGCCAGAACGCGATCATGGCCGGGCAGTTGCTGGGCCTGCAGGTTGGCGAAATCGAAGCGCTGATGCCTGACATCGAACACTTCGCAGAAATCGGCGAAGCCATCGACCACCCCGTGCGCACCTACTCCAGCGGCATGCAGATGCGCCTGGCCTTCAGCGTCGCCACCGCGCGGCGTCCGGACATTCTGATCGTCGACGAGGCCCTGTCGGTGGGCGACGCCTACTTTCAGCACAAGAGCTTCGAACGCATTCGCAGCTTCCGCAAGGCCGGCACGACCCTGCTGATCGTCTCCCACGACCGCTCGGCCATCCAGTCGATCTGCGATTCGGCGATCCTGCTCAAGGACGGCCACATGGCCATGTACGACAAACCGGAAGTGGTGCTCGACTATTACAACGCCTTGATGGCCGAGCGCGAAGGTCAGATCGTGCGCCAGGAAATGCTCGCCGGCGGCGAAGTGCAGACCGTGTCCGGCACCGGCGAGGCAGGCATTCTGAGTGTGCGCCTGCTGGACGAACAGGACCGCGCCATCGACGCTGCCGAAGTCGGCCAGCCAGTGGTACTGGAAGTGCAGATCGAAGTTCGCCGCGACATTGAACGGCTGGTGCTCGGCTTCATCCTCAAGGATCGTCTGGGCCAGATGATGTATGGCATCAACACCCATCGCCTGAACAAGGCCCTGACCGATCTGCGCGCCGGCGAACGCTTCACTTACCGCTTCGCCTTCGTCATGGGGCTGGGCAAGGGCAACTATTCGGTATCGTTGAGCCTGTCGCGCCTGGACTCGCATCTGGACCGCAACTTCGAATGGCGCGATTACGGTCTGGTGTTTCACGTGATCAACAACCGCCAGGAAGATTTCGTCGGCTGTTCCTGGCTCAATGCCAAGACGACGATCACCCCTCACACCGAGGCAGCGCTGACCGAGCGTGCGCCATGACCCGCCTCTTGGTCGAGTGCACCCACGTCTTCAAACACCCGAAGATCAACTCCGGTATTCAACGCGTGGTGCGCAACGTCATCAAGCAATTGCCGGAGCGGGTGGGTGATGTCGAGTGCCTGCCGGTCATTTCGCTGAGGGGCCGGCTGTATCGGGTCACGCGCCTGGCCCCGCTGGACGCGCCGCTGTTCAACGCCATTGCGACATTCGGCGAACGACTGGAACGCCTTGCGCACCGTTTCTGGCAATGGCATCAGCGCCTCGACAGCCGCCTGCAGGCAAAAACCCCACGACGCCTGTTGTACGTCGGCTATCGGCTGAGCGCTTTCGCGGCATTTGGCGTACCCCTGCGGCTGATCGAGCGGATCAACCGCCAGCAACTGCCAAAACGCTGTGCCCCCTTGCAGCATCAGCCCGGAGACCAACTGGTGCTGCTGGATTCGTCCTGGCACTCGGACTTTTTCTCCCACGCCGAACAGCTCAAGCGCGAGGGTGTCGGTATTGTCGCGGTCATCTACGACTTGATACCGCTGACCCACCCGCAGTTCTACGACACGCGGCTGGTGCAGGTCTTCAGTGAATGGTTCGACTGGATCACCCGCACGGCCGACGGCTACCTGGCCATTTCCGCCACGGTACGCGATCAGGTGCGCGCCGAACTGCAGCAACGGATCGGCACGGTACAGGCCGAAAAACGCTGGTTCGATTATTTTCACCTCGGTTCCGAACTGGATCTGCACAGCGCCGGGGAAACCGTCGAACCGCGCCTGCAACAGCTGTTCAATACACCGGAGCCGCTGTTCCTGATGGTCAGTACCATTGAGCCGCGCAAGAACCACGCATACCTGCTCGATGCCTTCGAACGGGCCTGGACCGCCGGCTCCCCGGCGCGTCTGTGCATCGCCGGGCGCATCGGCTGGAAGTGCGACGCCCTGCTCGCCCGGGTGCGCAGTCATCCCGAACTGAATCGCCGCCTGTTCATGTTCAACGACTTGAGCGACACCAGCCTCGAACATGCCTACGCCCACGCCAGTGCGCTGGTATTCCCTTCGTTTGTCGAAGGCTTTGGCCTGCCGCTGGTGGAAGCCATGCAGCGTGGCTTGCCGGCGATGGGCAGCGACATTGCGGTGTTCCGCGAAATCGGCGGCGAATTCATGGCCTATTTCGATTTGCAGGATCCGCAAAGCCTCGCTGACTTGATCATGCGTTTCCTGCAGAGTGGCCAATTCCCCGCTGCTCGCGATGTGGCGGACTGGCGCTGGATCGACTGGCACGAGGCGAGTGCGCAACTGGCCGAGCGCACCGTACGCAATGCAGTGCAAGCGCCATTGGCGCCAGCGAGGCCGCATGCGCATTGCCCTTAATGCCCGGATCCTGCAGGCACCGCGCACCGGCATCGGCCACTACGTCGCCGAGTTGGTGAATGCGTTGCGCAGCGATACCGATATCGAAATTGAGTTGTTCCACGGCTGGGGCTGGAGTTCGGCCTTGCCGGAGGCGGCGATGCCCGGTTATTCGCGCCTGACGCCACTGCTGCGGCAGATCCCCGGGGCTTATCAGGCGCGGCGCTGGCTGGAACAAAAGCGTTTCGATCAGGCGCGCGCGCATGGCATCGATCTGTATCACGAACCGAGTCTGTGGCCACTGGCCTTCGACGGCCCGACCGTGATCACCCTGCACGACCTGACGCACCTGCATTACCCCGAAACTCAGCCGCCGGCACGTTTGCAAGAGATCGAGCGCCGACTGGCTACCGGCGTACGGCAGGCACAAGTGATCCTCACCGATTCACAAGCGATCGCCGACGAAGCTCAAAGCTGTTTCGGCCTGCCCGCTGAACGTTTCGTGGTCGCTCCCTTGGGCGTGGCCGAGCGCTTTCGTCCGCGCGACGCACACACCATCGACCCGGTACTCAAGGCCCATGCCGTTACGGCGCGGGAGTATTTCCTCTGTGTCGGGACGCTGGAGCCACGCAAGAATCTGCGGCTGGCCCTGCGCGCCCATGCCTTGCTGCCGGAGGCCGTGCGCCAACGCTTTCCGCTGCTGATCGTCGGCATGGCTGGCTGGCAGCGCGAACAGTTCAGCGCCGAACTGCGTCAGGCATTGGCAAGCGGGCATGTGTGCCTGCTCGGCTACTTGCCCGATGAACACCTGGCCCAGCTGTTGGCTGGTGCCCGGGCGCTGATTTTTCCTTCGTTATACGAAGGCTTTGGCCTGCCGGTGTTGGAGGCGATGGCCAGCGGCACGCCGGTGGTACTCACCCGCGCTTCGGCCATGCCGGAAGTCGCGGGCGACGCGGGCAACTATATTGAACCTGACAATGCAGACGGCTTGCGCGACGCGCTGATCCGTCTGCTCGACGATCAGGTGCATTGGCAAGCATGCCGAGAAGCCGGATTGCAGCGGGCGCGGCTTTTTTCCTGGCAGCGCTGCGCACAGGCCACGGCCGGTGCCTACCGCCAGGCCATGGGAGGTTGAATGCGAGTTCTTCATTTTTTCAAAACCTACTTGCCTGACTCGGTCGGCGGTATCGAGCAGGTGATATTTCAGCTGTGCGAAAGCGGTGCGCATCACGGTATCGACGGCCAGGTGCTGACACTCAGCGCCGACCCGACCCCGCCGGTGGTGCAACTGGGTCAACACGAAGTGCATCGCGCCAGACTCGACATTCAGTTCGCCTCCACCGGGTTTTCCTGGAGCGTGTTCAAACAGTTTCGCGAGCTGGCCGCCGAAGCCGATGTGGTCAACTATCACTTTCCGTGGCCGTTCATGGACCTGGTGCACTTTGCCAGCGGCATGAACAAACCGAGCGTGGTGACCTACCACTCGGACATTATTCGTCAGAAGCATCTGCTCAAACTCTACCGACCGTTGATGAACCGCTTCCTCGCCAGCGCCGACCGGATTGTCGCGGCCTCGCCGAACTACCTGCACACCAGCGACGTGTTGCAGCAGTTTCAGAACAAGACCCGGGTGATTCCATACGGTTTGAACAAGGCCGGTTATCCACAGGCCGACAGCGAACGGATGAATCGCTGGCGCCAGCAGCTTGGGGATAAGTTTTTCCTGTTCGTCGGGGTCATGCGTTATTACAAAGGTCTGCACATCCTGCTCGACGCCTTGAAGGACGTGGACTATCCGGTGGTGATCGTCGGTGCCGGGCCGCTGGAACTGGAGTTGCACGCCCAGGCTGCTGCGCTGGGGCTGCGTAACATCCACTTTCTCGGGCGCCTGGGCGATGAAGACAAGGTCGCCCTGCTACAGCTGTGCTACGCCATCGTGTTTCCGTCGCACCTGCGTTCCGAAGCGTTCGGCATTTCGCTGCTCGAAGGCGCGATGTACGGCAAACCAATGATCTCCAGCGAAATCGGTACCGGCACCAGCTACATCAACATCCACAACGAAACCGGGCTGGTGGTGCCGCCGAGCAACCCTCAGGCGTTTCGCGAGGCAATGCGCAGCCTCTGGGAAAACCCCGAACGCGCAGCAGCCATGGGCATAAAGGCCGAGGCGCGTTACCGGCAGTTGTTTACCGCCGATGAAATGGGCCGCAAGTGGACCGAGTTGTATCAGGAGTTGCTCGAAGAGAAAGACCTGTCTTACGCCTGATCCCGTTGCTGAAACACATCACCCTGTGGGAGCGGGCTTGCTCGCGAAAGCGGTCTTTCAGTAAACAATGATGTCGACTGATCTGACGCCTTCGCGAGCAAGCCCGCTCCCACAGGGGGGTGTAGTGATTTCAAATGAGCCGTTAGAGATCTAGCACCAACAACTGCTCACTCTGCGCCGGCACCGCGCAACAAATCAGCACCTGCCCCGCTTCCGGCAGGTCTGCCGGGGGCTGTGGATAATTCACCGCGCCACTGACCAGACGTGTCTTGCAGGTGCCGCACGAACCTCCACGGCAACTGAACTCGGGGCGCAGGCCACGGCTTTCTGCGAGCTCCAGCAGACTGCCGCCGTCCGGCTGCCAGCGCGCCTCTTTGGCCGAACGCTCAAACATCACCGGCACAGACGTGATGGCCGCCGGTGGTTGCTCGATGACCGCCGCATCCGGGTCCGGCTGGCGCTTGAGCGTCGACGGGCCGAAGGTCTCGGCATGGATCCGCGCGTCGCGAATGTCCAGCTCGCGCAGACTGTCGTAGACACTTTGGGTAAAAGCGCCGGGCCCACAGACAGCAAAATCGATCTGGTCGTAATCTTCGACCTCCAGCAGATCACGCAGCAGTGCCCGATCAATGCGCCCATGGCGGTCGAAATCTTCGCCTTCATGCACGTCGGCCTCCGGCTGACTGAGCAGGCGAATCACCCGTACCGCATCGCCAGCACTTTCCAGCACGCGATCGAGTTCCTCGCGAAACGGCTGATCGGCCAGGCTGCGCGAACTCTGCAGCAACCACGTCGGCCGAATCCGCCGGGTGCGCAGACCTTGGTACACCACCTCACGCAGCATCGACAGCAACGGCGTGATGCCAACCCCCGCCGCCAGCAGCACCAGCGGCCGGTGTTCCAGTGGCGCCACCGTGAAGTGCCCCTGTGGCGCCCGTGCCTCAAGAACATCGCCGACCCGGATCTGCTGGTGCAAATGGCCTGAAACCAGGCCCTCGCGTTTCACACTGATGCGCAGGAAATCATCCGATGGCGCACTCGACAGGCTATAAGTGCGAATATGCGTTTCACCATCCAGAGTGAAGCGCAACGGCAGATGCTGGCCAGCCTGAAACACCGGCATCCCTGCGCCATCGTCCGGTTGCAGATAAATCGAGCGGATGTGCTGGCTCTCCCTTTCGATGCGGGTCACCCGCAGCGGCCGCCAGCGGTCACCCAGCGCTTTGGCCTGCAAACGTGCATCGGCCTGGGCCCAGGTGCCGGTCAGCAGACTGGTGGGCGACATGCCGTCGAAGCGCCAGCGCAGGGCCAGTGCCGCCGGGCGCCGCACCAGTCTCTCGACCTCGAATGTCCAGAGGCGCTCGGCGCCCTGGAACGCTTCGATCTGCGGCCCGTCGAGGATGATTTCGGTCCGCCCGCTCAGTTGCAGCACATCGCCTGTGGAAAAGTCGATGAACAGCAGGCCGGCCTTGGGATTGAGCAGCAGGTTGCCGAGCGTGTTGAAGTGCAGGTTGCCGGCAAAATCCGGGATGGTCAGACGATTACCTTCAACCCGGACAAACCCGGCCTGCCCGCCACGATGGGAAACATCCACCGCACGTTGTCCGTCCACATCGACGTAACTGGCGACAAAGAAGGTATCGGCGCCTTCGATCATGGCTCTGGCTGCGTCATCAAGACCGTCGTCGTGCTGCGCTGGCCGCGTCTGCGGATCGCTCAGCGGCACGCGCTGGAACTGGCGCAGTTGAATGTATTGCGGACAGTTGCCGAAAGCCTGATCCACGCTCACCTCGAAACCCTGCACGGTCAGATTGTCGACATGACCGTTGAGGCGATTGCGGCGGCGGGTATGCAATTCAATGCCGAGCAACCCGATCGGCTCGCCATTGCGCAATTGCGCCGGATCATCGGCAGCGGGTTGGCTGGCGAAATGCAGATGCTCGGGATCAGGCGAATGCGCAAACCCCGGCGCGCCTTCGAGCACACTGGCCCAAGGACGCCCGTCGGTATCGACCGCGCCGTACAGCATGAACGGTAACTGCTCATAAAAGGCGCGGTGCTGATCCGGCATCCAGTCACGAATCACTTTTCGGCCGAAGGCCTCCATGCGCTCGGCAACGCCGACATGGGTCTGCAGTTGTTGCTCGCCAGCGTGCCACGGTGAACGTTCCATCACGCATCTCCCCGCGCCGCCGGCGCATTGTGGATAACTCGATCAGATCGGGCCGACCTCTCAGGCAGTCTTTTGCAGACCGGCGACCGTGCGCGGCATGCCGACAAAACCGGGCAAGGCCTCGATATGCGCCAGCCAGGCGCGCACGTTGGCGTAGTCGTCCAGCGACACGTTGCCTTCCGGCGCATGGGCGATGTAGCTGTAGGCGGACACGTCGGCGATGGTCGGCTCGCTGCCGGCCAGATACGGGGTCTTGCCCAGTTCCACCTCCATCACTTTGAGCAGGTTGTGCGCACGGGTAATCGCTTCTTCAGCATTCAACTGTGCGCCAAACACCGTTACCAATCGTGCAGCAGCAGGTCCGAAAGCAATCGGCCCTGCAGCGGCCGACAACCAGCGCTGCACTCGCGCCGCACCGACCGGATCGGTTGGCAGCCAACGGCCGTTGCCGTATTTGAGCGCCAGATACACCAAAATCGCGTTGGAGTCGGCCAGCACCACACCGTCATCGTCGATCGCCGGCACCTGGCCGAAACTGTTGATCGCCAGATACGGCGCCTGCTTGTGCTCACCCTTGGCCAGATCGACCAGGATCAATTCGGTCGGCAATTGCAGCAGGGACAACATCAGTTCTACCCGATGGGCGTGGCCGGAACGCGGGAAGTTGTAGAGTTTGATCGCTTGCATGGTCGACTCCGCTGGAGAGGGCGCCGTTCGGGATGGCAGCGCCGATGGAGGCCATCTTCCACCCATCTTCAAATCAACAGAATCACCAGCAATCGCAATCAATTATTTCACTGGATGAAATAACGCCGCGTTCTGCAGCGCCGGATGTTCTCGCAGCACCTTCACCGCGTGGTCGACAAAACTGCGCACCCGCGCCGGTGCCTTGCGCCCGCCCTGATACACCACATGAATCGGCAGCGGAGGCAGTTCGAAATCGGCGAGGACAATTTCCAGTTCACCGGAAGCCACCTTGCCGGCGACCTGATAGGACAACACCCGGGTCAGCCCCAAGCCCAGGCAAGCCGCAGTAATCGCCGCCTGGTTGGCGGTGACCACCAGCCTCGGTTCTGGCCGCACGCTGATCGCTTCGCCCTGATCCACAAACGGCCAACTGCGCAACTGGCCGATGGCCGAGGTCGCCACCACCGGCGCGCCGGCCAGCGCCTGTGGATGCTCGGGGCGGCCGTACCGGGCCAGGTAGGCCGGCGACGCACAGATCACCCGTCGCACTTCGCCGACCCGGATTGCATGCTGATTGCTGTCCGGCAACTCACCAATGCGCACCGCGACATCGATGCCCTCCTCGACCATGCTCACCACCCGATCGACCAACAGCGCATTGATCGAAACATCCGGGTATTGCGTCAGATAAGCCGCCATCAGCGGTGTGACAAACAGCTCGCCGAACAATACCGGCGCCGTCACCGTCAATTGCCCACGAGGCTGGGCATGACTGCCCGCCGCCGAATCCTCAGCTTCCTGCACCTCGGCGAGAATTCTCCGACAGTCTTCCAGATAACGCTGACCCGCTTCGCTCAGATGCACACTGCGCGTGGTACGGATCAGCAACTGCGTGCCAATACGCTGCTCCAGCGCTGCTACCGCGCGGGTGACACTGGCCGCGGACAAGCCAAGACGCCGCGCCGCTGCCGAGAAGCCCTGCTCCTGGGCCACGGTGGCGAAGATCTGCATTTCCTGGAAGCGGTCCATGGAGGTCCTCGATTCAGATACAAAAATCGCAGCCGAGGCTGCGATTTTTGCGGGTCAATGTCAGCTGTGGATAACTTATTCCACCGTCACCGACTTCGCCAGGTTGCGCGGCTGGTCGACGTCGGTGCCCTTGAGCACGGCGACGTAGTAAGACAGCAACTGCAGAGGGATGGTGTAGAGGATCGGCGAAAGAATGTCGTGGATGTGCGGCATCTGCACCACATGGGTGCCTTCGCCGTTGGTCATCCCGGCTTTCTCGTCAGCGAATACGATCAGTTCACCACCACGGGCACGGACTTCCTGCAGGTTGGACTTGAGCTTCTCCAGCAGTTCGTTGTTCGGCGCCACGGTGACCACTGGCATGTCGTTATCCACAAGCGCCAGAGGGCCGTGCTTCAGTTCCCCAGCCGGATAGGCTTCGGCGTGGATGTAGGAGATTTCCTTGAGTTTCAAGGCGCCCTCCATTGCGACCGGGAACTGCGCGCCACGGCCGAGGAACAGGGTGTGATTCTTCTCGGCGAACAGTTCGGCGATTTTTTCCACCGTGCTGTCCATCGCCAGCGCTTCGCCCAGACGGGTCGGCAGGCGACGCAACTCTTCCACCAGCGTGGCTTCAACGCCTTTGCCGAGCGTGCCGCGTACCTGACCCAGAGACAGGGTCAGCAACAGCAGGCCGACCAGTTGCGTGGTGAACGCCTTGGTCGAGGCTACGCCGATTTCGCGACCGGCCTGGGTCAGCAGCGTCAGGTCGGATTCACGCACCAGCGAGCTGATGCCGACGTTGCAGATCGCCAGGCTGGCGAGGAAGCCCAGCTCTTTGGCGTTGCGCAGCGCGGCCAGGGTGTCGGCGGTTTCACCGGACTGGGAGATGGTGACGAACAGGGTGTCCGGCTGCACCACCACCTTGCGGTAACGGAATTCGCTGGCGACTTCGACCTGGCACGGGATACCGGCCAGTTCTTCGAGCCAGTAACGCGCGACCATACCGGCGTGGTAGCTGGTACCGCAGGCGACGATCTGCACGTTGCGCACTTTGGCGAACAGTTCGGCAGCCTGTGGACCGAAGGCCTGCACCAGCACCTGATTCGGACTCAGACGGCCTTCGAGGGTGCGTTGGACAACGGATGGTTGCTCATGGATTTCCTTGAGCATGTAGTGGCGGAACTCGCCCTTGTCGGCAGCTTCGGCACCATCACTGTACTGCACGGTCTGACGCTCGACGGTTTTGCCATCTACGTCCCAGATCTGCACGCTATCGCGGCGAATTTCGGCGATATCGCCCTCTTCCAGGTACATGAAGCGGTCAGTGACCTGGCGCAGGGCCAATTGGTCGGACGCGAGGAAATTCTCGCCCAGGCCCAGACCGATCACCAACGGGCTGCCACTGCGTGCGGCAACCAGACGATCCGGCTGTTGTGCGTTGATCACGGCCAGACCGTAGGCGCCGTGCAGTTCTTTGACGGTGGCTTTCAGCGCGACGGTCAGGTCAGGCTGATCCTTGAGTTTATGGCTCAGCAGGTGCGCGATGACTTCGGTGTCGGTGTCCGAAGTGAACACGTAACCCAGCGCTTTCAGTTGCTCACGCAGGGCTTCGTGATTCTCGATGATGCCGTTGTGCACCACCGCGATATCACCGGAGAAATGCGGGTGCGCGTTACGCTCGCACGGTGCACCGTGGGTCGCCCAACGGGTGTGGGCGATACCGAGACGGCCGACCAGCGGCTGTGCGGCCAGCGCCGCTTCCAGCTCGCTGACCTTGCCCGGACGGCGCATGCGCTCGAGCTTTTCATCGTTGGTGAAAACTGCCACACCGGCGCTGTCATAGCCGCGGTATTCAAGGCGCTTGAGGCCTTCGAGCAGGATGGCGGTGATATTACGTTCAGCAACTGCGCCAACAATTCCACACATGCTTATTTCTCCTGACTGACAGCCGCGCAAATCACGCTGATACCGCGGGCCTGTATCTGATCGCGGGCCTCTTGTGGCAGGCGATCATCGGTAATGAGGGTATGGACGCTGCTCCACGGCAGCTCCAGGTTGGGAATCTTGCGGCCGATCTTGTCGGCCTCGACCATCACGATGACTTCACGCGCCACGTCGGCCATCACCCGGCTCAGGCCAAGCAACTCGTTGAACGTCGTGGTACCGCGCACCAGATCGATGCCATCGGCGCCGATAAACAACTGGTCGAAGTCGTAAGAGCGTAGTACCTGCTCGGCCACCTGGCCCTGGAAGGACTCCGAATGCGGATCCCAGGTGCCGCCGGTCATCAGCAGCACCGGCTCGTGTTCGAGTTCGCTCAAGGCGTTGGCCACGTGCAGGGAGTTGGTCATCACCACCAGACCCGGCTGCTGGCCAAGCTCGGGAATCATCGCCGCAGTGGTGCTGCCACTGTCGATGATGATGCGGGCGTGCTCGCGGATACGTTTGACGGCGGCGCGGGCAATCGCCTGTTTGTACTTTGAAACGCTTTGGCCCGGTTCAGCGACCAATTCCTGCGGCATGGTGATCGCCCCGCCGTAACGGCGCAGCAACAGACCATGGCTTTCCAGTGCGGCCAGATCCTTGCGAATCGTAACTTCAGAAGTTTCGAAGCGCTTGGCCAGTTCATCCACACTGACTTCGCCCTGCTCATTGAGCAAGGCGAGGATATTGTGTCGGCGCTGGGGTGTGTTGCGTTTCGACATGGCGGCTTAAGTTTCGATTCGAAAGATAACGGAAGCAATCAAAACCTATCGGCCATAAATCGTCAAGCGACAGATCGAAAATTTTAGAAACGACCCAGACGAATGTGGGAGCGTGCTTGCTCGCGAATGCGGAGGGTCAGTCACTGAAATGTGAAACTGAAACACCGCATTCGCGAGCAAGCCCGCTCCCACATTTGGATTCAAGCAATAAGTGCAGCTGTGGATAACTCAGCTTTTCTTGATCTTCTCAGGGCGCTTCCAGCCATCGATATTCTTTTGCCGCGCCCGACCAACGGCCAACTGGGCGTTATCCACATTCTGGGTGATGGTCGAACCAGCCGCGGTGGTTGCCCCGGAAGAGATATCCACAGGTGCCACCAACGAGTTATTGGAGCCGATGAACACATCTTCGCCCAACACGGTTTTCCACTTGTTGGCGCCATCGTAGTTGCAGGTAATGGTGCCCGCGCCAATGTTGGTGCGGGCGCCGATTTCCGCGTCGCCCAGATAGGTCAGATGCCCGGCCTTGGCGCCCTCACCCATGCGCGCGTTTTTCAGTTCGACAAAGTTACCCACATGCGCGCGTGCTTCGAGCACCGTGCCCGGACGCAGACGGGCGAACGGACCGGCATCGCTGCCTTCACCCAGCACCGCACCTTCGATGTGGCTGTTGGCTTTGATCACCACGCCTTTGCGCAGGGTGCTGTCCTTGATCACGCAGTTTGGGCCGATCACCACGTCGTCCTCGATGACAACATTACCTTCGAGAATCACGTTGATGTCGATCAGCACATCGCGACCGACGGTGACTTCGCCACGCACATCGAAACGCGCCGGGTCACGCAGGGTCACGCCTTGCGCCATCAGCCGGCGGCCGGCGCGCAGCTGGTAATGCCGCTCCAGTTCCGCCAGTTGCTTACGATCATTGGCGCCCTGCACTTCCATCGGGTCGTGCGGTTGTTCAGTGGCCACCACCAAACCATCGCTGACCGCCATTTCGATCACGTCGGTCAAGTAGTACTCGCCCTGGGCATTGTTGTTCGACAGGCGGCTCATCCAGTCGGCCAGGCGATTGGCCGGGACGGCGAGAATGCCGGTATTGCCTTCGGTGATTGCGCGCTGGGCTTCGCTGGCATCTTTGTGCTCAACGATGGCTGCGACCTTGCCGTCAGCATCACGCACGATGCGGCCGTAACCGGTCGGATCTTCCAGCTCGACGGTCAACAGGCCCATCTGCCCCGGTACGACGTGTTTAAGCAGGCGCTGCAGGGTTTCGACCTCGATCAATGGCACGTCACCGTAGAGGATCAACACGGTGTCGGCGCTGATGAACGGCACAGCCTGAGCCGTTGCATGACCAGTGCCCAATTGCTTGTCCTGCAGCACGAAATTCAAATCGTCAGCCGCCAGACGCTCACGCACCACATCGGCACCGTGGCCGATCACCACATGAATGCGCTGTGGATCGAGCTGCCGTGCGCTGTGGATAACATGCCCAAGCATGGAATTGCCGGCTACCGGGTGCAGCACTTTCGGCAACGCCGAACGCATACGGGTGCCTTGACCGGCCGCGAGGATAACGATTTCGAGAGACATGACTGGCTACCAATCCTGGGTGGTCAGCAACTGCGACCGGGTTGTAAAAATCGGAAAAGAAAAAAGGGTAGCCGAGGCTACCCTTTTTTATCAATCGCACAACAAGTGGCTGACGGATTAACCGCCAAACTTCTTGCGGATCTGCTGGACGGTGCGCAGCTGAGCTGCAGCCTCGGCCAGACGTGCGGACGCAGCTCCGTAGTCGAAATCTGCGCTCTTCTCGTGCAGAGCAGCTTCGGCAGCCTTGAGAGCTGCCTGGGCTTGAGCTTCATCCAGGTCGGCGGCACGTTGCACGGTATCGGCAAGCACCTTGACCATGTTCGGCTGAACCTCGAGGAAACCACCGGAGATGTAGAACACCTCGGCTTCCCCGCCTTGCTTGATCAGGCGGATCGGACCTGGCTTCAGATTAGTGATCAGCGGCGCGTGACCCAGAGCGATACCAAGATCACCCAGTGCACCGTGCGCAATCACCATCTCGACCAGGCCGGAAAAGATTTCCCCTTCCGCGCTGACGATATCGCAATGGACTGTCATAGCCATCTGATTGCCTCAACCTAAATTAGCGCCCGTTGCCGGGCGCCGGGATTACAGTTTCTTGGCTTTCTCGATCGCTTCTTCGATGCCGCCAACCATGTAGAACGCTTGTTCTGGCAGGTGGTCGTAGTCACCGTTGAGGATGCCTTTGAAGCCAGCAATGGTGTCTTTCAGGGAAACGTATTTACCCGAAGCACCGGTGAAGACTTCAGCCACGAAGAACGGCTGCGACAAGAAGCGCTGGATCTTACGAGCACGGTTAACCAACTGTTTGTCGGCTTCCGACAGCTCGTCCATACCCAGGATCGCGATGATGTCTTTCAGCTCTTTGTAACGTTGCAGAACGTACTGAACGCCGCGAGCGGTGTCGTAGTGGTCCTGACCGATTACGTTCGGATCCAGCTGGCGCGAAGTCGAATCCAGTGGATCTACCGCTGGGTAGATACCCAGGGAAGCGATGTCACGGGACAGAACGACGGTGGCGTCCAAGTGGGCGAAGGTGGTCGCTGGCGACGGGTCGGTCAAGTCATCCGCAGGTACGTATACCGCCTGGATCGAGGTGATCGAACCTTCTTTGGTCGAAGTGATACGTTCTTGCAGAACGCCCATCTCTTCAGCCAGGGTCGGCTGGTAACCTACTGCCGAAGGCATACGGCCCAGCAGTGCGGATACTTCAGTACCGGCCAGGGTGTAACGGTAGATGTTGTCGACGAACAGCAGAACGTCGTTACCTTCGTCACGGAACTTCTCGGCCATGGTCAGGCCGGTCAGGGCTACGCGCAGACGGTTTCCCGGCGGCTCGTTCATCTGACCGTAAACCAGTGCCACTTTGTCCAGAACGTTGGAGTCCTTCATCTCGTGGTAGAAGTCGTTACCCTCACGAGTACGCTCACCCACACCGGCGAACACGGAATAACCGCTGTGCTCGATGGCGATGTTACGGATCAGTTCCATCATGTTTACGGTTTTGCCTACACCGGCACCACCGAACAGACCGACTTTACCGCCTTTGGCGAACGGGCAAACCAGGTCGATAACCTTGATGCCGGTTTCCAGCAGGTCGTTGCCGCCTGCTTGCTCAGCGAACGAAGGTGCTGCGCGGTGAATGCCCCAGCGCTCTTCGGTGTCGATTGGACCGGCTTCGTCGATCGGGTTACCCAGAACGTCCATGATCCGGCCCAGAGTCGCTTTACCGACCGGTACGGAGATGGCTGCGCCGGAATCGGTAACTTCCAGACCGCGCTTCAAGCCCTCGGTGGAACCCATCGCAATGGTACGAACCACGCCGTCGCCCAGCTGTTGCTGAACTTCCAGAGTGGTTTCGGCCGCGCTGACTACTTTCAGCGCGTTGTAGATGCTCGGTACGCTGTCGCGTGGAAATTCCACGTCGATAACGGCGCCGATGATTTGAACGATACGTCCGCTACTCATAGCTGGATCCTCTGAATATTTGAACCGTTAAACCGCGGCAGCGCCGCCGACGATTTCCGAGATCTCTTGGGTGATCGCAGCCTGACGCGCCTTGTTGTAGATCAGCTGCAAATCGCTGATCAAATCACCGGCGTTGTCGGTAGCGTTCTTCATCGCGATCATCCGCGCAGCTTGTTCAGCTGCGTTGTTCTCGACCACCGCCTGGTACACCTGCGACTCCACGTAGCGCACCATCAAGCCGTCAAGCAGCTCTTTGGCGTCTGGTTCGTAGAGGTAGTCCCAGTGGTGCTTGAGTTCTTGATCCGGGGTTGCCACCAGTGGAATCAACTGCTCCACGGTAGGCTGTTGTGTCATGGTGTTGATGAACTTGTTGGATACCACGGACAGGCGATCGATACGGCCCTCCAGGTAGGCATCCAGCATCACCTTGACGCTGCCGATCAAATCATTGATCGACGGCTCTTCACCCAGGTGGCTGATAGCTGCAACGACGTTACCGCCGAAGTTGCGGAAAAAGGCCGCACCCTTGCTACCGACTACACACAGATCAATCTCGACGCCGTTTTCGCGGTTTACCGCCATGTCCTTGACCAGGGCCTTGAACAGGTTGGTGTTCAAGCCGCCGCACAAACCACGGTCACTGCTCACGACGACATAACCGACGCGCTTTACTTCACGGTCGATCATGAACGGGTGGCGGTATTCCGGGTTGGCGTTGGCCAGATGCCCAATTACCTGGCGGATACGCTCCGCATAAGGACGGCTGGCTGCCATGCGCATTTGTGCCTTGCGCATTTTGCTCACCGCCACTTTTTCCATGGCGCTGGTAATTTTTTGCGTGCTTTTGATGCTCGCAATCTTACTGCGAATCTCTTTTGCGCCTGCCATGTAACACCTATCAGGTTAGCAAGCGGGAGCCTTGCGGCTCCCGCTGCGGCTTACCAGGTTTGGGTGGCCTTGAACTTCTCGATACCGGCTTTCATGCCAGCGTCGATTTCGTCATTGAAGTCACCTTTAACGTTGATCTTAGCCATCAAATCGGCGTGATCGCGGTTGAAGAAAGCAATCAGCGCTTGTTCGAAGCTGCCGATCTTGGCGATTTCAATGTCAGTCAGGAACCCACGCTCAGCGGCATACAGCGACAGCGCCATGTCAGCGATCGACATTGGTGCGTATTGCTTCTGCTTCATCAGCTCGGTAACGCGCTGACCATGCTCAAGTTGCTTACGGGTCGCTTCGTCCAGGTCAGAAGCGAACTGGGCGAATGCCGCCAGTTCACGGTACTGAGCCAGAGCGGTACGGATACCACCGGACAGCTTCTTGATGATCTTGGTCTGAGCGGCACCACCCACACGGGATACCGAAACACCGGCGTTCACTGCAGGGCGGATGCCCGAGTTGAACATGGCCGATTCCAGGAAGATCTGACCGTCGGTGATGGAAATCACGTTGGTCGGAACGAACGCGGAAACGTCGCCAGCCTGGGTTTCGATGATTGGCAGTGCGGTCAGGGAACCGGTTTTGCCGGTCACTGCGCCGTTGGTGAACTTCTCTACGTATTCTTCCGAAACGCGGGATGCGCGCTCCAGCAGACGGGAGTGGAGATAGAACACGTCGCCTGGGTAAGCTTCACGGCCTGGTGGACGGCGCAGCAGCAGGGAAATCTGGCGGTAAGCCACTGCTTGCTTGGACAGATCGTCATAAACGATCAGCGCGTCTTCACCGCGGTCGCGGAAGAATTCACCCATGGTGCAACCGGAGTACGGTGCCAGGAATTGCAGCGCAGGAGATTCCGAAGCACTGGCAGCCACGATGATCGTGTTGGCCAGGGCGCCGTTTTCTTCCAGCTTGCGAACCACGTTGGCGATGGTCGATTGCTTCTGACCGATCGCTACGTAGACGCAGAAAATGCCGCTGTCTTTCTGGTTGAT
This sequence comes from Pseudomonas sp. MIS38, assembly GCF_019891575.1. Classification (NCBI taxonomy): domain Bacteria; kingdom Pseudomonadati; phylum Pseudomonadota; class Gammaproteobacteria; order Pseudomonadales; family Pseudomonadaceae; genus Pseudomonas; species Pseudomonas sp. MIS38. The sequence goes on from NZ_JAFLXF010000001.1 coordinate 670,409, forward strand.
GATCGCGTCGATCGCCAGAGCGGTTTTACCGATCTGACGGTCACCGATGATCAGCTCACGCTGGCCACGGCCGACAGGGATCATGGCATCGACAGCCTTGTAGCCAGTCTGTACAGGCTGGTCTACCGACTTACGCCAGATCACGCCCGGTGCAACTTTCTCGACCGCGTCGGTCAAGGTGTTGCCCAGTGGACCTTTGCCGTCAACAGGGTTACCCAGTGCATCGACTACGCGACCCAGCAGTTCCTTACCCACCGGAACTTCGAGGATGCGGCCGGTGCACTTGGCGCTCATGCCTTCAGCCAGACTGGTGTATGCGCCCAGTACAACGGCACCTACGGAGTCTTGCTCCAGGTTGAGGGCCATACCGTAGACGCCGCCCGGAAACTCGATCATCTCGCCGTACATGACGTCGGCCAGACCGTGAATCCGCACGATGCCGTCAGATACGCTGACGACAGTGCCTTCGTTACGGGCTTGGGAGGTCACATCGAGCTTGTCGATGCGGCCCTTGATAATTTCACTTATTTCGGAAGGATTGAGTTGCTGCATTGCTCTGCTGCCCCTTCAAACTCAAGATTTCAATGCTTCGGCAAGTTTCGCGATTTTGCCGCGAATCGAGCCATCGATAACCAGGTCGCCGGCGCGGATAACGACACCCCCTATAAGGGCAGCATCCTCCGCAACTTGCAGGCGCACTTCCCGGTTGAGTCGTGCACTGAGAACCTTGGCGAGTTTGTCTTGCTGTTCTTGGTTCAATGCGAAAGCACTGGTCACTTCAACGTCTACCGACTTCTCTTGTTCGGCCTTGTACAGGTCGAACAGAGCGGCGATCTCCGGCAGAAGCGGGAGACGGTCGTTTTCGGCAACGACATTGATGAAGTTCTGTGCCTTGGCATCAAACTTGTCGCCGCACACGTCAATGAACGTGGCGGCCTTTTCTGCGCTCGTCAGTCGCGGGGCCTTGAGCACGCGCTGCATGGTGTCATCTTGTGACACCGCTGCAGCCAGGCCGAGCATGGCTGACCAATTGGCCAGTTGCTGGTGGGCCTGAGCGTGCTCGAAGGCCGCCTTAGCGTAAGGTCGGGCCAACGTGGTCAGTTCTGCCATGATCGCCCTCGCTTAGATTTCAGCAGCCAGTTGGTTAACCAGCTCTGCGTGCGCGTTTTGATCGATTGTGGCACCCAGGATCTTCTCGGCGCCGCCGACAGCCAGCAAGCCCACTTGGGCGCGCAGCTTGTCTTTGACACTGTTCAGTTCCTGTTCGATCTCGGCTTGAGCCTGAACCTTCACACGGTCAGCGTCGATACGGGCTTTTTCAACAGCCTCTTCAACGATCTGGTTACCGCGTTTCTTGGCTTGCTCGATGATTTCAGCTGCCTGAGCTTTCGCTTCGCGCAGTTGCTGACCCGCTTTCTCTTGGGCCAACTCCAGGTCGCGAGCTGCACGGCTGGCAGCGTCCAGACCATCAGCGATCTTCTTTTGACGTTCGTGCAGAGCAGCGATGACCGGAGGCCATACGAACTTCATGCAGAACAGTACAAAAATCAGGAACGCAACGGACTGGCCAATCAGGGTCGCATTAATGTTCACGCCAACACCTCGCAGTTACGTTGTCCATCACATCAAATTACTCGGAAGAATCCGGGTAATTAGCCAGCGATCTGACCAACGAACGGGTTCGCAAAGGTGAAGAACAGAGCGATACCAACACCGATCATGGTTACGGCGTCGAGCAGACCGGCAACGATGAACATTTTAACTTGCAGCATTGGAACCATTTCTGGCTGACGCGCTGCGCCTTCCAGGAACTTGCCGCCCAGCAGGCCGAAACCAATTGCGGTACCCAGTGCGCCCAGGCCGATCAACAGTGCAACAGCGATAGCGGTTAGACCAACTACAGTTTCCATCTTTCCTCCCGACTTTTACGTCGTATGGTTTAGGTTTTTTAGATTAAAGCGGTAAAACAAATCGTTTCAGAGGCCCGGTTAAGAGCCCCCTCCCGTTTGACCGGGAGGGACATCAGATCAGCCGAGGCTGCTCTTAATGGTTTTCTTCGTGCGCCATCGACAGGTAGACGATGGTCAGCATCATGAAGATGAACGCCTGCAGGGTGATGATCAGGATGTGGAACACAGCCCACGCCCACTGCAGAACAACGCCCAGGCCACTCAGCCAGAGCAGGCCGCTGCCGAACATCACAGCGATCAGAATGAACACCAGCTCGCCGGCATACATGTTGCCGAACAGACGCAGGGCCAGAGAGATCGGCTTGGCGATCAGGGTCACGAATTCCAGCAGGAAGTTCACCGGGATCAGCAGGGCCTGAACGAAGATGTTCTTGCTGCCGAACGGGTGCAGGGTCAGTTCGCCGATGAAGCCGCCGATGCCCTTGACCTTGATGCTATAGAAAATGATCAGTGCGAAAACCGAGAACGCCATGCCCAGGGTCGCGTTCGGGTCGGTGGTCGACACGGCACGGAACGGGATGTGGTGGTCGCCGGTGATCAGGATGGCCAGCTGAGGAATCCAGTCGACCGGTACCAGGTCGACGGCGTTCATCAGGAACACCCAGACGAAGATGGTCAGTGCCAGCGGTGCGATCACCGGGCTACGGCCATGGAAGCTGTCTTTCACGCTGCCATCGACGAATTCGACCAATACTTCAACGAAGTTCTGCAAAGCACCTGGCTGACCCGATGTTGCTTTCTTTGCCGCCATGCGGAAAAGGAAAACGAAGATCAGACCCAGCGCGACCGACCAGCCGAGGGTATCGACGTGGAAAGCCCAGAAGCCCATTTCCTTGGCTTCTGCTGCGGTATGGGCAAAGCCCCAGCCGCCGTTAGGTAGCTGACCGAAGGTCAGGTTCTGCAAGTGGTGCTGGATATAGCCCGAAGCGGTTGTTTCTGCCATGGTTGCCTCAAACGCCCTAAGGTCTCGAAAGTCTTGTTCTCATCAGCAGGGGAGCGAACCAGCTGACCGACTGAGTCAGCACGAAAGCGCCGAATACTGCGATCGGCGCCAATGGCTTCACACCTGCAAACACCAGTGCAAACAGCACTGCCGTCAAAATCAGTTTGCCTGCCTCGCCGGCATAAAATGACCGGACGATGGACTGGGCTGCTCGGGCGCCGGAAAACCGAAATGCCTTGTGAGCGAAATAAACATTGGGCAGCAAGGCTATCAGGCCTCCGCAAAGTCCCGAGTATCCGGCAACGACTCCGTGCCATTGCCAGAGCGCCAAAGCGGCAATGAGCAAAATGACAAATTGAGCCATCAACACCGGAAAAACCGCCAGGCGATGGAACGGCAGGCGGTTTGGCTTGCGGGTTTCCATCACATTTGCTCTCCAATGGTCGGCTGCCAGAATTCAATAACTTGGCATAATTTGTGCCGACAAAATGCGCGCAGAGTATAGGGGCGGTTCTGCCCCTATTCAACTGTCAGGTAGTGATTTCCGACTGCGCGCTACATGAGGAAATGTTTCAGCGGATGTGTGCGAGCACACCTTGAAGCTCATCGAGGGAGTTGTAACCGATCACCAGCTGACCTTTTCCCTTCTTGCCGTGGCGAATCTGCACCGCAGAGCCTAGGCGCTCGGCCAGACGCTGTTCGAGCCGGGCGATATCCGGGTCGGGTTTGGCCGCTTCCACAGGCTCCGGTTTGCCACTCAACCACTGACGAACCAGTGCCTCGGTTTGGCGCACAGTCAGGCCGCGTGCGACAACATGTCGCGCCCCTTCCACCTGCTGATTGTCCGGCAGACCGAGCAAAGCACGGGCATGACCCATTTCCAGGTCACCGTGGGACAGCATGGTCTTGATGACTTCCGGCAGTGCAATAAGTCGCAACAGGTTAGCCACAGTCACGCGGGACTTACCCACAGCCTCGGCCACCTGCTGTTGAGTGAGCTGGAATTCCTGCTGCAGACGCTGCAAGGCGACGGCTTCCTCAATCGGGTTCAGGTCTTCACGCTGGATGTTCTCGATCAGCGCAATGGCGATCGCGGTCTCATCCGGCACATCACGAACCATCGCCGGGATGGTTTCCTGGCCGGCCTGCTGGCTGGCGCGCCAGCGGCGTTCGCCGGCGATGATTTCGAAACGGCCACCGCCAATCGGGCGCACCACGATCGGCTGCATCACGCCTTGCGCCTTGATCGACTGCGCCAGCTCTTCCAGCGCCTGCGGGTCCATGTCGCGGCGTGGCTGGTATTTGCCACGCTGCAGCAGATCCAGCGGCAGGTGTTGCAGTTCACGGGTATCGGCCTGCGCCGCCTGTTCTTCCAGCGCGCTGACGGTCGGACCACTCAGCAGTGCATCCAGTCCACGTCCGAGACCTCGTTTCTTGACGGCCATGGGGATTCCTTAAGTTGGCTGGGCAGCGGCGATGCGTGAATTTTTGCGCTGACGGCGAACCATCTCGCCCGCCAGGGCCAAATAGGCCAGCGCGCCGCGCGATTGCTTGTCGTAGGCCAGTGCCGGCATACCGTAGCTCGGTGCTTCGGCCAGGCGGATGTTGCGCGGGATCACCGTGTCGTACAGCTGCTCGCCAAAGTGTTCCTTGAGCTGCGCCGAAACATCGTTCATCAGGCTCAGCCGCGGGTCGTACATGGTGCGCAGCAGACCTTCGACCTTGAGGTTGGGGTTCAGCAGTTCGGCGATGCGCTTGATGTTATCCACAAGGTCGCTCAAGCCTTCGAGCGCAAAGTATTCGCACTGCATGGGGATAATCACCCCGTCAGCGGCGACCAGTGCGTTCAATGTGAGCATCGACAGCGACGGCGGGCAGTCGATCAAAATGTAATCGTAGTTTTCACGGATCGGCGCCAGCGCGCTGCGCAGACGGCTTTCCTTCATCTGCATTTCCAGCAGAACCACTTCGGCCGCGGTCAGGTCGCGGTTGGCCGGCAGCAGTTGATAACCGCCGTGCTCGGAGTAGTGCATGGCCTGGGCCAGATCGCATTCGCCGATCAGCAGGTCGTAGACCGAGTTTTCCAGGCCATGTTTATCCACACCGCTACCCATGGTGGCGTTGCCCTGTGGATCGAGATCGATCAACAGCACCCGGCGCTTGGTCGCGACCAGGGATGCTGCGAGGTTGATGCAGGTGGTGGTCTTGCCCACACCACCCTTCTGGTTCGCTATCGCGAATACCTTAGCCATTCTTGCTTGTGTTCCCAATCATGCCGTGCGGCGCAGTATCAGCAGATGGCGTTGGCCTTGGCAACCGGGTACGGCCAGGGCGTGTTCGCTATCGAGTTTGAAGTCTGCCGGCAATGCTACCAGCTCATCGGCCGGATGAACGCCCTTCATTGCCAGCCAGCGCGTGTCGGCATCGCCGAGGTGGCGAGTCCAGTTGGTGAAGTTCTCCATACTGCTGAAAGCCCGGGAAATGATCCCGTTGAATGGCTGGGCAGGCTGGAAGGCTTCGACGCGACTGTGGATAACTTGCAGGTTATCCAGTTTGAGTTCGAGTTTGACCTGAGTCAGGAAGCGGGTTTTCTTGCCGTTGCTGTCCAGACAGGTGACTTGCGAGTCCGGATACAGGATCGCCAACGGGATCCCCGGCATGCCGCCGCCACTGCCGACGTCGAGCCAACGGCCGTTTTCGATGAACGACATCACGCTCAAGCTATCGAGCAGATGCCGCGAAACCATTTCATCAGGATCGCGCACTGCAGTCAGGTTGTAGGCCTGGTTCCATTTGATCAACAGGGCCAGGTAACCCAGCAGCAATTCGTGCTGGGCTGCGCTGAGATTGACACCGAGCTCGCGGGCTCCTGTGGATAACTCTTCGGCGTGTTGCGAAGTGACCTTAGAACTCAAGCGCTTTGCTCCAACTGACGGCCCGCGCCGCGTTTTTTCAAATGAATCATCAACAGCGAAATCGCTGCCGGGGTCACGCCCGGGATCCGCGAAGCCTGGCCGAGCGTCTCCGGACGCGTCGCACCGAGCTTGCTCTGAATCTCCTTGGAGAGACCGGAAATGTTGGTGTAATCGATATCCACAGGCAATTTCGTGTCTTCACTGGCGCGCAGACGGGCGATTTCGTCCTGTTGACGGTCGATGTAACCGGCGTATTTGGTCTTGATTTCAACCTGTTCGGCGACCTGTGGATCTTCGGCGCCCTGCCCGGTCACTTCGACCAGACCAGCGTAGTCGATTTCCGGACGGCTCAAGAGGTTGAGCAAGTTGTATTCGTGAGTCAGCGGCGTGCCGAATTTTTCCGCAATCGCATCGCCCTGCTGGGTGCCCGGGCGAACCCAGGTGCTCTTCAGGCGCTGCTCTTCGAGTTCGATGCTTTCGCGTTTCTTGCAGAAGGCCGCCCAACGCGCGTCATCGACCAGACCCAGTTCACGACCTTTTTCGGTCAGACGCAGGTCGGCGTTGTCCTCGCGCAGAATCAGGCGGTACTCGGCACGGGAAGTGAACATGCGGTACGGCTCTTGGGTACCGAGGGTGATCAGGTCGTCGACCAGCACGCCGATGTACGCTTCATCGCGACGCGGGCACCAGGCTTCTTTGCCCTTGGCACGCAGCGCGGCGTTGGCCCCGGCAAGCAAACCTTGCGCACCAGCTTCTTCGTAACCGGTGGTGCCGTTGATCTGACCAGCGAAGAACAGACCGCCGATGACTTTGGTTTCCAGGCTGTATTTCAGGTCACGCGGGTCGAAGTAGTCGTACTCGATCGCATAACCCGGACGCACGATGTGCGCGTTTTCCATGCCGCGGATCGATTGCACGATCTGCAATTGCACGTCGAACGGCAAGCTTGTGGATATCCCGTTCGGGTACAGCTCATGGGTGGTCAGGCCTTCCGGCTCGATGAACACCTGATGGCTTTCCTTGTCGGCAAAGCGATGAATCTTGTCTTCGATCGACGGGCAGTAGCGCGGACCGATGCCCTCGATTTCGCCGGCAGCGGAATACATCGGCGAACGATCGAGGTTCGCCGCGATGATTTCGTGGGTGCGCGCGTTGGTATGGGTAATCCAGCAACTGACCTGGCGCGGATGCTGTTCTTTTTTGCCCATGAACGACATGACGGGGATCGGCGTATCGCCCGGTTGCTCGGTCATGACCGAGAAATCCACAGATTTGCCATCGATGCGCGGTGGCGTACCGGTTTTCAGGCGACCGACACGCAGCGGCAGTTCACGCAGACGATGTGCCAGGGCGATCGATGGCGGGTCACCGGCACGACCGCCGGAGAAATTCTGCAAACCGATGTGGATAAGTCCACCGAGGAACGTACCAGTGGTCAACACCACGGAATCGGCGAAGAACCGCAGACCCATTTGCGTGACAACACCGCGAACCTGGTCCTGCTCGACGATCAGGTCGTCAGCGGCCTGTTGAAATATCCACAGGTTCGGTTGGTTTTCCAGAATTTCGCGGACAGCGGCCTTGTACAAAATACGGTCGGCTTGCGCACGAGTCGCTCGTACGGCCGGACCTTTGCGGCTGTTCAATACGCGAAACTGGATGCCGCCCAGATCGGTAGCCATGGCCATCGCGCCGCCGAGGGCGTCGATTTCCTTGACCAGATGGCTTTTGCCAATGCCACCGATGGCCGGGTTGCAGCTCATGGCACCGAGGGTTTCCACGTTATGCGTCAGCAACAGGGTTTTTGCCCCCATACGTGCTGAGGCCAGTGCTGCCTCGGTACCGGCATGACCGCCGCCGATGACGATCACTTCAAAACGGGAAGGGAAATCCACCACGCACCTCGTGCCTGCTTAAGTCGGTATTCAGGAATAGTTTGAGATCAGGTTTCTGGACCTGGTCGACAAGTATAGGGACTTCGCCCTTCCTAAAGAACCCTTTGCACAAAATTTAACCAGCTGTGGAGAACTCGAGGTTAAAAGAATAAAAAAGAGAGAAATTTATAAAACCTTTGTTTTAATGCTTATTCTTACTGACCGACCTTTCTGTGGATAGATTGCTACAGGCCTTATTATTCAATGTGTACAGAGTTTCAAAACCCTGTTATCAGGTCGCCGGGAGGCCCTTGGATAACCGGTTTAAGCCTGTGGATGAATGGGGTTGTTATCCACAGAGGCAGTTATATCCAGTTTTCACGCCCTGTTATCAACTGACCTCATTGGCAGTTATTCACAGGGCTTAATCCACAGAAATCAGCTGAATGATTGGTTGGCGGGCAAGGGAAATCCGCCCAGGGCGAGAGAGTCTGCCCGGCACTGGAGAAAGGAATTGAGAAATGAGGAGTGCAGACAGGCCGCGAACGGGCCTGTCTGTGAACAGCAGAAGGGTTATTTACCGATGCAGAAGCTGGAGAAGATCCGGCCAAGCAGGTCATCGGAGCTGAATGCCCCGGTTATTTCTCCCAGGGAGTGCTGGGCCTGACGTAAATCTTCGGCCAGCAGCTCACCGGCACCGGCCAACGTCAGCTGTGCGCGACCATGTTCCAGCGCTGCACTGGCATGGCGCAGAGCCTCCAGATGACGGCGACGGGCACTGAAGCTGCTTTCCGAGGTTTGCTCATAGCCCATGCAGGCCTTGAGGTGTTCGCGCAGCAACTCCAGACCATCGCCGGCGGATTTGGCGCTAAGGCTTATGGTCACGTGGCCATCGTCGCTGACTTCCAGGGCAATCGCTTCACCCGTCAGGTCAGCCTTGTTGCGAATCAAGGTGACTTTGGCCGGATCCGGACGGGTTTCGAGGAATTCCGGCCAAAGGGCAAACGGGTCTGCAGCTTCCGGCGCGGTGGCATCGACTACCAGCAGCACCCGATCCGCTTCAGTGATCGCTTTCAACGCACGCTCGACGCCGATCTTTTCCACCTGATCATCGGTATCACGCAGACCTGCCGTATCGACAACATGCAGCGGCATGCCGTCGATGTGGATATGTTCGCGCAGGATATCGCGGGTGGTGCCGGCAATTTCGGTCACGATCGCGGCTTCGCGGCCGGCCAGGGCATTCAACAGACTGGACTTGCCGGCATTCGGACGACCGGCGATCACCACCGTCATGCCATCACGCAACAACGCGCCCTGCCCGGCTTCACGCAGCACGGTGGACAACTCTTCTCGCACCTTGTCGAGCATGCTCAGCACGTGGCCATCGGCGAGGAAGTCGATTTCCTCTTCCGGGAAGTCGATGGCGGCTTCGACGTAGATGCGCAGGCCGATCAGTTGTTCGGTGAGGTTATGCACACGCTGGGAAAACGCCCCCTGCAGGGAGCGCAAGGCATTGCGTGCAGCCTGTGCAGAACTGGCTTCGATCAGGTCGGCAATGGCCTCGGCCTGAGCCAGGTCCAGTTTGTCGTTGAGGAACGCGCGCTCGCTGAATTCACCCGGACGGGCCAAACGGCAACCCAGTTCCAGGCAACGCTTGAGCAACATGTCGAGAACGATCGGGCCACCGTGTCCCTGCAGTTCCAGCACGTCTTCGCCGGTGAACGAGTTGGGGCCCGGGAAATATAGCGCCAGACCTTCGTCCAGCACCTGCCGGTCATCACTGAAAAACGGCCCGTAATGCGCGTAACGCGGTTTCAGTTCGCGGCCGCTGATGGCTTTGGCCGCAACACTGGCCAACGGCCCGGAAATACGGACGATGCCGACACCGCCGCGACCTTGAGCGGTGGCGACAGCAGCGATGGTTTCACGAGGTACGCTCATAAACCGGAATCCAGACAAAAGTGGCAGATAGCAAAACGCCCCACTAGGGGGCGTTTTGAGTGGTGTTATCCACAGAGTAAGTTACGCCTCGGCTTTTTTCGTCGCCGCTTCGATCTTACGCGTGATGTACCACTGTTGGGCAATCGACAGGCAGTTGTTCACAACCCAGTACAGCACCAAACCAGCAGGGAACCACAGGAAGAAGAAGGTGAAGATGATTGGCATCATTTTCATGACCTTCGCCTGCATCGGATCCGGTGGAGTCGGGTTCAGACGCTGCTGGATGAACATGGTCGCGCCCATGATGATCGGCAGGATGAAGAACGGATCCTTGATCGACAGGTCAGTGATCCACAGCATGAATGGCGCTTGGCGCATTTCCACGCTTTCCAGCAGAACCCAGTACAGCGAAAGGAAAACCGGCATCTGCACGAGGATCGGCAAGCAGCCGCCCAGCGGATTGATCTTCTCTTTCTTGTACAGCTCCATCATGGCTTGCGACATTTTCTGCCGGTCATCGCCATGTTGCTCTTTCAGTGCAGCCAGTTTCGGTGCTACGGCACGCATGCGCGCCATGGATTTGTAGCTGGCAGCCGACAGCGGGAAGAAGATGCCCTTGATCAGCATGGTCAGGAAGATAATCGACCAGCCCCAGTTACCCACGATCGCGTGGATGTGTTGCAGCAACCAGAAGATCGGCTGAGCGATGAACCACAGAATGCCGTAGTCGACTGTCAGTTCCAGACCTGGGGATAACTGTTTCAGTACGGCCTGGCTTTTCGGCCCGGCGTAAAGAATGGCGCTGGTTTCAACTTTCGCACCCGGTGCAGCGGTCAGCGAAGGACCGGTGTAACCGATGATGTAGTTGCCTTTGCTGTCCTTACGCGTCTGAACAATGTTGTTTTCGCCCTTCGGCGCAACCCATGCAGTCACGAAGTAGTGTTGCAGCCAGGCTACCCAGCCACCGGTGACGGTTTCCTTGAGCTGACCTTTGTCCATGTCTTTCATGGACACTTTCTTGTACGGCTCGGAACTTGTCCACAGGGCGGCGCCCAGGTAAGTCGCGGTGCCGGTGGCAGTGGTCGACGAAGGGTCGGCACTGGCGTCGCGCTTCAGTTGGGCGAACATCGAACCCGACCAAGGCTGAGCGCTCTGGTTATCCACAAGGTAGGTCACGGTAACGTCATACAGGCCGCGTTTCAGGGTGAAACGCTTGATGTAGTTGACGCCGTCCTTGCTGAACTTCAGGTCGACGACCAATTGGTCCTGACCGTCAGTCAGTTGATAACTTTTCTTCTCCGAGGCGTAAACCGGACGACCGGCCGGGCTTGCGTCCGGACCGTTGGTGCCGATCAGGCCGCTTTGTGCCAGATAAGTACGTTCGCCGCCGTTGTCGAACAGCTGGAACGGTACATCAGGACGATCCTGACGACGTGGATACAGTGGCAAAGTCAGTTGAGCAACGTCACCGCCCTGGGGATCGATCGCCAGATCGAGCACGTCGGTTTTGACCTGGATCAGATCCTTGCTGGCAGCGACCGGGGTTTCCACAGGTGCGCTGGTGTCGCTTGCGGCACGCGGAATATCGTCACTGGCGGAAGCGTTATTGCCAGGAACGGTGTCCGGCAAACCGGATGCAGTCGTACTGGAAGCAACATTCTGAGTCGGCAGGGCAGCCTGGCCATAGTCCTGGTTCCATTTAAGAACCATAACGTAGGACACGATTGCCAGGGCGACGATCAGGATCGTGCGTTTGATATCCATGATTACTCGGCCATCGAAGAAGAACGGGAGGTAGGGATAGGTGGAACCGGGTCATAACCACCGGGATTCCACGGATGACAGCGACCTAAACGACGAAAGGCCAGCCAGCCACCGCGCAGAAGGCCATGATTTTCGATGGCTTCATACGCGTAGCAAGAACAACTGGGGTAGAAACGACAGTGACTGGCCATCAAAGGACTAATGGCGTAGCGATAAAACTGGATCGGAACGAGTGCCAGTTTACGCATCTGGACTGTCTACCCCTACAGTTTCGGTTTTGACTGCTGGAACTGGCTTGTTACGGGCCAGACGCTTCCAGAGTTTGCCGAAATGCTGAATCAATTCGGGGTTTTCTACGTCGCCCAAACCTTTGCGCGCGACGATAACGATATCCCAGCCGACCAGAGAATCCTGGTGCAGACGGAACGATTCGCGCATCAGACGTTTGAGGCGATTGCGCTCAACGGAGAGCTTTACGCTCTTTTTCCCGATAACCAGCCCGAGACGGGGGTGATCAAGATCGTTGTTGCGCGCAAGGAGCAGGAGATTTTTCCCCGGAACCTTGCCGGTAGGGGAGTCAAAGACTGCCTTGAAATGCCGGGGGGTAAGCAGACGCTTTTCCCGACTGAAGTCCTGACTCACCTCCAGTACCGGATTATCAAACTGCCAGACGCGCACGACCTTTGGCGCGACGACGCGACAGGACAGCGCGACCGTTCTTGGTAGCCATGCGAGCACGGAAACCGTGGGTACGAGCGCGTTTGATAGTGCTTGGTTGGAAAGTACGTTTCATGTCGTGTTACCTGGTTCGTCCACAACGGGCCGGAATGGCCCCCGTTTTAAGAGACCGGGGATTCTAGAGAAAGCAAGCCCTCAGGTCAATTTCCAACCAACGTTTCCTTATAAATAGATCTCTGGAGCTTGCGGAAGCGAAATCCTGTTTGCCAGACATAAAAATAAAGAAGGGAATTATTTAAAGCTTTTCTGTAAAGCTTGTAAAAGCTAGGGCAGCCGTCTTCTGTGGATAACCATCTTCAGCCCTTGTAGAGCGTGATGTACAGAGAATGACAACTACAGTGGAAAACCGTGTTCAGCCTGTGCTGCGCTGTCGGATAACCTGTGTGTGGAATGGCCTGTTATCCACAGGCTGGTTATCCACCGAGTTCCACCCCCAGTTGTCCAGTGCCCTCAGAGGCGGTTATCCACAGAGCTTATGCACACACCGTTGGTCGCCTTTTTACCGCTTAACGCATTGATTAATCATGGTCACCACACAACCTGCATGTGGATAAGTGGACGGCTCGCCGCTACAATGGCCGCTTGTTTTTGCCTCACCGGCTTTCAACTTAGGGGATATCCGTGTCAGTGGAACTTTGGCAGCAGTGCGTGGAGCTTTTGCGCGAGGAGCTGCCTGCCCAACAATTCAACACCTGGATCCGTCCACTACAGGTCGAAGCCGAAGGCGACGAGTTGCGCGTCTACGCACCGAACCGTTTTGTGCTGGACTGGGTCAACGAAAAGTACCTCGGTCGCGTCCTTGAACTGCTGGATGAGCACGGCAACGGCATGGCGCCAGCGCTTTCCTTATTAATAGGCAGCAAACGCAGCTCGGCACCGCGTGCCGCGCCGAACGCGCCGTTGGCCGCTGCGCAGGTGTCCCAGGCTCAGGCCAATACCGTGCCGGCCAGTGCGCCAGCACCCGCTCCAAGTGCAGCTCCGGCCAAGCGCTCGACGCAGAAAACCGAGGAAATCAGTGAAGAGCCGTCCCGCGACAGCTTTGACCCGATGGCCGGTGCGGCCTCGCAACAGGCCCCGGTTCGCGCCGAACAGCGCACCGTTCAGGTCGAAGGCGCGCTCAAGCACACCAGTTACCTGAACCGCACCTTCACCTTCGAGAATTTTGTCGAAGGCAAGTCCAACCAGCTCGCCCGCGCGGCAGCCTGGCAGGTGGCGGACAATCCCAAGCACGGTTACAACCCGCTGTTCCTTTATGGCGGCGTCGGCCTGGGTAAAACTCACTTGATGCACGCAGTGGGTAACCATTTATTAAAGAAGAACCCGAATGCCAAGGTTGTGTACCTGCATTCCGAGCGCTTCGTCGCCGACATGGTCAAGGCGCTGCAACTGAACGCGATCAACGAGTTCAAGCGTTTCTACCGTTCGGTGGACGCTCTGCTGATCGACGACATTCAGTTCTTCGCCCGTAAAGAGCGTTCCCAGGAAGAGTTTTTCCACACCTTCAACGCCCTGCTTGAAGGTGGCCAGCAGGTCATTCTTACCAGTGACCGCTACCCGAAAGAAATCGAAGGCCTTGAAGAGCGCCTCAAATCCCGCTTCGGTTGGGGCCTGACGGTTGCCGTCGAGCCGCCGGAGCTGGAAACCCGTGTGGCGATCTTGATGAAGAAGGCCGACCAGGCCAAAGTCGAGTTGCCTCACGATGCGGCGTTCTTCATCGCCCAACGAATTCGTTCCAACGTCCGTGAGCTGGAAGGCGCGCTGAAACGCGTGATCGCCCACTCGCACTTCATGGGCCGCGACATCACCATCGAGTTGATCCGCGAATCCCTGAAAGACTTGTTGGCACTGCAGGACAAACTGGTCTCTGTGGATAACATTCAGCGCACTGTCGCCGAGTACTACAAGATCAAGATTTCCGACCTGCTGTCCAAGCGTCGTTCGCGCTCGGTGGCACGTCCGCGTCAGGTGGCCATGGCATTGTCCAAGGAGCTGACCAACCACAGCCTGCCGGAAATCGGCGATGTGTTTGGTGGTCGCGACCACACGACGGTGTTGCACGCCTGCCGCAAGATCAACGAACTTAAGGAATCCGACGCGGACATCCGCGAGGACTACAAGAACCTGCTGCGTACACTGACCACTTGATGAACTCCAGCGCAGCTTATTAAGGCAAGGGACTAGACCATGCATTTCACCATTCAACGCGAAGCCCTGTTGAAACCCCTGCAACTGGTCGCAGGCGTCGTCGAGCGCCGACAGACCTTGCCGGTACTGTCCAACGTGCTGTTGGTCGTCGATGGCCAGCAACTGTCGCTGACCGGTACCGATCTGGAAGTCGAGCTGGTCGGTCGCGTGCAACTCGAAGAGCCGGCTGAAACCGGCTCCATCACCGTGCCTGCGCGCAAGCTGATGGACATCTGCAAGAGCCTGCCCAACGACGCGCTGATCGACATCAAGGTCGACGAGCAGAAGCTGGTCGTGAAGGCCGGCCGTAGCCGTTTCACCCTGTCGACCCTGCCCGCCAATGATTTCCCGACGGTTGAAGAAGGCCCGGGTTCGCTGACCTGCAGCCTGGAGCAGAGCAAACTGCGTCGCCTGATCGAACGCACCAGCTTCGCCATGGCCCAGCAGGATGTGCGCTACTACCTCAACGGCATGCTGCTGGAAGTCTCGGCCGGTGTGATCCGCGCCGTGGCAACCGACGGTCACCGTCTGGCCATGTGCTCGATGCAGGCCGATATCGGTCAGCCGGATCGTCACCAGGTGATCGTGCCACGCAAAGGCATTCTGGAACTGGCGCGTCTGCTCACCGAGCCGGATGGCAACGTCAGCATCGTTCTGGGTCAGCACCACATCCGCGCCACCACAGGCGAATTCACATTCACCTCGAAGTTGGTCGACGGCAAGTTCCCGGATTACGAGCGCGTTCTGCCGAAGGGTGGCGACAAGCTGGTACTCGGCGATCGTCAGGCCCTGCGTGAAGCGTTCAGCCGTACCGCGATTCTGTCCAACGAGAAGTACCGCGGCATCCGTCTGCAACTGGCCAATGGTCAGTTGAAGATCCAGGCCAACAACCCGGAGCAGGAAGAAGCGGAAGAAGAAGTGGGCGTTGAATACAACGGCGGTTCGCTGGAAATCGGCTTCAACGTGAGCTACCTGCTCGACGTGCTGGGCGTGATGACCACCGAACAGGTTCGCCTGATCCTGTCCGACTCCAACAGCAGTGCGCTGGTGCAAGAGTCCGACAATGACGACTCGGCTTATGTTGTCATGCCGATGCGTCTGTAATCAGCTGATTCTGGATGTCCTTAAGTCGTGTTTCGGTCACCGCGGTGCGTAATCTGCACCCGGTGACCTTCTCCCCCTCCCCCCGCATCAACATTCTTTACGGCGCCAACGGCAGCGGCAAAACCAGTGTTCTGGAAGCCATTCATCTGCTGGGGCTTGCCCGTTCGTTTCGTAGCACGCGGCTGTTGCCGGTCATCCAGTACGAGCAACTCGCCTGCACCGTGTTCGGTCAGGTCGAATTGGCCGAGGGTGGTCACAGTGCGTTGGGGATATCTCGCGACCGTCAGGGCGAGTTCCAGATCCGCATCGACGGGCAGAACGCTCGCAGTGCCGCGCAACTGGCCGAGATCCTGCCATTGCAACTGATCAACCCCGACAGCTTCCGCCTGCTCGAAGGTGCGCCGAAGATTCGCCGGCAGTTTCTCGATTGGGGCGTGTTCCACGTCGAACCGCGTTTCATGGCGACCTGGCAGCGTTTGCAGAAGGCCTTGCGCCAGAGAAACTCCTGGCTGCGGCATGGTACACTTGACGCCGTTTCGCAAGCGGTTTGGGACAGGGAACTGTGCCAGGCCAGCGCTGAAATCGATGAATACCGCCGCGCTTACATCAAAGCCTTGAAACCAGTCTTTGAACAAACCTTGAGCGAACTGGTTGAGCTTGA
Source organism: Pseudomonas sp. MIS38 (assembly GCF_019891575.1). NCBI lineage: Bacteria > Pseudomonadati > Pseudomonadota > Gammaproteobacteria > Pseudomonadales > Pseudomonadaceae > Pseudomonas > Pseudomonas sp. MIS38. The sequence continues at coordinate 686,506 of NZ_JAFLXF010000001.1, forward strand.
AGGTTTGACGCTCAGCTATTACCGAGGCTGGGACAAGGACCGGGAATTGAGTGCCGTACTGGCTGGCTCCGTGCAACGGGACCAGCAAATGGGTCATACCCAGGCCGGACCGCAACGCGCTGACTTGCGCCTTAGATTGGGCGCACACAACGCCGCGGACATCTTGTCCCGGGGTCAGCAGAAGCTGGTGGTCTGTGCCTTGCGAATTGCCCAGGGGCATCTGGTGAGCCAGGCCCGACGCGGCCAGTGTATTTATCTGGTGGATGACTTGCCGTCCGAGCTGGACGAGAGCCACCGTCGCGCGCTGTGCCGCTTGCTGGAAGACTTACGCTGCCAGGTTTTCATCACCTGTGTAGATCACGAATTATTGAGGGAAGGCTGGCAGACGGAAACGCCAGTCGCTCTGTTCCACGTGGAACAGGGCCGTATCACCCAGACCCACGACCATCGGGAGTGAAGGCATTGAGCGAAGAAAATACGTACGACTCAACGAGCATTAAAGTGCTGAAAGGCCTGGATGCCGTACGCAAACGTCCCGGTATGTACATTGGTGACACCGACGATGGCAGCGGTCTGCACCACATGGTGTTCGAGGTGGTCGACAACTCGATCGACGAAGCCCTCGCCGGCCACTGCGACGACATCAGCATCATCATCCACCCGGATGAGTCCATCACCGTCAAAGACAACGGCCGTGGCATCCCGGTAGACGTGCACAAAGAGGAAGGCGTTTCCGCCGCCGAGGTCATCATGACCGTCCTCCACGCTGGCGGTAAGTTCGACGATAACTCCTACAAGGTATCCGGCGGTCTGCACGGTGTAGGTGTGTCGGTCGTGAACGCCCTGTCCGAAGAGCTGGTACTGACCGTACGCCGCAGCGGCAAGATCTGGGAACAGACCTACGTCCACGGCGTGCCTCAGGCTCCTATGGCGATCGTTGGCGACAGCGAAACCACCGGTACCCAGATCCACTTCAAGGCTTCCAGCGAAACCTTCAAGAATATTCACTTCAGCTGGGACATCCTGGCCAAGCGCATTCGTGAACTGTCCTTCCTCAACTCCGGTGTCGGCATCGTCCTCAAGGACGAGCGCAGCGGCAAGGAAGAGCTGTTCAAGTACGAAGGCGGCCTGCGTGCGTTCGTTGAATACCTGAACACCAACAAGACTGCGGTCAACCAGGTGTTCCACTTCAACATCCAGCGTGAAGACGGCATCGGCGTGGAAATCGCCCTGCAATGGAACGACAGCTTCAACGAGAACCTGTTGTGCTTCACCAACAACATTCCGCAGCGCGACGGCGGTACTCACCTGGTGGGTTTCCGTTCCGCACTGACGCGTAACCTGAACAACTATATCGAGCAGGAAGGTCTGGCGAAGAAGCACAAAGTCGCCACCACCGGTGACGATGCCCGCGAAGGTCTGACCGCGATCATCTCGGTGAAAGTGCCGGATCCGAAGTTCAGCTCGCAGACCAAAGACAAACTGGTGTCTTCCGAAGTGAAGACCGCGGTCGAGCAGGAGATGGGCAAGTACTTCTCCGACTTCCTGCTGGAAAACCCGAACGAAGCCAAGCTGGTCGTCGGCAAGATGATCGACGCGGCGCGTGCCCGTGAAGCGGCACGCAAGGCCCGTGAGATGACCCGCCGCAAAGGCGCGTTGGACATCGCCGGCCTGCCGGGCAAGCTCGCTGACTGCCAGGAAAAAGATCCTGCGCTGTCCGAACTGTACCTCGTGGAAGGTGACTCCGCGGGCGGCTCTGCCAAGCAGGGACGTAACCGCAAGACTCAGGCGATCCTGCCGCTGAAGGGCAAGATCCTCAACGTCGAGAAAGCACGCTTCGACAAGATGATCTCGTCCCAGGAAGTGGGCACGCTGATCACTGCACTCGGCTGCGGTATCGGTCGCGAAGAGTACAACATCGACAAGCTGCGCTATCACAACATCATCATCATGACCGATGCTGACGTCGACGGTTCGCACATCCGTACCCTGCTGCTGACCTTCTTCTTCCGTCAGTTGCCGGAACTGATCGAGCGCGGCTACATCTACATCGCCCAGCCGCCGCTGTACAAGGTCAAGAAAGGCAAGCAAGAGCAATACATCAAAGACGACGACGCCATGGAAGAGTACATGACGCAGTCGGCTCTGGAAGATGCGAGCCTGCACCTGAACGAAGAGGCTCCGGGCATTTCCGGTGAAGCGCTCGAGCGTCTGGTGAACGACTTCCGCATGGTGATGAAGACCCTCAAGCGTCTGTCGCGCCTGTACCCGCAGGAACTGACCGAACACTTCATCTACCTGCCGGCCGTGAGCCTGGAAATGCTCGGCGACCACGCCAAGATGCAGGACTGGCTGGCTCAGTACGAAGTGCGTCTGCGCACCGTCGAGAAGTCGGGTCTGGTCTACAAGGCCAGCCTGCGTGAAGATCGTGAACGTGGCGTGTGGCTGCCAGAGGTCGAGCTGATCTCCCACGGCCTGTCGAACTACGTCACCTTCAACCGCGACTTCTTCGGCAGCAACGACTACAAGACCGTCGTCACCCTCGGCGCTCAACTGAGCACCCTGCTCGACGAAGGCGCGTACATCCAGCGTGGCGAGCGCAAGAAAGCGGTCACCGAGTTCAAGGAAGCCCTCGACTGGCTGATGGCCGAAAGCACCAAGCGCCACACCATCCAGCGCTACAAAGGTCTGGGCGAAATGAACCCGGATCAGCTGTGGGAAACCACCATGGACCCAAGCGTGCGCCGCATGCTGAAAGTCACCATCGAAGACGCCATTGGCGCAGACCAGATCTTCAACACCCTGATGGGTGATGCGGTCGAACCTCGCCGTGACTTCATCGAGAGCAATGCGCTGGCGGTTTCGAACCTGGATTTCTGATCCTGGTCGGCGGCAAATAAAAAGGCCAACGCTCATGCGTTGGCCTTTTTATTGGCAGATCAAAAGATCGCAGCCTACGGCAGCTCCAGATGGATTACCGGTAGGAGCTGCCGCAGGCCGCGATCTTTTGATTTTTACTCGGATGCAACCGTCACACTCTCCAACCGATACCCATACCCATAAATCGTCAGCAACTGCCAACCCCGATCCGCCGTCAGCCCCAGCTTGTTGCGCAGGCGATAGATGTGCGTATCCAGCGGCCGTGACGACGCCACTTCTTCGTGGGGCCAGAAGCGTTCGTACAGGTACTCCCGCGACAATGGCCGACCCAGGTTACTGAACAGGCAGCGCGCCAGGCGGTATTCACGCTCCGTCATGACCACTGCCTTGCCCTCGCGGGTGACGCTCAGTTCGGCGTCGTCGAAGGTCAGGTCATTGAAACTCAGGACTTCAGCAGCGCTGCTACGTTGCTGGCTGTGCCGGCGCAGTACGGCGGCGACTCGGGCTTTCAGCTCGTTGGGGCGGAACGGTTTGCTGACGTAATCGTCGGCACCGGCGTTCAGCGCCTGGACGATATCGCTTTCGCCGTCGCGGCTGGTCAGCATGATCGCGGCGGGCGGCGCCTCCATGTGTTCGCGGGTCCAGCGCAGCAGCGCCAGGCCGGACAGGTCGGGCAGTTGCCAGTCGAGGATCAGCAGGTCGAAGGTGTCCCGGCGCAATTGGCGCAACAGGTCCTCGCTCCGTTCAAAGCTGTGCAACGACCAAGGCTGGTCTCCCTCCGCAGCCATCTGCTGCAGGGTTTGCTCGACCCGACGCAGTTCGGCGGGTTCATCGTCCAGTATCGCAACGCGCATACGCGTGGGTTCCTTGTTGCTTGAGCAGTGGCCGGCAACCCTGAAGGCTCGGCCTGTGCGGTAAAAGTAAGCAGTCCACCATCGGTCGACGTCCGCTATGATTCTTCGGATCTACATCCTCAGACCTGTGGCCCATGAAACCATTCACTGTCCCCTGCCCTGTTTGTCATGAATAGCCCGCGTCGGCGTGAAAGCCGCGAGCCAAGTCAGGTCCAGCGTCTGTTTCGACGGCTGGTGCGTGAGTGGTTGTGGATAAGTCTAGTGCTGTTGCCGCTGACTGCCTTGTTGTCGTATCGCGCGCAGATCAATCTGCACGACGTGGTACCGATGTGGAGCGCGTTGCTTTCGGTAGGGCTGGTAGCCTGCGTACTCGGATTGCTGCTGTGGCGCCCGCGCTGGGCGATCTGGGTGACATCGTGCGGTGTGGCTTGTGTGCTGCTGGCTAGCGCCGGGCTGGCGGAGGTTCGACACTGGTGGTCACCGACTCCAGCGGCGCTGGGCATGTTGTTCGGCTACCTGATCTGGAACTGGCGGCGCCTGAGTGTGGTGCTGACGTATTTTGGCTGGGAGCTGGCCCGACTGGACCGCGAGCCGAAAGTATTTCCCGAGCGGCGCCGTGCGCAATTCACCAGCGCTGATCAGCTGCAGGGCCAGATCATGGCACTGGAGCAAGCCATGAGCCGCACCCGCGATACCCGGCGTTTCATTGCCGACGGTCTGGAATACCTGCCGGTGGCGACGCTGATCAGCGATCCCAAGGGGCAGATTCTGCTGGGAAACCGCAAGGCCCGGGTATTGTTCGATGACCCGCTGGTCGGTGACTATGTTCTCGAGCAACTGGCCCGCCTCGGTTATCCGGAATTGTCCACAGAACCACGCCCGGCGCTGTCGGACCTGACGCTGCTGGAGTTTCGCGATCACAAGGAACGCAGTTTGCGTCTGGAACGGGCGGCTTTGCTGCCGGTGGATGGCGATACTCCCATCGGCTGGCTGCTGAGCCTCACCGATCTGAGCGCCGAACGCGCCGCAGAAGAACAGCGTGGGGTCTTGCTGCGGTTCCTTTCCCACGATCTGCGCGCCCCGCATTCGGCGATTTTGGCCCTGCTCGATGTACATCGCCATCAAGCCGGCGCGGATTCACCGCTGTTCGAGCAGATCGAGCGCCAGGTACGCCGGGCGCTCGATCTGACTGACGGTTTTGTTCTGCTGGCGCGAGCCGAGTCCGAGGCTTATCAGTTCCAGCCCAGTCTGTTCGCGATGCTGGTGCTGGACGTACTGGATCAGGCGCTGCCCATTGCTCAGCAGAAAAGCATCAAACTGCTGCACACGATGGACGAACAATCCCAGGAGCGTCTGATCAACGCTGACCAGGGCCTGCTGACCCGCGCCTTGTTCAACCTGCTGGAGAACGCCATCAAGTACAGCCCGGTCGGTACCACGATCAAGTTGAACGTCAGTTGCCAGGGTGAGTGGCTATGCTGTGAATTGACCGATCAGGGCAAAGGCATTGCCGCCGAGGAGCTGCCGGATCTGTTCACCCAGTACCGGCGCTTTTCGTCGGCGCAGGGGATTGATGGCGTCGGGTTGGGGCTGTCGATGGTCAAGGCAGTAGTCGACCATCATGGCGGTAACATCGAGTGCCACAGTATCGTCGATCAAGGCACCACGTTCCGGCTGCAGTTACCGCTTATCTGCGAGTGAACAGGCACAAAAAAACCGGCTATATCAGCCGGTTTTTTTACTTCCGAAAAAAACTTATGCACCTTTTACGGTGTTTTATGAGCTTGAGAAATATATAAGTAAATCAATTGGTTACTTTCAATATTCAGGCTTTTTCAACAAAACCGTACACAGGTTATCCACAAAATCTCAGACAGCCACCTGATCATTCGCGGCAGGCGCCTGCGGTGCTGGTGGCAGCGAACCCATTTCGCGCTGGGTCTGTTCGTTCCAGGCCTGTACCCGGTCGTTCAGCTCGGCGATGGCGCGCGGACCAGTGCCTTCGGCATACATCGGCTCGCCGATGACCACGGTGATCACACCCGACGTCTTGCCCCAGCCGATTTTCGGCCAGAACTTGCCGGCATTGTGTGCAATCGGCAGCACCGGAAGCGCCGCATTTACCGCCAACGCGCTGCCACTGCGCGAGAACTTGCCGACAGTGCCGTAGGGAACCCGGGTGCCTTCAGGGAAGATCAAGACCCAGACGTTGTCCTTGAGCAGTTCATCGCCCTTGGCCGCGACTTGTTTGAGCGCCGCTTTCGGGTTGTCGCGGTCAATCGCGATCGGCCGCAGCATGGCCATGGCCCAACCGAAGAACGGTACGTAGAGCAATTCACGCTTGAGCACCTGGCTCAAGGGCGAGAAATAAGCAGAGAGAAAGAACGTCTCCCAAGTGCTCTGGTGGTTCGACTGAATCACGCAGGGCCGGTCCGGCACGTTTTCCGCGCCTTTGATCTCGTAACGAATGCCGAGAAACACCTTGGTCAACCACAAGGCACAACGGCACCAGTACACGTTGATGAAGCGATAGCGCGCCTTGAACGGCAGAAAGGGCGCGATAAAAAAGCTCAGGCTGCACCACAGCAAGGCAGTGGTGCCCAGCAGCAGGTAAAAGAGAAAAATTCTGATGGCCTGCAGTATCGACATGGCGACGTTTACCGTTACGGGCAATGCCCGACTGTTCAAGCGCACTCCCGATCAATCCCTGGTCAGGAACTTCAGAAGCACTCTAGTTGTGGATAAGTTCTGCGGCAATCGCCGCCAGATCGTCAAAAATCAGGGTGCCGACCGGAAGGGTCTTGCCCAGAGTTTTTTCGCCTTTCCCGGTCTTTACCAAAACGGGCTGTGAATCGACGGCTTTGGCGGCCTCCAGGTCACCAAGGCTGTCGCCGACGAACCAGACATTCGTCAGCGCCACGTTGTAATGCGCCGCGATGGTTTGCAACATCCCCGGCTTCGGCTTGCGGCAATCGCAACCCTCGTCCGGACCATGCGGGCAGTACACGATCAGCCCGACTTCACCGCCCTGCTCTGCCACGAGCGTGCGCAGGCGCGTGTGCATGGCGTCGAGGGTGGCAAGGTCGTAATAGCCGCGAGCAATGCCCGACTGGTTGGTGGCGACCGCCACCGTCCAGCCGGCCTTGCTCAACTGCGCAATCGCCTCGATCGAGCCGGGCAGTGGAATCCACTCCTCCACCGACTTGATGTAAGCGTCGGAGTCGTAATTGATCACTCCGTCCCGATCGAGAATCAGCAGTTTCAACAGCAATCCCTCAACCCAACAGCGAAATGTCGGCAACCCCGAGGAACAGACCACGCAGACGCGCGAGCAGCGCGTAGCGGTTGGCCCGGACCTTGACGTCTTCGGCATTGACCATCACCGCGTCGAAGAACGCATCCACCGGCTCACGCAATGCCGCCAGACGCGCCAGCGATTCGTTGTACTGACGCGCTGCGGCCATTGGCTGCACCGCCTGATCCGCTTGCTGAATCGCCGAGTACAGCGAGAACTCGTTGGCGTTGTCGAAGTACTTGGCCTCGACCACGGTCGGCACCGAGCCTTCAACCTTGCTCAACAGGTTCGATACACGCTTGTTCACCGCTGCCAGCGCTGCCGCTTCCGGCAGTTTGCGGAAGGCCTGAACCGCTTGCACACGCTGGTCGAAGTCCAGCGCCGAACCCGGCTTCAGGGCACGTACCGACAGGTAAGTGGCGACATCGACGCCCTCGTCTTCGTAACGCGCACGCAGACGGTCGAAGATGAATTCCAGCACCGCGTCGTTCAGACCGGCAGCCTTGACCTTGGCACCGAACGCATTCACGGCGAAAGCCACGGCGTCGTTCAGGTCCAGATCCAGTTGTTTCTCGATCAGGATGCGCAGCACGCCGAGGGCCGCACGGCGCAGGGCATACGGGTCTTTGCTGCCGGTCGGCAGCATGCCGATACCGAAGATCCCGACGAGGGTATCGAGCTTGTCGGCGATCGCGACGGCCGCACCGGTCAGGGTCGCCGGCAGTTCAGCACCGGCACCGCGTGGCATGTACTGCTCGTTCAGCGCCAGCGCGACGTCTTCCGGCTCGCCGTCATTGAGCGCGTAGTAGTAACCGGCGACACCTTGCATCTCCGGGAACTCGCCGACCATTTCGGTGGCCAGGTCGCACTTCGACAGCAGGCCGGCACGGGCCGCCCACGAAGCGTTGCCGCCGATTCGCGCGGCGATGTAGGCCGCCAGTTTCGAAACGCGCTCGGCCTTGTCGTAGACGCTGCCGAGTTTTTCCTGGAACACCACGTTCTTCAGGCGATCATTGAAGGCTTCGAGTTTCTGCTTCTTGTCTTGCTTGAAGAAGAACTCGGCGTCGGTCAGGCGTGGGCGAACCACTTTCTCGTTACCGGCGATGATCTGCTGCGGGTCTTTGGATTCGATGTTGGCGACGGTGATGAACCGTGGCAGCAACTTGCCGTCGGCATCCAGCAGGCAGAAGTACTTCTGGTTGTCCTGCATGGTGGTGATCAGCGCTTCCTGCGGCACGTCGAGGAAGCGTTCCTCGAACGAGCACACCAGCGGCACCGGCCATTCGACCAGCGCGGTCACTTCATCGAGCAGCGCCGGCGGCACGATCGCGGTGCCTTCCTGACGGGTCGCCAGTTCTTCGGTGCGCTTGCTGATGATCTCGCGACGCTCGTTGGCATCGGCCAGCACGTAGGCGGCACGCAGGTCGGCCAGGTAGCTCGACGGCGAACCGATGCGCACGCTTTCCGGGTGATGGAAACGGTGACCACGGGAGTCGCGGCCAGCCTTCTGCGCGAGGATGGTGCAGTCGATGACCTGGTCACCGAGCAGCATCACCAGCCACTGGGTCGGACGCACGAACTCTTCCTTGCGCGCACCCCAACGCATGCGTTTCGGGATCGGCAGGTCGTTCAGCGAATCTTCGACGATGGTCGGCAGCAGGCTTGCGGTTGGCTTGCCGGCGATGTTCTGGCTGTAACGCAGTTTCGGGCCGCTCTGGTCGATTTCGCTCAGCTCGACGCCGCACTTCTTGGCGAAGCCCAGGGCTGCCTGAGTCGGGTTGCCTTCAGCGTCGAAGGCGGCCTGACGTGGCGGGCCATCCAGGTTGATGCTGCGATCCGGTTGCTGGGTCGCCAGCGCCGTGATCAGCACCGCCAGACGACGCGGTGCGGCGTAGACGGTTTTGCTTTCGTAGCTCAGGCCGGCAGCTTGCAGGCCCTTGTCGATACCGGCGAGGAACGCTTCAGCCAGGGTGTTCAGGGCTTTTGGCGGCAGTTCTTCGGTGCCCAGTTCAACCAGAAAATCTTGCGCACTCATTGTGCAGCCTCCAGCTTGGCCAGTACTTCGTCACGCAGGTCCGGGGTCGCCATCGGGAAGCCCAGCTTGGCGCGAGCCAGCAGGTAGGCTTGCGCAACGGAACGCGCCAGGGTGCGTACGCGCAGGATGTATTGCTGACGCGCGGTCACCGAGATCGCCCGGCGCGCGTCCAGCAGGTTGAAGGTGTGCGAGGCCTTCAGGACCATTTCGTAGCTTGGCAACGGCAGCGGCTGGTCGAGTTCGATCAGGCGCTTGGCTTCGCTTTCATAGAAATCGAACAGTTCGAACAGTTTGTCGACGTTGGCGTGTTCGAAGTTGTAGGTGGACTGCTCCACTTCGTTCTGGTGGAACACGTCGCCATAGGTCACCTTGCCGAACGGACCGTCAGCCCAGACCAGGTCGTAGACCGAGTCCACGCCTTGCAGGTACATGGCCAGACGCTCCAGACCGTAAGTGATCTCGCCGGTCACCGGGTAGCACTCGATGCCGCCGGCCTGCTGGAAGTAAGTGAACTGGGTCACTTCCATGCCGTTGAGCCAGACTTCCCAGCCCAGACCCCAGGCGCCGAGGGTTGGCGATTCCCAGTTGTCTTCGACGAAGCGGATGTCGTGGACCAGCGGGTCCAGGCCGACATGCTTGAGCGAGCCCAGGTACAGTTCCTGGAAGTTGTCCGGGTTCGGCTTCAGCACGACCTGGAACTGATAGTAGTGCTGCAGACGGTTCGGGTTTTCCCCGTAGCGGCCGTCAGTCGGACGGCGGCTTGGCTGCACGTACGCGGCGTTCCAGGTTTCCGGGCCGATGGCGCGCAGGAAGGTCGCGGTGTGGAAAGTGCCGGCGCCTACTTCCATATCGTAGGGCTGAAGTACCACACAACCTTGCTCGGCCCAGTATTGCTGGAGCGCGAGGATCAAGTCTTGGAAGGTACGCACGGCTGGCGTAGGCTGGCTCACGAAATTCACCTGTTTCTTGGGCTGCGATTTAAAGAGCGGGAGTATACCCGATTCGTTGCTGCGCACGCCCCCTGGAGCCTTATGCCACGCTGCTTTTGGTGTACCGAAGATCCGCTGTACATGGCTTATCACGATCAGGAGTGGGGCACGCCGCTACGCGATGCGCAGGGTTTGTTCGAGTTGCTTTTGCTCGAAGGGTTCCAGGCCGGGCTGTCGTGGATCACAGTGCTGCGTAAACGCGAGCGCTACCGCGAGGTGTTGTACGGCTTCGACGTGCAGCGTGTGGCGCAGATGAGCGACGCCGAGATCGATGAACTGATGCTCGATCCGGGGATCATCCGCAACCGCCTCAAACTCAATGCCGCCCGACGCAATGCCCAGGCCTGGCTGGCGCTGGAGGACCCGGTGGCCTTCCTCTGGTCGTTCGTCGGCGGCCGACCAATCATCAATCATTTCAAGGATCGCAGCGAAGTCCCGGCGATCACCCCCGAAGCGCTGGCGATGAGCAAAGCCCTGAAAAAGGCCGGCTTCACCTTCGTTGGCCCAACCATTTGCTACGCACTGATGCAGGCTTCGGGCATGGTCATGGATCACACTCAGGACTGCGACCGCTACGCGCAGCTGGTCAACGGCGGTTAGAATGGCCGCCTCGCGCACAGCACAAAATCAGGAGTGACCTGTGGAAAAGTTTAAAGGCGCCTTGCTGGTAGGCGCTCTTCGGCTGTTTGCCCTGCTGCCATGGCGGGCCGTGCAGGCCGTGGGTTCGGCGATCGGCTGGATCATGTGGAAAACCCCCAACCGCTCCCGCGACGTGGTGCGGATCAACCTTTCCAAATGTTTTCCACAGATGGATCCGGCCGAGCGCGAGCGTCTGGTCGGCCAGAGCCTCAAAGACATCGGCAAGTCCCTGACCGAAAGCGCCTGCGCCTGGATCTGGCCGGCCCAGCGTTCCATCGATCTGGTGCGCGAAGTCGAAGGCCTCGACATCCTCAAGGATGCGCTGGCCTCGGGCAAAGGCGTGGTCGGCATCACCAGCCACCTGGGCAACTGGGAAGTGCTGAACCACTTCTATTGCAGCCAGTGCAAACCGATCATTTTCTACCGCCCGCCAAAGCTCAAGGCTGTGGATGAATTACTGCGCAAGCAACGCGTGCAGCTGGGCAACAAGGTCGCTGCCTCCACCAAGGAAGGCATCCTCAGCGTCATCAAGGAAGTGCGCAAAGGTGGTGCAGTGGGTATTCCCGCTGACCCGGAACCGGCCGAATCCGCAGGGATCTTCGTGCCGTTCTTCGCCACCCAGGCATTGACCAGCAAATTCGTGCCGAACATGCTCGCCGGCGGCAAAGCGGTCGGCGTGTTCCTGCACGCCCTGCGCCTGCCGGACGGTTCCGGCTACAAAGTGATCCTCGAAGCGGCGCCCGAGGCCATGTACAGCACCGATACCGAGGAATCCTGCGCGGCCATGAGCAAAGTGGTCGAGCGTTACGTCGCGGCGTATCCGAGTCAGTACATGTGGAGCATGAAGCGCTTCAAGAAACGTCCGCCGGGCGAAGCGCGCTGGTACTGAGCAAGTTGGCACACTCTGTGGATAACCCGTAGGAGCTGCCGCAGGCTGCGATCTTTTGATCTTGCTTCTGCGGCTTATCCACAACCCCGTTCATTCAAGGGCGCATAAAGATGTCCGAACAACGCAAATCCTTCCGCATCAAGATCACCCACGACAGCTTCGGCGAATGCCTCGGGCAGACGCGCAATCTGTCGGCCACCGGCGTGTATGTGCAGCATCCGCGTCTGGCGTCATTGCCCAAGGGTGCGGTGGTTTATGGCCAAGTGCAGGATTTACCCACAGGCGCGCCGCGGGTGCGAATGGAAGTGGTGACGGTGGATGCCGAGGGCATCGGCCTGCGTTATCTCTAACTTATTGCGCCTGGCGGTCGAGCTTCTTCAGAAACACCGTCATTTCCTTCTCGGCCTGCTTGTCGCCATGGGCGCGGGCGGCTTCCAGACCTTGTTCCCACGCCTGCCGCGCGGCCGCGTGATCGCCCAGTGCAAGTTGCGCCTTGCCCAATAGCTTCCACGCCGCCGAGTACTTCGGGTCGAAACCGACACAGCGCTGGAAATGCTCGGCTGCCTTGGCGTTCTCTCCCAAATCCAGATAACCCTTGCCCAGGCCAAAGCGCAGCAATGAGTTATCCACACCCTTGGCGAGCATTTTTTCCAGGGATTCGAGCATGGGCGGAGTCCTTTTCTGTGGAGTGTCAGGTGTTGATCGGTGTCAGTTACACCGCTTTCGCGAGCAAGCCCGCTCCCACAGGGGAATGCATTCCAAATGTGGGAGCGGGCTTGCTCGCGAAGAGGCCATTACAACCGACGATATTTCTGGATCAGAAGAAGCTCAGACCCACATGAAACAGCTTCTCTACATCACGGATATGCTTTTTATCCACAAGGAACAGAATCACATGGTCACCGGTTTCGATCACCGTATCGTCGTGGGCGATGATCACTTCTTCGTTGCGGATGATCGCGCCAATCGTGCTGCCCGGTGGCAGGCCGATTTTCTCGATCGGCCGGCCGATGACCTTGCTCGACTTCGCATCGCCGTGGGCAATCGCCTCGATGGCCTCCGCCGCACCCCGGCGCAGTGAGTGCACGCTGACGATATCGCCACGGCGTACGTGGGCCAGCAAGGTGCCGATGGTCGCCAGTTGCGGGCTGATGGCGATGTCGATGTCGCCGCCCTGGATCAGATCGACGTAAGCCGGGTTGTTGATGATCGTCATCACCTTCTTCGCGCCCAGGCGCTTGGCCAGCAGCGACGACATGATGTTGGCCTCGTCATCGTTGGTCAGCGCAAGGAAGATGTCGGCGTCGGCAATGTTCTCTTCCAGCAGCAGATCACGGTCCGACGCACTGCCCTGCAGCACCACGGTGCTGTCGAGGGTGTCGGAGAGATAGCGGCAGCGGGCCGGGTTCATCTCGATGATCTTCACCTGGTAGCGGCTTTCGATGGCCTCGGCCAGACGCTCGCCGATCTGCCCGCCACCGGCAATCACGATGCGCTTGTAGGTTTCGTCGAGACGGCGCATTTCGCTCATCACCGCGCGAATATTCTCACGGGCGGCGATGAAGAAGACTTCGTCATCGGCCTCGATCACCGTATCGCCCTGCGGCAGGATCGGCCGGTCGCGGCGGAAAATCGCCGCGACACGCGTCTCGACATTCGGCATGTGCTCGCGCAACTGGCGCAGTTGTTGGCCCACCAGCGGCCCGCCGTAATAGGCGCGCACCGCCACCAGTTGCGCCTGGCCTTCTGCGAAGTCGATCACTTGCAGCGCGCCCGGATGCTGGATCAGACGCTTGATGTAGTTGGTCACCACCTGCTCGGGGCTGATCAGCACGTCGACCGGAATCGCTTCGTTCTGGAACAGCTGTTCTTCGCGATTGAGGTAGGACGCTTCGCGCACCCGGGCGATTTTGGTCGGGGTGTGGAACAGCGTGTGGGCGACCTGGCAGGCGACCATGTTGGTCTCGTCGCTGTTGGTCACCGCCACCAGCATGTCAGCATCGTCGGCGCCGGCCTGGCGCAACACCGACGGCAGCGAGCCGCGGCCCTGAATGGTGCGGATGTCGAGACGGTCGCCGAGGTCGCGCAGGCGTTCGCCATCGGTGTCGACCACGGTGATGTCGTTGGCTTCGCTCGCCAGGTGTTCAGCCAGCGAACCGCCGACCTGTCCCGCACCGAGGATGATGATTTTCATCCAGTCACTCCGTTGAATCCGTTTAGCCGCGCGCGGCAGCGATCTTGATCAGCTTGGCGTAGTAGAACCCGTCATGCCCGCCCTGCTGGGCCAGCAATTGGCGACCATGGGGCTGTTTGATCCCGGCCGTGGTGGCCAGGTCGAGTTCGCGGGCACCGGGCGTGCGCTCAAGGAACGCGGCGATGACTTCGGTGTTCTCGGTCGGCAAGGTCGAGCAAGTGGCGTAGAGCAGGATGCCGCCGACGTCGAGGGTTTTCCACAGGACGTCGAGCAGCTCGCCTTGCAGTTGCGCGAGGGCAACGATGTCGTCCGGCTGACGGGTCAGCTTGATGTCCGGGTGGCGGCGGATCACGCCGGTTGCCGAACATGGCGCGTCGAGCAGGATGCGCTGGAACGGCTTGCCGTCCCACCACGCAGCGGTATCGCGGCCGTCCGCAGCGATCAGTTCGGCGCTCAGCCCCAGCCGCTCAAGGTTTTCCTTCACCCGCACCAGACGCTTGGCTTCCAGATCCACCGCCACCACACCGGCCAGCGCCGGTTCGGCTTCGAGGATGTGGCAGGTCTTGCCGCCCGGCGCGCAACACGCATCGAGCACGCGCTGACCCGGCGCCAGATCGAGCAGATCGGCGGCCAGTTGCGCGGCTTCGTCCTGCACGCTGATCCAGCCTTCGGCAAAACCCGGCAGGCTGCGCACGTCGGTGGCGGCGTCGAGGACGATGCCGTCGCGGCTGTAAACGCACGGCGTGGCGGCGATGCCGGCCTCGCTGAGCAAGCCGAGGTAGGCGTCGCGGCTGTGATAGCGGCGGTTGACCCGCAGGATCATCGGCGGGTGCGCGTTATTCGCCGCGCAGATCGCTTCCCATTGTTCCGGCCAGAAGGCTTTCAGGGATTTCTGCAGCCAGCGCGGGTGGGCGGTGCGCACCACCGGATCGCGCTCCAGCTCGGCAAAAATCGTCTCGCTTTCGCGCTGGGCATTGCGCAGCACGGCGTTGAGCAGACCCTTGGCCCACGGCTTTTTCAGCTTGTCGGCGCAACCGACGGTTTCGCCGATGGCCGCGTGCGGCGGCACGCGGGTGTAGAGCAATTGATAGAGACCGACCAGCAGCAGCGCCTCGACATCGGCGTCGGCAGCTTTGAACGGTTTCTGCAAAAGTTTTTCCGCCAGCGCCGACAGCCGTGGCTGCCAGCGCGCGGTGCCGAACGCCAGATCCTGGGTGAAACCGCGATCACGGTCCTCGACCTTGTCCAGTTGCGCCGGCAGGGAGCTGTTCAGCGAAGCCTTGCCGCTGAGCACGGCTGCGAGTGCCTTGGCGGCAGCCAGACGCGGGTTCATTGCGCGTCCACCACGGCGCCGAGCACGGTGCCAACGGCAAATTTCTCGCGGCGGCTGTTGAACAGGTCGCTGAAGTTCAGCGCCTTGCCGCCGGGCAGTTGCAGGCGGGTCAGGCACAGCGCCTGTTCACCGCAGGCGACGATCAGGCCGTCCTTGCTGGCGCTGAGGATTTCTCCCGGTGCGCCTTTGCCGTCAGCCAGTGTCGCGGCCAATACCTTCAGCGCTTCACCGTTGAGGGTGCTGTGGGTAATCGGCCAGGGATTGAAGGCGCGTACCAGGCGCTCCAGCTCAACCGCCGGACGGCGCCAGTCGAGGCGCGCTTCATCCTTGTTCAGTTTGTGGGCGTAGGTGGCGAGCTCATCGTTCTGCACTTCGCCTTCGAGGGTTCCGGCGGCCAGGCTGGCAATCGCCTGGACCACGGCGGGCGGACCCATTTCGGCGAGGCGGTCGTGCAGCGTGCCGCCCGTGTCGTCGGCGCTGATCGGGGTCACGACCTTGAGCAGCATCGGCCCGGTGTCGAGGCCGGCTTCCATGCGCATCACGGTCACGCCGCTTTCGGCATCACCGTGTTCCACGGCGCGCTGGATCGGCGCCGCACCGCGCCAGCGTGGCAGCAGCGAGGCGTGGCTGTTGATGCAGCCCAGACGCGGAATATCCAGCACCGCTTGCGGCAGGATCAGGCCGTAGGCGACCACCACCATCAAGTCCGGTTTCAGCGCGGCGAGCTCGGCTTGAGCATCGGCGTTGCGCAGGGTCGGCGGCTGCAACACCTGGATATTATTTTCCAGGGCCAACTGTTTGACCGGGCTCGGCATCAGTTTTTGCCCGCGACCGGCCGGACGATCCGGTTGGGTGTAGACCGCGACGATCTCGTAAGGGCTGTTCAGCAGGGCCTTGAGGTGCTCGGCGGCGAATTCCGGGGTGCCGGCAAAAACGATGCGCATTGGCTCAGTCATGAAGGGAGTCTCACAAAAAGAAAAAGGCTTGCCGCAGCAAGCCTTTGAAGAGGGGCATCAAGCGTTCTGGCGGTGCAGCTTTTCCAGTTTCTTCTTGATCCGGTCGCGTTTGAGCGTGGACAGGTAATCGACGAACAACTTGCCGTTGAGGTGGTCGCATTCGTGCTGGATGCACACCGCGAGCAGGCCTTCGGCGATCAGTTCGTAAGGCTGGCCATCGCGGTCCAGCGCCTTGATTTTGACCTTCTGCGGGCGGTCGACGTTTTCGTAGAAACCCGGCACCGACAGGCAGCCTTCCTGGTACTGATCCATCTCGTCGGTCAGCGATTCGAACTCGGGGTTGATGAACACCCGGGGTTCGGTGCGGTCTTCGGAAAGGTCCATCACGACGATACGTTTGTGCACGTTGACCTGGGTCGCGGCGAGGCCGATGCCCGGCGCTTCATACATTGTTTCAAACATGTCATCGACCAACTGACGCACTTCGTCGTCCACTACAGCCACAGGCTTGGCGATAGTACGCAGACGCGGGTCCGGGAATTCGAGGATGTTTAAAATGGCCATAGGCTGATTGCTGCACGTATTGAGTAAAGTCGGGTCGATGGCCTGGCAGGTCCGAAGATGCAGGCTACCGTTGTGAAGCGTAGCTAATGCAATTTGCAGTAGCGAGCCACGGGGGCTCTGACGGTTCACGCGAACGCACATGATAAAGGGATTCGCTGCATGAGGAAAACACTACTCGCCCTGCTGCTTCTGGCTTCGGCCGCGGCTGCGCAAGGGCAAGTGCAACTCAGGGATGGTTTTCCACAGCAATACACGGTGGTTTCGGGAGACACCCTCTGGGACATTTCCGGCAAATACCTGCGCGAGCCCTGGCAATGGCCACAGCTGTGGCGGGCCAATCCGCAGATCGAAAACCCCAACCTGATCTACCCCGGCGACACGCTGACGCTCCGTTACGTCAACGGCCAGCCGCAGCTGACCCTCAATCGCGGCGAGTCACGGGGCACCATCAAGCTGTCGCCACGCATCCGCACCAGCCCGGTGGCCGAGGCGATTCCGAGCATTCCGCTGAAATCAATCAACAGTTTCCTGCTGAGCAACCGCATCGTCGACAAGGTCGAGGACTTCGACAAGGCGCCGTATATCGTCGCCGGCGATGCCGAGCGCGTGTTGAGTGGCACTGGCGACCGGATCTTCGCCCGGGGCCACTTCGATCCGAATCAACCGGTGTACGGCATCTTCCGCCAGGGCAAGGTCTACACCGACCCGCAGACCAAGGAGTTTCTCGGGATCAACGCCGACGATATCGGTGGCGGTGAAATCGTCGCCACCGAAGGCGACGTCGCCACCCTCGCCCTGCAACGCACCACCCAGGAAGTACGTCTGGGCGATCGTCTGTTCAGCGGCGAAGAGCGCTCGATCAATTCGACTTTCATGCCCAGCGCCCCGAGCACCAACATCAACGGCCTGATCATCGACGTGCCGCGCGGCGTCACGCAGATCGGCGTGATGGACGTGGTCACCCTGAACAAAGGCAAGCGCGACGGTCTGGCCGAAGGCAATGTGCTGGTGGTGATGAAAACCGGGGAAACCGTGCGCGACCGGATCACCGGCCAGCCGCTGAAAATTCCCGATGAACGGGCCGGTCTGCTGATGGTGTTCCGCACCTACGACAAGCTCAGTTACGGCCTCGTACTCAACGCATCGCGCTCGCTGGCGGTGCTCGACAAGGTGCGAAATCCTTAGCTGGCTTCACAAGTTACCAACAGAGTTATCCACAGCCTGTTCCGAATGGTTCGGGACTTATAACGATCAAGGATGATCCACGATGCTGTCTGCCTGTACGCCGGTTTCCCCTGCGGAACTGGAAGCGCGTTTGCGCCTGCACCGCTTGCCGGAAATCGGTCCGAAACGTTTTGCCAAACTGCTTGAAGCCTTCGGCTCGGCGTCAAAAGCCCTGAGCGCGCCGGCCAGTGCCTGGCGAGCGCTGGGTCTGCCAGCGGCGTCGGCCGAGGCCCGGCGCAGCCCGCAAGTGCGCGACGGCGCCAGCCATGCATTGCGCTGGCTAGAGCGGCCCGGCCAGCATCTATTGATGTTGGACCAAGCGGATTATCCGGCGCTGCTGGCGCAGATCCCTGACCCGCCACCGCTGTTGTTCGTCGCCGGTGATCCGCTGATTCTGGAAAAACCGCAACTGGCGATGGTCGGCAGTCGCAGCGCGTCGCGCCCGGGAATGGATACCGCCGCCGCGTTTTCCCGCAGCCTCGCCGGGGCCGGTTTTGTCATCACCAGTGGCTTGGCGCTGGGTATCGATGCGGCTGCGCATCAAGCGGCTCTGGACGTCGGCGGGCAAACCGTCGGTGTACTCGGCACCGGCCTGGAAAAGTTTTATCCACAGCGCAATCGTCGACTGGCCGACGCGATGATTGCGTCGGGCAGCGCAGTGGTTTCTGAGTTTCCACTGGACGCCGGGCCAACGGCGAGCAACTTCCCCAGGCGCAACCGGATCATCAGCGGTTTGTCCCTCGGTGTGCTGGTGGTCGAGGCGAGTGTCGCCAGCGGTTCGCTGATCACTGCCCGGCTGGCGGCGGAACAGGGCCGCGAGGTGTATGCGATTCCCGGCTCGATCCATCACCCCGGTGCGCGCGGCTGCCATCAGTTGATCCGCGACGGCGCGGTGCTGGTGGAAACCATCGAACACATTCTCGAAGCACTGCGCGGCTGGCAGCATTTGCCGTTATCCACAGACCCGCCGGATTCCGCGCATCCCTTGCTTGATCTGCTGCACGCCGCGCCGCACACCAGCGAAGCCTTGGTCGAAAGCAGCGGCTGGGCGTTGCCCAAAGTCCTCGCGGCGCTCACCGAGCTGGAAATGGACGGCCGCGCAGTGTGTGAAAACGGTCGCTGGCTGGCGAGGACACGCTAGGTTTTACAGGGAAGATCGGTAAACTGCGCAAAACCTGTTTTCGGAGAGTTTTTTCATGGTCAACAGTTGGCGTGTGCAACAAGCCGCACGAGAGATTCGCGCCGGGGCGGTGATTGCCTATCCAACCGAAGCCGTCTGGGGGCTGGGTTGCGACCCGTGGAACGAAGAGGCAGTGGATCGTCTGTTGGCGATCAAGAACCGTTCGGTGGACAAGGGCCTGATCCTGGTCGCCGACAACATCCGCCAGTTCGACTTCCTGTTCGAAGACTTCCCGCAAGAGTGGCTCGACCGCATGGCCAGCACCTGGCCGGGGCCGAACACCTGGCTGGTGCCGCATCAGAACCTGTTGCCGGAATGGGTGACGGGCGTGCATGACACGGTGGCGCTGCGGGTCAGCGATCACCCGCAGGTGCGGGATCTGTGCTCGATGGTCGGGCCGCTGATTTCCACCTCAGCCAATCCGCAGGGGCGGCCGGCGGCGCGCACGCGGTTGCGCGTCGAGCAGTATTTCCGTGGGCAGATCGACCTGATCCTTGGCGGGCAACTGGGCGGGCGCAAGAACCCCAGCGTGATTCGCGATCTGGCAACCGGCAAGGTCATTCGTCCCGACTGATCCTGCGTCGAAAACCTTTACCGTGAGTCTTCCTCGCCTTGATGGCGAGGAAGACTACGCCTGCCTGCGAATTATCCTGCAATGACGCCGGTTTCCCTGTCGGAAAAGTCGCCAAGTCCCCGGATTCATTGGCTTTTCCCACTTGATTATCAGACTTTCTGGTGTGGCGGAATCGGCAAAAGCAACCATCCTTTCCCTGCACTCGAAACACTTCGATAAGTTAAGGTCTGCGGAGAAAGAATGGACACTACCAATTTGCAGCTCACGGATTACCTGCAGGCGCTTCAGGTGACGTTGAAGAGTCACCATGAGGGTTGTCGCATCGTGATGCTTGAGGCAGGGGCGGATACTCAAGAGTTCGACCGGTTTATCGATCGGCAATTTCGGCTTCGGTTGCAGCATTACATGCTGACTTCACGGGCGCGGATGCTCGAAACCAGACTGGCGATAAAGTCGCGCAGTACCCATTTCCTGCTGTATCGGCACGATCAACTGTTGGCGGTATTGAGAGCGACTCCGGCACCGTTCGAGTGGGTATCGCTGGCGCAGCAACACGTTTCTCCCACAGTAGCGCTGTCGCGCCATGTCGAATTCAGTCGATTGATGTCGTACACACCCAATCAGTTGCCCATTGCGGTCAACGGTCTGCTGGCGGCCGCTACCGAGTGGGCCATTAAACGCGGTTATAACGGGGTAACCGCGTTGTGCAGATCGCAACAGCTGCGCTTCTACCAGCGTTTCGGCCTGATGCCGATCGCCTCCAATGCCCTGCATATCGACCAGCGCGCACGCGGCGATTACTGGGTGCTGTCAGCCGAGTGGCGGCAAATTCTCGCGGCGGTCCAACCGCCTGATCTGGCGGTTGGCCACGTGGTGCAAAAACCGTTGGAGTGTCATCTGCCGAGGTGTTGAACGCGTTCGAACTGACTTGCCAGCCGTGGGTTTGCAACCCTGACTGGCAAGACGCCGAAGGTTTGTCAGGGCAGCAGGATGGTCGAGCCGGTGGTACGCCGGGCCGACAATTCGGTCTGCGCCTTCGCCGCATCAGCCAGTGGATAGCGCTGGCTGATGTCCACCTTGAGCTTGCCGCTGATGATCATCTCGAACAGCTCGTCGGCCATGCGCTGCAGGTTCTCGGCGTTGTTGGCGTAGGTCGCCAGGGTCGGGCGGGTCACGTACAGCGAGCCCTTGGCCGAAAGAATCCCCAGATTCACCCCGTCCACCGCACCGGAGGCATTGCCGAAACTCACCACAAGCCCACGCGGCGAAACGCTGTCGAGCGAGGTCAGCCAGGTGTCTTTGCCGACGCCGTCATAGACCACCGGGACTTTCTTGCCATCGGTCAGCTCCAGCACCCGCTGTGCCACGTTTTCGTGGCTGTAATCGATGGTTGCCCAGGCACCGTTGGCCTTGGCCAGTTCGGCTTTCTCCTTCGAGCTGACGGTGCCGATCAGCTTGACGCCCAGTGCCTTGGCCCATTGGCAGGCCAATGAACCGACACCCCCGGCAGCGGCGTGGAACAGAATGGTTTCACCTCCCTTGAGTTCATAGGTCTGACGCAGCAGGTACTGCACGGTGAGGCCCTTGAGCATGACCCCGGCTGCGGTCTCGAAGCTGATTCCGTCCGGCAGCCTCACCAGATTGGCTTCGGGCAGGGTGTGCAACTGGCTGTAGGCGCCCAACGGGCCGCTGCCATATGCCACGCGATCACCGACCTTGAACCGGGTGACGTCGCTGCCCACCGCATCGACGATGCCGGCGCCTTCAGCGCCGAGGCCGGACGGCAAGGCCGGCGGGGCATACAGACCGCTGCGGAAATAGGTATCGATGAAGTTCAGGCCGATCGCCTTGTTCGCCACCCGCACCTGATTCGGGCCGGGCGCGGCGGGTTCGTAGTCAACAAACTCGAGCACTTCGGGACCGCCGTGGGCGCGGAACTGGATACGCTTTGCCATCTGCCTGCTCTCCTTGGGTCGTTTGTAAGCCCCCTATCCAACTCCCCTGCTTGATCTTCGTCAACTGCGGCGCGCAGGTTTGCGGTGTTATGCTACGCGCCCATTTGCGCCGCCCCCTGCCTGCGGGGCGCCCGCGTAGTTATGCCCGATTCAAGGTGAAGCCATGACGACCCGCACCGACGCCGTAAAGGCCTATCTGCTCGACCTGCAAGACCGCATCTGCGCCGCGCTGGAAACCGAGGACGGCGGCACGCGCTTCGTCGAAGACGCCTGGACCCGGCCTGCCGGTGGTGGTGGCCGTACCCGCGTGATCGAAAACGGTACGGTGATCGAAAAGGGCGGCGTCAACTTTTCCCACGTGTTCGGCAGCGGCCTGCCGCCGTCGGCCAGCGCCCATCGCCCGGAACTGGCCGGTCGCGGTTTCGAAGCCCTCGGCGTGTCGCTAGTGATTCACCCGCACAATCCGCATGTGCCGACGTCCCACGCCAACGTGCGCTTTTTCATCGCCGAGAAGGAAGGTGAAGAGCCGGTCTGGTGGTTCGGCGGCGGCTTCGACCTGACCCCGTATTACGGCAACGAGGAAGACTGCATCCACTGGCACCGCGTCGCCGAACAGGCCTGCGCGCCGTTCGGTGCGGACGTCTATCCGCGTTACAAGGCCTGGTGCGACACCTATTTCCACATCAAGCATCGCCATGAACCGCGTGGCATCGGCGGCCTGTTTTTCGACGACCTGAACGAGTGGGATTTCGACACCAGTTTCGCCTTCATGCGCGCCATCGGTGATGCCTACATCGACGCTTACCTGCCCATCGTGCAGCGCCGCAAGAACGATGCGTTCACCGCACAGCAGCGTGAATTCCAGGAATTCCGCCGTGGCCGCTACGTCGAGTTCAACCTGGTCTACGACCGAGGCACCCTGTTCGGCCTGCAATCGGGCGGGCGTACCGAGTCGATCCTCATGTCGTTGCCGCCGCAAGTGCGCTGGGCCTATGACTTCAAGGCCGAACCCGGCAGTGAAGAAGCGCGCCTGACCGACTACTTCCTGCAAGACCGCGACTGGCTGGCCCAGGCCTGAGGACTGCTGATGGATCGTTACGTCGTTTTCGGTAACCCGATCGGCCACAGCAAGTCGCCGATGATTCACAAACTGTTCGCCGAGCAGACCGGTCAGCGCCTCGACTACAGCACCCTGCTGGCGCCGCTCGACGACTTCAGCGCCTGCGCCATGGCGTTCTTCCAGGACGGTCGCGGCGCCAACGTCACTGTGCCGTTCAAGGAAGAAGCCTTTCGCCTGGCCAATAGCCTGACCGCCCGTGCGCAACGGGCGGGTGCGGTGAACACCCTGAGTAAACTGGCTGACGGTTCGCTGCTGGGTGACAACACCGACGGCGCCGGTCTGGTGCGCGACCTGACGGTGAATGCCGGTTTCAGCCTGACCGGCAAACGCATCCTGTTGCTCGGCGCTGGCGGCGCGGTGCGTGGCGCGCTGGAGCCGTTGCTGGCGGAGAAGCCGGCATCGGTGATCATCGCCAATCGTACGGTGGATAAAGCCGAGCTGCTGGCCGAGCTGTTCTGTGATCTGGGGCCGGTGTCGGCTAGTGGTTTCGACTGGTTGCAGGAGCCGGTGGACGTGATCATCAACGCCACTTCCGCCAGCCTCACCGGCGACGTGCCGCCGATTGCCGCGAGCCTGATCGAGCCGGGCCAGACCCTGTGCTACGACATGATGTACGGCAAAGAGCCGACTGCGTTCTGCCGTTGGGCCAGCGAGCATGGCGCGGCAGTGTCGATGGATGGTCTGGGAATGCTGGCTGAACAGGCGGCCGAGGCGTTTTTCCTGTGGCGCGGGGTGCGTCCGGATACGGCGCCGGTACTGGCCGAACTACGCCGCCAGTTGGCCCTTTAAAAGCTTCGCGAGCAAGCCCGCTCCCACATTGGAATGCGATCAAATGTGGGAGCGGGCTTGCTCGCGAATGGCCGCACCGCCGATCCTGGATCAATCCTCAAACCGGATCGGACACTTTTCCGGCCCTTCGAGCTTCCGCAACTCCTCCACCACCTGCGGCCGCGCCCGGCGCAGGGTCAGGCTGCGATCCTGACGCAGCAGGCGCCGCGCCTCCTGATGCAGCATCTCCACCCCCGAATAATCGATGAAGTTGATCTGCTGCGCCTCGATCACCACCCGCGTACCGTGCAGCCGTTGCAGGCGCACTTGCAGGTAATGGCTGGCGCCGAAGAAGATCGAGCCGCCGACTCGCAGTACGTCCTCCTCACCCTCGCGCGAATGCTGCACTCGCGGTTGCGAGGTGCGCTTGAGGTAGAAGAACAGCGACGCCAGCACCCCGGCATAGATCGCGGTCTGCAGTTCCAGTAGCAGCGTGGCGAGGCAGGTCAGCGCCATGACCACGAACTCGGCACGGCTGACCCGCAGCAGCGAACGAATCCCGCGATGATCCACCAGGCCCCAGGCGATCAGTAGAATGCTCCCGGCCATCGCCGGAATCGGAATGTGTGAAATCAGCCCGGCGCCGAAAATCGCGAACAGCGCGACCCAGATCGCCGAAAACACCCCGGCCAGCGGCGAACAGGCGCCCGCCTCGTAACTCAGGCCTGAGCGGGTGAACGAACCGGCGGAGAGCGATCCGGAAAAGAATGCCCCGACAATATTCGACAAGCCCTGTGCGCGGACTTCCTGGTTGGCATCAAGCAACTGCTGCGAACGTGCAGCAATCGAACGGGCAATCGACAGGCTGGTGACCAGACCGAGCATGCCCACCGCCACCGCGCTCGGCAGCAAGCGCAGCACCAGATCGAGATCCAGCGGCAGCGCACTGAACGGTGGCAGGCGTCCGACAAAGGCGCTGACCAGATGCACGTGGCCGAACATCGCCGGCCATAACCACACCACTGCGCTGCCCAGCACCAGCGTTATCAACAGAGTCGGCCAGCGCGGCAGCAGTTGTCTGAGGACAAAACCGACCAGCACCGTGGCCACACCCAACACCAGTGATGGTTTATCCACAGCCCGCAGGTGTTGCAGCAGGTCCATCAGACTGGCCAGCGCCGTGGCTTTCGCCGGCAGATCCAGCCCCAGCAGATTCGGCAACTGGCCGATGGCAATCACCACCGCCGCGCCGAGGGTGAAACCGAGCACCACCGAGTGCGAGACGAAATTCACCAGTGCACCGAAGCGCAGCAGGCCGAGCAGCCACTGGAAAATCCCCGCCAGAAAGCTCAGCAGCAGGATCAGCGTGATGTAGTCCTGGGATGCGGGTACGGCCAAGGGACTGATGCTGGCATACAGCACAATCGAAATCGCTGCAGTCGGGCCGCAGATCAGATGCCACGACGAACCCCACAGACAGGCAATCAGCACCGGGATGATCGCGGCGTAAAGACCATACTCCGGCGGCAGGCCGGCGATCAGCGCGTACGCGATCGACTGCGGCAACGCGAGAATCGCACCGCTCAGGCCAACGACCAGATCCCGGCCGACGCTGGCGCGGGTTTGCCGGGGCAGCCAGGTCAGGAAGGGAAAGAGTGAATGGCGACTTGGCAGGGCCATGGGTCCTCGCGGGCGGGTTTTGTTCAAGGTTATCAGGGTGCCAGGGTAAAGGCCCTCACCCTAACCCTCTCCCGGAGGGAGAGGGGACTGATCGAGGTGAAAGAGGGAAGTACGCCGACCTGAGATATCCAGTCGAACTCAGGTTCTGAACAACATAAAGATCGGCTCCCTTCCCCCTCGCCCCCTCTGGGGGAGAGGGCTGGGGTGAGGGGGCAAAAATCTCAAGCCGAGCAAAATTCAAAGCCACCCTATGGTCAAAGCTTTGCCTTTACAGCCGCCAAAGCATCCTTGCCATCCACGGTCTTCACCCCCTCCAGCCACTTGTCCAGCACCGCCGGATTGGCCTTGATCCATGCCTTCACCGCATCGGCATTGCTGACTTTCTTGTTCACCACCTCAGCCATGATGCTGTTCTCCATGTCCTGGGTGAACGCCAGGTTGGTCAGCAACTTGCCCACATTCGGACAGGCCTCGGCGTAGCCTTTGCGCGTCAGGGTGTAGACGCTGCCGGTGTCGCCGAAATACTTCTCGCCGCCCTTGAGGTAATGCATCTTCAGCTGCACGTTCATCGGGTGCGGGGTCCAGCCGAGGAAGGTGACGAATTTCTGCTTCTTCACTGCCCGCGACACTTCGGCGAGCATCGCCTGTTCGCTGGATTCGATGAGCTTCCACTGGCCGAGGTCGAAGTCGTTCTTCTTGATGATTTCCTGCAGCGAGATGTTCGCTGGCGCACCGGAGCCGATGCCGTAGATTTTCTTGTCGAACTTGTCGGCGTATTTGTTCAGGTCGGCAAAGTCATGCACACCGGCGTCCCACACATAATCCGGGACGGCCAGGGTGAATTCGGTGCCGTCGAGGTTCTTCGCCAGTTGCGTGACATCACCGGTGGCGACGAACTTGTCATAGAAGCCCTGCTGCGCCGGCATCCAGTTGCCGAGGAACACATCCACCTGACCGTCCTTCAAACCGCCGAAGGTGATCGGCACCGCGAGGGTGTCGACCTTGGCCTTGTAGCCCATGCCATCCAGCAGAAACCCGGTGATGGCGTTGGTCGCGGCGATGTCGCTCCAGCCCGGGTCGGCCATTTTCACCGTTTCGCAGCTTTGCTCGGCGAATGCCGAGGCACTGCCCAGAGCCAGCAGGCTAATCGTCAGTGCTGTGGATAACTTGCGCATGGACTTCCCCTTACATTATTGGTTTTGGCAGGGTTGTGGATAACGGGCCTTGCGTTCCAGATCGTCGAGGTCGATGTGGTTGCGCATGTACTGCTGACTGGCGTCCACCAGCGGCTGGTGATCCCAGCTCTTCAGCTTGCCGATGGTCAGGGCATCGGCGACAAAACGCCGGCGGCGCTGGCTGGCGAGCACCTCGCGGTGAATCGCCGGGATGTCCCACTTGGCCCGCGCTTCGGCGAGAAAATCGTCGAACAGCTGGCGATGTTGCGGCGACTGGCTGAGTTCTTCGAGTTCACGCGGATCGTTGTTTACATCGAAGAGTAGGCACGGGTCGCTTTCACTGTAGATAAATTTGTAGGCGCCGCGACGGATCATCATCAGCGGGCTGACCGTGCCTTCCGCCATGTACTCGCCGAATACTTCGTCATGCCCGCCCTGCCCTTGCAGGTGCGTCAGCAGCGAGCGGCCGTCCAGCGGCAAGTTCGGCTCCAGGCTGCCGCCGGCCAGTTCAACGAAGGTCGGCAACAGGTCGGCGGTGGACACTGCCGCGCTAACCCGGCCGGCAGCGAACTGCCCCGGCGCACTGATCAACAGCGGTACCCGCGCGGCCATCTCGAACCAGTGCATTTTGTACCAGAGGCCCTTCTCTCCCAGCATGTCACCGTGGTCGCCGGAGAACACGATGATGGTGTCATCGATCAGCCCTGTATCTTCGAGGGTTTGCAGAAGTTTGCCGACGTTGGCGTCGATATAGCTGCACGCGCCGAAGTACGCACGGCGCGCATCGCGAATCTTATCCACAGGCAATGGCTTGTCCCACAGGTCATAGACCTTGAGCAGGCGCTGCGAGTGTGGATCGAGGGAATGTTGATCCGGGGTGCTCGGCAACGGGATGTCACCGTCGTCGTACAAATCCCAGAACGCCTTGGGAATGGTGTACGGGTCGTGTGGGTGAGTCATCGAAACGGTCAGGCAGAACGGCTGATCGCCGTCCTCGCGAATGTGATCGAACAGGTATTGCTGGGCCTTGAACACCACCTCTTCATCGAAGTCGAGCTGGTTGGTGCGCACGCACGGCCCGGCCTGCAGCACCGACGACATGTTGTGATACCAGCTCGGGCGTACGTCCGGCTCGTCCCAGTTCACCGCCCAGCCGTAGTCGGCCGGGTAGATGTCGCTGGTCAGGCGCTCTTCATAACCGTGCAACTGATCCGGGCCGCAGAAATGCATCTTGCCCGACAGCGCGGTGCGGTAACCGAGGCGACGCAGGTAGTGGGCGTAGGTCGGAATATCGGCAGGGAAATCGGCGGCGTTGTCGTAGGCGCCGATCTTGCTCGGTAACTGGCCGCTGACCAGAGTGAAACGCGACGGCGCGCACAGCGGACTGTTGCAGTAAGCGGCATCGAACACCACGCCCTGAGCGGCGAGGCGCGAAAGATTCGGCAGTTTGATTGGCGACGGGCCGTAGATTGGCAACATTGGCGCGGCCATTTGATCGGCCATGATGAAAAGAATGTTCTTGCGCTTCATGTGATCGCGGCATTCCATAGTGAATATTTATGCGACATTGCTGCGATCGAGCATGGAGTCCATGCCCCGTCCGGTAAAGCCTGCGCCGGACAATGACTAGGATAAGCACAGCTTATGTATGACGCCCTCGGTAATCTGTCCCTCGATCTGTTGCGCGCCTTCGAAGCAGCGGCGCGTCATCACAGTTTTACTGCGGCGGCGGTTGAGCTGGGCACCACGCAGCCAGCGATCAGCCAGCAGATCAAGCGTCTGGAAGAACAGCTGGGAGTACGACTGTTTGACCGGATCTATCGCGGTATTGAACTGACCGAGGGCGGCGCGATCCTGTTCGAGCAGGTTCAGCTCGGTTTACAGAATATCGACGCAGGATTGAGCGCGATCAGTACGCAGCAGCAACATGAGGTATTGCAAGTCGCCACCGATTTCGCCTTTGCCGCTTACTGGCTGATGCCACGCCTGCACCGCTTCCACGAAGCCAATCCGAACGTCGATGTCAGCCTGGTCACCAGCGAGCGCAGCCACAACATGCTGCGCACCGACATCGATGTCGCGATCTTGTTTGGCGACGGGCGTTTCAAGCAGGGCGAAAGCCATTGGCTGTTCAGCGAGGAAGTGTTTCCGGTGTGCAGTCCGCAATTGCTCAAGGAGCGTGCCCTGCCCTTGCCTGCCCAGGCGTTGCTGGAGTTGCCGCTGCTGCACTTGCGCGGGGAGAACAGCAGCAACTGGTTTGACTGGAGCGGGCTGTTTCGCGAACTGGGCATCAGTACCCCGCCAGCACCGGGCCAATTGCGTTTCGACAATTACACCTTGTTGATTCAAGCGGCGATTGGCGGTCAGGGTGTGGCCATCGGCTGGCGCCACCTTGTGGATAACTTGCTGAGCCAAGGCTTGCTGTGTCGGCCGATCGCCGAGACCACGTTGTCGCGCCTCGGTTATTACGTGGTGCTGCCGCAACGCAAACGCCGGGGCGCGTTGATTCAGCAGTTTGTCGACTGGTTGATGGCAGAACAGGCCAGCAGCGCCGAATCCCTGACGGGAATGGCGCTGCCTTCGATTGCGGTGTAAAACAGCAAAATATCGCAGCCTGCGGCAGCTCCTACAGGGGAGTCGCATTTCAAATGTAGGAGCTGCCGAAGGCTGCGATCTTTTTACGTACCTGAGGTCGCGACAAAATTCACATGCTGCCCCACATGCAGATTCAACCGCAGCTCATCGGCAATCCCCACCGCGACCCGGTTCAGCCGTTCCAGCGGCTCCGCCAGCCCCGGCTCCAGATTGCCGCCCACCTGACTGAAATGCTCAATGGTCAGCCCCGCCACCCCGTGCGGCGCATTCACCAGTGTCCACTGCAGCGGGCTGCTTTGCAGGGCTTCGCGGATTTCTTCGGCGGCGTGGCGTTGCAGCCCGTCGTCCAGCTCAACCTCATCGAGTACGGCAAAATTACCCACCAGAAACAGCCGTGGCACGTTGGCCATTTGCAAACCGTCGACCAACGCATCGACCGCCAAAACCTGTTCCACCGGGCCGAGCACCACGGACCTTTCCACATGGTCGCTGCTGAACGGCAGACCCGGTGCGTCCAACAGACAGATCACTGCCGAGCTGCCGGCTACGCTTTGGTTGACCCGTTCGGCATCGAACAGATCGCCGCTTTTGGTGCGCAGGCCCGGACGTGGTGCGAGTACGTTCAAATCGTCGAGAATCGCGATGACTTCGTGCTGCCGTCGCAGCAATTCAGCCATCAACGCACCGCCCAGGCTGGCCATGGCACCATAGAGCACCACTTTCACCGTCGGGGTTTCGGCATTTTTCATGGCTGATTCCTTTTTGTTGTCCCTCGTATGGCGTGTGACACGCAGCCTGCGCCGAGGGTTCGAACCGATTCAGAGGCTTTCAGATGCACGCAATCAATGGCTATCACGCCCACGTCTATTTCGACGCTGACTCAATTGATCAGGCGCGCGCTTTGTGTGAACAGGCGGCGCAGTTGTTTCCTCTGAAGATGGGGCGCGTCCATGAGCGCCCGGTCGGCCCGCATCCAGACTGGAGCTGCCAGTTGGCTTTCGGCCCGGAGCTGATCGGTGAGGTGTTGCCGTGGCTGGCGCTCAATCGCAAGGGGCTGGTGGTGTTTTTGCACCCCGACACTGGCGATGATTTGCTCGATCACACCGAGCACGCGATCTGGATGGGCGCGATGCGGCCGCTGGATCTGTCTATTTTTTGATCAAAGGGTTTCTTCGGGCTCGCCCGGCAGATGCTCGTCCAGATGCAGCCAGGGCAATTGGCTGTTCGTCCAGATATGCCGCGAGGCTGGTGCCAACTCCGGGTGATCCAGTGAGGCGATGGTCACGTCGATGCTTTCGAGGCTGAGCTGCGTCACCAGCGCCAGTTGCGCGCCGCAATGCGGACAGAAGTATCGCGCGCAACTGCCCGACGAGTCATAGCGCGATGGCGTGCCGCTCAGCCACTGGAAGCTGGCCGCCGCCACGGTAATCCACGTGGTGACAATCCCACCGCTGACTTTGCGGCAGATCGAGCAGTGGCAGTGGGCAATGTCGTGCAACGGCCCGCTGAACTGATAGCGGATGTGTCCGCAGTGGCAGCCACCGCTGTGCACTTCTTCCATGTCCCTGCCCTCCCGTCCCCGAAATGATCGACTCTAGCCGCATCCGACAGCCGGTTGGCCATTCGCCTGAAGCTTTCGTCAGCGAAAGGTAGCTGAAAGGTTGCCCGATTAGGATCGCCGCCACTACCGGCAACAGACCGGTTGGCCAACGCGTGTGATCGCTCGCATGTCAGGCCCAATTAACAACAACAATGGTGATTCTGATGTCCTCTGTAGCCCGCCTTCTCGCTGAAACTCCGCCCGTACGTCTCGTGCTTCCCGTTCTGCGCTGATCCCTTCCGATCCGCTCACTCAATTAGCCGCGCTACGCCTGGAGTAATCCCATGCTGACTTTCCTTGGCTTCGCCATGGTCATCACGTTCATGTTCCTGATCATGACCAAGCGCCTGTCTGCGCTGATCGCCCTGATCATCATCCCGATCCTGTTCGCCCTGTTCGGTGGTTTCGCGCCGAAGATCGGCCCGATGATGCTCGAAGGCATTACCAAGCTTGCGCCGACCGGCGTGATGCTGATGTTCGCCATTCTGTACTTCGCCCTGATGATCGACTCCGGCCTGTTCGATCCGGCCGTGCGCAAGATCCTCAAACTGGTCAAGGGCGACCCGTTGAAAGTTTCGGTCGGTACCGCCGTGCTGGCGCTCGTCGTTTCCCTCGATGGTGACGGCGCGACCACTTACATGATCTGCGTGGCCGCCATGCTGCCGCTGTACAGCCGCATCGGCATGAGCCCGCGGATCATGGCCGGTCTGATCATCCTCGCCGGTGGCGTGATGAACATGACCCCGTGGGGCGGCCCAACCGCCCGTGCCGCCAGTGCGCTGCATGTCGACCCGTCGGACATCTTCGTGCCGATGATCCCGGCGATGGCTGCCGGTGTGGTGGCGATCCTGATCATTGCCTACTTCTACGGCAAACGTGAGCGTGCGCGTCTGGGCGAGCTGCACCTGATCGGCGACGAGATCGATCACAGCGAAATCAGCGTCTCGCAGTTCCCCGATGCCCGCCGTCCGAAGCTGATCTGGTTCAACGGCCTGTTGACCCTGGCGCTGATGTGCACCCTGATCGCCGGCCTGCTGCCACTGCCGGTGCTGTTCATGGTGGCGTTCAGCATTGCGATGATCGTCAACTACCCATGCCTGCAAATGCAGAAGGACCGCGTTGCGGCCCATGCCGGCAGCGTGCTGTCGGTGGTCAGTCTGATTTTTGCTGCGGGTATCTTCACCGGTATCCTGTCCGGAACCGGCATGGTCGACGCCATGTCGAAAAGTCTGCTGGCAGTGATTCCGGACTTCCTCGGCCCGTACCTGGCGGTGATCACGGCGCTGGTGAGCATGCCGTTCACATTCTTCATGTCGAACGACGCGTTCTACTACGGCGTGTTGCCGGTGCTCTCCGAAGCGGCCAGCCATTACGGCATCACCGCGGTGGAAATGGCCCGTGCCTCGATCGTCGGTCAGCCCGTCCACTTGCTCAGCCCGCTGGTACCGTCGACCTACCTGCTGGTGGCGCTGGCCGGCATCGAGTTCGGTGATCACCAACGTTTCACCCTGAAGTGGGCAGTGCTGGTCTGCCTGTGCATACTGGTGGCCGCCTTGCTGCTGGGGACTTTCCCGCTGTTCAGCACGTTGTAACGGCATTCACTCACCATGACGCCAGCTGCTTGCTGGCGTCATGGTTTAACACTCGCTCAAAGGAATACACATGGATTGGCTGACCAACCCCGAAATCTGGGTTGCCTTCTTTACCCTGACCGCCCTGGAAATCGTTCTGGGCATCGATAACATCATCATGATTTCGATCCTGGTCAGCCGCATGCCCAAGCACATGCAGCAGCGCACGCGGATTTTCGGCCTGGGCCTGGCGATGATCACGCGGATCCTGTTGCTGCTGTCGATCACCTGGGTCATGCGACTCACCGCCGACCTGTTCGTGGTGTTCGGCCAGGGCATTTCCGGGCGCGACCTGATTCTGTTCTTCGGTGGCCTGTTCCTGCTGTGGAAGAGCTCGCAGGAGATGTACCACGCGCTGGAAGGCGAAGACGAAAGCGGCGACGAGCCTTCGGGCAAGGGCGGCAACTTCCTTTACACCATCATCCAGATTGCGATCATCGACATCGTGTTCTCGCTGGACTCGGTGATCACTGCCGTCGGCATGGTCTCCCATGTGCCGGTGATGGTCGCGGCAATCGTCGTCGCCGTGCTGGTGATGATGGCGGCCTCGGGCAAGATCAGCGAGTTCATCGACAAGCACCCGTCGCTGAAGATGCTGGCGCTGTCGTTCCTGCTGGTGGTCGGTACCGTACTGATCGCCGAGTCGTTCGACGTGCACGTACCGAAAGGCTACGTCTACTTCGCCATGGCGTTCTCGCTGGCGGTGGAAGCGATCAACATCAAACTGCGCGGCGCGATGGCCCGGAAGAAACAGCAGCAGGATCCGGTGAAACTGCGCAAGGATGTTCCGGGGCAATAACCCGGTAGTCCTGAATCACGCAACACCCCTGTGGGAGCGAGCGTGCTCGCGAAGGCGGCGTGTCAGTCGACGATGATGTTGGCTGACCCAGCGCTTTCGCGAGCAAGCCCGCTCCCACAGTTGTTTAGGGCTACTGAAGAATCCGGGGCAGCGGTAATACCTGTAGGAGTGAGCCTGCTCGCGATAGCGGTCCGTCAGTCAGCAACGATGTTGAAGCTGGTCGCCCTATCGCGAGCAGGCTCACTCCTACAGGGGACCGCGGTGATTTCAGATGAGGTGGATGAACCTGTTTTCATGACACTTTTGTTTCAATCCGCACTTTAGCTGTGCAATGCTGGCGCCCAGTCCGTTAGCCAACTACAGCTTAAGTATCAAAAACGTAGAAACCGCGCGGTACCGTCAACTTGCCCCTTTGGGGCTCTGCAACTACAGGGGGTCTGCATGCTCACCCTGCTCAATTTGCTGTCTGCCGTGGCCCTGCTGATCTGGGGCACGCACATCGTCCGAACCGGCATCCTGCGGGTGTACGGCACCAATCTGCGCCATGTGATCGGCCAGAACATGTCCAAACGCTGGCTCGCGTTCGTCGCCGGCATCGTCGTGACTGCGATGGTGCAGAGCAGCAACGCCACGGCCATGCTCGTCACCTCCTTCGTTGGTCAGGGCTTGATGGCGCTGACCCCGGCGCTGGCGACCATGCTTGGCGCCGACGTCGGTACCGCGCTGATGGCGCGGGTGCTGACGTTTGACCTGTCGTGGCTGTCGCCGCTGCTGATTTTCCTCGGGGTGATTTTCTTTCTGTCGCGCAAACAGACGCGGCTCGGGCAGATGGGCCGGGTCAGCATCGGTCTGGGGCTGATCATTCTCGCGCTGCAACTGATCGTGGAGGCCGCCGCACCGATTACCCACGCCCAAGGGGTGAAGGTGATCTTTGCTTCGCTGACCGGCGACATCCTCCTCGACGCCCTGGTTGGTGCGTTGTTCGCGATGATTTCCTATTCCAGCCTCGCCGCCGTGCTGCTGACCGCGACGCTGGCCGGTGCCAGCGTGATCAGCCTGCCGGTGGCGATCGGTCTGGTGATCGGCGCCAACATCGGCAGCGGCGTGCTGGCGTTCATGAGCACCAGCATGCAGAACGCGGCCGGGCGGCAAGTGGCGCTGGGCAGCCTGCTGTACAAGTTGATCGGCCTGCTGCTGATCATCCCGGTGCTCGATCCGCTGGTGCACTGGATGGACGGCCTGGATTTCAGCCCGCAGGAAATGGTCATCGGCTTCCACTTGCTCTACAACACCGCGCGCTGCCTGATCCTGCTGCCCAGTGTTTCGCCGATGGCACGCCTGTGTGCCTGGCTGCTGCCGGAGCGCCCGGAGGTCAACGGCACCGCCAAGCCGCGGCATCTCGATGCGACGGCGCTGGTCACCCCGAGCCTGGCGCTGGCCAACGCGGCCCGCGAGACCCTGCGCATGGGCGACCTGATCGACAACATGCTCGACGCGATGCTCGATGTGCTGCGCGGCAAGCAGACCGCCATTACCCAGGAAATGCGCCGACTGACCGATGACGTCGAAGCGCTGTACAGCGCGATCAAGCTGTATCTGGCGCAAATGCCCCGCGAGGATCTCGGCGAACAGGACAGTCGGCGCTGGGCAGAGACCATCGAATTGGCGATCAACCTGAAACTGGCCAGCGACCTGATCGAACGCATGCTGCGCAAGGTGCAGCAGCAGAAGACCTCCCAGCGTCGGTCTTTTTCCGAAGAGGGCCTGGAGGATCTGGCCGGGCTGCATCAGCAACTGATCGCCAACCTGCGCCTGGGCCTGTCAGTGTTCCTCAGCGGCGACAAGGAAAGCGCCCGTCAGCTGTTGCGCGAGAAACGTCGCTTTCGCGCACAGGAACGGCGTCTGGCCCATGCCCATGTCAGCCGTTTGCAACGTAAGATCGTGCAGAGTCTGGAAACCAGTTCGCTGCATCTGGAGCTGATTGCGGATATGAAGCGCTTGAATTCGCTGTTTTGCAGCAGTGCTTATGTGGTGCTGGAAACGGCCGATACCGGGGCGCTGGAAGCGGATGATATTGCCGACATTACGCATTCGCCTTGAACGTCTGGGGCTGGGGTCAGTCAGTAACATTGATTCAGCCTTAAGACCTTCGCGAGCAAGCTCGCTCCCACATTTGAAATGCATTCCCCTGTGGGAGCGAGCTTGCTCGCGAATGCCGGCCTGAATAGCGACACGGATCTCCAAATCAGCCGTATGGAAGCCTGTTATGCGTTGCCTGTTGTTCGCCTGTCTGTTGCTCGGTTCCCTGCCCGCCTTCGCCGTTGATCGCTTTCAGGTCGAAGGCTATGCGCTGCCCAACGGTTTGCAGCTGTTGCTCAAGCCCGGCACCGAGCGCGGGCATGTGGCGATTCGTCTGGTGGTGGGCGTCGGTCTCGACGATTTCGACTGCGATGAAAAAGAGCTGCCGCACCTGCTTGAGCACCTGCTGTTCAGCGGCGTCGATGCCACCGGTGAAGGCGGTCTCGAGGAGCGCATGCAGGCGCTGGGCGGTGAGTGGAACGCGTTCACCAGCAACGCCGACACCACGTTCGTCATCGAAGCCCCGGCAAAGAATCAGCGCAAGGTCCTCGACCTGTTGCTCGACCTTTTGACCCAGACCCGCATCGACGACAACGCGATCAACGCTGCCAAACGTGTGGTCGAGCGCGAGGACGGCGGCCATTACACGCGCCTGCAACGCTTTCTCGACCGCCAGGATCTGGGCCACACCGCGAGCAATCAACTGGCGGTGGAATTGGGCCTGAAATGCCCGCAGCGGGCCGAGGTCGGTCACCTGACCCAGAAGCAACTGGAGAAGGTGCGCAAGACCTGGTACGCGCCGAACAACATGACCCTGATCGTCGTCGGTGAACTCGACAAACTGCTGCCGGCCTATCTGGAACGCACCTGGGGCGCGCTTGAAGCGGTGGACCCGGCGGAGCACCGTGAGCTGCCGGACATCCGCACCAGCGCCGCCCATGAACGCAACCTCACCCGCGGCTTCATCGGCGACAGCGCCAAGTTGCACTGGCTGGTGCCGGAGCCGATGCTCGACGATCAGTACGACGAGACCTTCGACATCCTCAAGGACTACCTCGACTGGGCGCTGTACCGGCAGATTCGCCTGAATCACGGCCTGTCCTACGGGCCATGGGCCGAGCGTGAAGTGTTTGGCGGGGTCGGCTTCATGAGCCTCAACGCTGACGTGGATCGCGATGACCTCGCCGAAGCCCAACAGGTGCTGGAAGACCTCAAGGCCGACCTGCTGAAAAACGGCCTCGACCCGGACACCTTCGCCCGGATCAAACAAGCCGCCATCGCCCATCAGGCCTGGGCGGTACAGGGCAACAGTGCGATGGCGGATTACTACTGGAGCGCACTGGGCGATTACGAGGACGGGCGCTTTGCCAACCCGGCCCGCGAGCTGCAAGGCGTGACCCTGGAAACGGCAAACAAGGCCATGCGCGAGTTGCTGTTGCAACCGGGGTATCTGCGGATCGAGAAGCCGTTGCTTAGTGATGATCAAGTGTTGTGGCTGATTGCCGGTGGCCTGGGCGTGGTGTTGCTGGTGCTGATTGGCTGGCGGTTGCACCGTCGTAAGCCAGCCAAACACTGAACCTGTGGGAGCGGGCTTGCTCGCGAATGCGGTGTGTCATTCAGCAATGATGTCGACTGACACGGCCCCTTCGCGAGCAAGCCCGCTCCCACAGGGATCTGTGGTGATTTTACTGACCGGGAGCCTCGCCACGTCGCCCGGCGGACGGTACTCTGTCGAGGTTTTTTCCTACTCAGTCGTGAACCGCCAACATGCAGAAAATCCCCCTCCTGATCCAGCGCATTCTCGAGCTGATGAAGCGCTATCCCGGGGTGATTGCGCTTGGCGGTTTCATCTCCGGGGTCGGCAGTTTCATTCTGGTTGATCGCCAGCAGGGGCTGGCGAGCTGGATCACCGTCATCATGCTGCTGAGCTGGATCTGGCTGATGCTGGAAAACACCCTGACCGGCCTGTTCACGCGCATCTTCAAGCGGGAAATCCCCCAACCGCTGCTGCGTTACGCGACGCAGATGATCCACCAGGAAAGCCTGTTTTTCGTCCTGCCGTTCTTCTTCATCACCACCACCTGGAACAGCGGCCAACTGATCTTCACCGGCCTGCTGTGCATCGCCGCGTTGATCTCGATTGTCGATCCGCTCTATTACAAATGGCTGGCGCCACGGCGTTGGGCATTTCTTGCGTTGCACACCCTGACCCTGTTCGCCGCCCTGCTCACCGCGCTGCCGGTGATCATGCACCTGACCACCGCGCAAAGTTTCAAATGGGCACTGGGCACGGCGGTGGTGTTGTCATTCCCGAGCCTGGCGTCGATCTTCCCGATCCGCACCGTGCGCAACGCGTTGGCCATTCTGTGCATCACCTTCGGCATCGGCGCGGTCGGCTGGACCCTGCGCTCGTGGGTGCCGCCGGCGACGCTGTGGATGACCGACGTGGCGATCAGCACCCAGTTGCAGGATCGCACCCCGGGCGACAGCCTCGAACAGGTCAGCGCCGAGCAGATCCGCAACGGCGGTCTCTACGCCTACACCGCAATCAACGCGCCGCGCGGGCTGGATGAGCGGATCTACCATGTGTGGCAGTTCGACGGCAAAGAGGTCGACCGCATCGCCCTCGATATCCACGGCGGGCGCAAGGAAGGCTACCGGGCGTGGACGCACAAGCAGAACTTTCCCGGCAACCCGGCGGGCAAGTGGCAGGTGCGGGTGCTGACCGAGGACGGTCAGGTGATCGGCGTGCTGCGTTTCGAAGTGACAGACAGCACAGCGATCAAAGAAAAGTAATTCGGTTCGTGCTATTACGTTAGTTCGCTTAATAGCCGGACAAGCACGGAGCTTATGATCAGCAGCTCAATGAGCGGTAATGCCCAACTGGACACGTCAATCAGCCCTGCCCGCCTGCGGGTTTCCGGGGACTGGACGCTTGCCCATTACGCCGACCTCAAGCACCTGACCGAAAAACTGACCGGCCAGTACGACGCCAATACCGTGGTCGACCTCAACAGCCTCGGTGCGCTCGACACTGCGGGCGCTTCGTTGCTGGTGGAACTGCTCGGTTCCGAGCGTCTGGGCAAATCCGCCGAACACCCCGACTGCACGATTTCCCAGGCTGACCGCGCGCTGCTGCAGACTGTGTATCGCTCGCTGACTGATTTCTGTGTGCCGGTCAAAGAGCCGGAAGTCAGTGTCAGCGTGCAACTGCTGACCCGCATCGGGCGCGCGGTGGAAACGGTCTGGCAGGACACCCTGCAAGTGCTGGGTTTCATTGGCCTGATCCTCGAAACCATCGCCCGCAATCTGCTGCGCCCCAAGCGTTGGCGCATCACCCCCGTCGTAGCACACATCGAACAGACCGGTCTCGACGCCGCGCCGATCGTGGCGCTGCTGACCTTTCTGGTCGGTGCGGTGGTGGCGTTTCTCGGCGCCACGGTGCTCGCCAGTTTCGGCGCGACGATATTCACCGTGGACCTGGTGGGCTTCTCTTTCCTGCGTGAGTTCGGCGTGTTGCTCACGGCGATCCTGATGGCCGGGCGCACCGCCAGCGCGTTCACCGCGCAGATCGGTTCGATGAAGGCCAACGAGGAGATCGACGCGATCCGCACCCTCGGCCTCGACCCGATGGAGCTGCTGGTGGTGCCGCGCGTGCTGGCGATGCTGGTGGCGCTGCCGATGCTGACGTTTCTGGCGATGCTCTGCGGGATCATCGGCGGTGGGGTGGTGTGCGCGGTGTCGCTGGGGATTTCGCCGGCGATGTTTCTCTCGCTGCTGCAGAGCGACATCGGCATTCAGCACTTTCTGGTCGGCCTGGTGAAAGCGCCGATCTTTGCCTTCCTGATCGCCACGATCGGTTGCCTGGAAGGCTTCAAGGTCAGCGGCAGCGCCGAATCGGTCGGTGCGCACACCACGTCAGCCGTGGTGCAGTCGATTTTCGTGGTGATCGTGCTCGATGCGGTGGCTGCGCTGTTCTTCATGGAGATGGGCTGGTGAGTCGTCTACCCCGCGCGCCCTCGGAGGCGGTGATCGAAGTCCGTGGCCTGTGCAATCGCTTTGGCAGCCAGAGCGTGCACGAGAATCTCGATCTGGATTTGTACAAGGGCGAAATCCTCGCCGTGGTCGGCGGCTCCGGCAGCGGTAAATCGGTGCTGTTGCGCAGCATTGTCGGTCTGCGTCGGCCCAGCGAAGGCAACGTGAAGGTGTTCGGGCAAAACCTGCCGAGCCTGTCCGAGCATGAGCGTTCGCTGGTCGAGCGGCGCTTTGGTGTGTTGTTCCAGAAAGGCGCGCTGTTCTCCTCGCTGACGGTGACCGAAAACGTCGCCCTGCCGCTGATCGAACACGCCGGCCTGAGCCGCAACGACGCCGAGCATCTGGCGGCGGTGAAGCTGGCGCTGGCCGGGCTGCCGCTGTCGGCGGCGGACAAATACCCGGCGTCGCTGTCCGGCGGGATGATCAAGCGCGCTGCGCTGGCGCGGGCCCTTGCGCTGGATCCGGACATCCTGTTTCTCGACGAACCCACCGCCGGCCTCGATCCGATTGGCGCGGCGCAGTTCGATCAACTGATCCTGACCCTGCGCGATGCGCTGGGCCTGAGCGTGTTTCTGGTGACCCACGACCTCGACACGCTCTACACCATCACCGACCGTGTGGCGGTGCTGGCGCAGAAGAAAGTGCTGGTGGCCGGCCCTATCGATGTGGTTTCGGAAACCGACGACGCGTGGATTCACGAATACTTCCACGGCCCGCGTGGCCGCTCGGCGCTGGACGCCGCCAAATTGCTCAACGAGGTCTGACATGGAAACCCGAGCCCATCATGTGTTGATCGGCCTGTTCTCAGTGATTGTCGTGGCAGGCGCCCTGCTCTTCGGCCTGTGGCTGGCCAAGTCCAGCGTCGACAGCGAGTTCAAGGATTACGAAGTAGTGTTCAACGAGGCGGTCAGCGGCCTGTCCAAGGGCAGCCCGGTGCAGTACAGCGGGATCAAGGTCGGTGACGTGGTCAACCTGCGTCTCGACCCGAAAGACCCACGTCGGGTGCTGGCGCGGATTCGTCTGGGCGGTGACACCCCGGTCAAGGAAGACACCCAGGCCAAATTGGCACTGGCCGGGATTACCGGGACTTCGATCATCCAGCTCAGCGGCGGCACTCCAGAAAGTCCGAAGCTACGTGGGCATGACGGCGAGCTGCCAACCATCGTCGCGGCGCCCTCGCCCATTTCCCGCCTGCTCAACGACAGCAACGACCTGATGACCGGCATCACCGCGCTGCTGAGCAACGCTAACCAGATGTTCTCCCCGGAGAACGTCGAGCGCGTCAGCAACACTCTGGCGCATCTGGAGCAGACCACCGGTTCGATCAACGATCAGCGCGGCGACCTGCGTCAGGCCATGCAGCAACTGGCGAGCGTCGGCAAGCAGGCCGGCAGCATGCTTGAGCAAACTTCGGCGCTGATGCGCAACGCCAACGGCCTGCTCAACGATCAGGGCAAGCAGGCGCTCGGCAGTGCCGAGCAGGCGATGAAGTCGCTGGAACAGAGCAGCGCCACCATCAACGGCCTGCTGAGCAAGAACCAGAACTCCCTCGACAACGGCCTGCAGGGCCTCAATGGTCTGGCGCCGGCGATTCGCGAACTGCGCGAAACCCTGACCTCGCTGCGCAGCATTTCCCAACGCCTGGAGGCCAACCCCAGCGGCTACTTGCTGGGCAGTGACAAGAACAAGGAATTCACCCCATGAAGCTGATTCACTTTGCTCTCCTCGCCAGCCTCGCTTTGACCAGTGCCTGCTCGATCCTGCCCAAGGCCGAACCTTCGGACGTCTATCGCCTGCCTGCCCCGCAAGCGCCTGCCTCGGCCAGTTCAGTGGCGACCCAGCATTGGTCGCTGCGCCTGAACAAGTTGCAGGCCAGCGAAGCGCTGAACCGGCCGAACATCGCGGTGATTCCCCAGGGTGACGTGATCAGCAGCTACAAGGCTTCGCGCTGGAGCGATCCGGCGCCGGTGCTGGTGCGTAATCGGCTGCTGGATGGTTTTGCCCGGGATGGTCGGGTGACGCTGCTCAGCACCGATGACAGCAACTTCGCTGCGGATCTGGAACTGGGCGGCAGCTTGCAGGCGTTTCAGACTGAGTATCAGGGCAATCAGGCCAGCGTCGTGGTGCGCGTCGATGCGCTGCTGGTGCGCGGCTATGACCAGAAGATCCTCGCCAGCCGCCGCTTCGAAGAGCGTCAGCCGTTGAACGATGTGCAGGTGCCAGCGGTGGTGGCGGGGTTTGGACAGGCCAGTGATCGGCTGACGGCCAAGGTTGTCGCTTGGGCTGTTCAGCAAGGCCAGCAATTCACCCAACAACCCAGACCTTAAACCTTATACATAACCCCTGTGGGAGTGGGCTTGCTCGCGAAGGCGGTGTGTCAGTCAATATACAGGTCGACTGACCCGCCGCTTTCGCGAGCAAGCCCGCTCCCACAATGGGGATTCGTGGTTAACCGAAGAACCAGTAGCAGACGCCGATGGCGCCGAGTACGCCGGCCAATTCAGCCAGCAGCGCGCATCCAACGGCGTGCCTTGCGCGCTGAATCCCCACCGCACCGAAATACACTGCCAGCACATAGAACGTGGTCTCGGTACTGCCCTGAATCGTCGCCGCCACCAGTGACGGGAAGCTGTCGACGCCGGAGGTCTTCATGGTCTCGATCAGCATCGCCCGTGCGGCGCTGCCGGAAAACGGTTTGACCATCGCCGTCGGCAACGCATCGACAAAACGCGTATCCCACCCGGCCCACTGCACCAGATGCCGAATGCCATCCAGACCAAAGTCCAGCGCGCCCGAGGCACGCAGCACGCCAATCGCGCAGAGCATCGCCACCAGATACGGCAGCAGGTTCTTGGCGACGTCGAAGCCCTCCTTCGCGCCCTCGACGAACGCTTCGTAAACCTTGACCTTGCGTAACGCGCCGATCACCAGGAACAGCATGATCAGGCCGAACAGCGTCAGGTTGCCAAGGATCGACGACAGCCCGGCCAGTGCCGTGGCCGACATCGTCGCCAGCAGCGCCATGAAGCCGCCGAGGATCAGTGCGCCGGGAATCAGATAGGCCAGCACCACCGGGTCCCAGATACGCAGGCGCTGCATGAATGCCACCGAAAGGAAGCCGACGATGGTCGAGCAACTGGTCGCCAGCAGAATCGGCAGAAACACCAGAGTCGGGTCTGGTGCGCCTTGCTGGGCGCGATACATGAAGATTGTCACCGGCAACAGGGTCAGCGACGAGGCGTTGAGCACCAGGAACAGGATCTGCGCGTTGCTGGCGATGGTCGCGCTGGGGTTGAGCTCTTGCAGCGCCTTCATGGCCTTGAGGCCGATCGGCGTGGCGGCGTTGTCCAGGCCCAGACCATTGGCGGCGAAGTTCAGGGTAATCAGACCGAGTGCCGGATGACCGGCCGGGACTTCCGGCATCAGCCGCAGGAACAGCGGCCCGAGCACCTTGGCCAGCCACTCGACGATCCCGGCCTTCTCGGCGATGCGCAGAAAGCCCAGCCACAGGGTCAGCGTGCCGAACAGCAGCACCATGACCTCGACCGAGAGTTTGGCCATGGCGAAAATGCTTTCCACCATCGCCGCGAAAATCCCGGCGTTGCCACCGACCAGCCACTGCACCAGCGCAGATATTGCTGCCACGACGAAGAAGCCAAGCCACAGGCCATTAAGCATCAGTCAAATCCCCCGGAAGATGCGGCGAATGATAGCGGGGTCGCCAGAAACGACAAACCCCGGATTTCTCCGGGGTTTGTCTGGCCTACTCGGTCCAATGTAGGAGTGAGCCTGCTCGCGATTGCGGTGTATCAAACAACAGAGATGTTGAATATACGGCCCTCATCGCGAGCAGGCTCACTCCTACAGGTTGAGCGTCAGTTCTTGGAAATTTCGCCAGCCGGCAGTTTTTCCTTGCTGCGCCAGTGCGGCAGGGAGTTCCAGTAGCGCTCGCCTTTGGCGTCGTCGTACATGCCTTCCCAACGCGCGATAACCAGCACTGCCAGGGCGTTGCCGATCACGTTCAGTGCGGTACGCGCCATGTCCATGATGCGGTCGACACCGGCGATGAACGCCAGGCCTTCCAGCGGGATGCCGACACTGCCCAGCGTCGCCAGCAGCACCACGAAGGACACGCCCGGTACGCCGGCGATGCCTTTGGAGGTGACCATCAGGGTCAGCACCAGCAGCAATTGCTGGCTGATCGACAGATCGATGCCGTACAGCTGGGCAATGAAGATCGCGGCGATCGACTGGTACAGGGTCGAACCGTCGAGGTTGAACGAATAGCCGGTCGGTACCACGAAGCTGCAAATGGCTTTCGGTGCGCCGTAGGCTTCCATCTTCTCGATCACCCGTGGCAGCACGGTTTCCGAAGAGGCGGTGGAGTAAGCCAGGACCAGCTCATCCTTGAAGATGCGCATCAGCTTGATCACCGAGAAGCCGAACAGCTTGGCGATCAGGCCCAGCACCACGAAGGCGAAGAAGGCGATGGCGACGTAAACCAGGATCACCAGTTTGGCCAGCGGCAGCAGCGAGGCGAAACCGAAGTTGGCCACGGTCACCGCGATCAGGGCGAACACGCCGATCGGCGCGTAGTTCATGATCATGTGGGTGACTTTGAACATGCTTTCCGAGACGCCCTGGAACATCTTCACCAGCGGCTCGCGCAGGTCCGACTGCAGGCTCGACAGACCGAGACCGAACAGCACGGAGAAGAAGATGATCGGCAGCATTTCGCCGCGGGCCATGGCCGCGAAGATGTTCGACGGGATCAGGTTGAGGATGGTCTCGATGAACGCGTGTTCATGCTGCACTTCGGCGGCGGTCGCCTGGTACTTGGAGATATCCACCGTGCCCAGGGTGCTCATGTCGATGCCGGCGCCCGGGTGGAACAGGTTGGCCAGCAGCAGGCCGACGATGATCGCGATGGTGGTGACGATTTCGAAGTAGATGATGGTCTTCAGACCGATACGCCCGAGTTTCTTGGCGTCGCCCACGCCGGCGATGCCGACGATCAGGGAGGAGATGACGATCGGGATCACGATCATCTTGATCAGACGGATAAAGATATCGCCTGCCGGTTGCAGGACGTTGCTGATCCACCAGGCTTTTTCGGCACTGAAGTGGTTGAGCAACGCACCAATTGCAATCCCTAAAACCAGACCGATGAGGATCTGCCAGGCGAGGCTGAGTTTTGCCTTCTTCATTATCTTTACCCTTACTTGCGTTTGACTCAGGCACATGCAGGAACTGGAACGCTCTGTCAGCGGAAAAGTCTGTGCATCTGCCTCCGTATAAGGTGCCCCGAAGCGCGTATTTACGGCTCTTCGGCAGGCGAAAAAAGGCGCAACTATTCCGATGCAAGGTTGCGCCGTCTAATGCCGTAAACGCCTACCCTATGCCGAATCGGCATGAGCTTTTTTAATTGAAACTGGCGTCCCAACCGGTTCGATTACGACATTTCAGCCGGCATAAGTGCCGTGAACCGGCCATTGCAGCGTAGATTGGTTATTTTTTAAACGAGAAATTTCGA
Source organism: Pseudomonas sp. MIS38 (assembly GCF_019891575.1). Lineage (NCBI taxonomy): Bacteria > Pseudomonadati > Pseudomonadota > Gammaproteobacteria > Pseudomonadales > Pseudomonadaceae > Pseudomonas > Pseudomonas sp. MIS38. The sequence continues at coordinate 731,082 of NZ_JAFLXF010000001.1, forward strand.
CGGAAATCTTAAGAAAAAGCCTACGTTTGCAGACTAGATGTCCCACTGTTTAAAGGGACTCTTTCTCGATATACGGTCGCCAGGAAACACCGCGTAATGTTTTCGCGCGCAGTGTGAGGCATAAAAAGATGAGCAGGACGCTCTGGATCAATGTTTTTGCATCGGATAAAGCTCAGCGCAAGTCCGTCGAACCACTGAGGGTCGGCGAACCTGCGTCGCAGCTTTTACCCTGACCCGGCCCTCGCGCAGGCACTCCCTGTACCCGTAGGTCACTCCGACCCTGCAACAGTCAGAACGTCCCGGCCCCTTGGTCATGCGCCGGCCTTCCTCGGGTAGGCGCAATAAAGGGCAGCGGGGCGCTGCCCTCATGTTCGAATCAATACCACTTCGGGTCTTTCTTCAGCGTTTCCATCAACAGGTTCTGCATACCCTCATCCGGTTTGCCGAGGAAGCGGTAGGTGGCATGTCGCGTTGGCGACTTGTCGGCCGGCAGTCCTTCGGGAACATCGACGAGCATGGCGTACGCGTCTTTCTTGTCGAAGCTGAAAGCCACGATCAAGCGGTGGTTGAGGCACTTGTCTGCGGATTCGCAGAGCGGGCCGACCAGGTACTTGTCGCCGTCTTCAGTCACGGCATTCATCTGCTGGTCTGGCGTGCCGGACAGGTTCATCACCCATTCCGGCAGGCGTTCTTCGTGCTTCACAACGCCTTGCCAGGTTTCGCGGTATTGCGGGTCGGAGCTGAGCAGCTCGTTGACCCGCGCCTGGCCATCATTGGCCGCCATCGCCATGGCACTGCCGCCCATAAGCAGGGCGGCTGCCAGTGTCTTCAAAGCAATCATCGTTAACCTCGGCCGCGACGGCCAAAGAAGAAGGAAGCGATGAACATCACCAGGAACACGACAAAGAGAATCTTGGCGATACCCGTGGCGGTGCCCGCGATACCACCGAAGCCCAGTACGGCGGCGATGATGGCAATGATCAAGAATGTAATTGCCCAGCTCAACATGGTGATTCTCCTTACTTCTCTATTTAGGGATATTGCGTGTTCCGGCGCGATGCGCCTGAATTCTTCGGTTCGTCAGAAAACCCAGCGCTCTTCACGTGGCAGTTGATCCAGCGGCTGTGGCTGATCGACATCCATCATGCGCATCGAGGCGCTTTCGGCCTGACTGCTGCTGACGGCGCTGAAGTGCGTCTGCGTGCTGTGTTGAATCGAGATCAGCGGCTCAGGCTTCTGGCTGTTTTCCCAGCTCAGGTATTGCTGGCAGGCAATCAGGGTGATCAACAGTGCAAGTACGCCAAACAGGCCTTGCTGGATATGCAGTGGCGAGATACGCACTTGGGCGGCACGTTGGCGAGTCATCCTGGGTTCCTCACTCTTATTCGGTTGGGGCAGTGGAATCTGCCCGGGCTGAATGAGTTATTGCAGGCTGCATGCCAGTTTTTTATTTGAAAAATATTCAATAAAATCAATGGCTTGCGAGTGAGTTAAATTCAGCGACGGACGCATCCTGCACGATGGGTCATCTACGGTCGTGCGAAATGCATGATTATTTCGTAGGAGATTTCATTCTTATGGAATTGAGAGCACGTCGCGGATGTCAGAAAAGTACGCAGGGAACCCTCTGCAAATCGGTGATTGTTTAAAAACTCAACAAAATCAACGGATTGGCCGTCAAGGCAGGAGAGAGCTACCCTCCCATGGCTCGCATCGTTCAGAATCAACCATGCAACTTGCCCGATTTTTCCGGGACTAACCCAAGATCAATCACTATGGAGCGTAGGAAAAATGGAATCTGCCACTGAGCATCAAGGCCGCATTCTGCTGGTGGACGACGAGTCCGCCATCCTGCGAACCTTTCGTTACTGCCTCGAAGACGAAGGTTATACGGTGGCCACCGCCAACAGCGCGGCTCAGGCTGATGCACTGTTGCAACGCCAGGTATTCGACCTGTGCTTCCTTGATTTGCGTCTGGGTGAAGACAACGGTCTCGATGTACTGGCGCAGATGCGCGTTCAGGCGCCATGGATGCGGGTGGTGATTGTCACCGCGCATTCGGCGGTCGATACCGCGGTGGACGCGATCCAGGCGGGCGCCGCCGACTATCTGGTCAAACCGTGCAGCCCCGACCAGTTGCGTCTGGCCACCGCCAAGCAGCTGGAAGTGCGTCAGCTCTCGGCGCGTCTGGAAGCCCTCGAAGGCGAGATCCGCAAACCCAAGGACGGTCTCGACTCCCATAGCCCGGCGATGAAAGTGGTGCTGGAGACCGCGCGGCAGGTTGCCGGTACCGACGCCAACATCCTTATCCTTGGCGAATCCGGCACGGGTAAAGGGGAACTGGCCCGGGCCATCCACGGCTGGAGCAAGCGCGAGAAGAAATCCTGCGTGATCATCAACTGTCCGTCGTTGACCGCAGAATTAATGGAAAGCGAGCTGTTCGGCCACAGTCGCGGTGCGTTTACCGGCGCCAGTGAGAGCACCTTGGGTCGGGTCAATCAGGCGGACGGCGGCACGCTGTTTCTCGACGAGATCGGCGATTTTCCGCTGACTTTGCAACCCAAGTTGCTGCGTTTTATTCAGGACAAGGAATACGAGCGGGTAGGGGACCCAGTGACTCGCCGCGCCGATGTGCGGATTCTCGCCGCGACCAACCTCAACCTTGAAGACATGGTGCGCGACGGGCGCTTCCGTGAAGACCTGCTGTATCGCCTCAACGTGATCACCCTGCATCTGCCGCCATTGCGCGAACGTGCCGAGGACATCCTGACCCTGGCCGACCGCTTCCTCGCGCGCTTCGTCAAAGAGTACGCACGCCCGGCCCGGGGCTTCAGTGACGAGGCGCGAGAGGCGCTGCTGGGTTATCGCTGGCCGGGCAATATTCGTGAGCTGCGTAACGTGGTGGAGCGGGCGAGCATCATCTGCCCGCAGGAACGCGTGGAAATCAGCCACCTCGGCATGGCCGAGCAGCCGGCGAACAACGCACCTCGAGTCGGCGCCGCGCTGAGCCTCGATGAACTGGAAAAAGCCCACATCGGCGCGGTGCTGGCGACGGCGGGCACTCTGGATCAGGCGGCGAAAACCCTGGGCATCGACGCGTCGACCCTGTATCGCAAGCGCAAGCAGTACAACCTGTGAGCGCCCGACGATGAAGCTGGCGATGAAGTTGCGCACTCGCTTGTTCCTGAGCATTTCTGCGCTGATCACGGTCGCCTTGCTCGGGCTGTTGCTCGGGCTGGTCAGCGTGATGCAGATGGCCGGTACTCAGGAAGCAACGATCCGCAGCAACTTCGTGACCCTCGACCTGGGGCTCAAATTGCGCCAGACCCTCGGCGACCAGTTGGTGCTGATGCTGGCCGAAAAACCCGATCCCGCCGCGTTCGAAGCGTCAAAGCAGCATTACCTGCAATTGCTCGATGAAGGCATTTCGCAGGAGGCCGACGGCGATGGCCGCCAGTACGGGTTTACCCAGGCCAAGGCCGACTATCTGAGTTTTCTCCAGGCGTTCGAGCTGTCGCGTAATCCGGGCAATGTGCTCAGCGGCAACAGCGACCTCAGAGAACGTTTCAACATCTTGCGCAATGGTTTGATTGCCGAGCACAAGCATGCGCTGGACAACATCAACGCGGTGCAGCATGACGCCCGGGAAAGGGCGCTGCTGGTCTCCGGCCTGCTCGGGCTGGTGGGACTGGCAGTGCTGATCATCGGCTTTGTCACGGCACATGCGATTGCCCGGCGTTTCGGCGCGCCGATCGAGGCGCTGGCGCAAGCGGCGGACAACATCGGCCAAGGCAATTTCGAAGTGACGCTGCCGATTTCCTCGGCGATGGAAATGAACCAACTGACCAAGCGCTTCGGGCTGATGGCCGAGGCGCTGCGCGAGCATCAGGCGACCAACGTCGACGAGCTGCTGGCCGGTCAGCAACGCTTGCAAGCGGTGCTCGACAGCATCGACGACGGCTTGCTGATGATTGATCGCGAAGGGCATCTGGAGCACCTCAATCCAGTGGCCCAGCGCCAGTTGGGCTGGGACAGTGATCGACTCGGTCAGGGCTTGGGCACAGCGCTGGAGCGCCCGGAACTCGACGCACAACTGCAACTGGTGTTGCGCGGCGGCACCCTTGAGCGTGCTCCGGAAGATTTGAGCATCGAGGTCGATGGCGAATCACGTCTGCTGACTTACAGCCTGACGCCGGTCAGCCACACCCAGGGGCATATTCTTGGCGCGGTGATGGTGCTGCATGACGTCACCGAGCAGCGCGCCTTCGAGCGCGTACGCAGCGAGTTTGTGCTGCGTGCCTCCCATGAGCTGCGCACGCCGGTCACCGGCATGCACATGGCGTTCGGGCTGTTTCGCGAGCGGGCGAAGTTTCCCCCGGAGTCACGCGAGGCGGACCTGCTCGACACGGTCAACGAAGAGATGCAGCGCCTGATGCAGTTGATCAACGACTTGCTCAATTTCTCGCGTTATCAGAACGGTTTACAGAAACTCACCCTGGCGCCGTGCTCCATCGAAGATTTGCTGACGCAGGCGCAATCGCGCTTCGCGGATGCGGCGGCGGCCAAAGGCATTGCGTTGAACGTCGAAGTGCAGGGGCCGTTGCCGCGCCTGCAGGCCGATCAGGCGCAGCTCGACCGGGTGCTGGATAACCTGATCGATAACGCCCTGCGCCACACTGCCCGCGACGGGCAGATTCGCCTGCAGGCGCGTCGGCATGGCGAACGGGTCATCATCAGCGTCGAGGACAACGGCGAAGGCATTGCCTACGGGCAGCAGGGGCGGATTTTCGAACCGTTCGTGCAGGTAGGGCGCAAGAAGGGCGGCGCCGGCCTTGGCCTGGCGCTGTGCAAGGAAATCGTCCAGTTGCATGGCGGGCGGATGGGCGTCTACTCGCGGCCGGGGCAGGGCACGCAGTTCTACATGGCGCTGGCGGTCTAGGCTTCGTCATCCAGCCGGCGTCCGGCGAGGCGCCGTCCACGGGTGATCAGTTCGATGAACTGCACCGCACTCAAGGCCTGGGCGAACAGCCAGCCCTGACCGAACTTGACCCCCTCACTGCTGAGAAACACGGCTTGCGCTTCGTGCTCGATGCCCTCGGCAATCACCTTCAGATCCAGTGCCTGCGCCATGTGAATGATGTGCGGAGCAACGCCACTGCTGGCCGCGTCATGACCGAGTGCGTCGATGAAGGCCTTGTCGATTTTCAGGCAGTCCACCGGCAATGTCTGCAGGTAGGCGAGGCTGCAATAACCGGTACCGAAATCGTCGATCAACACCTGATGCCCGACATCGCGCAAGGCTTGCAGGTTCTCCCGCGCCACCACCACATCGATCAGCCCGCGCTCGGTGACTTCGAAGGCAATCTGCCGCGCCGCAACCCGGTGCAGGGTCAACAGCCTGGCCATGACCTGGCCGATGCGCGGCACCATCACGTCGCATGCTGCGAGGTTGACCGAGATGTACAGCTGCGGATTGGCGCGCAGCACTGGTCCCAGTTGTTCCAGCAGCCGTTGCAGGACGAAATCGGTCATCTGCCGTATCTGCCCGGTGTTTTCTGCCAATGGAATGAACAGGTCGGGGCTGGTCAGGGTGCCGTCCGGGCGGCGCCAGCGCAGCAGGGCTTCGGCGCCCACGCAATTGCGACTATCGAGGTCGAAGATTGGTTGATACAGGACTTGCAGCTCGCCACGCCGAATCGCACCCTGCAGCTCGGCGTCCAGTGACTGGCGCTGGCGCACCAGCAGAAACACGAAGAAACCGGCAAACGCCCCCAGCAGCAGGCAGGCCGGCACCATCCACCACCAGACGGTCGGGATGTGCATGCCACTGCGCGGGGTGATCAGCACCAACTGATATTCCGGATTGTTGGTTGGCATGCGGTAGATCAGCCGTGACTGGGTGACTTGCAGGGCCTCGCGGCTCTTCGGTGGCCAGGTTTCGCTTGGTGGCCAGGTCTGGGCTGTGCCGAGTACCGGAATCGCTCGCCTGCCATGATCGAGTACCACCAGCAGGCTGCTGTCCGGTGGCAGGTCGACCATGTCGGTCAAATGCCCGCGCGATGTCGCCACACGGAAGTTGCCGCGCCCGAGCATCAGCGCCGCGCGGTTTTCATCGGGTTCGGTGGTGGTGTTGAGCCAGTAGCTGTAAGTCGGGCCCTTGATGTCCGGCGCGCGGACCACCGAAAGCCCTTCTTGCCGGGGGCGGTTGGAGCAGATCCGCGAGCCGTCCATGTAGGCCGCTTCATAGACGAAGCGATAGTTGAACGTGACCTGTTGCAGGGTGGCGATCATTTCCTCATCGCAACTGCGCAACGGCTGCGCCTGGAGGTCGTCGAGACTTTCGCGCAATTGCCCGAACAGCTGCTCAAGGCGGGCCAGAAAACGCTCGCCCTGGGCGTTCATCTCCTGACTCTCGTTCTGCTCGATCTGGCGCATGGCGACGAACATTCCGCCGGCGATCAGCAGGCTTGCACTGAGGACAGCCGCGATCATCGCCAAAAACCACGGGCGATAAAACCAGCTACGCAGCGTCGCTCGGGTAGCAACCATCATGGAATATCCGAAGAATTACCAATGAGTTATAGCTGCTGATTGCGATTTCGCCCTGACCGTCGGGCGGGCGTCATTATTTTGTCTGATTGAGTACCAGCAACAACGCGGCTGTTTGCGCGTCCGGCATACCGTCGAAACGGGAAGGGCGGAAATGCATCTGGAACGCTGCGAGCACATGGCGCGTCGCTACATCCAGCTCGCCGGTTTGCGGGGTGTCGTAACCGACGCGCGCCAGTTGTTCCTGGAACCAGCTGATGCTCGGCAATTCGGCGTTGAACAGCACCTGCTGCCGCGCCACCGCTTGTTCATTAGGCCATACGCCCAAGCCTTCGGCGGCCAGGCGTTTCCATGGGAACAGTGGGCCGGGGTCGAGTTTGCGCAGGGGCGCGATGTCGCTGTGACCGATGATATGGCGCGGGCTGATGCCTTGGCGCTTGCTGATGTCCTTGAGCAGGACAATCAGCGACTGAATCTGAGCTTCGCTATAGGGGAACCACAGGCGCCCGGTCGGCGTGTCCTTGAAGCCCGGATTGACGATCTCGATACCGATCGAGCTGGAGTTGAGCCAGGTGCGGCCCTGCCATTGGCTTTCCCCGGCGTGCCAGGCGCGCTGGTTTTCATCCATCAGCTTGTAGATGGTACCGCCCTTGTCATCGCCGATCAGGTAGTGGCTGCTGACTTCGCCGTGGGTCAGCAGTTGCAGCGAACGCGCGAGCGACGCCGAGGTGTAATGCACGATCACGAACTGCACGCGGCTGTCGTGATTGGCCGAAGGATGGCTGGTGTCGTAACGCGGGCCGCTGGCACAACCGGCCAGAATGAGCAGCGACGCGAGAAGGGTAAAAAATTTCATGGCAAGAGGCAGTACACGCAAGACAGTAATGCAACAGTGTAACGTACTGCCTCGGGTCTCGACGGCCGGCGGGCTGAATTAAACAAAATGGAACAATTACTCAGCCCAGCTCGACCCGGTTGCGTCCGCCATTTTTCGCCCGGTAAAGCGCCTGATCGGCTCTTTTGAGCACCAGATCGCTGTGTTCTCCCGTTTTGAACGACGCCAGGCCCATGGAAATGGTGATCGTCACCCGTTCGCCCTTGAAGTGAAACGGGCAGGCTTCGATCGCCGCGCGCAGGGTCTCCAGCAGTTTGGCGCCCACCGCAGGCGTGGTCGCCGGCAGCAGCAGAACGAATTCCTCACCACCAAAACGGGCAATGAAATCCGCTGCGCGCAGGCGTTTGCGCAGCACTGTGGCGATGATCTTCAGCACCTTGTCGCCGGCCAGATGTCCGTAGTTGTCGTTGATGCGCTTGAAATGATCGAGGTCGAGCATCGCCAGACTCAAGTTGTTGCCGTGTTGCTGCCACTGCTTGATCTCGTGTTCCAGGCGTTCGCTCCAGGCGGCGCGGTTGGGCAGGCCGGTCAGCGGATCGATCAGGGCTTTCTGCCGCTGTTCTTCCAGATGTTCGCGAAAGCCCAAGGCTTCCTGCTCCATGTGCGCCACACGCTCGGCCAGACCCTTGAGGCGTGCCGCCACTTCCTGCTCGCGGGCATCGCGCTGTTTCTGGTGTTGATCCATGGTGCCGAGCAGGCCTTCCAGATGATTCTCCAGCACTTGCTTGAGGTCATCCAGATCGGCCGCTTCCTGCATGCTGGTCTGCAAACCATCGACCTGCTCGCGGATCTGCGTGTCCATCGCCCGCGCCGCCGAGCTGTTGTCGGCGTGGCCTTCGCTGGCGGCCTGCAGGTTGCTCTGGAACGCTTCGAGGCGCTCGTTGAGTTGCTGCAGATAGGCTTCGAATTCGTGCTGGCCGCTGTCGGTGATCGCCAGCATCAAGGTCGCCAGATCGTCGAGAATCGGCAGCAGTTCGTACCAGTTCAGGCCATTTTTCAACCGGTCGCGCATCGCCTCAGCCTGCGGGCGATGGCGCTCGGGCAGGGTCAGGTCGTCGAGCAGCCCGATCAGCGTGTCTTCGATGTGTTTGGCCACTGAACTGTAAGACGGCTCCGGGGAATCGGGCAGGGCGTACAGAATGTCCTGCTCGGGTTGCTCCGGATCGATGGCGGCCAAAGCCTGGGCAATCGGTTCGGGTAGGGGCAGACTATCGAGGAGCAACGGTGCCGGGATGTCGCCCGGGTGGATCAACTCGTCGGGGTTGAACGCGGCAGCAGGTGCTGGCGCCGTGATCGGGGTGGTCGGCCGTTCGGCTTCAGGTTCGGCCGCTGGTACTGCAGGTGCAGCAACGGGTTCGCTGATCGGCTCGGCAGCAATGACCGGAGGCACGAACGCGAACACAGGTGATTCGGACTCGGGCTGCACTGCTGGCGTTTGCTTAAGCTCGGCCTCTGGTGGTTGCGCGATGGCCGCTACGGTGACGGGTGCTGCCGGAATCGGCTCGACCGCTGCGGTTGGCGCGGGTACCGGCTCAGATGCAGGTTCAGCGTTGGCCGGTGTCGGCGTCGGCGCCTGAGGCTGATCCGAAGACTCTGGCACCCCTTCACTGTCACGGCTGCCAAACAGGCGCTGCAAAAAGCCCGGGCGGTCCGGCTCGGGCGGTGTTTCCAGCTGGCTCAACGCCTTGCCCTGCAAACCGCTGAGCTCACTCAGCAGCAGCGGCATTTCCCGCGCCTGGCCGACCCGGCTGTCGAGTTGCTTGGCGAATTTCTTCAGCGGCTGGGCGACTTCCCGGGGCAGCGGCAGCGCTTGTAGCTGGGTGACCAGCGCGGTAAGCGCGGTGCTGACCTGATCGATTCGGGTTTCGCGACGTTGCTCGGAATCGAGCACGGCTTTTTCCAGGCGCGGCAGCAGGGCGGCGAGGCCGGCGTCCATGTCGTCGGTGCGCACCACGTCGCGCATCTCTTTCATGCACTGATCAACGACCTTGTCGGTGCCTTCAGCGGCCAGCGTGCTGCGCACCAGACCGCGGCGCAGCAAGTCGAGCCGGGCGGCCCAGCGACGTTCGAGCTTGTCCTGTTGTTCGATGCTTTTGAGGTACTTCTCTTTCCAGCGCTGGGCGTCGTCGCTCATTCAGGGGTTCCGCGAGGGGCAGGACTCAACGCGGGCAATGCATCGGCCGTGAGCGAACCCGGCAGACGAATCTCTACCGCGACCGGCAGGTGATCGGAAATGGGTTGGGCCAGCACTTCGACCTTTTCCAGGGTCAGGGTCGGGCTGAGCAAAATATGATCAAGGCATCGCTGTGGCCGCCAACTGGGAAAGGTGGCTTGCATCTGCGGGGCCAGCAGGCCGAGATCGCGTAACGGTGACTGTTGTAGCAGATCACTGGCATGGGTGTTCATGTCGCCCATCAATATCTGGTGCTTGTAGCCACTGATCAGGTCACGAATATAGGCCAGTTGCAGGCTGCGCACCCGTGCGCCGAGCGCCAGATGCATCATCACCACCACCAGCGCCTCCGGACCTTCACCGAAGCGCAGCAGGATCGCGCCGCGACCTTTCGGGCCGGGCAGCGGATGATCTTCGATCGCCCACGGCTTCAGGCGACTGAGCACGCCATTGCTGTGCTGGGCCAGTCGGCCGAGGTTGCGATTGAGTTGTTGATACCAGTAGGGGAAGGCGCCGAGGTGGGCCAGGTGTTCGACTTGATTGACGTAGCCTGAGCGCAGACTGCCGCCATCGGCTTCCTGCAGGGCGACCAGATCGAAGTCGCCAAGCAGGTCACCGATCTTCTGCAGATTGCCTGAGCGTCCGGTGTGCGGCAGCAGGTGCTGCCAGCTGCGGGTCAGATAATGCCGATAGCGCTCGGTGCTGATGCCGACCTGGATATTGAAACTGAGCAAGCGCAGACGATGGTCTGCGGGCAGGCCCGTGGACTCCAGGTGATGCTCGTTGACCTGCGGATCATGCAGGCCAACGCTGCGTTCGGTGCCCCAGCGGCGCATGGCGGTTACCGCGCTTAGTTGGCGGCTGCCTTGTTGGCCGCTCGCTCTTTGGCGACCAGTTGATCAGCCAGTTTCAGGGCTTGCTCGGCACCACCGGCAGAGCCGATGTCGAAGCGGTACTTGCCGTTGACGATCATGGTTGGCACGCCAGTGATTTCATACTTCTTGGCCAGCTCACGCGCTTTGACGATCTGACCTTTGATCGCGAACGAGTCAAAGGTGGCGAGGAACTTGTCCTTGTCCACGCCTTGTGTGGCGAGGAAGTCAGCCATGTCGTTCTTGTCGGTCAGCTTCTTGTGTTGTTTCTGAATTGCTTCGAAAACCGCAGCGTGAACCTTGTGCTCGACGCCCATTGCTTCCAGGGTCAGGAACATTTGGCCGTGAGCATCCCACGGGCCGCCGAACATGGCAGGAATGCGTACGAAGTTGACGTCGGACGGCAGTTTTTCAACCCAGGGATTGATCACCGGCTCGAACGCGTAGCAATGCGGGCAGCCGTACCAGAACAGCTCCACGACTTCGATCTTGCCAGGCTCTGCCACTGGCACCGGGTTGGCCAGTTCGACATAAGGGGCAGCGGGTGCTTCGGCGGCCTGGGCGGTCACGCCGAACAGGCTGGCAGCGACGAGAGCGGCGCTGATGATCAGATTACGCATGCTTTACTCCTGGACAATTTTGGTCGCCTCGCGCGACCTGTTTTCAGACAGGTCCTGGCGGGCATGAGTTCTGTAGTGTAACGGCAGCGGCCACAAAAAAGGGCGGCCAAAGCCACCCTTTTTATACTTGCTGCGACGGATTAATCGAGCGTTAACGTTGCAGGAGATGTCCATCACCGTTAACGCTCGATTCAGGGCGGTTAGTGCAGGCCCTGGATGTAGCTGGAGACTGCGGCAATGTCTTCGTCGCTCAAGCGCTTGGCGATGGTCTGCATCGTCATGGTGTCGCCGTCGTTGTTGCGGCCGCCTTCTTCCTTACGGAAATCGGTCAGTTGCTTGGCGATGTATTGAGCGTGTTGACCACCCAGATGCGGGAAGCCAGCGGCGGCGTTGCCGGCGCCATTCGGCGAGTGGCAACCGGTGCAGGCTGGCAGCCCCTTGGCCAGATTACCGCCGCGGAACAAAGCTTCACCGCGAGCGACGATCTTCGGATCGGCTGCGCCGACGCTGCCTTTCTGGCTGGCGAAGTAGGCTGCGATGTCAGCCAGATCCTGGTCGCTCAGGTTGGTCAGCAGGCCGGTCATTTCCAGAACGGTGCGCTTGCCCGACTTGATGTCGTGCAGTTGCTTGGTCAGGTAGCGTTCACCCTGACCGGCCAGTTTCGGGAAGTTTGGCGCCATGCTGTTCCCGTCAGGGCCATGGCAGGCTCCGCAGACGGCAGCTTTCGCCTGGCCGGCGGCGGCATCACCGGCAGCATGGGCGAAGCCTGAAATTCCCACGGTCAACAGCAGACTCACGATCAATTTGTTCATCAGCTAATCCAACTACGGCTAAGGGTTAAGAGTTATGGACCGGGTTTACTCTCGCTCATCCAAAGGATGATGGCCTGGTAATCCTCGGCACTGCAGTCCATGCACAAACCACGCGGCGGCATCGCCTTGAAACCCTGGGTCACGTGTTGCACCAGCGTCTCCATACCCTTCGCCAACCTCGGCGTCCAAGCTGCCTGATCGCCTCTTGCGGGCGCCATGGGTAGTTGGCCGGAATGACAGGCACCACAAACACGGTTGTACACGGCTTCCGGTTCCTGTGTAGCCTGTGCGCCGCAAAGCGGTATCAGGACTCCGGCAGCCAGCAGCCATTTCGTCATAAAACGACCTTTTCAGGGTTGAGAGCGTTCTGCGTTCTGATGCGCAATCAAGGTCTTTGGCTCTCGTGAACTTCATCCTTCGCTGGGACAAAGCACACACAAAATCTGCGGCATTATATACTGGCGTCACTGAAACGGAAGCGACACCGCGTTCCGCGCCCAATCCCGGCGCCGCCCACATCGGAAATCCCATGCAACTCAAGAATCCCATCCTCGGCCTGTGCCAACAGTCCACGTTCATGCTCAGTGCCGCCAAAGTCGATCAATGCCCTGACGACGAAGGCTTCGAAGTGGCGTTCGCCGGTCGTTCCAACGCCGGTAAATCCAGCGCACTGAACACCCTGACTCACGCCAGTCTGGCGCGCACCTCGAAAACCCCGGGTCGCACACAGCTGTTGAACTTCTTCAAGCTAGACGATGAACGGCGTCTGGTCGACCTGCCGGGCTACGGTTATGCAAAAGTACCGATCCCGCTCAAGCAACACTGGCAGCGTCACCTCGAGGCGTACCTCGGTGGCCGGGAGAGTTTGAAGGGTTTGATTCTGATGATGGACATCCGTCATCCAATGACCGACTTCGACCTGCTGATGCTCGACTGGGCCGTTGCGGCCGGCATGCCGATGCATATTCTGCTGACCAAGGCCGACAAACTGACCTACGGCGCCGCCAAGAACACCCTGCTCAAAGTGCAGTCGGAAATCCGCAAGGGCTGGGGCGATCTGGTGACGATCCAGCTGTTCTCGGCGCCAAAACGCATGGGCCTGGAAGAGGCCTACACTGTGTTGGCAGGCTGGATGGAACTGGCTGACAAGGGCGCCGAAGCGGCGACCGAGGCAGAATAAGGGAATATCAAAACTGTCTGTGGTGCTGCCAGGCAAGGCAAAAGTGCAACAAAAAAGCGGAGTTTAGGGGACCTAAATGAGCATTTTTTGTTGCGCTTTTAACGCAGCATGGCTGCGTCACAGGCAGTTTTGAGGCAAAAAAAGCCCCGGACTTCATATGGGGAGGGAGAAGTTCCGGGGTTCAAGTTCCGAACCGCTAGGGCGGGGTTCAGATATCTGCCAACACTTAACACAACATAGGAGCATCGAAGGGCTTCACCAGCCATTCAGTATCTCTGAGTAGTGAGTTGTCAGATTAGTTCAGATTTTTTTCAAAAAGCTTTGGAATAACCGCAAGCGCGTTTCGAAATAAGCGCTTTTCGGCCGTTTGCCGCGTCAGTGTGTCGCGGCAAACGCCCGACCTAGACGCCTCAGTGCGCCTCATCCCAGTTGTTGCCGACGCCGACTTCCACCAGCAACGGCACGTCCAGTTTCGCCGCTTCGCTCATGTGCAGGCGGATTTCCTGACTCACCTGATCGACCAGATCCTCGCGAACCTCCAGTACCAGTTCGTCGTGCACCTGCAGGATGACTCTGGCGTCCAGCCCGGACGATGCCAGCCAGTTATCCACCGCCACCATGGCTTTCTTGATGATGTCGGCGGCGGTGCCTTGCATCGGCGCGTTGATCGCCGTGCGTTCGGCGGCAGCGCGTTCCTGCGGCTTGTTGGAGTTGATTTCCGGCAGATATAGGCGACGACCGAAGAAGGTCTCGACGTAACCCTGATCCGCTGCCTGCTTGCGGGTGCGCTCCATGTATTCGCGCACACCCGGATAACGGGCGAAGTAGGTGTCGATGTAGGCCTTGGCGGTCTTGGTGTCGACGCCGATGTCCTTGCCGAGTTTCTGCGCGCCCATGCCGTAGATCAGGCCGAAGTTGATCGCCTTGGCGCCACGGCGCTGGTCGGACGTCACTTCGCTCAGCTCGACCTTGAATACTTCAGCGGCGGTCGCGGTGTGCACGTCCAGATTGTTGCGGAAGGCGTTCATCAAGCCTTCGTCCTTGGACAAGTGGGCCATGATCCGCAGTTCGATCTGCGAATAGTCCGCTGCCAGCAGTTTGTAGCCTTTGGGCGCGACGAAGGCCTGACGGATACGCCGGCCTTCAGCGGTACGCACCGGAATGTTCTGCAGGTTCGGATCGCTGGAGGACAAGCGCCCGGTCGATGCCACGGCCTGGTGGTACGAGGTGTGGATACGCCCGGTGCGCGGGTTGATCTGCTCCGGCAGGCGATCGGTGTAGGTGCTTTTCAGTTTGCTCATGGAACGGTGTTCCATCAGCACTTTTGGCAAGCGGTGATCGTCCTCGGCCAGTTTCGCCAGCACTTCCTCGGCGGTCGATGGCTGGCCCTTGGCGGTTTTCTTCAGCACCGGCAGTCCGAGCTTTTCGTAGAGGATCACGCCCAGCTGCTTTGGCGAGCCGAGGTTGAATTCTTCACCGGCAATTTCGAAGGCTTCTCGCTCCAGCGCGACCATCTTGTTGCCCAGCTCAATGCTCTGGATGCCGAGCAGTTCGGCATCGACGAACGCGCCCTGACGCTCGATGCGCGCCAGCACCGGCACCAGCGGAATCTCGATGTCGGTCAGCACGCTGGCCAGGCTCGGGATTGCGCTGAGTTTTTCAAACAGGGTCTGATGCAGGCGCAGGGTGATGTCGGCATCTTCGGCTGCGTATGGGCCGGCCTGCTCCAGAGCGATCTGGTCGAAGGTCAGCTGCTTGGCGCCCTTGCCGGCGATGTCCTGAAAGCTCACGGTGGTGTGATCCAGGTACTTCTGCGCGAGGCTGTCCATGTCGTGGCGGGTCGCGGTGGAATTGAGCACGTAGGACTCAAGCATGGTGTCGAAAGCGATGCCGCGCACGGTGATGCCTTCGTTCTGATCACCGCCGATGGCGCAGTTGGCCAGAATGTTCATGTCGAACTTGGCGTGCTGGCCGACCTTGAGTTTGTTCGGGTCTTCCAGAATCGGCTTCAACGCACGCAGCACGGTGTCGCGATCCAGCTGCTCGGGCACGCCGATGTAGGAGTGGGTCAGCGGAATGTACGCGGCTTCGTTGGCTTGCACCGCGAACGAAAGGCCGACCAGTTGCGCCTGTTGCGCGTCGATGCCGGTGGTTTCGGTGTCGAAAGCGAACAGCTTGGCGTTGTTCAGTTTCTCCAGCCAGACGTCGAAACGCGCCTGATCAAGGATGGTTTCATACGCTGCTTCGGTTGGAGCGGCAGGGGCTTCTTCTGCGCGGGGGCTGAACAGATCGCCAGCCGGCGCAGGTTCGGCGGCCGCGCTCAGTTCCTGGCGCTTGGCGTCACGATCGAGGTCGTTCAGCCAGCTCTTGAATTCCAGCAAGGTGTACAGCTCGTAGAGCTTGGCCGGGTCTTCCGCGCCCATCTGCAGGTCATCGAGGCCGATGTCCAGCGGCACGTCGACCTTGATGGTCGCCAGTTGATAGGAGAGGAAAGCCATCTCCTTGTGCTCTTCGAGCTTGGCCGGCAGGGTTTTCGCGCCGCGAATCGGCAGGGTCGGGACGATGTCGAGATTCGCGTACAGCTCGGTCAGGCCGCCGTTGACGCCGACCAGCAGGCCGGAGGCGGTCTTTGGACCGATGCCGGGAACGCCCGGAATGTTGTCGGAAGAATCGCCCATCAGCGCCAGATAATCGATGATCTGCTCGGGTGCGACGCCGAATTTCTCCTTCACGCCCTCCACATCCATCGAGCTACCGGACATGGTGTTGACCAAGGTAATGTGGCCATCGACCAGTTGCGCCATGTCCTTGTCGCCGGTGGAGATGATCACCGGACGATCCGCCGCCGCGCTGCTGCGTGCCAGGGTGCCGATCACGTCGTCAGCCTCGACGCCTTCCACGCACAGCAGCGGGAAGCCGAGGGCGATCACGCTCTGGTGCAGCGGCTCGATCTGCACGCGCATGTCGTCGGGCATGCTCGGGCGGTTGGCCTTGTATTCGGCGTACATCTCATCGCGAAACGTCCCGCCCTTGGCATCGAAGACCACGGCGAACGGGCTGTCCGGGTACTGCTTGCGCAGACTCTTGAGCATGTTCAGCACACCTTTGACCGCGCCGGTCGGCAGGCCTTTGGAGGTGGTCAGCGGTGGCAGGGCGTGGAAAGCGCGGTACAGGTAAGACGAACCGTCCACCAGGACGAGGGGGGCTTGGCTCATGAGCAGAATCAACCTTTTCGGCGGGCCCGGCGCTAGAATAGCGGGACCGTTGACGACAAAGGGACAAGGTTATCATGCGTACGTTAAATCGCTTGCTGCTGGTCGGTTTGATTGCTGCCTCACCGCTGGCCGCGATCGCGGCGGATGATGCGCCGTCGGCAGATCCGGAAGTCACCATCCACACCGAGGGTGACAAAACCATTCAGGAGTACCGGCAGAACGGCTTCCTGTACGCGATCAAGGTTACCCAGAAAGGATTCCCGCCCTATTTTCTGGTGCGTGCGGACGGTACCGATGCAAACTTCATCCGCTCGGATCAGCCGGATATGCTGATTCCGTCGTGGAAGATTTTCGAATGGAAGTAGTCTCTTAAATTAATCGGCGCCGCTGTGCTGGCGGCGCCCGAACTGAGCAGTTTTTAACCATGTCTGTGTTCACCCCCCTGGCTCGGCCCGAGCTGGAAACCTTTCTCGCCCCTTACGGGCTCGGCCGTCTGCTTGATTTCCAGGGGATCGCCGCCGGCAGCGAAAACACCAATTTCTTTATCAGCCTGGAACAGGGCGAGTTCGTCCTGACCCTGGTCGAGCGCGGCCCGGTGCAGGAAATGCCGTTCTTCATCGACCTGCTCGACGTGCTGCACGAGGCTAATCTGCCGGTGCCCTACGCGCTGCGTACCACTGACGGCGTGGCCCTGCGTGAACTGAAGGGTAAACCGGCATTGCTCCAGCCGCGCCTGTCCGGCAAGCACATCAAAGTTGCCAACGCCCAGCATTGTGCGCAGGTCGGCGAGTTGCAGGCGCATCTGCACCTGGCGACCCAGGGCGAGCGCATGATCAAGCGCAAGACCGATCGTGGCCTGGACTGGATGCTGGAGGAGGGCACCGAGTTTCTCTCGCATCTGGCGGACGAGCCGCGTGTGCTGCTGCGCAAGGCGCTGGAAGAAATCACCCTGCAGAAAGACAAAATCCTCGCGCTGCCACGGGCCAACATTCATGCGGATCTGTTCCGCGACAATGCGATGTTCGAAGGCACGCACCTGACCGGCTTGATCGACTTCTACAACGCCTGCTCGGGACCGATGCTCTATGACGTGGCGATTGCCTTGAACGACTGGTGTTCGGACGAGGAAGGCTTGATTGACGGGCCGCGTGCCCGCGCATTCCTCGGTGCCTATGCGGCGCTGCGTCCGTTCACTGCCGCTGAAGCGGAGCTATGGCCGACCCTGCTGCGTGTGGCGTGTGTGCGGTTCTGGCTGTCGCGGTTGATCGCCGCCGAGCAGTTTGCCGGGCAGGACGTGCTGATTCACGATCCGCGGGAGTTCGAGCAGCGCTTGGCGCAGCGGCAGCAGGTGCATACACCGCTACCTTTCGCCCTTTAAATTGTGGCGAGCGAGCTTGCTCGCGCTGGGTTGCGAAGCGGCCCCAAAATTCTGGCAGTCAGCCATATTTTGTGAGTGCTGCGCACTCAAGCGGGAGCAAGCTCCCTCGCCACGGGTCTTGTGGGGTTACAACGATTCCAGGCACCCGGCCAAATCGTTGCCCAGCTTCTCCAGCACCTGCTCATACCCCTGAGCTGTCGCCGGTGTATAGCCGCCCAACGCATCCAGCTCCGCCAGTTTCACCGGCAGGCCCGCCACCAGGGTTTCCGCCAGACGTGGACGCAGCGGCGGTTCGCTGAACACACAGGTCTTGCCGACTTCCTGCAGGCGTTTGCGCATTGCCGCCACATGCTGCGCGCCGGGCTGCACTTCCGCTGCCACACTGAATACCCCGGTGTGCTTCAGGCCGTAAGCGTCTTCGAAGTAATCGAACGCTTCGTGGAACACGAAGTACGGTTTGCCCTCGACATCAGCCATGCGCTTCTTCAAGCGTGCATCCAGTGCGTCGAGGCGCTCATCGAAAGCCTTGGCGTTGCTCTGATAGCGTTCGGCGTTGGCCGGATCGGCTGCGCTGAGGTCGGCAGCCATTTTCTCGGCAATGACCCGAGCATTGACCGGCGATAGCCACAAATGCGCGTCCAGCGTGCCCGGGCGGTGATCGTGATCATGCTCGTCGGCGTCTTCGGCGTGGGAGTGGCTGTCTTCTGCAAAGCGGCGCAACTTCATACCCGGCAGGTCCTGCACGGCGACGCTCGGCAGCGTACGACCGTTCAGCACGCGCGGCAGGAAACCTTCCATATCCGGGCCGATCCAGTACAGCAGATCCACCAATTGCACCTTCCGTACGTCGGACGGGCGCAGGGCGTAATTGTGCGGCGAGGCACCCGGTGGCAGCAGCACTTCCGGAATGGCGATCCCGTCCTGCACCGCCGCGGCAATCAACTGCAGCGGTTTGATGCTGGTGAGAACCCTGACCTCGGCCTGAGCCGAACCGATCAGCAGAAAACTGGCGATAAACGCCACAAAAACAGAAAAAAGTCGGGACACGATGACCACTCAAGGAGGCGAGAACGGGTAACATAATAACGTCTCTATCAAAACGCGTCGCCGCCCATGCCTATTACACCGATTGCCAGCCGTCCCCACGACCACTCTCATTGCGTGCACAGCGCACTGACCGAGGCCGATACCTTGTGCGCCCAGAAAGGCCTGCGCCTGACTGCGTTGCGCCGGCGGGTGCTGGAGCTGGTGTGGCAGAGCCACAAGCCGCTGGGCGCCTACGACATTCTGGCGGTGCTCAGCGAGCAGGACGGCCGCCGCGCCGCGCCGCCGACCGTGTACCGTGCGCTGGATTTCCTTCTGGAAAACGGCCTGGTGCACCGCATCTCCTCGCTCAACGCTTTCGTCGGTTGTGTGCATCCCGAGCATGCGCATCAGGGCCAGTTTCTGATCTGCCGCGAGTGCCACGCCGCGATCGAGCTGGAACAGAAAGCCATCAGCGACGCGATCATCCACAGCGCCAGGGATGTCGGGTTCATCGTCGAAGCACAGACCGTCGAAGTGGTCGGCCTGTGCTCCGGTTGCCAGGGGGCCTGATGAGCAACCCGTTGATCCGTCTGGAGCACGTCGCCGTCACGTTTGCCGGGCAGACCGTGCTGGACAACATCGAGCTGAGCGTCGAGCCGGGGCAGATCGTCACCCTGATCGGCCCCAACGGCGCCGGCAAGACCACACTGGTGCGCGCCGTGCTTGGCCTGCTGAAGCCTGACAGCGGCAGTGTCTGGCGCAAGCCGAAACTGCGCGTTGGCTACATGCCGCAAAAGCTGCACGTCGATCCGACCTTGCCGCTGTCGGTACTGCGCTTCCTGCGCCTGGTGCCCGGCGTAGACCGTCCGCGTGCATTGGCGGCGCTCAAGGAAGTCGGCGCCGAACACGTCATCGACAGCCCGGTGCAAAGTGTTTCCGGCGGTGAAATGCAGCGCGTGCTGCTGGCCCGGGCGCTGCTGCGCGAGCCGGAGCTGTTGGTGCTGGATGAGCCGGTGCAGGGCGTCGATGTCGCCGGGCAGGCCGAGCTGTACAGCCTGATTACCCGCCTGCGCGACCGTCACGGTTGCGGCGTGCTGATGGTGTCCCACGATTTGCATCTGGTGATGAGCACCACTGATCAGGTGGTTTGTCTGAATCGCCACGTCTGCTGCTCCGGGCATCCCGAGCAGGTCAGCGGCGATCCGGCGTTCGTCGAACTGTTCGGCAAGAATGCGCCGAGCCTGGCGATCTATCACCACCATCACGACCACGCCCACGACCTGCACGGTTCGGTGGTCAAGGCGCCCGGTGCGGGCCACACCCACGTTCACGGAGACCACTGCAAGCATGGCTGATTTTCTGTTGTATGCCCTGCTTGCAGGTCTGGCGCTGGCGCTGGTGGCCGGGCCGTTGGGTTCGTTTGTGGTCTGGCGGCGCATGGCCTACTTCGGTGACACCCTGTCACACGCTGCGCTGCTCGGCGTGGCCCTGGGCTTTCTGCTGGATGTCAGCCCGACCGTTGCGGTGACCGTCGGCTGCCTGCTGCTGGCGGTGCTGCTGGTGACCTTGCAACAGCGTCAGCCGCTGGCCTCCGACACGCTTTTGGGAATTCTCGCACCGAGCACGCTCTCTCTCGGGCTGGTGGTACTAAGCTTCATGCATGAAGTGCGGATCGACCTGATGGCCTATCTGTTCGGCGACCTGCTGGCGATCAGCCCGACCGATCTGGCGTGGATCCTCGGCGGCAGCGCGGCGGTACTGGTGTTGCTGGTGACGCTGTGGCGGCCACTGCTGGCGATCACCGTGCATGAGGAATTGGCCAAGGTCGAAGGCCTGCCGGTGGCGGGCCTGCGCATGACGCTGATGCTGTTGATTGCGGTGGTGATCGCGGTGGCGATGAAAATCGTCGGTGTGTTGCTGATTACTTCGCTGCTGATCATTCCGGCGGCTGCGGCACAACGTCACGCCCGCTCGCCGGAGCAGATGGCCGTGGGCGCGAGCCTGCTGGGCATGCTCGCCGTATGTGGCGGGCTGGCGTTGTCATGGTTCAAGGACACCCCGGCGGGGCCGTCGATCGTTGTGACGGCGGCCGCACTGTTTCTGCTGAGTTTTGTTCTGCCCCGTCGAGGGGTGTAGACTTGCTCGCTTTTTGCGCAATTAGAGAGTCGCAGGAATGAAGCCGTTCGCCTCCCGTTATCTGCTCCTTGTCGCATTTTCCGTGCTGCTGGGCGCCTGCCAAAGTACGCCGCCGGTGGCTGAAGCCCCCGACGCGCGGGCCACGGCCATCGCACAGCTGGAGCAAAGCCTGGCCAGCAGCGAACTGGCCACCGCCGAAGACCAACTGGCCGCCTTGCAGGCACAAACCCCCAACGATCAGTCCCTGGAGCAATACCAGCGCCAGTTGGCTGAGGCCTACCTGCGCCGCAGCCAGATCGTATTGCAAAAGGGTGATGTGAACGCCGCAGCCACTGCGCTGAGCCGTGCCCGTGCCCTGATGCCGAAAGCCCCGGCGCTGACCGGTGGCGTCAATGGTGCCATCACCGAAGCGCGCAAAGCCGAGCTGGAGAAAGCCGAAGCGGCGCTGCTGGCGGCCGAAGCCAAGCCGAAAGCCAAGGTCATCGATCCGACTGCCGAAAGCACCACGGTGGCGCTGAACATTAACGATAGCCGCAAGCTTCGCCGGCAACTCGACGCGATCGCCGCCGATGTGGTGAATTATGAGTGTGCCGTGAGCATTCAGGCGCCGCGCACCCAGGATTACCCTTGGCTGGCGACTCTGCTGAGCAAGCGGGTGAAGAAACTGAATCCGGATTTCGAGTTGCGCATCGAGAAGCAGATTCTGCGCACGGTGCCGGCGCAGATGGTCTTGAGCCCGCGTAAACCTTAAAAGCTTCGCGAGCAAGCCCGCTCCCACAGGTACAGCGTGAACCCTGTGGGAGCGGGCTTGCTCGCGAAAGCGTCCTCTCAGCCAGCCAAGAACTTAAGCTGGAATGGCTTTGGCCTTAGGCTCCCGCGCCCAGACCCGATGCTGCCCGATCGCCGCGAAGAACGGCTTGGTCAACCCCGGCACATCCTTGCCCTGCAGCAGTCCTGCATCCGCTTCCAGCTTCAGTAGATCCTGCAACTGCTTGGCCTCGCCGTGCAGCGCAATCGCCTTGAGGTGCTTGTAGGCTTCCAGCAGGTAATGCAGCGCCACGCCGTCGCCACTCAACGCCTTGATCGACGCCGCACCACCGGGCACGAACACCGCATCGAAGATCACTGAAGGCATACCTTCCATGGATGCGTCCACCGGCAGGGCTTTGCCGTCGGCAGTCTTCACCGGTGCCGAAGTCGGGCCGAGCAGCTTGGCGTGCGCACCTTCTGCTTCCAAGGCCTTTTTCATCGCATCAATCGCTGCACCATCGACGCCGTTAGCGGCAAGAATCGCCACTTTGCGGGTTTTGATGTCCTCTGGCAGCAGATTCGCCTGACTCAGCGCTGGCGAATGATCGAACGAGGTTTTACGCACCTCGACCGTGCCTTTGCTTGGCGCTGGCAATCCGAGGTTGGCCGCCACGCGTTTAGCCAGTTCCAGGTCGATGTTGGCGAGAATCTCGTTCACCTGCCGTGCACGGATGAACTCGCGTTCGACCTTGCCCAGCTCGAAGCTGTAGGCGGCAATGATGTGTTCCTTCTCGTGCTCACTCATGCTGTTGAAGAACAGCCGCGCCTGGGAGAAATGATCGCTGAACGACTCGCTGCGCTGACGGATCTTGTTCGCATCGATGCGTTCCGGGTAGCTCTCGAAGCCGCCGTCCTGCGCGGCTGGCGGAGTCTCTTTCGGCCAGCCGCCATCAATCGAGTTCGGCTCGTAGGACGCGCGCCCCTTGTCGATCACCGTGCGGTGCTGCGCGTCGCGCTGGCCGTTATGGAATGGCGCGACCGGGCGGTTGATCGGCAGCTCATGAAAGTTCGGCCCACCGAGTCGGCTGATCTGCGTATCGGTGTAGGAAAACAGCCGGCCTTGCAGTAGCGGATCGTTGGAGAAGTCGATCCCCGGCACGATGTGGCCCGGGCAGAATGCGACCTGCTCGGTCTCGGCAAAGAAGTTGTCCGGGTTGCGGTTCAGGGTCATCTTGCCCAGCGGGGTGATCGGCACGATTTCTTCGGGGATCAGCTTGGTCGGGTCGAGGATGTCGAAATCGAAGTCGTGTTCGTTTTCCTCCTCGATGATCTGTACGCCCAGCTCCCATTCCGGGTAGTCGCCCATCTCGATGGCTTCCCAGAGGTCGCGACGGTGGTAGTCGGTGTCTTTACCGGCGAGCTTCTGCGCCTCGTCCCACACCAGCGAGCAGGTGCCGGCGGTTGGGCGCCAGTGGAATTTGACGAAGCGCGATTTGCCCTCGGCGTTGACCAGGCGGAAGGTGTGCACGCCAAAGCCCTGCATGCTGCGCAGGCTTTTCGGGATCGCCCGGTCGGACATCGCCCAGATCACCATGTGCGCCGATTCCGGCACCAGCGAAACGAAGTCCCAGAACGTATCGTGGGCCGAGCCGCCGGTCGGGATCTCATTGTGCGGTTCGGGTTTTACCGCGTGGACGAAGTCGGGAAACTTGATCGCGTCCTGAATGAAAAACACCGGCATGTTGTTGCCGACCAGATCGAAGTTGCCTTCGTCGGTGAAGAACTTCACGGCAAAACCGCGCACGTCACGCACGGTATCGCCGGAACCGCGCGGCCCCTGCACCGTGGAAAAACGCACGAACACCGGGGTCTTTTTCCCCGGGTCCTGCAGGAAGCCGGCCTTGGTCAGCGTCGAATGGTTCTCATAGGCCTGGAAGAAACCATGCGCGCCAGTGCCGCGCGCGTGAACGATGCGCTCTGGAATGCGTTCGTGGTCAAAGTGCGTGATTTTCTCACGCATGATGAAGTCTTCCAGCAACGACGGCCCACGCGGGCCGGCCTTGAGGGTGTTCTGGTTATCGGCGACCTTTACCCCTTGGTTGGTGCGCAGGGCCTGGCCGGTAGCGTCGGAGCGAAATTTCTCCAGGCTGTCGAGTTTGGCGTTGGTGTTGGCGCGATCCTTGGTATCGGTTCCGGCCAGCTGGCTTTTGTCGGTCGTAGGTTTCTTGCTGCTCATCAGACGTAAACTCCTCGGTTGACCCCGTTTCAACGGGGACTCTTGAGCGTTTCCGGGCACGGTTACCCGGGGTTTCAAGTCGCTTAACTAGTGACCAATGAGCGGGAACCGGCGTTCCTTTTTTATGACCTTTGATCTTGTTATTGCCAAATCGAAGGTTAATTGCGAAATAAATGCTAAGAACCTCTATACGGACAGGCTAAAATGCGCGCCCGGCTAACCGCTGATCCTTTTCTAACGCGCCCCACAAGGTTCGCTACGTGATCGAGTTTCAAAACGTCCACAAAACTTACCGCGTCGCCGGTAAGGACATCCCCGCCCTGCACCCGACCAGTCTTTCGATTGAAAACGGTCAGGTCTTCGGCCTGATCGGCCATTCCGGTGCGGGTAAAAGTACCCTGCTGCGTCTGATCAATCGCCTGGAAGATTCCAGCGGCGGCAAGATCATCGTCGACGGCGAAGAAGTCACCGCGCTGGACGCCAACGGCCTGCGTCGTTTCCGCCAGCAAGTCGGGATGATCTTCCAGCACTTCAACCTGCTCGCCTCCAAGACCGTGGCCGACAACGTCGCGCTGCCGCTGACCTTGGCCGGCGAACTGTCGAGCAGTGAAATCAATCAACGCGTCGCCGAGTTGCTGGCGCGGGTCGGTCTGTCCGATCACGCCAAGAAGTATCCGGCGCAGCTGTCCGGCGGCCAGAAACAGCGCGTCGGCATCGCCCGCGCCCTGGCGACCAAGCCGAAAATTCTGCTGTGCGACGAGGCCACCAGCGCCCTCGACCCGCAGACCACCGCGTCGGTTCTGCAACTGCTGGCCGAGATCAATCGTGAACTGAAGCTGACCATCGTCCTGATCACCCACGAGATGGATGTGATCCGTCGGGTCTGCGATCAGGTGGCAGTGATGGACGCAGGGGTGATCGTCGAGCAAGGTTCGGTGGCCGATGTGTTCCTGCATCCGCAGCACCCGACCACCAAGCGTTTCGTCCAGGAAAGCGAGCAGATCGACGAAAGCGAACAGCGCGATGACTTCGCTCACGTACCGGGTCGCATCGTGCGTCTGACCTTCCAGGGCGAAGCGACCTACGCGCCGTTGCTCGGTACCGTGGCCCGGGAAACCGGGGTCGACTACAGCATCCTCGCCGGTCGCATCGACCGCATCAAAGACATTCCTTACGGGCAATTGACCCTCGCCGTCACCGGTGGCGACATGGAAGCGGCTTTCGCCCGTTTCACCGCCGCTGACGTTCATATGGAGGTGCTGCGTTAATGGAAATGCTCAAGGCTTTCTTCGAAAACATCGATTGGCTGGAAATCTGGCTGGCCACTGGCGACACCATGTTGATGCTCGGTGGTTCGCTGCTGTTCACCGTATTGCTCGGCCTGCCGTTGGGTGTGCTGCTGTTCCTCTGCAGCCCGCGTCAGTTGCTGGAAAACCGTGGCCTCTACGCCTTCATGTCGTTGGCGGTGAACATCCTGCGTTCGTTGCCGTTCATCATTCTGCTGATCGTGATGATTCCGTTCACCGTGCTGATCACCGGCACTTCGCTGGGCGTGGCCGGTGCGATTCCGCCGTTGGTGGTGGGTGCGACGCCGTTCTTCGCGCGTCTGGTGGAAACCGCGCTGCGTGAAGTCGATCGCGGCATCATCGAAGCCACCCAGTCGATGGGCGCGACCACCCGGCAGATCATCATGAACGCCTTGCTGCCGGAGGCCCGTCCGGGCATCTTCGCAGCGATTACGGTGACCGCGATTACACTGGTGTCCTACACGGCGATGGCCGGTGTGGTCGGCGCCGGTGGTCTGGGTGACCTGGCGATCCGTTTCGGCTACCAGCGTTTCCAGACTGACGTGATGATCGTCACCGTGGTGTTGCTGCTGATTCTGGTACAAGTGCTGCAAATGGTCGGCGACCGTCTGGTCGTGCATTTCTCGCGCAAATAACCGGTTTTTTGTAATCAAGAGATGAGCCGGCCATTCGCTGGCAGGCGCCAGACGGGCGCCTCATAAGGAGTTAGCTGAATGAAAAAACTGATCGCTGCTTTCGCTGCCGTAGCCGCTTTTTCGGCCCACGCCGAAACCCTGACCGTTGCCGCCACCCCGGTGCCGCACGCGGAAATCCTCGAATTCGTGAAGCCGGCCCTGGCCAAAGAAGGCGTGGATCTGAAGGTCAAGGTCTTCACCGACTACATTCAGCCGAACGTGCAGGTGGCTGAAAAGCGCCTGGACGCCAACTTCTTCCAGCACCAGCCATACCTTGATGAGTTCAACAAGGCCAAGGGCACCAACCTGGTGGCGGTGACCGGCGTGCATCTGGAGCCGCTGGGCGCCTACTCGAACAAGATCAAGGATCTGAAGGATCTGCCAAGCGGCGCCAACGTGGTGATCCCGAACGATGCCACCAACGGCGGCCGTGCGCTGTTGCTGCTGGCCAAGGCTGGCCTGATCACCCTGAAGGATCCGACCAACATTCTGTCGACCCCGAAAGACATCGCGCAGAACCCGAAAGACCTGAAAATCCGTGAGCTGGAAGCCGCGACCATCCCGCGCGTGCTGACCCAGGTCGATCTGGCGCTGATCAACACCAACTACGCGCTGGAAGCCAAACTCGATCCGTCCAAGGACGCGCTGGTGATCGAAGGCAACGACTCGCCGTACGTCAACATCCTGGTGTCCCGTGCGGACAACAAGGACAGCGCCGCGATGCAGAAACTGGCGGCTGCGCTGCACAGCCCGGAAGTGAAGCAATTCATTACCGAGAAGTACAAAGGCGCGGTATTGCCGGCGTTCTGATTTGGGTTGTTGCAAAAAAAAGGGGGCGCCATGAGCGCCCCCTTTTTTTTTGCCTGAAACACCGTCCTTGTGGGAGCGGGCTTGCTCGCGAATGCGGTGTGTCAGCCAACATTTCTTTATCTGACCCACTGCATTCGCGAGCAAGCCCGCTCCCACAATGGTTCAGTGGTGTTGCTACTTGCGGTTAAGCATCACCGGCAGTTGCGCCACCAGTTTGGCGTTGTTCAGCGGCCCCCGAATAAAACCGCGCTGCGTGCCATCCGGGCCGATCACCGCCAGGTTGCCGCTATGGTCGACGGTGTAATTCGGTTTGCTGGTATCGGCCGGAATGAACGGAATACTCACCGCATTCGCGACCTTCTGCAGTTCTTCGATCGACTTCGGAGTCAGGCCCACGAACTGTGGATCGAAGTAGCCCAGGTACTGCTTCAACTGCTGCGGGTTGTCGCGGTTCGGGTCGACACTGACCAGCACGATCTGCAACTTATCCACAGCATCCTTGGGCAACTCGCTCTTGATCTGGCGCAGCTGGGCGAGGGTGGTCGGGCAGATGTCCGGGCAGAAGGTGTAGCCGAAGAACAGCAGGCTCCACTTGCCTTTCAACTCGTCGATGGCGACCGGTTGGCCGTCCTGATTGGTCATGGTCACGCCCGGCAACGTGCGGCTCTGCGGCAGCAGGATGATACCGGCGTCGATCAGCGCGGTGGGGTCGCCCTGGCCCTTGCCACTCAGCACTTTGTTGACGGTCAGTCCCAGGATCAGCGCGATCACGGCGACGAGGATGAAGACGGTTTTCTGGGTTCGAGTCATAGGTTCAACAGTAAGTAGTGGTCTACGAGCAGGGCGATGAACAACAGGAACAAGTAATAAATAGAGTACTTGAAGGTATTGATCGCCGCGTGCGGCCGAGTGCCACGGTACAGCACCACGGCCCATTGCAGAAACCTTGCGCCCAGCGCGAGGGCGCAGATGAGGTAGAGCACGCCGCTCATGTGGATCACGTACGGCAGCAGACTCACCGCGAGCAGGGCGAAGGTGTACAGCAGAATGTGCACTTTGGTGTAGTGCTCGCCGTGGGTCACCGGCAGCATCGGGATGTCGGCCTTGGCGTACTCCTCCTTGCGATGGATCGCCAGCGCCCAGAAATGCGGCGGGGTCCAGGCGAAGATGATCAGCACCAGCAGCAACGGTTCGGCGCTGACATGGCCGGTAGCGGCGGTCCAGCCGAGCAGCGGAGGGGCGGCGCCGGCAAGACCGCCGATGACGATGTTCTGTGGCGTCGCGCGTTTGAGGAAGCCGGTGTAGATCACCGCGTAGCCGAGTAACGAAGCGAGAGTCAGCCACGCGGTCAGCGCATTGGTGAATGTCAGCAGCATCGCCTGCCCGAGCAGCGCCAGCACCAGCGCAAAGGTCAGCGCCGCTGCTGGTGAAACCCGGCCCTCGGCCAACGGCCGTTTGTGGGTGCGCGCCATCACCGCATCGATGCGCCGGTCGACCACATGGTTGACCGCCGCCGCGCCGCCAGCACACAACGCAATCCCCAGATTGCCGAACACCAGCACCGTCCACGGCACCCCGGCGCGGGTCGCGAGGAACATGCCGACCAGCGAGGTGATCAGCATCAGCACCACCACTTTCGGCTTGGTCAGCTCCAGATAGTCACGCCACAGCGCTTGCGCGGGACGTTCGCCGATCAGAAGCGCCATGGCGTTTCTCCTTTTATCGTGATGGGCGCAGCCGAATGTTTACGCGGGCTCAGACGCCAGCGCGCCAACATCGGCTGTTTGACCCGGACCAGACTGGTGCGCGCGTGATAATTGACCAGCACCATGCTCAGCAGTAGCGCGGCGCCACCGGCGTTGTGGGCCACGGCCACCGGCAGCGGCAGATGGAACAGCACGTTGCTGATGCCGAGGGTGATCTGTGCGCCGAGGGCAATGACGACTAGCCCGGCCAAACGCGTCATGCCGACAGCCCTGAGTTGCCAGGCCAGACCGAGCAGGACGATCGTCACCAGCAGCGCACCGATGCGGTGGGTCAGGTGAATCGCTGTGCGTGCATCGCTGTCGAGTTGGCCGCCGAGATAATTGGGGCCGATGTGCTGGGTCAGGTGAAAGCCGTTGGCAAAGTCCGCCGGTGGCAGCCATTGACCGTGACAGGTCGGGAAGTCGATGCAGGCCACCGCCGCGTAGTTGGAGCTGACCCAGCCGCCGAGGGCAATCTGACCGATCACCAGCAACAGCCCTGCCGTCGCCCAATACTGCAAGCGCTTGGGCACGGTCAACGCCGGCAGCACGCCGGACAATCGCAACGTCAGCAAAAACAACAGACTCAAGGTCGCAAAACCGCCGAGCAAATGCCCGGTGACCACTTGCGGCCAGAGCTTGAGCGTCACCGTCCACATGCCGAACGCCGCTTGGGCGAACACCACCGCCAGCAGAAACAGCGGCAGTTTCAGCGGCTGGCCCGGATGACCACGATTGACCCAGGCACGCCCGGCCAAAATCGCAATCAGCAGGCCGAGGGTGCCGGCGAAGTAACGGTGGATCATCTCGTTCCAGCCCTTGTGCGCCACCACCGGCGAGTCGGGGTAATGCAGTTCGGCATGGGCCAGTTGGGCTTCGCTTTTCGGCACGCTGATAAAGCCGTAGCAGCCAGGCCAGTCCGGACAGCCGAGGCCGGCATGGGTCAGGCGGGTGTAGGCGCCGAGCAGCACGACGATCAGTGCCAGCAGGGTGGCAAACAGCGCGAGGCGAAATCCAGGTTTGGCCATGACGATGCCCTTATCCGATGTTCGACAGTTTCAGCAGGTGGCGCAGGTCGTTGAGCAGATCCTTGCCCTTCACACTCGGGTCGTAGCGCAGCACCAGGTTGCCGTGGGGGTCGATGATCCACAGCTGCGGCGTGGCCTTGTCGCCGGTGGCCTTGCTCAACGCTGCGCTGTCCAGCGGGTAGCGTTGCAGCTGCGGGTATTCGCGGGTCAGCTTGGCTTCGTAGTCGGCGCTCAGCGGCTGTGCAGCGGCGAGGGCGTGGCTGGCGCGCCCGGCATCGCGGCCGAGGCCGATCTGGATCTGCCGGGCGAGGTACACCAGTTGCTGGCAGTCCACCGCGCAATCCTTCGGCGCGGTCACCAGCATCTGCCAGCGCTGTTCGTCGGCTTGCACGCCGAGGTCGGCGCGGGTCTGGCCGTTGCCGATCAGCTCACCGTGATAGCTGCGACCCTCCGGCACCCAGAACTGCAATTTGTACATGCCGGTGGCGAGGATCATCGGGCCGACCACGCCGAGCACAATCAGCAACAGCTGGATCCGTCCACGGCGGCGGGTAGCCGGGGTTTTCGCCTCAGACATGCTGGGTGGATTCATGGCCGTTCCCATGGGTTTTCTCCTTTGCGTTGTGCAATCCCAAATAGATGTAGAGACCGAGCAGGGCGGTGGCCATGGCGAACCACTGCACGGCGTAACCGAGGTGTTTGTCCGGGCCCATGGCCACGACCGGCCAGTCGGCCTCGTAGCTGGCAGGGCCGGGTTCGGCACGAAGTTCGTAGGCGAAGCCGTCGCGATCGAGGGTTTTCCACAGCTTGGCTGGCTCCACGGCGGTGATCGTTTGCGGCCAGGTGCTGCTGGCCGGGTCGGCGTGCAACTGGAAGGTCGCACCGGGGGCGACGTAGACCCAGGCATCCAGGTTGACCGCGTCGGTGGGGGTTGCGAATTGCGGCGTCACCCGGCGATCCGGCCATGGCAGCCAGCCGCGATTGACCAGCAGCCACTGGCCGGTGGCCCGATCCTGAAACGGCTGCAGCAGCTCGATACCGACCTTGCCGTTGCGCTGGCGGTTGTCGAGCAGCAGGCTGTGGGCGCCATCGAACTGGCCGTACAGATGCACACGGCGAAAGGCCGGGTCGGCGCTGTGCAGCAATTCGCTGCTGGCCATCGGCTCGGCGGCGCGGCGCTCGGCGTAAGTGGCGAGCAGGGCGGTTTTCTCCGCCCCCCGGCCCAGTTGCCAGAAACCCAGCGACACCAGCAGCGGCAGCAGCAGCGCCACCACCACGGTCGGTATCACGCCCGGACGGAAGCG
Source organism: Pseudomonas sp. MIS38 (assembly GCF_019891575.1). Taxonomy (NCBI): domain Bacteria; kingdom Pseudomonadati; phylum Pseudomonadota; class Gammaproteobacteria; order Pseudomonadales; family Pseudomonadaceae; genus Pseudomonas; species Pseudomonas sp. MIS38. The sequence goes on from NZ_JAFLXF010000001.1 coordinate 761,792, forward strand.
CTTCATGGCCGCGCCATAAAGTCAGTCGTCGCGCTCGCTATACTCAACTGCATCGCCTGTCCCCCGGAGTCTTCCCATGCTCAAAGCAGCCATCGTCCTGCTGCTGATTGCCACGGTGATCAGCCTGTTCAGCGGCCTGTTTTTCCTGGTCAAGGACGACAGCAGCTCCAATCGCCTGGTGATCGCCTTGAGTGTTCGGGTGGCACTGGCCGCTGCCACCGTCGGCTTGATCGCCTGGGGCTTCTACAGCGGCCAACTGGTGTCGCACGCGCCTTGGTAATCAGTGCTCAGAGCACGTAAACGAAGACGAACAAACCGATCCACACCACATCGACGAAGTGCCAATACCAGCTCGCCGCCTCGAAGCCGAACTGATGCTCGGCATCGAAATGGCCCTTCATGATGCGCATCAGCATCACGAACAGAATGATCGTGCCGATGGTCACGTGGGCGCCGTGGAAACCGGTGAGCATGAAGAACGTCGCGCCGTAAATGCCCGAACCCAGGGTCAGGCCCAGTTCGTGATAGGCGTGCATGTACTCCTCGGCCTGCAACGCGAGGAAGCCGCAGCCCAATAGAACGGTGATCGCCAGCCAGATTTTCAGTGCGCCGCGATGGCCCTTTTTCAAGGCATGGTGGGCGATGGTGATGGTCACGCTGGAGCTGACCAGCAGGATCGTGTTGATCAGCGGCAGGCCCCACGGGCTGATGACTTCCTTGGGTGGCGGGAACAGTTTCGGATCCGGCGTGTGCAGCAGCGGCCAGGTGAACTGGAAGTTCGGCCAGAGCATGTGGGCGATGCCTTTCGGGCCTTCGCCGCCCAGCGCCGGGCCGGAGATGTGCCGCACGTAAAACAGCGCACCGAAGAAGGCGACGAAGAACATCACCTCGGAGAAGATGAACCAACTCATGCCCCAGCGGAACGAGCGGTCGAGCTGCGGGCTGTACAGCCCGGCACGACTTTCCTTGATCACCGCCCCGAACCAGCCGAACAGCATGTACGCCAGCAACAGCCCACCGACGAAAAAGATGTACGGGCCGTGGGATTCCGGGCGTGCTGCCTTCAGATCGTTGAACCAGGTCGCCAGGCCGTAGACGGTGATGACCATGCCGAAGGTGGCGATGATCGGCCATTTGCTCTGGGCCGGGACGTAATAGTGCTCATGAGTTGCCATTTATTGTTCTCCTTATCGGGCACGCTTAACCGCCAGTGTTTGCAGCCACCGGTGGATGACGGGCGGTGATATCGAACAGCGTGTAGGACAGCGTCAGGTGCTTCACGTCCTTGGGCATGTCGCGGTCAATGATGAAACGCATCGGCATCTCGATCTGCTGACCGGGCTGCAGCACCTGCTGGGTAAAGCAAAAGCATTCGGTCTTGTGGAAATACGCCGCCGCTTCGCTGGGTGCGATACTCGGCACGGCCTGGGCGCTCATCGGTTTGTCGGTGGGGTTGCGGGCGACGAAGATCATCTCGTTTACGCCGCCGGGATGGGTCACCAGTTCCTCACCCTTGGGGTAGAACTCCCACGGCATGTCGGCGTTGTTCATCGACAGAAACTGCACGCGCACCTGCCGCGAGTTATCCACCACCTGCTCACCCTCGTACTGCCCAGCGGTCTTGCCGTTGATGCCGAAGGCCTTGCACATCACGTCGTAGATCGGCACCAGGGCAAAACCGAAAACAAACATTGCCACCACCACACCGAGCAGGCGGGTGACCAGTTTTTTCAGCGAGATCGAGTCAGCCATGGTGCAAGCCCTCAACACGACGAATCCCTGTAAGAATGAGGATCTGTGGCGAGGGAGCTTGCTCCCGCTCGGCTGCGAAGCAGACGCAAAGCTCTTGGGGCCGCTTCGCGACCCAGCGGGAGCAAGCTCCCTCGCCACAATGGCTCGCTCCCACAGGGAGATCTGTGTTCATTTCACTTCCGGCGGCGTAGTAAAGGTGTGATACGGCGCCGGTGACGGCACGCTCCACTCCAGACCTTCGGCGCCGTCCCACGGTTTGGCCGGGGCTGGCGGGCCGCCGCGAATGGTCTTGATCACGATGAACAGGAAGAAGATCTGCGTAGCGCCGAACATGAACGCGCCGATCGAGGAAACCATGTTGAAGTCGGCGAACTGCAGGTTGTAGTCCGGAATCCGTCGCGGCATCCCCGCCAATCCCACGAAGTGCATCGGGAAGAAGGTCAGGTTCATGCCGACGAACGACAGCCAGAAGTGCAGCTTGCCGAGGGTTTCGTCGTACATGTGCCCGGTCCACTTCGGCAGCCAGTAATAGGCCGAGGCAAAGATCCCGAAGATCGCCCCCGGCACCAGCACGTAGTGAAAGTGCGCGACCACGAAGTAGGTGTCCTGGTACTGGAAGTCCGCCGGGGCGATGGCCAGCATCAATCCGGAGAAACCGCCGATCGAGAACAGGATCACGAACGCCACGGCAAACAGCATCGGCGTCTCGAAGGTCAGCGACCCCTGCCACATGGTGCTGGCCCAGTTGAACACCTTCACCCCGGTCGGCACGGCGATGAGCATGGTCGCATACATGAAGAACAACTCGCCCACCAGTGGGATGCCGACCACGAACATGTGGTGCGCCCAGACGATGAACGACAGGAACGCGATGCTCGCCGTGGCGTAGACCATCGAGGTGTAGCCGAACAGCGGCTTGCGCGAGAAGGTCGGGATGATCTGGCTGACGGCGCCGAAGGCCGGCAGGATCATGATGTACACCTCGGGGTGGCCGAAGAACCAGAATACGTGCTGGAACAGCACCGGGTCACCGCCACCGGCGGCACTGAAGAAACTGGTGCCGAAGTGGATGTCCATCAGCATCATCGTCACGCACCCGGCCAGCACCGGCATCACCGCGATCAGCAGGAACGCGGTGATCAGCCAGGTCCAGACGAACAGCGGCATTTTCATCAGGGTCATGCCGGGGGCGCGCAGGTTGAGGATGGTGGCGATCACGTTGATCGCGCCCATGATCGAACTGATCCCCATCAAGTGGATAGCGAAAATGAAGTAGGTGACGCTTTCCGGCGCGTAGGTGGTGGACAGCGGGGCGTAGAACGTCCAGCCGAAGTTCGGCCCGCCACCGGCGGTGAACAGGGTCGAGACCAGCAGCAGGAACGCCGCCGGCAGCAGCCAGAAGCTGAAGTTGTTCATCCGTGGCAGGGCCATGTCCGGCGCGCCGATCATCAACGGGATCATCCAGTTGGCGAGGCCGACGAACGCCGGCATCACCGCGCCGAAGACCATCACCAGGCCGTGCATGGTGGTCATCTGGTTGAAGAACGCCGGTTCGACGATCTGCAGCCCGGGCTGGAACAGCTCGGCGCGAATCACCATGGCGAACGTGCCGCCGAGCAGGAACATGCAGAACGCAAACCACAGGTACAGCGTACCGATGTCCTTGTGGTTGGTGGTCAGCACCCAACGCATCAGGCCTTTGGCGGGGCCGTGGGCGTGGTCGGCATGACCGTGGTCATCGATTACAGCGCTCATGGCCGGTCTCCTTTACGTGAGTGGACGGGGCGGGCCGGGGCGCATTGCCCCGGCCGGTTCACGAAGTTCGCGATAGACCGGCTCATTTGCTTTCCGCCTGTTTGAGCTCCAGCACTTCTTTTGGCGTGACCATGTCGCCCTTGTTGTTGCCCCAGGCGTTACGTTCGTAGGTCACGACCGCTGCAATATCGACTTCCGACAACTGCTTGCCGAACGCTGCCATGGCGGTGCCGGGTTTGCCGAAGTACACGCGGTGCAGGTGGTCGGCTTTGGGCCCGGTGGCAATCGGCGAGCCCTTGAGCGCCGGGAACATCGGCGGCAGGCCCTGGCCTTCGGCCTGGTGACAGGCCACGCAGGTGGTGTGATAGATCTTGTCGCCGCGCTCTTTAAGCTCGTCCAGCGTCCATTCCTTGCTGGTCAGCTCCTTGAGCTGCGCGGCTTCGGCTTTGCGGTCGGCAAGCCACTTGTCGTAGTCGGCCTTCTCTTTGACGTCGACCACGATCGGCATGAAGCCGTGATCCTTGCCGCACAATTCGGCGCACTGCCCGCGGTAGATGCCGGGCTTGTCGATGCGGGTCCAGGCTTCGTTGACGAACCCGGGGATCGCATCGCGTTTGACCGCGAAGGCCGGCACCCACCACGAGTGGATCACGTCGGCGGAAGTCACGAGGAAGCGCACCTTGGCGCCGACCGGCAGCACCAGCGGCTTGTCGACTTCGAGCAGGTAGTGCTCGCCCTTGGCTTCCTTGTTGTGGATCTGTTCGGCGGGGGTGGCCAGGTTGCTGAAGAACTCGACATCCTGACCCAGGTATTTGTAGTGCCACTTCCACTGATAGCCGGTGATCTGGATATCGATATCCGGCTCACTGGTGTCGTACATGCGGATCAGGGTAGCGGTCGCCGGGACCGCCATCGCCACCAGGATCAGCAGCGGCACGACAGTCCAGAGAATCTCGACGGTGGTACTTTCGTGGAATTTTGCGGCGACCTGCCCGGTCGAGCGGCGATGCACGATCATCGACCAGAACATGGCGCCGAAGACGATGATCCCGATCACCACACAGATCCAGAAAATGGTCATGTGCAGGTCGAATACTGCGTGACTGATTTCAGTCGCTCCAGGCGCCATATTCACAGTCCAGGCCGCTTGAGCCGGGCTGAAAATCGACCACAACAGGAGGCCCATCCAGACGTGTGGATGTCGCATCATTGCGGGTTCCCCTTATCGTTCTTGTTATCCCGTAGGCGCAACGCCTTCGGCAAGGGAGCGGCTGCATCAGACTACGAACTTGAATCGCCGGGCCTTGCTGCGTGGGCAGTCGGGCGTCATCAGCTAACTCCATTCAATGGCGAGTATAGACAGCCATCGGGAATTGCAATGTCGACGCGTAAATGATCTGAAACAGCCGGGGCTTGCGCTCAAGGGTACGAATGGAGAAGGATGCAGACGAGTGGTGGCGAACCGATATAACGCTGCTGCATCAAGGATGAAATAATTATGACAAATGCGTCTTAGCATTTTTCGTAAGCCAGCTAAGTTATGTCTTCCCTATTTCATTGCCTTGTTCCCTGGAGTTTTCATGAACACCGCCGCATTGCGCGAGCAGATCCAAAAAGCCCGACAGACCGAAAACGAAACCGGACGGCTCAAGCGTCAGCTGGAAGCCAAGTTGCCTCATCTGCATTCGGCCATTCAGTTGCCGGACGCTAACCGCGAAGACGCGTTGACGAGTTTTGTCACCGCCTATATCGATGAAGTACCAGACATGCTGGACGCAGCCAATGAAGTTGCCAGGGAAGCGGGAATCGAGTCGCAGATCAAACCGGTGCTGAAAATCGCCGAGCAGTACTTCCTCCAGCCGCCGGTCGGCCTGGACAGCCTGCTGGATGAAGCCTATCTGGCGCACCGCTTTGTCGAAGAGGTCAACGACCTGTACATCAAACACCTCGGCCAGCCACTGATCCCCTTGGACATGACGGTCGCCAACCTGATTGCTCACCAATTGCTCGGTGAGGAATTTGCCAATCAACTGGACGAAGTGGTGCATCACGCCATCGACAAGATGCTCGACGACGATAGTTTTGCCCTGGAATCGGTAGAGGCCTACCGCGACAAACTGAGCAGCCCGGATACCGGTGCCGCGTGGAAGCGCTGGCCGTGCATGGGCCGTCGCTTGGGGGTGGGCCTGGAGCTGGATCAGCCAGCCGCCTGATTCAAAGCCCGGTACAAATCCCAATTGTGGGAGGGGGCTTGCTCCCGAAGGCGATGGGTCAGTCAATATCAATATCGACTGATCCATCGCCTTCGGGAGCAAGCCCCCTCCCACAGGGGTTCTTTGCAAGCGGGGGATTTAACCAGCCGCACCGATCCCGGTATTGGTCCGAATCCGTCCCTCAAGCCGTCGCTTCAACCCGCGCGACTCGATCACCAGCTTCGACCCCTTGGCCGCATTCGCCCGGCCCCACTCTTCCAGCAATTCCAGACATGAATGGTCGATGTAGCTCAGGTTATTGAGCGGCACATGCACTGTCGTGCCCTGCGGAATACTGCCCAGCACCTGGGTCAGCGCCGGCACCTTGAGGAACGTCGCCGCGCCCACCAGACGCAATTCCATCTCACCGTCCTGCGGCAGATCGATCAGGCTGATCTTCAATCGCGAAGCCTTGAACGCCAGTTTCAACATCGTCAAACCGAAACCGATCAACACACCGGTCAGCAGGTCGGTGAAGATGATCGCCAGCGCCGTGGCGGCATAGGTGAACATCGGCATCCGCCCGTAACGGCCCAGACCACGAAAGGCCTTGAGGTCCACCAGTTTGAACCCGGTGTACACCAATACGCCTGCCAGGCTCGCCACCGGAATGCTTTGCAGCACGCTCGACAGCAACAGCACGAACGCCAGTAGCCACAGACCATGGAAGATCGTCGAGTAACGGGTGGTTGCACCGGCCTGGACGTTGGCCGAGCTGCGCACGATCACCCCGGTCATCGGCAGCGCACCGAGCAGACCGCAGAGCATGTTGCCGACACCTTGCGCCGACAGCTCACGGTCGAAGTCCGAGCGCACGCCGTTGTGCATGCGATCCACCGCTGCGGCGGACAGCAGCGTTTCGGCGCTGGCGATGAACGCCACGGCAAAAGCCGCAATCAGCAGGGTGGGATCAGCGAGGCTGAGCAAGTCCGCCGGTTTCAGCCAGTCGATGGCCTCGGCCAGATTCTCCGGCACCTCGACCCTTTTTACCTGCAACGCCAACAGCAGGCTGGCGCCCGTGGCCAGACCGACGCCGAGCAGCGCACCGGGAATGAAGCGCAGCGAATGCGGGCGAAATTTCTCCCACAGCCACATCACTGCAATGGTCGCCAAGCCGAGCAAGCCGGCCTGCCAGCCGAACGACGGCAAGGCTTGCGCCACTGCGCCGGGGAACGCCGTGAGGTTATCCAGCCCGGACGGTTGCGGTTTGGCATCGAGCATCACATGGATTTGTGAGAGCACGATCAGCACACCAATCCCGGCGAGCATGCCGTAGACCACCGCTGGGGCCGTCACCCGAAACCAGCACCCGAGCTTCAGGCGCCCGGCCACCAGTTGCAGGAAACCGGCGAGCAACAGAATCGGCCCGAGCATCTCGATCCCGTGCTGGCGCACCAGCTCGAACACCAACACCGCCAGACCGGCAGCCGGCCCGCTGACCTGCAACGGCGAGCCCGCCAGCCAACCCACCACCAGACCGCCGATGATCCCGGTGATCAGACCTTTGGCCGGCGGCAACCCGGAAGCGATCGCAATGCCCATGCACAGCGGCAACGCGACCAGAAACACAACCACCGAAGCCAGCAGCTCCCGTGGTAACACCGCTTTCAATTGAGCAGCACGCATGATGACTCTCCCGAAGCTTTCTTCAGGCGTGGCGAAGCCGGGCCGCTGAACAGCGGCCGGCGTCATGCCACACAGATTTTTAGGAGGATTTAGAAGCGCGCTTTGGGCGTCGCCACCGGAATCGGATGGCTGCCGTCGAGCGGCAGGAAGCGTCCCTGATCCGCGTCGTAAGCTTTGATTTCACTGGTTTCGATGTTGTAGACCCAGCCATGGATGAACAGCTGACCGTTCGCCATGCGTGAGGCTACTGAAGGATGGGTACGCAAGTGCTGCAGTTGGGCGATGACGTTCTCCTCGGTGAGGATCGGCATGCTTTCTTTTTCGTCGGTGCAGTTACAGTTTTCGTGCACCATGGTTTTTGCCACTTCGGCGTGGCGCAACCAGGCTTTGACCGTCGGCATTTTTTCCAGGCTGTCCGGATTGAGCACTGCGCGCATGGCACCGCAATCGGAGTGGCCGCAGATGATGATGTGTTGCACGCCCAGCGCTAGTACCGCGTATTCGATGGCAGTGGAAACGCCACCGTTCATCTGGCCGTAAGGCGGCACGACGTTGCCGACGTTACGGGTCACGAACAGATCGCCTGGCGAACTCTGGGTGATCAGCTCGGGCACGATGCGCGAGTCGGCGCAGGTGATGAACATTGCCCGTGGCGATTGCGCCGTGGCGAGTTTCTTGAAGAGTTCTTCCTGCTGCGGGAAGACCTCATGATGAAAATGCAAAAAGCCGTCAACGATCGTACGCAACGCTGCATCGGCGGATTCCGCCCCAGGGACGGCTTGCGCCGACGCAGCCAACGGCTGTTTATCCTTGTCACTCATGATTCATCCTCTTTGGCGGATTCGGGGAGTCGTTCCCGTGTATTCCGGTATGAAGCCAGTGGCTGTTTAAAACATCCGGGCCATCCCGACCCGTCAGTCACTCGATGAACAAGGTAGCTGCCGAAACTTAACTCAAACTGAATCAAGCGCTCTAGAACGTGTGTTCCAGGTCACAAAAAACGTGACTGGCGTGTTTCGACGCAAGGATTCCAACCCTCAACCATAAGCCGATTGTCGCTGAATCAACGACATGTGGCGACCCGGCGGACAGAAGGCTGCGCGATCAAGCTGAAGAATTTTTTATCTATGTCATTTGATAATGAGGAGGAAGTTAGTATTAGTTGGCTTGAGTCTCATGTTAGTTGTTCTGTTTGTAGTCGACTTTATTATTTTGAAATGACTAAGTTGTTGTGGCTCAATCGTTTTATTCCTATAGTTTTTTGGGCGGGCATAATTGGTGTGTCCGTCTAATTAATTATTCAAGGATTGAAAAGATGACAACTCAAACTACTTTTGTTACTACCATGAATGCACTGCGCGAATTTCATAAGGCAAGTTGCGATCATACGCCTGGGGCGCGCCGCCAAGTTCTGGCCAAACCGGTTTATCCAACCGTTTCTGCGCTCACTTCGCTGACCCCGGAAGAAACCGCGGCAGTTGAAGGCTTGAAAGAAGATTCGCAAAGAAACGGTGCCGTTAACACCAATGAAATTCAGAATCAGATCACCGCGGACACCGAGCGGTTCAAGGAAAGCGGTGGTGGTGACGCTGCCAGCGAGGAGTTCAGGAAGCGTATGGAGGAGAAGCGTGCAGCGCAGAAAGAATCTTCCAACAAAATGATCGATGATATGTTCGATAAGGCTATTGGTATTGGTGAAAAGTATCCGGCGACTCAGGGGGCAATCCTTTCTGTGTCGGACCAGATCATGGCGTTTTTCAGCAAGTTATACAACGAGATCTATTTCTGGGTCAGCAATATTGTTGAGCAGTTTGTCGAGTGGGTGAAAAACGCTTGGGAAAACATCAAGAACACCGCCCGACGCATCGTCGACTGGATCGGTAACTGGTTCAAGTAAATAGCTTCTCCGAATCCGGTAGATCTAATTAATCGCTTGATGGAGCCAGACTCCCTCAGGCGATTTTTTATTGTTTGCGATCTGCCTACAGCAGAGCCATTTGTGCCCCTGGCGGACAGAAGGCCGTGCAGTCGAGGTTATAGCCCTCACGATGGTTTAAACCGAGACGTTTAATGGCTTTGGCGAAACGTTGCGCCAGCAGGTCGGCGAACGGTCCCTCGCCGCGCATTCTCGCGCCGAAACGGCTGTCGTAGAGTTCGCCGCCTCGGCTCTGGCGGATCAGGCTCAGGACATGGGCCGCACGCTGCGGATAGTGCGCCTGCAGCCATTCCTCGAACAGCGGCGCCACTTCCAGCGGCAGGCGCAGCATCATATAGGCGGCACTTTGTGCACCGGCGGCATGTGCCTCGGTCAGCAGGCTTTCGATTTCGCTGTCGTTGATCATCGGAATCATCGGCGAACACAGCACCCCCACCGGAATGCCTGCTTCGCGCATCACCCGGATCGCCCGCAGCCGTGCTTTCGGTGCAGCGGCACGGGGTTCGAGGATGCGTTTGAGTTCATCGTCCAGCGTGGTCAGGCTGATCATCACCGCCACCAGCCGTTGCTGCGCCAGCTCGGTGAGCAGGTCGAGGTCGCGCAGAATCAGCGAACCTTTGGTGACAATGGTCACCGGGTGCCGGTAGCGCAGAAGCACTTCAAGGGTCTGCCGGGTGATCCTGTGCTCGCGCTCGATGGGCTGATACGGATCGGTGTTGGAGCCAAGATTGATCGGCGCGCATTGGTAACCGCGTTTGCTCAACTGTTCCTCAAGCACCTGGGCGGCGTTGGTCTTGGCGATCAGCCGAGTTTCGAAATCCAGCCCCGGCGACATGTCCCAATAGGCGTGGCTGGGTCGCGCATAGCAATAGATGCAACCGTGCTCGCAGCCGCGATAGGGATTGATCGAGCGATCGAAGGGCAGGTCCGGCGAGGTGTTGCGGGTAATGATGGTTTTCGCGGTTTCGATCATCACCTCGGTGTTCTGCGTTTCGGGCACTTCCTGATACCAGCCGTCGTCCTCGGCCACCGAACGGTTCGGCGCAAAGCGGTTGTGCGGGTTGGTCGCGGTGCCGCGGCCGCGCGGTGGCAATGGAGTAGACATGAAAACGCCCCGATACTGTGTGCATATACAGTATCGGGGCGTTGCTCATCTGGCTAGTGCCGTCGGGCGACTGGTCAGTTGTGTTGCGTGACCTGACCGAGGTCATCGCCGGAGGTGTGCTTCATATCCTCCTTACGCAACTCGGCGACGTCAGCGGCTTTCACCGGCGCCCCTTTGTTGCCCCAACTGCCACGGATGAAACTCACCACATCCGCCACTTCCTGATCCGACAACCGCCAGGCGAAACCCGGCATGGTGAAGGTCGAGGGTGCCGTGTGCGTCGCCGGCAAGGTACCGCCCTTGAGCACGATGTGGATCAGCGAGGTCGGGTCTTCCGATTGCAGCACCGGATTGCCCGCGAGCGCCGGGAACACACGGGTGTAGCCATGGCCGTCGGTACGGTGGCAGGCCGCGCAGTTATCGATGTACACCGCTGCGCCACGCTGGCTGTCGTCGCCGTTCCACAGGGCTTTGGCCGCTTTCTCATCGTACTGGTGCGGCTGATCGGCAGGATCATTGGCCGGCAGCGACTTGAGGTAGCGGGCGATCGCGGTCAGGTCGGCGTCGGTCATGTATTGCATGCTGTGGGTGACCACATCGCTCATGCCGCCGAACACTGCACTGCGGTCGCTGCGACCGGTCTTGAGGAATTGCACCAGCTGCTCTTCGCTCCAGCTGCCCAGGCCATCCTTGTGATCACCGCGCAGACTTTTCGCGATCCAGCCTTCCAGCGGCGCACTGCCGGCGAGGAAGTTCTTGCCGTCCGCCGCGCTCAGGGATTTTTCCTGCATGGTCAGCGCCCGTGGCGTATGGCAGGCGCCGCAATGGCCGAGGCCTTCGACCAGGTAGGCGCCGCGATCGATCACCGGATCATCCGAGGTTGCCTTGTAGTCCTCGACCTTCGGCGCGAACAGCCAGCGCCAGCCCATCAGCGGCCAGCGCATGCTCAGCGGCCATGGGATGTCGCTGGCCTTGTTCTCCTGCGCCACCGGTTCGACGCCGTGCATGAAGTAGGCGTACAGCGCCTGCATGTCGGTTTCGCTGACACGGGCGTAGGACGGATACGGCATCGCCGGGTACAAGGTACTGCCGTTTTTCGCCACGCCATGGCGCACGGCTTTGTCGAAGTCCTCAAAGCTGTAATCGCCGACACCGGTTTTGTCCGGGGTGATGTTGGTCGAGTAGATCGTGCCGATCGGGGTTTCCATCGGCAGGCCGCCGGCGAACGGCTTGCCGCCCTTGGCGGTGTGGCAGGCCACGCAGTCACCCGCGCGGGCGAGGTATTCGCCTTGTTTGATCAACGCCTGATCATCGTCGGCGGCGTGTACAGCCGTGCTGCCGAGCAGCGCCAAGATGGCGATAACAAGATTTTTCATGGTCATCGCTCCTTATGCCTGAACCAGCGGGCCGGGGTTTTTCAGGTATTGCTCACGAATCGCCTTGGCCGACCAGTAGGTCAACGCCGCCACCAGCCCGGTCGGGTTGTAACCCAAGCCTTGCGGGAACGCCGACGCACCTGGCACGAATACGTTGTGCACGTCCCAGCTCTGCAGATAACGGTTCAGGGCACTCTTCTTCGGATCGGTGCCCATGATTGCGCCACCGTTGAGGTGGGTGGTCTGGTAGGCCGCGGTGTTGAAATGATCACCGACCTGCTTGCCGATCACCGCGATGGCTTTCGGGCCCATGGCTTGAGCGACCTTGCCCATTTTCTCGACCATGAAGCGGTTCATTTTGATGTCGTTTTCCTGCCAGTCGAAGGTCATGCGCAGCAGCGGCAAGCCGTAGGCATCGCGGTACACCGGATCCAGATCGAGGTAGTTGCCACGGTAAGACTGATGCGCGCCGTGGGCGTCCATCGACACCTGATGGGTGTAGTAATCGGCGGTCGCGCGTTTCCACTGGCTGCCCCAGGCCGGGGTGCCGGGCGGGTTCGAGGTGCCGGCAATCGGGCGGCTGCCCGCCTGGTTGACCCACATTGGCGAGCCACCGACGAAGCCATGCGGGCCGTGGTCGAAGTTGTCGGCGTTGAAATCGTCCAGCGCTACACCGTTACCGCCGGCACCGATGAAGTTGTTGGTGTGGGTGTCCTTGTCGAAGAACGCCTTGATGGTCGCCATGTTCTGGTAGGCGAAGTTACGCCCGACCACGCCTTCGCCGCTGATCGGGTCGTACGGTTTGCCGATGCCCGAGAGCAGCATCAGGCGCACGTTGTGCAGCTGGAAGGCGCCGAGGATCACCAGATCCGCCGGCTGCTCGATCTCGCGGCCCTGGCCGTCGATGTACGTCACGCCGGTGGCCTTGGACTTGGTGCTGTCGAGGTTGACCCGCAGCACATGCGAGTTGGGCCGCAGCTCGAAATTCGGCAGTGGCTTGAGCGCCGGCAGAATGTTCACGTTCGGCGAGGCCTTGGAGTACATGTAGCAAACGTAACCGCTGCAGAACCCGCAGAAGTTGCACGGGCCCATCTGTGCGCCGTAGGGATTGGTGTACGGGCCTGAGGTATTCGCGGAGGGCAGGTTGTAGGGTTTGTAACCGACCTCTGTCGCCGCTTTGCCGAACAGTTGTGCGGAAACGGTGTTCTTCTGCGCTTCCAGCGGGAACGGATTGGAGCGATCCGGTGCGTAAGGGTTACCGCCCTTGCCCTGACCGACCAGTTGGCCCTTCACGGTCCAGGCCTGGCCGGAGGTGCCGAAGACCTTTTCGGCGAAATCGAAGAACGGCTCCAGCTCTTCATAGCTGACGCCGAAGTCCTGGATGGTCATGTCCTTGGGGATGAAACTTTTGCCGTAACGCTCTTCGTAGTGGCTGCGCATGCGTAGCTCGATCGGATCGACGCGAAAGTGCACGCCCGACCAGTGCAAACCGGCGCCGCCGACGCCATTGCCCGGCAGAAACGCACCCAACTGGCGATTCGGCAGGGCGATGTCGTTGACGCTGTGGCGGATGGTGACGGTTTCTTTCGAGATGTCCTGAAAGAGTTTTTTCCGCACGCTGTAGGTGAGTTCGTCGATCACCTGTGGATAGTTGCCGTCGGGGTAGGTGTCCTGCATCGGCCCGCGCTCCAGCGCCAGCACGTTGAGCCCGGCCTCGGTCAGCTCCTTGGCCATGATCGCGCCAGTCCAGCCGAAACCGACGATCACTGCGTCGACCTTCTTCATTACGGTTGCCATGCTCAAGCCCTCTCGCCGCGAATCGAAACTGCCGGGAAGGGGTATTGCTCGTTGCGTTCCACCCAATCCATGAAATCGGCGCGGGCGCCGGGGAAGCCGATCATGGTCCAGCCGACCATGCCTTTATTGCCGCCGTGGATCGGGTCGCAGAAGAACCCTTCCTTGGTGTTTTGCAGCAGCAGGCTGAAGAAAATCTTCGCTGGAACCGCATCGAACTGTGGTTTGCCGGCTTCGAGCTGCTTGAGCAAATCTTCTCGGGTAGCGCTGTCTTGCTCAGCAAATGTTTTACCGTTGAGGGATTTTGCCCACTGATCCGTGGCAGCGATGCCCAGGCGATAGATCTCTTTTGGCACCAGTTTGCTCTGCCAGCCCATCTCCGGCGCGGCGTCGGCGTTGAACGGGCCTTGCATGTACCACAGGGCACCGGCGGCATACGGGGTGTTCATCTGGCGGTCGATGTATTCCGGCACGCCGGCTTCCAGAGCCCCCGGGCCTTGCTCGTCATTGGGGATGAGGTGTGCCACGGCGGCGTTGATGAAGGCCCATTCCTCGGCGGTGAAATAGCTCGGCTGATAAGCGCTGGCGTCAGCTTTGGCCGGTGTGGCTGCGGGCGTCGACGGGGCCGCTTCAGGCGCCGCTTGCAACACGCTGCTGCCCAGACCGCTACCGGCGAGGGTGACCACGGGAATCAGGGTCAGGGATTTGCGCAAGAACTCACGCCGCGGGTTGTCTCGATCTGCGTCAGACATGGGGGTGCACCTCATCAGGCATTGATGGTTGTCCGCCGTTTCTGCGAACGGCGTGAGCATTTTTTCGTCGCGGCGTGGCCCGGTGGTTGACCGGGAAAAGGGGGACGCCTGCAACATCGTGTGACAAATGGTAGCAGGCTATGCATCGGGTTGAACCGATTCAGCGGAAAAAGCTGCGGTTTTTTACCTGAGTGCTCAATGAAATCGCACGGATTCACGATTCTTTGACAAGTGCCTCACAGGGCTTTGACCGTCAGACGTGGAAGCTGCGAGGCCTTTCATTGATGAATTCCGATACGGTCAGCCCAGCATGTCTCGAGTGCGCCTTTTCCCTGCTTTGTGTTTGTCGCTTGTTGCCTTGTTGCACTTGATGCCGGCCCAGGCTGACGCCGCTGCAACATCGCGTCCCCCTGAATGGGCGCAACCGGTTGAAGTGCAGTACAACCTGTTCCAGATGTCGCCAACCCTCTACCGCAGCGCCTTGCCGGATGGCGGCGCAGTGCCGTTGCTGAAGAACCTGAAAGTGGCGACGGTGATCAACTTCCTGCCGGAAGCTGACAGCAGCTGGCTGTCCGAGCCGGGCATCAATCAAGTGCAACTGCCTTATCGCACCAACCATGTCGATGACGCCGATGTGCTCAAGACGCTGCGCGCGATTCAGGCTGCCGAAGCCAATGGACCGGTGCTGATGCATTGCAAACATGGCTCCGACCGCACCGGCCTGATGGCGGCGATGTACCGGATTGTGGTGCAGGGCTGGAGCAAGGAAGACGCGCTGAATGAAATGACGCAGGGTGGTTTTGGTGAAAGCGGCCATTTCAAGGATGGCGTGCGTTATGTGATGCAAGCCGATGTCGACAAACTGCGCACCGCGCTGGCCAACGGCGACTGCAGCACCAGTGCCTTTGCCACCTGCTCGATGAAGAGCTGGTTCCAGTCGGTCAACCTCAAGTAAGCCGCACCCTCCACGGCATTGCACCGTGGAGGGTCATGCGTCGGCTCAGTCTTCGGACTTTTTCTTCAGCTTCGGATTCGGAAAGAACTGCACGGCCTGGACGGTCTTGTCCGGCGCCGGCTTGAGCGCGCTGGTATTGACCCGCGTGCCCAGTTCCTTGGGAACCGACAGCCCTTGCTCGTTCAGCGTATCCGAGTAACCGCAGGCCACGCACTCACGGTGCGGCACGCTGTCCTCGTTCCACATCATCAGTTTGTCCGGCTCGCTGCACGCCGGGCAGACAGCCCCGGCGATAAAGCGCTTCTTGGTAATCACAGGTGCCTCACTCATGCTGCTGCGTCCTCACTCAGGCCGCTATGGCGCAAGAGTGCGTCAATCGATGGCTCACGGCCACGGAAGTCGACGAACAGCACCATCGGTGCCTGCGAGCCGCCACGCGCGAGAATCGCTTCGCGGAAGGCGCGCCCGGTCTCGGCGTTGAGCACGCCGTCTTCTTCGAACCTGGAGAAGGCATCGGCTGACAGCACTTCCGCCCACTTGTAGCTGTAGTAACCCGCGGCGTAACCGCCGGCGAAGATGTGCGCGAAGCTGTTGGGGAAGCGGTTGTACGCCGGTGGACGCATCACCGACACCTCGTCGCGCACGCCTTCCAGCACTTGCGCCACGCTGCGGCCGTCACCGTGAGTGGCGTGCAGTTCGAAGTCGAACAGCGAGAACTCCAACTGCCGCACCATCATCAGCCCGGACTGGAAGTTTTTCGCCGCGAGCATTTTCTCCAGCAGGTCCTGTGGCAGCGGCTCGCCGGTTTCGTAATGACCGGAGATCAGCGCCAGGCCTTCCGGCTCCCAGCACCAGTTTTCCATGAACTGGCTTGGCAGCTCGACCGCATCCCACGCCACGCCGTTGATCCCCGAGACACCTGCGTGATCAACGCGGGTCAGCAGGTGATGCAGGCCGTGACCGAATTCGTGGAACAGGGTGGTCACTTCATCGTGGGTCAGCAGCGCAGGCTTGCCGCTGTCTGCCGGGGTGAAGTTGCACACCAGGTTGGCCACCGGGCTTTGCAGCACGCCGTCAGCGGTACGGCGGCGGTCGCGGGCGCCGTCCATCCACGCACCGCCACGCTTGTTGGCGCGGGCGTAGAGATCGAAGAAGAAGCGGCCGACGTGCTGGCCGTTTTCCTTGATTTCGAACAGGCGCACGTCCGGGTGCCAGGTGTCGAAGCCTTTCAGTTCGGCGATTTCGATGCCGTACAGACGCTGGACGATAGCGAACAGACCGCCGAGGACTTTATCGATCGGGAAGTACGCACGCAGGGTTTCCTGAGCGACGCTGTAGCGTTGCTCGCGGAGTTTTTCCCCGTAGAAACCGCTGTCCCAGCTTTGCAGATCGGCGCAGCCCTGTTCGGCGGAGTAGGCGCGCAGCTGCTGCAGATCCTGCGCAGCGAACGGCTTGCTGCGTTTGGCCAGGTCGCGCAGGAAGCTCAGCACCTGATCGCTGGACTCGGCCATTTTCGTGGCCAGGCTCAGCTCGGAGAAACTGGCGAAGCCCAGGAGTTTTGCCAGTTCCTGACGCAGGTCGAGGATCTCTTCCATGACCGGGCCGTTGTCGTTCTGCCCGGCGTTCGGGCCTTGGTCCGACGCACGGGTGCAGTAGGCCGCGTAGACTTCTTCACGCAGCGCGCGGTCCTGGGCGTAGGTCATCACCGCGTAGTAGCTCGGGAATTCCAGGGTGATCAGCCAGCCATCGAGACCTTTGGCCTGCGCGGCGGCAGCCATTTGCGCCTTGGCCGAATCGGTCAGGCCGGCGAGGGCGGCTTCGTCGGTGATGTGCTTGGTCCAGGCTTGCGTGGCGTCGAGCAACTGGTTAGAAAAACGGCTGCCCAGCTCGGACAGTTTGCTCTGCACTTCGGCGTAGCGCTTCTGTTCGGCTTCCGGCAGGTCGATACCCGACAGACGGAAATCGCGCAGGGCGTGTTCCAGAATGGTTTTTTGCGCCACGTCGAAACCGGCGGCTTCCGGGCTGTTGGCCAGCGCTTCATAGGCCTGGAACAGCTCGCGGTTCTGGCCCATCTCGGTGGAGTAGGCGCTCAGGGCCGGCAGGCACGACTCGTAGGCTTCGCGCAGTTCGGCGCTGTTGCACACGGCATTGAGGTGGCTGACCGGACTCCAGGCAGCGCCGAGGCGATCGTTGAGTTCGTCCATCGCCAGCACCAGGCCGGCCCACGTCGGATTCTGGCCTTGGGTCTTGAGGATTTCGGCGATGGCGGCGCGGTTGTCGGCCAGGATCGTTTCGATGGCTGGCAGCACGTGTTCGGCACGGATCGTGGAGAACGGCGGCAGGTCGTAGGACTGCAGAAGAGGGTTGTTCACGCTCACGGTTGGCACCTTGGCTGGAAGAAACATGCGCCCATCTTAATTACAATCGGCACTCACCGCAGCTATCGGCGACAGAGAGAGAACTTATCGTGCCCGTTCGCAAGTACCAGAATCACACCCCGCAACTCGGCAAGGGCGCGTTTGTCGACGCCTCCGCGGTGGTGATCGGCGACGTCGAAATCGGCGAAGACAGCTCCGTGTGGCCGCTGACCGTGATCCGTGGCGACATGCACCGCATCCGTATCGGCGCGCGCACCAGCGTGCAGGACGGCTGCGTGCTGCACATCACCCACGCCGGCCCGTTCAACCCGGATGGTTTCCCGCTGCTGATCGGCGATGACGTGACCATCGCCCACAAGGTCATGCTGCATGGCTGCAGCGTTGGCAGCCGTGTGCTGATCGGTATGGGCAGCATCGTCATGGACGGCGCGGTGGTCGAGGACGATGTGATCATCGGCGCCGGCAGCCTGGTGCCGCCGGGCAAGCGCCTGGAAAGCGGTTTCCTCTACGTGGGCAGCCCGGTGAAGCAGATCCGCCCGCTGACTGACAAGGAACAAGCCTTCTTCACCTACAGCGCGGCGAACTACGTGAAGCTCAAGGATCTGCATCTGGCCGAAGGCTACGACCAGCTCTGAATCGACCTACACCTGCTCAGGATTTCTCATGCACTACCAGACCGTACTGTTCGACCTCGATGGCACCCTGACCGACCCGCGTGAGGGCATCACCCGTTCCATCCAGTTCGCTTTGAGCAAACTCGGCATCGACGAGCCGGACCTGAGCAGACTCGAACACTTCATCGGCCCGCCGCTGTTGCAGGCGTTCATGCAGTTTTATGGCTTCGACGAGGCCAAGGCCTGGGAGGCGGTAAATTTCTATCGCGAGCGCTTCAAGGTCACCGGCCTGTACGAAAACCGTGTGTTCGATGGCGTCACACCGTTGCTCGAGACCCTGAGCGGCCAGGGGCGGCAGCTGTACATCGCGACCTCTAAACCTTGGGAATTTGCCCGGGAAATCGCCCGGCATTTCGACTTCGCTAAACACTTCAAGGTGATCTACGGCAGTGAGCTGGATGGCACGCGTACCAACAAGGTCGAGCTGATTGCGCACCTGATCGCCGAAGAAGGGCTGGATCCGGCCAATACGCTGATGATCGGCGACCGCAAGCATGATCTGATCGGCGCGCGCAGCAACGGCGTGGACGCGGCGGCAGTGGGCTATGGGTTTGGCAGTTTTGAAGAGTTGAGTGCCGAAGCGCCGGCTTATCACTTTGAGACTTTGGCTGAGTTGCATCAGGCGTTTTTGCGGCGCTGATCAGTCAGTCTTCGCGAGCAAGCCCGCTCCCACAGGAGGCATGCATGTCACCTGTGGGAGCGGGCTTGCTCGCGAAGAGGCCAGTACAGACCGCGAAAAATCAGGCTTCTGCCAATGCTTTGAGTGCTGCCTTACGCTCGATAACCGGCAAATCTCCCAGCTTCTCAACCTCAACATAAAACCGCACCCAATCCCCCCCAACCTGCCTGAACAACGCTGCAAACGCCGGCACCCACTGGTCATACAGCCCGAACGGCAACAATCGCGCATTGTTCAACGGCATATTCACCCACGCGTCGTAACGCTTGTCCCCGGCCCACCGGCGGTCGCGCATCAATCGATATTCGCGGCGAAACTGCTCGAACGTCGCCGCTTTGCGTTCGCGCATCTGCTCGGCTGGCAGCGGCTGAGCGTAGAGCTTTTCCAGGCGCGAGCGCGTTTCCAGCACCAGTTCGATGAACTGATCGCGCTGCTTGAGCCTGGCATCGGTGTCCGGCGGCAGGCCACGAAACGCCCGCCACTGGCGGGTGCCTTCCTGCTCGACAAACGTGGCAAACGACTCATTGAACTCGGTGTCGTCTTTCACATAGAAACGCTGATGCGCCAGTTCATGAAAGATCAGCGTGGCCAGGCGTTCGTCACCCCAGCCCATCATCGAATTGAGGATCGGGTCATTGAACCAGCCGAGGGTCGAATAGGCCTCGACGCCGCCAATCGACACGTCCATGCCTTGCAGGCGCTGAATCGCCGCTTCGCCCCGGGCAGCGCTCTGGCTGTAGTAGCCGCGATAGGCCACGCAACCGGCGATCGGGAAGCAATGGTTCTGCGGGGTCAGGGAAAACTCCGGGGTGGCGAACACGTTCCACACCACATACGGCCGGCCGATGTCGGCGTACAGCCGATAGCTCTGGTTGTCCGGCAGGTGCAGCTGTTCGCTGGCGAAGTCCCGGGCCTTTTGCGACTGGGTCAGGTGCGTGCGCAGGGTTGCATCGCGGCTTGGGTCGGCAATCACCTTGGCCACCGGCTCACGCGCTCGCAACAACTGCAACTGACCGCTGGCCAACTGGCTGTAATAGCTGACGCTGGAACAACCGTTGAGCAACAAAAACATCACCCCCGGAAACAAAATCCGAAAAACGCGATCAAGTAACCCATGGCTTGGAAGCGGCCTGCTCAAAATAAAAATCCTTTGGATAGTCTGCCCGCAAGACTATCCCGCCATTTGGAGCTTCGCTATGCGCATGTTGTTGCTGACAGGAGGCCTGCTGACGCTGGCCGGTTGTGCCGGATTCGGAATGCCCGATCCTGACCCCTCACAAGCCTGGATTGATCTCGATGCCCGGCAACAGGACACGGCGTTGCAAGCGCTGAAAGTCGATGACAAGGCAACTGTCGACAAACGTTATTTCGAAGTGCAGCCCGGCAGCCATGAGTTGAAGGTGCGTTATCAGTTTCCGGTCGAAGCCACCAACATCGGCCCCGACGCCGAACCGCTGTGGCGCGATTGTCAGTTGAAGGTGACATTCAAGGACTTCAACGCCGGTCAGCGCTATCAGTTGCAAGCCGGCAGCATCGGTTTTCGGCCATGGGCCAGGCTTTATGATGAACAGCGCAAAGTCGTAGGGCAGGGCACACCCGCAGGCTGCCAGAAAACCTGATCGGGATTATGCTGGATGTCCAAATCACGGGACATTGATCATGCACAGGTTGACGTTGTTGCTCGCTGCAAGTCTGCTTGCTGGCTGCCAGAGCCCGATGCCGGCAGCCGATCCGGGCAAGGCCTGGGTCGACTTTTCGATGCCGACACCCGGCGGTAAGGTGCTGATGGCTGAACGGCTGGACAACGTGCGCCTGCGGGACGGGCGCTTTTTCCAGGTCGCGCCGGGCAGTCATGAGCTGACGGTGCGCTTCGATTTCGAGATCTTCGGTGGCAGCCAGGGCTTGGACACCGACCCGCAGGAACGCCTGTGTTACATGACCGTGCGCTACGATCATTTCGAAGCCGGGCAACGTTACCGACTTGAAGCCCGGTCGCTGGCGTTCACGCCGAGTGCTCGGTTGATCAATCGCCAAGGGCAGATAGTTGCCGAAGAGCGCCAGATCAACTGCGTGCCTTGAGCGGACTGTCAGATGTCGTTCTTCTGGTAGACGATCGCTTTTGTGCCGTTTTCGCAGGTGCCGACAACCATCGCCACGTCGTGCTTGTCGGCCTCTTCCTTGCTGACAATTTCCAGTGTGTAGGACGGCACTGCATTCGCCTGGATCTTTACTTCGATCTCTTTCTTCAATTCTTCGCAGTCTTTCGGTGCGGCGAGAACCGTTGTGGCCAGTGCACTGCAAAGAATCGCCAAGCCAATACGTTTCATAGATGAAGCTCCCTGATGCAGCGCGCACGGGCGTGTGCTGAAGCTGCTGTCACTTATTCGACCATATTTTTGCGGGGCAGGTTCTGACTTCGCTCACATCTTCAGGAATTGTGGTGATTGTTGGATTGCCATCGCGAGCAGGCTCACTCCTACAGGGGATCCCGATTGTTCACACTTGATGTGTCCGCTGGAGATCGAATGTAGGAGTGAGCCTGCTCGCGATGGCGCCAGTGCAGTTAATGCCTGATCAGCTGACCAGCGAAGCCTCAAGGGTAATCTTCGCATTCAGTACCTTGGACACCGGGCATCCTTCCTTGGCCTTGTTGCTCAGCTCTTCAAACTGCGCCTGAGTAGCACCCGGGATTTTCGCCTTGAGGATCAACTTGATCGCGGTGATGGCAAAGCCACCCTCGACCTGATCCAAGGTGACTTCAGCCTGGGTGTCGATGCTCTCGGCCTTCAGGCCCGCATCACCGAGAATCATCGAGAACGCCATGGAAAAACAGCCGGCATGCGCGGCGCCGATCAGTTCTTCCGGGTTGGTGCCCTTGCCGCCTTCGAAGCGGGCCTTGAAGCCGTACGGCGCTTCTCTGAGGACGCCAGTCTCGGTAGAGATCGAGCCGATGCCGGTTTTCAGATCGCCTGCCCAATGTGCGGATGCTTTCTTCACGATAGCCATGTCTGCCTCCTCAAGATCTGGCGCGGAACGCCGCGCCGTCGTGGTTTTTACTTGCAAGGCTTCTGAGGATAGACGTCGGGACAAAGTTCAGCCCGGCTGAATCGTTGACTTTTTTAGTAGGAAATTTCATCGCGGCTATTGAAACTCGGGTATATGCCCTCATTGCATAAAACACGCTTATGGATTGGGCAGGTTTTCGTTCGCAAAAAAAACCTGCCTCCTCATTCGGAGACGCAGGTTTATGAAGCAACTGTCCGACGTAAAGTTTTCCACCCTCGATCTGGTGCCGGTGCGCGAGAACGGTAGCCCGGCGCAATCGCTGCGCAACTCGCTGGACCTGGCGCAGCACGTCGAGAAATTCGGCTACACCCGCTTCTGGGTGGCCGAGCACCACAACATGGACGGTATCGCCAGTTCTGCCACCTCGGTGTTGCTGGGATACCTGGCCGGCGGTACCTCGACGATTCGTGTCGGCTCCGGCGGGGTGATGCTGCCGAACCACGCGCCGCTGGTGATCGCCGAGCAGTTCGGCACTCTCGAAAGCCTGTATCCGGGACGCATCGATCTGGGTCTGGGCCGCGCGCCCGGCTCCGACCAGATGACCGCCCGCGCTCTGCGCCGCGAACGCTCCGGCAGTGCCGATGATTTCCCGGAAGACGTTGCCGAGCTGGCGCGTTTCCTCGGCCCGCGCACCCCGGACCAACGGGTGATCGCCATGCCCGGCACCGGCACCAACGTGCCGATCTGGTTACTCGGTTCCAGCCTGTTCAGCGCGCAGCTGGCCGGTGAGCGCGGGTTGCCCTACGCCTTCGCCTCGCACTTCGCCCCGCGCTTCATGCATGAGGCGATTCGCGTCTACCGCAACCACTTCAAGCCGTCGGCAGTGCTCGACAAGCCGTACGTGATGCTCGGTGTGCCGCTGGTGGCGGCCGATACCGATGAGCAGGCCGACTACCTGGCGACCTCGGTGTACCAGCGAATTCTCGCGCTGATGCGTGGACAGAGTCTGGTGCAGCGTCCGCCGGTGAAAACCATGGACGGCCTGTGGCTGCCCCATGAGCGCGAGGCGGTGGGAGATTTCCTCGGCCTGGCGATGGTCGGCAGCCCGCAGAAGATCCGCGCGAAGCTGGAGGTGCTGGTCGAGCAGACCCAGGCCGATGAGCTGATTTTCACCTGCGATCTGTATGAGCATGCCGATCGCCTGCATTCCTATGAGTTGCTGGCCCAAGTCATGAAGGGCTGACTCTGGAATACGGCTTCTGTGGGAGCGGGCTTGCTCGCGAAGACGGAGTGTCAGACACCCTGGATGTCGGCTGACATAACGCTTTCGCGAGCAAGCCCGCTCCCACATTGGGAACCAGTGGCCCACAAAAAAGCCGACGCCTTCGCGTCGGCTTTTGCATTTCAATCGCGATCACCCGCGTTTGTAGACGATTTCCTTGGTGCCGCCTTCACAGGTGCCCACAACTTTTCCGCCATTGGCTCCCTTGTCGACAACCTCCAGCGAATACCCTGCAACGCCCTTGGCATCCAGCTTCGCCGCGATCTCGCTTTTCAACTCTTCACAAGGCTTGCCAGCAGCCAACGCGCCACCCGCAAGGCTCAACAAACCTACTGCCAATATGAACTTCTTCATCGGTCGCACTCCCTGGTCGGATTAAAAGAGGCGGGCACCGGCTATGCCGATGCACTCACCTTGTAGCGCTTTGCCATTCCTATGGCACTCGGCCAGCGCGCAAGTTCAGAAGCGTAGCCCAAACTCAGCTGCTGGCAATCCGGAAGCCGACTTTGAGTGTGACCTGGAAATGCGCAGCCTTGCCGTCCTTGATGTGGCCTCGGGTCTCGACCACTTCAAACCATTCCAGATGTTTGATGCTCTTGTTGGCTTCGGCCAACGCGTTGTTGATGGCGTCTTCGATGCTGCTGGTGGACGAGCCGACCAGCTCGACTTTCTTGTACGTATGATGGTCACTCATGGCGATCTCCTTAGCGTTTGGAATTGACGTGTGGAATTGAGACTAGCAGTCAATCTGCACTGTTGATTTCGGCGGCTCAATGCAAGCGAAGTTCAGATTTTCTGCACTTTCTCAAACCGCTGAAGTCCCAACCAACACACGCCACTCATCACCAATGCAGGAGAGCCACCATGGCCAACACCTCTTTACGTAAAGCCTCGTTGCAAAGCATGGAAGCCGAGATCGAGAGTCTGCTCAAATCGTTGGAAAGCCTGAAGGACGACGCGTCCGACGAGTCGCGCAAGACCCTCAAGGCGCTCAAGAGCAACGCTGAAAGCGCGCTGAAACATTCGCGCAGCCTGCTCAGCGATGCCTATGAAGAAGTTAAAGTGAAAACCCGCGAGACCGGCATCGCCACCCGCGATTACGCTCAGGAACACCCTTGGACCACCGCCGGTGTGGCGGTGGGTGCAATCGGTCTGCTCGCCGCTTATTTGCTGTTCAAGCGCGGCGAGTGATCCGTCTGGCGCAGCTCATTCTTGAGCCATTGCGCCAGTTGCCGAGCGCGCCCGTCTGCGGCGCGCTTGGGTAACCACAACGCCAGTTGCGCCGGGGTTTCGCAAAAACCCCACGGTGCAACCAGGCGACCGGCCTTCAAGTCCTCGGCCACCAGCGGCTCCGGCGCGATTGCAACGCCAAGTCCGGCCACTGCGGCTTCCAGCAGATAATACAAATGCTCAAAACCTTGCCCCAACTTCAACGCCTTGGCGTCGAGTTGATTTTGCTGTGCCCAACTCGGCCAGGCTTGCGGGCGCGATGTGGTGTGCAGCAGCGGCTCGCTGAGCAAGGCTGACGCCGGCGCCGCTTGCAGGCGTTGGTAGCCACTGAACAGCGGGCTCATCACCGGGCCGATGCGTTCTGCGGCCAGTTCGTAGACCTGCATGTCTGCCGGCCATGGCGGCTCGGCGAACAACAGCAAGGCATCGAGTCCGGGGCGCCTGGGGTCGAGATCACCTTCACCGGCGGACAGATGCAGTCGCAAATCCGGCAAGTCTGCGTTGAGCCGCCCGAGGCGTGGGATGAACCAGCGCGCCAACAGACTGCCGGAGCAGCCGAGCACGAATGGCGCGTCAGCGGTGCTTTGCGTCAGCTCGGCACACACACTGCGCAAGCGATCGAAGGCCTCACCGCTGGCATCTCGCAAACGAACACCGGAATCTGTGAGTTTCAAGCCGCGACCATCCTTGACGAACAGGCTCACGCCCAGATGCTCTTCGAGCACTTTGAGCTGACGGCTGACTGCACCATGAGTGACGTGCAGCTGTTCGGCCGCCTGGCTGACGCTGTTCAGCCGGGCGGTGGCTTCGAACGCGCGCAAGGCGTTCAGCGGGGGAAGGTCGTGGCTCATGGTATCTGTGAGTTTTCCTGACAGGTTGTGGCGATCTTATCGGTTTTCAGCCTGGAAGGTCAGGGGTAGAGTGGACGCCATTGTCTTCTTACCCGAATTCACCTGGAGCACATCATGACCCAGACTTCGAACACCTCCAACCTGCGTAGCGGGCCTGACGATAACGGCCTGTTCGGCGCGTTTGGTGGCCGCTACGTGGCGGAAACCCTGATGCCGTTGATCCTCGATCTGGCCCGTGAATACGAAACGGCCAAGGAAGATCCGGCATTCAAAGAAGAATTGGCCTACTTCCAGCGTGACTACGTCGGTCGTCCGAGCCCGCTGTACTTCGCCGAGCGTCTGACCGAGTTCTGCGGCGGCGCGAAGATCTACCTCAAACGCGAAGAGCTGAACCACACCGGCGCGCACAAGATCAACAACTGCATCGGCCAGATCCTGCTGGCGCGGCGCATGGGCAAGAAACGCATCATCGCCGAGACCGGTGCCGGCATGCACGGCGTGGCGACCGCTACCGTGGCCGCACGTTTCGGTCTGGACTGCGTAATCTACATGGGCACCACGGACATCGAGCGTCAGCAGGCCAACGTGTTCCGCATGAAGCTGCTGGGCGCCGAAGTGATTCCGGTGGTGGCCGGCACCGGCACCCTGAAAGACGCGATGAACGAAGCGCTGCGTGACTGGGTAACCAATGTCGACAGCACCTTCTACCTGATCGGCACCGTGGCCGGCCCGCACCCGTATCCAGCCATGGTGCGCGACTTCCAGGCGGTGATCGGCAAGGAGACCCGCGAGCAGTTGCAAGCTCAGGAAGGTCGTCTGCCGGACAGCCTGGTGGCGTGCATCGGCGGCGGTTCCAACGCCATGGGCCTGTTCCACCCGTTCCTCGATGATCAGAGCGTCGAAATCATCGGGGTTGAAGCGGCCGGTTACGGCATCGAAACCGGCAAGCACGCGGCCAGCCTCAACGGTGGCGTACCCGGTGTGCTGCACGGCAACCGTACCTTCCTGCTGCAGGACGACGATGGCCAGATCATTGACGCCCACTCGATTTCCGCCGGCCTCGACTATCCGGGCATTGGCCCTGAGCACGCCTGGTTGCATGACATCGGCCGAGTTCAGTACACCTCGGTCACTGACGACGAAGCCCTCGCCGCGTTCCACCAGTGCTGCCGCCTCGAAGGCATCATCCCGGCACTGGAAAGCGCGCATGCGCTGGCTGAAGTGTTCAAACGCGCACCGAAACTGCCGAAGGATCACCTGATGGTGGTCAACCTCTCCGGCCGTGGCGACAAAGACATGCAGACCGTCATGCACCATATGGAACAGTCGAAGCAGGAGAAACACTGATGAGCCGCCTGCAAACCCGTTTTGCCGACCTCAAGCAACAGAATCGCGCCGCGCTGGTGACTTTCGTCACCGCCGGTGATCCGGACTACGACACTTCGCTGGCGATCCTCAAAGGTTTGCCCGGCGTTGGCGCCGACGTGATCGAGCTGGGCATGCCGTTCACCGACCCGATGGCCGACGGCCCGGCGATTCAACTGGCGAACATCCGTGCCTTGGGCGCCAAGCAGAATCTGGCGAAAACCCTGCAAATGGTTCGCGAGTTTCGCGAAGGCAACAGCGACACGCCGCTGGTGCTGATGGGCTATTTCAACCCGATCCACATGTACGGCGTTGAACGTTTCATCGCTGATGCCAAGGAAGCGGGCGTCGACGGTCTGATCGTGGTCGACATGCCGCCAGAGCACAACAATGAACTGTGCGACCCGGCACAGGCTGCGGGTCTGGACTTCATCCGCCTGACCACCCCGACCACTGATGATGCGCGTCTGCCGAAAGTGCTCAATGGCAGCTCGGGCTTCGTTTACTACGTGTCGGTGGCCGGTGTGACCGGTGCCGGTGCGGCGACTCTGGAACACGTCGAAGAGGCGGTCACCCGTTTGCGTCGCCACACTGACCTGCCGATCAGCATCGGTTTCGGCATCCGTACTCCGGAGCAGGCGGCGTCCATCGCTCGTTTGGCGGACGGGGTGGTGGTGGGTTCGGCACTGATCGATCACATCGCCAATGCGACCACGCCGGCCCAGGCTGTCGATGGCGTGCTGGGTCTGTGCAAGGCGCTGTCCGAGGGCGTGCGTCAGGCCCGCGTCAGCTGAAGGTAAAGTTCCTGATACAGAGGAATTAGCGCCTCACAGCACGGCCTAATTGAGCAAGACCGAGGGATTCAGAACCACGTTCTGAATCCCTTTTTGCTGTTGGTGCAGTGAGGAAGACTTGATGAAAATGCCGAAACGTCTGATTGCCGGACTGGGCGTGCTGATGCTCAGCGCGACGCCGCTGCTGGCCAGCGCCGATCCACGCGATGATCATGACCACGGCGGCCCGCAGCAGGGCCACTACGATAACCGTGGTGACGATCACCGTGGCCCGCAGAACGACCACCGAGGCGGCCCGCCACACGACTTCGGCCCGGTACGCCAGACCATTCGCGACAATCACGGCTATTTCGTGCGCGGTGCACCGCCGCCACCGGGCATTCATCTGGAGCGTGGTCGGCCGTTACCGCATGGTTACTACGGCGAGCGGCTGGACGGTCGGGCGCTGAGTCGTCTGCCGGTTTATCCGGGTTATGAGTGGCGCCGCGCCGGGGGCGATATCGTGCTGATCGCAGTGGGTACCGGGATCGTTTACGAAATTCTGGATGGTGTTTTGTACTGATTTGGCACGAGCATCTGTGGCGAGGGAGCTTGCTCCCGCTGGGGCGCGGAGCGGCCCTGAAAATTCGGCATTCGACCGATTTACGACTGCTGCGCAGCCGAGCGGGAGCAAGCTCCCTCGCCAAAAGATTCAGTTCCAGTCTTCTGTCTCAGGGTAGCTCCAGTCCGCCGGACGCCTTGTGCAGTTTGCGCAGATGCTCGCCGATCTGCTTCACGTTGGCTTCGCTGGCGGCAATTTCGGCCGCTCGCTTGGGTTCCAGCAACTTGCGCACTTCCTTGTCCAGATCGCCGCTCAGCGCCAGCAGTTGTTTCTGGCGTTGGGCGCTTTCGTCCTGCAGGCGCTTGAACTCGCTTGGTTGCGGCAGCCCGTAGCCACGGCTGTCGAGCAGTTCTGCCGGACGACTGAGGAAGCCGCTGTTGGCGAGAATTTCCTGCAGGGTGGCGTTGGCCTTGTCCATGCCGCCGTTTTCCAGCTCCCGGGCGCCGAGGTAGCGCTGCTTGACCTCGTCCTGGGCCAGCAGCAACTGGCGGCGATAACTCGCCTGTTCCAGCAGGAGCAATGCAGCGCTGGTGCGCAGGTCTGCACGTTCGAACCACTGGCGACGTTCTTCGGCAGACAGCGATAGCCAATCTTCGACGCTGGTTTGCTTGATCGGCAGCTGCTTTTTCAACACATCGAACATCGCCTGATAGCGATCGCGGAACGAATCGAAGCGATAGCCCAGGCGCAGGGCTTCCTTGGGATTGTCGAGCACGCTGGAGTCGGCCAGCCCCCGGCCTTTGAGCACTTCGAGCAAGCCGTTGGGCATGATGCTGTCGAGGCCGACGAGTTGCTTGTTGTTGCTGCCGCTGCGCAGCAGCTTGAGGCCTTCCACCGCGCAGTTGTTCGACAGGAAGAAGTAGTTGCCGTCATAACTCCAGTGCATTTCGGCAGCGTGTTCGACCACGCCTTCGATCTCGTCGCGTGACAGATTCAATGGCACCGAGGCGAGGCTGCGCAATTCAGTCTTGGTGTATTCGTCGATGACCTGCGCAAGCGGCAGGACGAACAGGCGTGATGGATATTTGCCGACCAGTCCGTCCCAGCTCGACAGCTGCACGTCGCCGACAAAGGCGCGGTAGGACAGCACCAGGTGCTGGTCGAGGTCGAGCCGGCAATCCGGGCCCCGTGGTCGACCCGGCGCGCAGATCACCAGGCGCAGCATGCTGTGGCCCCAGCGGCTGACCCAGTTCTGGTTGGCTTCGGCCAGCAGATAATCGACGGCATACACCCGCTCAGGGTCGACCTGCCCCAGGGGTTGCTTGGCGAAATCGTTGCCGGCGTTGAGAAAGGCGAAAGTGTTGCTGCAAGTGTCCTTGGCCGGTGGTGCCCAGCCGAAGCGCGCCTTGTAATAGCGATAGAGCGTCGGACGGCGACACGCGTAGCTCGGGTCGAGGAGGAAATACTCCATGTTGACCGCGACAAACTCTTTCGGACTGGAGATTTCGTACAGGTCCGGACTGCGAGCGACCTGACGGTTGTGCTGTTCACGCTCGCCGCGGCGCCCTACGTACTGTTGCCAACCGGCGAGGTCGAGCAGGCGCGGGTCATCGCTGAGGGTAAAGCGTCGTTCAGTCTGGCCACGGCACTCATCGGGAATGCCGACCAGGCCGGCGCTGTTACTGCGGCGAGTGCAGCGCTGAATCAGCGTGCGCTCGGCGGCGGGCCACAGGCGCGCGCGGTCATAAATGTGGGTGAGTTCATGCAGCACCGTTGCCAGCAGTTCCTGGCGCACAGTGCCATGGGGGCGATTGGTTTTCTCTGTGGCCGCGCTGCCGTCGGTGAGACCGGCGAGCAGTTTGCGGTTCAGGTCTAGCTCGGCAACCAGGGTCGCCTGGCCGTAGGCGTTACCGGGCATGTCGTCGGTCCAGCCGACATCGATGCGCCGGTCCAGTTGTTCGACGAAGCTGGGCGGCAACTTGTGCATGGCTTCATCGAGCAGCGCCTGGCTGGCCTGCTGCTGAGCGGGGCTCAGGCCGTCGGTCTTGAGCCGCAATTGCAGGCTGGCGTGGGCGCTGTTGCCAAGCAGCAACAGTGCCCCGGCCAGCAGCCAGGCGCCGAGTGACTTCACAGGGCGAGGATGGCTTCGGCGAGCACCTGATCACTGGCGTCGCGAGCTTCCGGCACGCGCGTGCGCAAGGTGTTGAGGGCGGCTTCCAGGTGCGCACCGCGGATATCGCCGTTGGTGGCAACGAAGCTGGCCGCATCGTCGTGGGCTTCGCGGATGATTTTCGAATCGCGAATCGACGTCGTGGTATCGGAGGTGAAATCGATGGTGCGCTGGGAGGCACGAACGATGATGTTACTGGTGGCTACCAGGGTGTGTGCCTGGGCCACGTCGGCCAACAAAAACAGGCCAAGGGCGGCAGCAATCAGCGGGCTACGCATGGAACGACTCCGGAGGGCAATGTTAACGAGGGATCATGATTACTATTGGACGAGAATTGCCTGTGCCAGTTCAAGGTCGCTGACATGAAGTTTTGGTCGGGATTTGCGCAAGTAATGCAGGGCGGATTCGAGCTGCGCGCCGCGCAATTGACCGTCACTGGCGACAAACGCCGCCGCGTCATCGTGAGCGGCGATGATCAGTTTACGGTCGAATGGTGCGGAAGACACCATTCCGGTCGCCCAAACGCTGACCACGGTGTTTTGTGTGGAGACATCAAAGGCATCGACCGAGGTCGCCCAGAAGGCACTGACCAATACGCAAGGGAAAAACAGTCTGAATAAACGCATGAGACTCGGTAACGGTTAACGAGCTTCAAGGCTAGCGCAAATGCCCGGGCCAGAGCCAGCGGCGAAACATCGGGACACGACTGGCGTGCCCCGTCCGGCAATGGCGGATCAGATCGCGAGGATGGCTTGCGCCAGTTGGAAGTCGGTCGCGTTCAGTTGCGGTGCCTGATGACGGATCAGGTCCAGAGCACTTTCCAGTTTCACGCCACGGATCTGGCCTTCACTGGCGACGAAGCTGGCAGCGTCGTCACGGGCGGCGATCACGACTTTGTTGTCACGCAGCGAAGAGCTGACATCGGAGGTGGCGTCCGAGGAGGATTTCAGCGCGCCAACCACGGCATCGGTGGTCACAATGAAGCTGGAGGCACTGGCGTTGGCAGCCACGGCCAGCAAGGCGGCAGCGCTGAGCAGGCGAAGACGGGACATGGTGGATCTCCTGATAGTAAACCGTATTGAGAGGTGGCTTGTGTCTGATGAGTCAGACGCGGGTTACAGAAGATTCGCCACGTTCTGGCGTGGATATTAGGCCTGCGCGCGAGGTTCGGACAGTGGGCAGAATGCTAGCGCCAGAAGGGTTTCTCCAGTTCTCTGAGCCGATCGGCATGGCTGAGGCCCAGATCCGCTAGGTCGCGCTGGTCCAGTTGAGCCAGCAGGCGCCGCGTCCTGGCGCGCTCCAGTCCTTGCCACAGGGGTCGAAACAGGCGCCGCAGCAGGTGCGAGTGAGCGCGGGGTAGAGTCGAAGCTGTCGAAACATCCTGTAAGCCTTTCATGGCGTTTTCCTTAAACCGAGGAGGGTTAAGGACATGCTGCGCCCGATGCAGTTTGGCGAGCAGATACACTCATGAAAAATTGTACTGGTTCAGATTTTGTTTATTGAGAACTGTACCTGTACTTTGAATATTCTGCTGTACGGGCATTTTCGAACCCTGAAACGACAAAACCCGTCGCGGTTTCCCGCGACGGGTCTTGTGTGTTCAATTCGGGTTGCTGGCGGTGGGTCTGACGACCAGAGCCAGCGACGCTACTTAGCGCCAGAACGGCTTGCTCAGCTCTTCGTAGCGTTGTGCTTCGCTTATACCGGCGTCAGCCAGCAGACGCGAATCCAGACGAGCCAGTTGGTGGCGGCTGGAGATGCGGCGCTGCCACAACATCAGGTTAGCGATAACGCGCAGAGGCAGGGAAGCCTGGTTTTTTGCAGCTTTGTCTTCGAAGAACAGTTCGGAACTGAGTGTACGTTCCATGGTTGACATCCTTCCGCTTGTGGCGGGATCAGGTAGTGGTTTAACTGGTGCCCATGATCCTCTCGTTTGCCTAGTCTCTCTAGATACAGTTCAACTGTATTGTGAGTGACCAGTTAACTGTTTATAGGGGGTGTACGGGTCGAAATTGAGCAAACTGTACCTGTCAGCACTAATGTGGTGCGTTTTTGCTCAATTCGAGGAAGGAGGTAGGCAAAATCTGTAGGAAACAACCGGTACAGCAGTACAGTTTTTGCCAGATGTGGCGGGTTAAAAAATCCGCTGACACAAATTGTGTTTGCATCAGCGGTTTGACTGTGTGAATTACACCGCCAGCATGTGCCCGGTTTCTTCCAGGTTTATGTGCCAGCTCAAGGCATCACGCAGAATGTGCGGGGTGTGGCCACCGATGGCGCACGCTGCGGTGAAGTAGTCGTTCAGCGCCTGGCGATAGTCCGGGTGCACACAGTTGTCGATGATCACCCGAGCGCGTTCGCGTGGGGCCAGGCCGCGTAGGTCAGCCAGACCGACTTCGGTCACCAGAATGTCGACGTCATGCTCGGTGTGGTCAACGTGGCTGACCATCGGCACCACGCTGGAAATCGCCCCGCCCTTCGCGATCGATTTGGTCACGAACACCGCCAGGTGCGCGTTGCGCGCAAAGTCCCCCGAACCGCCGATACCGTTCATCATCCGCGTGCCGCAGACGTGGGTGGAGTTGACGTTGCCGTAGATATCGAACTCCAGCGCGGTGTTGATGCCAATGATACCCAGACGACGCACCACTTCCGGGTGGTTGGAGATCTCCTGCGGGCGCAGCACCAGTTTGTCCTTGTACTTCTCCAGGTTGCCGAACACGTCGCTGTTGCGCCGCTCCGACAAAGTGATCGAGCTGCCCGACGCAAAGCTCAGCTTGCCGGCGTCGATCAGGTCGAAGGTCGAGTCCTGCAGCACTTCGGAGTACATGGTCAGGTCTTCGAACGGCGAATCGATCAGGCCGCACATCACCGCGTTGGCGATGTTGCCGATCCCGGCCTGCAACGGGCCGAGCTTGTTGGTCATGCGCCCGGCATTGACTTCCTGCTTGAAGAAGGTGATCAGGTGCTCGGCGATGGCATTGGTGTCGACATCCGGGGTCGACACCGTGGACGGCGAATCCGCCTGCTGAGTGATGACGATGGCGACAATCTTCTCCGGCGGGATCGGGATCGCGGTGCTGCCGATGCGATCGTCGACTTTCACCAGCGGGATCGGCGTGCGCGTCGGGCGATAGGTGGGGATATAGATGTCATGCAGGCCTTCGAGGTTGGCGTTGTGCGCAAGGTTGATCTCGACAATCACCTGCTTGGCGAAAATCGCGAAGCTCGCCGAGTTGCCCACCGAGGTGGTCGGCACGATGTGGCCTTGCTCGGTGATGGCCACGGCTTCGATCACTGCGATGTCCGGCAGCTTCAGTTGCTGGTTGCGCAGTTGCTCGACGGTTTCCGACAGGTGCTGGTCGATGAACATCACTTCGCCGGCGTTGATCGCCTTGCGCAAGGTGCTGTCGACCTGGAACGGCATGCGCCGCGACAACACGCCGGCCTCGGTCAGTTGCTTGTCGAGGTCGTTGCCCAGGCTCGCGCCGGTCATCAGGCTGATCTTCAGCGGCGTGACCTTGGCTCGCTCGGCCAGTGCGTGAGGGACAGCTTTGGCTTCGCCCGCGCGGGTGAAGCCGCTCATGCCGACGGTCATGCCGTCTTCAATCAGCGCGGCGGCGTCGGCGGCGCTCATCACTTTATCCAACAACGAAGGCAGGCGAATACGGTCACGGTACATGGATTATTTTCTCGGGAAGCGAGTAGCAGGATGCGCAGTCTAGTGAATTTCGCGGGCGCCTGTCCCGCTACCAAGGTCGCAAACGAGGCGTCTATTTAGCGGGTTTCAAGTAAAACACCGTTACCGGATCTGCAACAACGCGGCAAATTGTCCGACGCTGTGCGCAAACAAAAACGCCCCGACAAGTCGGGGCGTCCGGTGCAGCTGCGGAGGATTACTCGACCGCTTTGACCATGTCTTCGATGACTTTTTTCGCGTCGCCGAACACCATCATGGTCTTGTCCAGGTAGAACAGTTCGTTGTCCAGACCGGCATAACCGCTGGCCATCGAGCGCTTGTTGACGATGATGGTCTTGGCCTTGAACGCTTCGAGAATCGGCATACCGGCAATCGGCGATTTCGGATCGTTCTTGGCGGCCGGGTTGACCACGTCGTTGGCGCCGAGTACCAGCACCACGTCGGCCTGGCCGAACTCGGAGTTGATGTCTTCCATCTCGAACACCTGGTCGTAAGGCACTTCGGCCTCGGCGAGCAGGACGTTCATGTGCCCTGGCATGCGACCGGCCACCGGGTGGATCGCGTACTTCACGGTCACGCCGCGATGGGTCAGTTTCTCGGTCAGCTCTTTCAATGCATGCTGCGCACGGGCCACCGCCAGGCCGTAACCCGGGACGATGATCACGGTGTCGGCGTTGGTCAGCAGGAACGTTGCGTCGTCGGCCGAACCGGACTTCACCGGACGGGCTTCTTTCGCACCGGCAGGTCCTGCGTCGGCCGTGTTGCCGAAACCGCCGAGCAGTACATTAAAGAAAGAACGGTTCATCGCCTTGCACATGATGTACGAGAGGATCGCGCCGCTCGAACCCACCAGCGAGCCGGCAATGATCAGCATCGAGTTGTTCAGCGAGAAGCCGATACCTGCTGCCGCCCAACCCGAATAGCTGTTGAGCATCGACACCACCACCGGCATGTCGGCGCCGCCAATCGGGATGATGATCAGCACGCCCATCACGAACGCCAGAGCCAGCATCAGCGCGAACGCGGGGAGGTTGCCGGTGAGCATGAAGGTCACGCCCAGCACCAGTGTCGCCAGACCGAGTACCGCGTTCAGCTTGTGCTGACCGGCAAACTGTACTGGCGCGCCCTGGAACAGGCGGAACTTGTACTTGCCCGACAGCTTGCCGAAGGCGATCACCGAACCGGAGAAGGTGATTGCACCAATCGCCGCGCCGAGGAACAGCTCCAGACGGTTACCCGCCGGGATCGAGTCGCCCAGTTGCTTGACGATGCCCAGCGATTGCGGCTCAACCACCGCAGCAATGGCGATGAACACCGCCGCCAGACCGATCATGCTGTGCATGAACGCGACCAGCTCTGGCATCTTGGTCATTTCGACGCGCTTGGCCATGATCGAACCGGCGGTGCCGCCGATCAGCAGGCCGACGATCACGTAACCGATACCGGCAGTCGCCAGTTCCGCACCGAGCTTATAGATGAGGCCGATGGTGGTGAGGATGGCCAGCGCCATGCCGAGCATGCCGAACAGGTTGCCGCGCCGCGACGTGGTCGGGTGCGACAGGCCTTTAAGGGCCTGGATAAAGCAGATCGACGCGATCAGGTAGAGCGTCGTGACGAGATTCATGCTCATTACTTCGGCGCCTCTTCTTTTGCTTTCGGGGCTTTCTTCTTGAACATCTCAAGCATGCGGCGGGTGACCAGGAAGCCACCAAACACGTTGACCGCAGCCAGTGCCACGGCGAGGGTGCCCATGGTCTTGCCCAGCGGCGTGACGGTCAGCGCAGCAGCGAGCATGGCGCCGACGATCACGATTGCCGAAATGGCATTGGTCACCGCCATCAACGGCGTGTGCAGCGCAGGTGTAACGTTCCAGACCACGTGGTAACCGACATAAATCGCCAGCACGAAGATGATCAGGTTGTAGATACCGGGGGAGATAAGCTCTTCCATCGTCTGAATCCCTGCTTAGGCGTTTTTGCGGATGACTTGGCCGTCGCGGCACATCAGGCACGCGGCGACGATGTCGTCTTCGAGGTTGACGTCGAACTGGCCTTCTTTGGTGAACACCAGCTTGAGGAAGTCCAGCAGGTTGCGGGCGTACAGCGCCGAGGCGTCTGCAGCGACTTCACCGGCCAGGTTGGTCGGGCCGACGATGGTCACGCCGTTCTCGACCACGACCTGATCGGCGACGGTCAGCGGGCAGTTGCCGCCCTGCGCAGCCGCGAGGTCGATGACCACCGAGCCCGGCTTCATCTGCGCCACGGTGTCTGCGCTCAACAGTGTCGGCGCCTTGCGGCCCGGGATCAGTGCGGTGGTGATGACGATGTCGGCCTGCCTGGCGCGTTCGTGCACAGCCTGGGCCTGACGTTGCATCCAGCTCGCCGGCATCGGGCGAGCGTAACCGCCGACACCGACCGCGCATTCACGCTCTTCGTCAGTCTCGTAAGGCACATCGACGAACTTGGCGCCGAGGGATTCGATCTGTTCCTTTACCGCCGGACGCACGTCAGACGCTTCGATCACCGCACCCAGACGTTTCGCCGTGGCAATCGCCTGCAACCCGGCCACGCCGGCACCCAGAATCAGCACGCGCGCCGCTTTCACGGTGCCCGCAGCGGTCATCAGCATCGGCATGAAGCGCGGATAGTAGTGCGCGGCCAGCAACACAGCCTTGTAGCCGGCAATGTTTGCCTGCGACGACAGCACATCGAGACTCTGCGCCCGAGAGGTACGCGGCGCCGCCTCCAGGGCGAACGCAGTAATCCCGCACTCGGCCATTTTGGCGATGGTGTCGTTATTGAAGGGGTTGAGCATGCCCACCAGCACCGTGCCGCGCTTGATCAGCGCCAGTTCGGCGTCGCTGGGGGCGACCACTTTGAGAATCAGCTCGGCGCCGAACGCAGCGTTGGCACTGCCAATGGTCGCGCCCGCCGCTTCATAGGCACTGTCGACAACACTGGCTTTAACGCCGGCGCCGGTTTGCACAGTGACCTTATGGCCTTGGCTGATCAGCTTTTTAATGGTTTCCGGGGTTGCAGCAACCCGTGTTTCACCGGTCTGGGTTTCGAGAGGAACACCAATGTGCACGTCAAATCTCCTGCGTGATCTTATTGAGTAAACCCAGGCACTGCGGATGGTGCGACTGGGGCGGCCGATCAGCACGATCCCGCCAAATCAGGGCGGGGCGCGGCATTTTGCAGGCGAACTTTATGCCCTTCAAGGGATTATGACGGGTGACGGAAAATTAACTACAAGTCATCCCGTGACCGAATGTCGCAGATGACCAGTTGAATCCCTTGCAGGCCGTGCCTTGCAAGGATTCTGGCTGAATTTGAAAAAATTTCTCATCGGTGGCGTGAATAGGCCGTAATGAGTCGTGGATGAAGGCTCAAAGCCACGTCTTCAGGCGCTTGTGGGACGTCTGTACGACTTTCGGATACAGTCTGTGATTTTGCGACAAATACTTATATCTGTAGGGCTTTGATTTTCCTGACTACCGGGTTAGTAATCGCTGTAAGCCTTTATCCTTCTAGGCTGTAGCTGTTTGCCTGATTGACCAGCCAATCGCGAAAAGCCTTGAGTGATGCCGATTCGACCTTTCGCTCCGGAATCATCAGGTAATACGCCTTGATGCTGGAGAGCGCATTCGGGTTGGCGACCACCAGGCGTTTCTCGGCCAGTTCGCGCTGAATCAGAAACGGTGGAATCAGCGCGATGCCCATGTCGTGCATGGCCGCCTGAGCCAGCATGGAGAATAGCTCGTAGCGCGGGCCTGTCATGTCGCGTGGGATGTTCAGGTGCTGTGAATTGAACCATTGGCGCCAGGCGTAGGGACGGGTGGTTTGCTGCAACAGAGGCAGCTCGGCAATCTCGTTGGGTGTCAGATGTTTCTTGCTGCCGAGGAGAGCGGGGCTGCATACCGGCATCGGATTTTCGCCCATCAGCCTGTGGGATTCGGTACCCGACCAATCGGCGTCGCCAAAGTAGATTGCCGCATCGAAATCAGTGTCGGCAAACAGGAACGGGCGGGTGCGGTTGGTCAGGTTGACCGTTACTTCCGGGTGTTTGAGCTGGAAGTCCTTGAGCCGTGGCAGCAGCCATTGCGTGCCGAAGGTGGGCACCACCGCCAGTTCGATCACATTTGTGCCCTGCTGGCCCATCACCGAAAGCGTGTCGCGCTCGACGGCGTCGAGCTGCGTGGCCACCCGACGGCTGTAGGAAAGTCCCGCTTCCGTCAGCTTCACTCCACGTCGCGAGCGTCGGAACAGTTCCACACTGAGGAACTCCTCAAGGCTGGCGATCTGTCGGCAAATGGCGCCCTGGGTGAGGGAAAGTTCTTCGGCAGCCTTGGTAAAGCTTTCGTGGCGGGCGGCGGCTTCGAAGCTGATCAGGGCCGTGGTGCTGGGTATCTTCCTGCGCATGTACGTCAACCTCACTAATGCGCCGCATAAAAGGCATTCAGCGACGTTTCGGAGTGAGAAATTAGCACAACAGGATGCGAAATCCTCGTTTGCCGCGCTGGCCAACCGGGCCTAGGATCAATGCCACGTTAATTCACCGATTTGCGAGGACTCACTCATGGGCGGTAAAGCTAGCTTCAACTGGATCGATCCCCTGCTGCTGGATCAACAGCTCACCGAAGAGGAGCGCATGATCCGCGACACCGCCGCCCAATTCGCTCAGCAGAGCCTGGCGCCACGCGTGCTTGAAGCTTTCCGCCATGAGAAAACCGACCCGGCAATCTTCCGCGAAATGGGCGAAGTCGGTCTGCTCGGTGCGACCATCCCTGAACAATACGGTGGCAGCGGTCTGAACTACGTCAGCTACGGGCTGATTGCTCGCGAAGTCGAGCGTGTCGACTCTGGCTACCGTTCTATGATGAGTGTGCAGTCCTCATTGGTGATGGTGCCGATCAACGAATTCGGCACTGAAGCACAGAAACAGAAATACCTGCCGAAATTGGCTTCCGGCGAATGGATCGGCTGCTTCGGTCTGACCGAGCCAAACCACGGCTCCGACCCGGGCGCGATGATCACCCGTGCGCGCAAAGTCGACGGCGGCTACAGCCTGACCGGCGCCAAGATGTGGATCACCAACAGCCCGATCGCCGATGTGTTCGTGGTCTGGGCCAAGGACGATGCCGGCGACATCCGTGGCTTCGTCCTGGAGAAAGGCTGGAAGGGCTTGAGCGCTCCGGCGATTCACGGCAAGGTCGGCCTGCGCGCCTCGATCACCGGCGAAATCGTCATGGACAACGTGTTTGTGCCGGAAGAAAACATCTTCCCGGACGTGCGCGGCCTGAAAGGCCCGTTCACCTGCCTTAACTCCGCACGCTATGGCATCTCCTGGGGCGCATTGGGCGCTGCCGAGTTCTGCTGGCACACCGCTCGCCAGTACACCCTTGATCGTCAGCAGTTCGGGCGCCCATTGGCTGCCACCCAGCTTATTCAGAAGAAGCTGGCCGACATGCAGACCGAGATCACTCTGGCGCTGCAAGGCTGTCTGCGCCTGGGTCGCATGAAGGATGAGGGCACTGCCGCGGTCGAAATCACTTCGATCATGAAGCGCAACTCCTGTGGCAAGTCGCTGGATATCGCTCGCATGGCCCGTGACATGCTGGGTGGTAACGGTATCTCTGACGAGTTCGGTGTGGCCCGTCATCTGGTCAACCTGGAAGTGGTGAATACCTATGAAGGTACCCACGACGTTCACGCGCTGATCCTCGGTCGCGCGCAAACCGGTCTGCAGGCGTTCTATTAACAGGAGAGCGACCATGGGCGCGCTGTCGCATCTGCGGGTACTGGATTTATCGCGCGTGCTGGCCGGGCCGTGGGCCGGGCAGATTCTCGCCGACCTTGGCGCCGAGGTGATCAAGGTCGAGCGCCCGGGCAATGGCGATGATACGCGCGCCTGGGGGCCGCCGTTCCTTAAGGATGCTTATGGGGAAAACACCAGCGAGGCGGCCTATTACCTGTCGGCCAACCGCAACAAGCAATCGGTGACGATCGACTTCACTCGGCCTGAAGGGCAGAACCTGGTACGGGAGCTGGCGGCGAAGTCGGACATTCTGATCGAGAACTTCAAGGTCGGTGGGCTGGCTGCCTATGGGCTGGACTACGAGTCGCTGAAGGCGATCAATCCGGATCTGATCTATTGCTCGATCACTGGCTTCGGTCAAACCGGGCCGTATGCCAAGCGTGCGGGTTATGACTTCATGATTCAGGGGCTGGGCGGGTTGATGAGCCTGACCGGTCGCCCTGAAGGTGATGAAGGCGCCGGGCCGGTGAAGG
Organism: Pseudomonas sp. MIS38; assembly: GCF_019891575.1. Taxonomy (NCBI): domain Bacteria; kingdom Pseudomonadati; phylum Pseudomonadota; class Gammaproteobacteria; order Pseudomonadales; family Pseudomonadaceae; genus Pseudomonas; species Pseudomonas sp. MIS38. The sequence goes on from NZ_JAFLXF010000001.1 coordinate 802,055, forward strand.
TGGGAGTGGCGCTGACGGACATTCTTACGGGGCTGTATTCGACCGTGGCGATACTGGCGGCGCTGGCTCATCGTGATCACGACGGTGGCGGGCAACACATCGATATGGCTTTGCTGGATGTGCAGGTCGCATGTCTGGCGAATCAGGCGATGAACTATCTGACTACCGGCAATGCGCCGAAGCGTCTGGGTAATGCACACCCGAACATCGTGCCTTATCAGGACTTCCCGACGGCCGACGGTGATTTCATTCTTACCGTTGGCAATGACGGCCAGTTCCGCAAGTTTGCCGAGGTGGCGGGCCAGCCGCAGTGGGCGGACGATCCGCGATTCGCGACTAACAAGCTGCGGGTGGCTAACCGCGCGGTGTTGATTCCTCTGATCCGCCAGGCGACGGTATTCAAGACTACCGCCGAATGGGTGGCTCAGCTGGAGCAAGCGGGTGTGCCGTGTGGGCCGATCAATGATCTGTCCCAAGTGTTTGAGGATCCGCAGGTGAAGGCGCGTGGGTTGGCGATAGAGCTTCCGCACGCATTGGCGGGGATGGTCCCGCAGGTGGCGAGTCCGATCCGGCTGTCGCAGACGCCGGTCGAGTACCTTCGCGCGCCTCCTTTATTGGGCGAGCATACGTTGGAGGTTTTGCAGCGGGTGCTGGGTCTGGGCGCTGGCGCGGTAGAGGCACTCAAGGCTGATGGAGTGCTTTGAGTATCGCTTCTATATAGAAGAAGGCTGTTTCCTGCCTATATATAGATGGATTTGTGCGTTTTTTAACCGATCTGTAAGTTGTTGAAAGAAAACTGAAATTAACGGTTGACGGCAGATTCAGGAGGTCTATAATTCGCCCCACTTCCGGCGCAGTCGAAACGGAAAACTCCTTGAGATTCAATGAGTTACGCAGTTTTCGGCAGCGCTTGCTTCAGTTCATCGAAGCCTGGAAGGAGTTGAAAGAGCGGTGATGTTTGGCTCTTTTGACGGTTCGATCTTCTCGGTCGAAAGCGGAG